>JBGQKD010000011.1:0-100274 GCA_041499375.1 Gemmatimonadota bacterium
CGACGTGCATCTTCCAGTTGCCCGCGAAGACCAGGGGCCTCACGCGTCCTCCAGAGCTGCCACGCCGGGCAGCTCCTTCCCTTCGAGAAACTCGAGCGACGCGCCGCCGCCGGTCGAGACGTGCGTGAGCTGACTCTCCATTCCGGCGACGGCCGCGACCGAATCCCCGCCCCCGACAACGGTGACGGCTCCTTTCTTCCCAGCTTCGACGAGCGCGTTTGCAACGGCGCGCGTGCCCCCATCAAACGGGGGCGTCTCGAACACCCCCATCGGGCCGTTCCAGAAGATCGTCTTGGCGCGCAGCAGGCGTGCCCGGAAGTCGTGCTGCGTCGCCTCATCGATATCGAAGACGGCCCAGCCCACGGGGATCGCGTCAGCCCGCACGGAGCGATGCTCGCTCGCGCGCTCGAGCGACGGCGCGATCACGGCGCCGCGCGGCAGAATCAGTTTTTTTCCGCTGGTCGCTAGCAATTCCTTCGCCAGGGCAATGCGGTCTGGCTCGACCAGCGAGTTCCCAACCTCCAGCCCCATAGCCCCAAAAAATGTGCACGCCATTGCGCCGCCGATGAGCAGCTCATCGACGCGCGGCAGCAGGGAGCGGATCACGTCGATCTTGCCCGAGATCTTGGCGCCGCCCAACACCGCGACGAAGGGATGTTTGGGGTTGCTGAGCAGCTGGCCGAGATAGGTCAGCTCCTTCTCCATCAGGAAGCCGGCGACGGCGGGCCTGAGAAGATGAGCGACTGCTTCGGTGGACGCGTGGGCGCGATGCGCCGACCCGAACGCGTCGTTCACGTAGAGATCGCCGAGCGCCGCGAAGACCTTCGCCAGCTCGGGATCATTCTTCTCCTCGCCGGGCCAGAAGCGGGTGTTCTCGACGAGTGCGACACCGCCGCGCGGCAGCCGCCGCGTCGTGACGGCACCCGTCGCCGGATCGGGAATGAACTCCACGGGCGCGCCGAGCAGCTTCTCCAGATCGCGCACGATCTGCTGCAGCGAGTACTGCGGGTCCGGCCCGCCTTTCGGCCGGCCGAGGTGCGAGAGCAGCACGACGCGCGCGCCCTTGTCGCGGAGGTACTGAATCGTGGGGAGCGAGGCGCGCAGCCGGGTGTCGTCGGTGACCTTGCCGTTCTTCAGCGGGACATTGAAGTCGACGCGCACGAGCGCGCGCTTGCCGTCCAGCGCCTGCGGGGGAAGATCCCGCAGGCGCTTTTTCTTCAACGGCGGCGACCGAGGTACGCGAGCAGGTCCACGCAGCGCGCCGAGTAGCCCATCTCGTTGTCGTACCACGACGAGACGTGCACCAGCGTGCCGTCGATGACCGCCGTCGACATCGTATCGATCACACTCGAATACAGATTGCCGATGTAGTCGTGGGAGACCAGCGGCTCGTCGCTCGTGTCGAGAATCCCCTTCAGGGGACCGGAGGCGGCCGCCTGCTTGAACGCCGCATTCACGGCTTCGACTGTGGTTGGTCGTTCGACGTCGGCGACCAGCTCGACGACCGAAACGTCGGGAGTCGGAACGCGCAATGAGATGCCGTCGATCTTGCCTTTCACTTCCGGGATGACGAGGCCCGTGGCCTTGGCCGCGCCGGTCGTGGTCGGAATGATGCTGAGAGCGGCGGCGCGGGCGCGGCGCAGATCCTTGTGCGGCAGGTCGAGGATTTGCTGGTCGTTCGTGTAGCTGTGTACCGTCGTCATGAAGCCGTGCTTGAACCCGAAGCTGTCCATCACGACCTTGACCATGGGCACGAGGCAATTGGTGGTGCACGACGCGTTCGAGATGATGTGATGCTTGGCGGGATCGTACTTCTCATTGTTGACGCCCATACAGATCGTGATGTCTTCACCCTTGGCCGGCGCCGAGATCACGACCTTCTTGGCTCCCGCGGTCAGATGTTTCGACGCGCTCTCCTTGTCGGTGAAGCGCCCGGTGCTCTCGAGCACGAACTCCACGCCGAGATCTTTCCAGGGCAGCTTCTCGGGCTCTTTGATGGCAGAGACCTTAATCGTCTTCCCGTTGACGACGAGCGCGTCGCCCTTGGCTTCGACGGTGCCTGGGAACCGCCCGTGCACCGAGTCGTACTTCAGCAGGTGCGCCAGGGTCTTCGTGTCGGTGATGTCGTTGACGCCGACGAACTCGAGGTCGGTCTGCTTCGCCATCGTGGCCGCGCGGAGCACGTTCCGCCCGATGCGGCCGAACCCATTGATCCCTACCCGAACCGCCATGACTCTCCCCTTACGTGAAGTCTGGAATAGCCGCGCGGGCGAAGGTGACGCCCATGACTCGTGTCGCGCCGGCCTGTTCTAGTGCCCTGGCCGCCTCGGCCAACGTTGCACCGGTAGTGAAGACGTCGTCCACGAGCACGAATGTGACGTGCGGCGTGTCGCGTGCGGCGTTGCCATGCAACACGTCGAACGCCGCACGCCGCACATCAAACGCCCCCGCCACGTTCGCCAGGCGCGTCTCCGGTGTCAACGCCGTTTGCGTCGGTGTCTCCCGCGCGCGGACGAGCACGTCAAGAGTCACGGGAATCCGCCACTGTCGGGCCAGCGCGCGCGCCAGCATCTCGCTCTGATTGTAGCCTCGCTCGCGCAAACGCTTTGGAGCGAGCGGAATCGGGATCAGCACCGACGGTCCGTCGGTCGTGGGCCGCATCGGCAGCATCGCCGCCGCCAAGTCGTCGGCGATCCGCGGCAATCTGCCGTACTTGAGACCGTGCACGGCCGGCCGGGCGCCCTCGTCGAGCCAGACTGCCGATCGGACCCAGGTGAGCGCGGCGGGCCAGTCGGCGCACAGGCGGCACGGGCCGAAATGCGGCTCCGGTTGCCCGCACCGCCCGCACCACGGCGGCCGCACCGCGCGCCATCGTTGCCGGCACAGCGGGCAGACGATCCTGCCGGCGTCGCGGGGGCTCAGCAGGGCGTGACAGAGCAGGCACTCCGCGGGAAGAAGCAGCTGCTCGAGTGCGGTGCTAAACACGCAGCGCGCGTTGCACGGCGGCGCGCATCACCTCGGTGGGAGCGTCGGTGCCCGGGAAAAACCGCTCGAACGCCGCCGCGCCTTGCTGGACGAGCATCTCGCGACCATCCATGGCCTCGATCCCGCGCTCGCGCAGGACGTGGACCCATCGGGTCTCCCCCGGCGCGTACACCAGATCGAGCGCGCGCTGCACACCGGGGATGTGATTGACGTCGATCGGCAGCGGATCGTGTCCGGCGAGTCCGAGCGGGGTGGCATTGATCGCGACGTCGACCTCGACCGGGCCGTGAGCGACCGTCGTCGCCACGCCGATGCCGGTCGCCCACTCGGCGAAGCCCTTGGCGCGCGAGGCATCCCGCGAACGGACGAAGAGTTTCGCGCCGCGGTCCGCCGCTGTCACCGCCGTCGCCCGCGCCGATCCGCCGGTTCCCACCACGAGCCACCGCTCTCCGTGTCGAGCCGCGCCGATCTGGTCGAGCGCGGCAGCCACGCCGAATACGTCGGTGTTGTCGCCGACCAGCCCGCCATCTTCCGTCCAGAACGTATTGCACGCGCCGACGCGGGCGCAGACATCCGTTTTCCGCGCGACGGATCGTTCGACTGCTTCCTTATGCGGGACGGTGACGTTCCCTGCACCGCCGATGGCCGCCTGCATCGCGAGCACCGCGGGGAGCGATCCCGGCGGTACCTGCAGCGCCAGGTAGACAGCGTCGAGGCCGAGGGCGCGACACCCGGCGTTGTGCATCGCGGGGGACAGAGAGTGGGCCACCGGGTCGCCGATGACCGTGAGCAAACGCGTCTTAGCGCTGATCTCCACGCTTGCTCTCAGCCGCGAGTCGATCGGCCACCGCGGCCGCGAGGGCCTCGAGCTCCTGGCACGTGTCGCGGTATACGCCGAGATCGCCGCCAAACGGGTCGCTGACCTCGTCCCCACCCTTGCCGGCGTATTCGCCGAGCACGAACACCTTGCCTTCGCCGCCGAGCTCGTCGACGCGGGCGCGGTGGTGTCGTGCCATCGTGAGGATGAGATCGGCTTGTTCTACGAGGTCTCGCGTCAGCAGCCGGGCCCGGTGCCCGGACAGATCGAGCCCGCGCTCGAGCCCGACGAGGTACGCCCCTTCGGATGCCGGCGCGCCGTCCCAGGCACCCGTGCCGGCGGAGCTCACCGCGACATCGAGCGCACGCTCCTTCAGCGCGCGCTCGAGCAGGGACGACGCGAGGGGGCTGCGGCAAATGTTGCCGGTGCAGACGAACAGGACATGTTGGGTCATGGTGCCAGCCGGCCGACGGCGCGTCGCAGCTCGGCGACGCTCAGAGTCCCTTCGCGAACGATGTGCGCCTGCGGCCTGGTGCAATCAACCACCGTGGAAGGGGGCCGGTTCCCCAGCACTCCGCCGTCGAGCACGAGCAACTGCCCCGATGCCACCGCGGGCGCAAAGTCGCGGGCGATGGCGTCGGCGCCCGGGCCCGGCGGCTGCCCGGGCAGGTTGGCCGAAGTCGACGTCAACGGCACGCCCAGCGCGGCGACGAGGTTGGCGATCCCCTGATGCGAGGTCCAGCGCACCGCGATGCCGCCGTCTGGCCCGCGCAGCAGATCCGGCAGCCGGCCCGAGCCCCCGGGCAGGACCAGCGTGAGAGGGCCGGGCCAGAACGCGCGCGCCAGCGCGTCGGCCGAGGCGTTGAATGCCAGCCCGTGCGCTTCAGCCATTCCGCGATCGCTGATCAATAAGAGGAATGGTTTGCTGGCGGACCGGCCTTTCATCGCGGCCAGTGCCGCAACGTCCGCTTGTACGGCACGCGAGCCGAGACCGTACACGGTCTCGGTCGGATAGGCGAGCAAACCGCCCTTTTCCAAATGCTTCACCACCTGCGGGATCGCAGTGGCAACATCGGAATCCGATTGAAATGGGATCGGTCTCAACGCAATTCACGAGCGAGAGCCTCGGCGATCCGGAAGTCGTCGGCTGTGGTGATCTTCAAGTTGTACGGCGAATCAGGAATCAACTCCACGGGAAATCCCGCCCGCTCGCACACCTCGGCATCGTCACTCGGCGCGCCGCCGTTGGCGGTTGCACCGAGCTGCGCATAGGCGTCGCGCAACATCTGCCGAGGAAAGCCCTGCGGCGTCTGCGCGCGCCAGATGCGCTCACGATCCACGGTGCGGGTGATACGCGGGGTCGGCCGGGGGCTGCCCTGCGCGATTTCCTTGAGCGTGTCCGACGTGGGGACTGCCGCGACGGCACCGACACCCGCGCGCGCGCGCGCGATCACCGCGTCGATCGTCCCGCGACTCACGAAGGGCCGCGCGGCGTCGTGAATGAGAATGATCGTCGCGTCGTCGGGCAGCGCATCGAGTCCGGCGCGGACGGAATCCACACGCTGGGCGCCACCCGGCACCAACTCCAGCCGGTCGCCTCGCAGTTTGCCGAGCCAATCGGGTGGACGCTCCGCGTATCCGGGCGGCAAGGCGATGACGACCTGCCGGACTTCCGGATGGCCGGTGAATGGCCGGAGTGCGCGTAGCAGCATCGGGACGCCGAGGATCGGACGGAACTGCTTCGGCTCTCCAGGGCCCGCGCGCACGCCCGCCCCCGCTGCCACGACCACGACACCGATGTCAGGCTGCGAGACGCCGGGCGAGCTCACCGATTCCCTCCAGCCCGATCACCTCGAGGTCTCCCCCGGCGGTCCCGCGAGACCGGGCGGACAGGAACACGCGCCGGAATCCCTGACGGGCCGCTTCGGCCAGGCGCCGCTCCACACCGGCGACGGGACGGATCTCGCCGCCGAGGCCGACCTCTCCCAGGAAGAGCGCGTCGGCGGGCACGGGACGGTCGTGCACCGTCGAGACGAGCGCGGCAAGAACCGCGAGATCGGTCGAGGGCTCGATCAGCCGCACGCCTCCCGTCACATTGACGAAGACATCCAGGTTCCCGAACGGCAGCCCGCCGCGGCGCTCGAGCACGGCGAGCAGCAGCGCCAGGCGGCGATGATCGAGTCCCGTCGCGACGCGCTGCGGCGTACCAAAGCCGGCTTTGGAGGCGAGCGCCTGGATCTCGACCAGCATCGGGCGCGTGCCTTCCATCAGCGCCGTCACCGCAGAACCGGATGCGCCGGTGCTGCGGCCCGCGAGAAATGCGGCCGCGGGATTTGCGACAGGCTCGAGCCCCGACCCCGTCATGCGGAAGACGCCGATCTCGTCCACCGAGCCGAACCGGTTCTTCACGGCCCGCAGGATCCGGTGGTCCAGCGTCGTTTCGCCTTCGAAGTACAACACGGTGTCGACGATGTGCTCGAGTGTCTTCGGGCCGGCGATGCCGCCGCCCTTGGTCACGTGGCCGACGAGCACGACCGCCGGTCCCGATTCCTTGGCGAAGCGCATCAGCCGGGCCGCGCACTCGCGCACCTGACCGACGTTGCCGGGCGCGCCTTCGAGCTCCTCCGTATACGTGGTCTGCACCGAGTCGAGCAGCACGACGCTCGATTTCAGCTGCACGGCGTGATGGAGAATCGATTCGAGGCGCGTCTCACCGAGCACGTGGATGCCGCCGGCGTCCTCTGCCAGGCGATCGGCGCGCAGGCGCAGCTGATCGGGGGATTCCTCGCCGGAGACGTAGAGGGTCGAGACGCCCTGGCTCTCGAGCCGCGCGGCGCACTGCATCAGCAGCGTCGACTTGCCGATTCCCGGCTCGCCGCCGACGAGCACGACGGAGCCGGGAACGATTCCGCCGCCGAGGACGAAGTCGAATTCGGCGAGCCCGGTCTTCCAGCGCGCCACCGCCGCCCCGTCGACGTCGGATAGCCGGATCGGCGGATGGCCGGATGGGATTTTGCGATCCGCCGATCCGCCGATCCGCCCAATCGCCTCTTCAATGAGGCTGTTCCACGCACCGCAACTATCGCAACGCCCGCCCCATTTGGGCTGATCTGCGCCGCATTCGGTGCAGCGAAAGACCGACTTGCCTTTAGACACGTCCAGCCTCGAGCGAGGGAGCCTCGCGCGCGGTGTAATTGTCGAAGCGCGTGTACTCTTTTTTGAAGTGCAGCTTCACGGTGCCCGTGGGGCCGTTGCGCTGCTTCCCGACGATCACTTCCGCGATGCCTTCGATGCTCTCGTTGGTCTTGGGATCGACCGGACCGTCGTAGAACTCCTGCCGGTAGATGAAGCAGACGACGTCGGCGTCCTGCTCGATCGCGCCCGATTCGCGAAGATCGGAGAGCTGCGGCCGCCGGTGCTCGCCGCCGCGCTGCTCGGGCGCGCGCGACAGCTGAGAGATGGCGACGACCGGCACGTCGAGCTCTTTCGCGAGCGCCTTGAGCGAGCGCGAGATGTACGAGATCTCTTGCTGGCGATTCTCGACGTCGCCCGGCCCCTGCATCAGCTGCAAATAGTCCACGATCACGAGCGCAATGTCGTGCTCGGCCTTCAACCGGCGTGCCTTGGAACGCATGGCCAGCGGCGTCAATGAGGCGGAATCGTCAATCCAGATTGGTGCGGTCCCCAGCAATCCTGCCGCACGCGCCAATTTGGGATAATCGTCATCCCGGAGCTGGCCGCGGCGCAGCCGCTGCGCGTCGACGAGGCCCTCGGAGCAGAGCAGCCGCTGGACCAGGGCGTCCTTCGACATTTCGATCGAGAAGAACGCGACGCCGGTGTTGTGCTCGATCGCGGCGTGCTGGACGATGTTCAGCGCCAGCGCCGTCTTCCCCATGGATGGCCGGGCGGCGATAATGACCAGATCGGCACGCTGGAAACCGGCTGTCAGGCGGTCGAGGTCCACGAAGCCGCTCGGCACGCCCGTGACCGATCCGGCGCCGGATTGGAGCTGCTCGATCCGCTCCATCGTGGGCCAGATCAGTTCCTTGATGCGAATGAATTCCTCGGCCCGCCGGAACTGCGCCACCTGGAACACGCGGTGCTCCGCGTTGTCGAGCACTTCGCCGGCGGTACCGTGTCCCTCGTAGACGTCCTGGATAATCCCGGTCGCGGCTTCCACGAGTCGACGCAGCACCGCTTTGTCGCGGACGATCTTGGCGTGGTAGTCGACGTTCGCGGCTGTCGGGACGACGTCGATCAGCGCCGCGATGTATTCCATCCCCCCGGCCCGGTCGAGATCGCCGCGGCGGCTCAGCTCGTCGCGGAGCGTGACGGGATCGATGACGTCGCCGCGCTCGGTCAGCGAGAGCATCGACCGGAACAGCAGCCGATGTCCCTCGCGGTAGAACATCGTGTCGTCCAGGATCTCCGCGGCCTTGAGGGCCGCGTCCTGGTCGAGCAACATCGCGCCGAGAACCGCCTGCTCCGCCTCGTTACTCCACGGAGTCTGGCGGCCGGTCCACTCGGCCGCTCCTCGGTCAGCTGTCGAGGAGGCGAGCGGCGATACGGACGTCATCCCAGGTTGGTCTCTTCCAGTTGGGGTTTCGGAGCAGCGCGGCCGGATGGTAGGTCACGATCACGGGAATGCCGCGGAACCGGTGAACCTGATTGCGTAAGGCGCCAAGCGACTGTTTGGTGCTGAGCAGGCTCTGCGCCGCCGTCCCGCCCATCGCCAGCATGACCTTCGGCTTGACCAGCTCTATCTGGCGATACAGGAACGGCAGGCAGGCCGCGATCTCGTCGTACTGCGGCAACCGGTTCTCCGGCGGCCGACATTTCACGACATTGCAGATGAACACCTGCTCCCGCGGCAGCTTGATCGCTTCGAGGATCTTGGTGAGCAGCTCGCCCGCCCTGCCGACGAATGGACGGCCGGTTTCGTCTTCGGTCCGTCCTGGTCCTTCGCCGATCACCACGAGCCGCGCCGTCGCCGGACCTTCGCCCGGGACGGTGTTCGTGCGGGCCTCGCACAGCTTGCACTTGCGGCAGCCGGCGATGAGAGAGGCGACGTCCTGGAGGCTTGCCGCCCGTTGGATCGGATCGTTGGCGAAGAGATCGGCGCTGGGCGGATCGAATGAAATCCCGGCGGGCGGATGGGCGGATGGGCGGATGGGCTGTGTGCCCGGAGCTGGCTCCGCCGCGCTTGGGGTTTCGGGGCTCCACATCGGCCAAGCCGCCCATCCGCCCGGCAGAATCACCGAATCTCCGCCCAGCAACCGTTGCTGTTTTAGATATTCGATTGCGAGAGCCCGCGCGTCAGTCAAAGCGCTTCTTCCACCACGTCGAGGATGCGTTCGGCCACGTCGCGCTTGGGGAGGAGCGGCAGATCGACGCGCCGCCCCCCTTTTCCCAGCACCGTGACACGATTCGTCGGAACCTCGAATCCCGCGCCGGGCTCGAGCGCGTCGTTGAGGACCACGAAGTCGAGGGCTTTATCTTGCAGTTTCTCGCGGGCCCGCGCCAGACCGTCCCCGGTCTCGAGGGCAAAGCCCACCACGACGCATCCGGGCGGCCGCTTGAGCGAACGCAAAATGTCGGGCGTCACCTCCAGCTCGAGCGTCATCGCTCCCGAGGCGCGTGGGCGTTTCACTTTTCCGCCGACTTTCGGTTTGAAGTCGGCGGGCGCCGCAGCCATGAACAATGCGGCCGCATCCTTCATCGCGGTTTGCACCGCCTGCTGCATTTGGTCCGTCGTCTCGACGCGTCGCGTCTCCACGCCTCCCGGTGGCGTCAGCTCGGTCGGTCCGCTCACGAGTATGACGGCCGCACCACGCGCGAGCGCGGCCTCCGCGAGCGCGTACCCCATTCGGCCGCTCGAGGGATTCGTGATCACGCGCACCGGATCGAGATGTTCTCGCGTCGGCCCCGCCGTGACTACGACCCGCTTGCCAGACCATTTGCTGTGGTTGTTGTGGCCCCCGCTCAGCAGGCGCTCGGCCGCCGCAACGATCGCCTCGGGCTCGCTCATCCGTCCGGGCCGCTCGCTCGGACCTTCGGCGAGCGCGCCGATCTCGGGGCCGATGAAATGCCAGCCACGCTCCTTGAGCGTCTGGATGTTGGCGGTGGTCGCGGGATTGGCGTACATCGCGTCGTTCATCGCCGGCGCGGCGAGCACGGGACGGTCCGCGCGCGCGAGCAGCAGCGTGGTGAGCAAATCGTCGGCCATGCCCATCGCGGCGCGCGCCAGGATGCTGGCGGTCGCCGGCGCGACGATCACGAGATCCGGATGTTTGGCGAGATCGATGTGGGCGAGCGCGTGGCCGCGTTCCCACAGCGACGTCAGGACGGGCCGCCCGGTCAGCGCCTCGAACGTCACCGGACGCACGAACTCCGCGGCCGCGGCGGTCATGATCACATCCACGGTCGCCCCCGCCTCGGTCAGGCGGCGCGCCAGGGTACAGCTCTTATAGCAGGCGATCCCGCCCGCCACGCCGAGCACGACGTGCCGGGGGGCGCCGGCGAACGGCATCAGGTTTCCTGTGAGCGCCGCCGCCGCACCAGGCGGTACTTGAGGCCGCCGCGGACGAGCTCGTCGAACGCGCGCGTGGTGAGCTTCTCTTCCCAGTCGACCGACCGATCGCGCGGGAAATCGTTTACGAAGCGCGCGAATTTGGCGGCGACGAGGACCCCCAGGTACTTGTTCTGTGTCTGGCCCGCGACTTCTGCCGGTGTGACGATCCGCATTGCTCTGCCTTTCCGTTAGCTCGGTTTATCGTAGAGACGTCTAGCCTCTTCCTGGAGGAGACGCCCGTAATTCGCAATCCACTCGAAATCCTTTTGCTCCCGCGTACGGCCGCGCGTGTCATCGGCGATCGCCAGGACTCTCTCGACTGCGGTCTTCAGGTCGTCGTTTCGAACCCACCGATCGAACAGCGTCGACTGCTGCAGCTCGTACTCGGCGCGGTCCAGCCGCCACCGAATCTGCTCGACCGAGTTGCTCTTCCGCTGCCGCAGGCGGTCCAGCAATACCCGCGGGTCACTCGGCAAGATAAAGATCGATACCGAGCGCGGCGGGGGATACTGGTTGCGGACCTGCCGCGCCCCTTCGACCTCGATATCCAGCAGCACGTGCTTGCCTGATTCTAGCACCTTCTCGACTTCGGTCTTGAGGGTGCCGTACATCTCACCGCCGTACTCGGCGTACTCGAGAAACCTGCCCGCGCCGACGCCATCGAGAAACTGCTGGCGCGTGTGAAAATAGTAATCGACGCCGTCGCGCTCGTTTGGCCTCGGCTTCCGCGTGGTCGCCGACACCGAGAATCCAAACCGCTCCGGGTTGTGCTCCCGCACCGCGTTCGCGATCGTCGTCTTGCCGCCACCTGATGGCGCGGACAGGACGACTATCCGCGGGGTCACTCCAGGTTCTCCAGCTGCTCCCGGAACTTCTCGAGGTCCCCCTTCATCGCGATCACCGTCTGGGTGATGCGCGCGTCATTCGCCTTCGAGCCCATCGTGTTCACTTCGCGCAGCAGCTCCTGCGCCAGAAACCCGAGCTGCTTCCCCACCGCCTGATCGGACCGCAGCGCGCCGCGGGCCGCCGCCACGTGCGAGCGGAACCGCACCAGCTCCTCCGTGATGTCCACCCGGTCCGCCAGCAGCGCGATCTCGAGCGCCAGGCGCTGCTCGTCCACGCTTGTCTGGGCCATCAGCTCCGCTACCGCCCGCTTGAGCCGCTCGTGCTCCGCCGTGAGCCGTGCCGGCGCCTGCGCTTCGATCGTCTGGGCCGCGGCTTCGAGCGCGGCAAGACGCCCGTTCAGCTCGGTGGCCAGCGCCTGCCCTTCCCGCTCCCGCATCGCGACGACGTCGCGCGCGGCTCGCTCGACGATGGGCTGCACGTCCGCCCACTGCACCGGCTGTTCGCTCGTGCCGTTCGTCGCGGTCAGGACGTCGGGCTGCCGCGCCACGAACGCGAGGTCCACGTTGCCCTTCAGCTTCAGCTTCTTCTTGAGCTGCTGCGCCGCGGCCACCACCTGCTTGGCGCGCATCAGGTCGATGGTGACTTCCCGTTCTGGCCCAGGTCCCTCGACCCAACGTGCGGTCACCGCCACGTGGCCGCGCTCGAGCAGCTGGCGCAGCCGCTCGCGCATCTCGATCTCCACGCCGGCCAGATCCGCCGGCAGCTTCAGCTGCGGGTTGAAATAGCGGTGGTTGACGGTGCGGATTTCAATTCGCAACCGTCCGCGGAGCACCCGATCTTCGGCCGAGCCGAAGCCCGTCATACTGCGCGGCACAGGGCCTTAAATGTAGTCAGGGGGGGATGCGCTAGTTAGTGAAGAACCACCGCGCGCCATACTGCTGCACGCTCTTCGGATAGCCGAGTCCGGTCACGTAGCTGGAGCGCATGATGTTGATGTTCGTGACGCTCCAAAACAGCGTGACCCCGGCGAGCTGCATCTCGAGGTTGGTATCGACAAAGCTCGATCCGGTCATGCCGAGCGTCGCTCCTGACGTGTCGAGGCCGCCAAAGGCGGACCGGCTCCACGATTCCATGGCGACTTCGCCGCGCAGCGCGAAGATCCCGCTCCTGAAAACCCGCCAGAACTTCGAGTAAAACGTCGCCGACACGCGCCCGTGGCGCGGCGGCTCGAAGTCCCCGCCGCCCACCACCGGATCGAAGTACCAGCCGCTCAGCGTGAAGCCCGGAACGATGTGCAGTGTAGCGTGCGCCGCCACGAACTCGGTGAGTGGGGTGGGATTCAATGAATCCACGGTCTTGATCCCGGCGGCGAAGCCGAGCGGCGCGAACGGATCGCGCCGGCCGCGACCGACCTCGACCGTCACGCGGCGGTTCTCGAAGCGCAGCCAGCCCGCGACGTCCAATGTGCGATGCATCGCATCGGTGGTGAGGAGCGGTGCCTCCGCGTCCTCCTGCCAGGCGACCTCGGCCCGGGCGGAGAACCCGAGCGGGAGCGTGAGTCCGGCGGAGCCAAACGTCCGCCAACCGTATCGATTGCCGACGTAGAACGACTGCCGGAAGGATCCGGCCAGTGTGATGGGCGAGAGCGGCATCCATCCCGCACGCGCCTCGAACTGTTGCGGCGCCCCCGCGGCGCCGAACCGCGCGACTCCCGAAACCGACGCCGCGCGCCATGTCTGGCTGGCCTCGAGGATCGCGGCGGATGTCGTCCGGCGCGCGACCAGGGTGTCGTGACCGATGGCGCTCGTCCCGAGCGTTGCCGTGAACCGCCACCCGAGACCGTCCTCTCGCTCCGCGACGAACAGGCGCAGCATCCGGTCGCGGCGATCCTGCCGCCAGCCGTCCACGCGGCCGTCGCTTGCGGTGGCGCGATGCCAGCTCGCGCTCGACACCTGAAACGACGCGCCGACCCGTCCGTCGGGTGGCACGTAGTCGGCTTTGACCCAGATGTCGCTCGTCCCGAACGGCGGCGTGGTAATACTGGGCGAACTGGCGCCGATGCTGGCCCAATCGGCGAGCATCGAGACGCCAAATCCCGAACGCGTACGCGTGGC
The DNA here is from genome assembly GCA_041499375.1 of Gemmatimonadota bacterium. Classification (GTDB taxonomy): domain Bacteria; phylum Gemmatimonadota; class Gemmatimonadetes; order Gemmatimonadales; family GWC2-71-9; genus 20CM-2-65-7. The sequence continues at coordinate 13,334 of JBGQKD010000011.1, forward strand.
ATAACCGGCGCGGTAATCGGCGATGTCTGCCTGTCCGGACACAACGCCGACCTGCGTGCGTGGGGCCGTCGGACGGTGTTGTGAGGTGACGAGGTACACCTCGAGCGACGCGGGAAGGATGATGACATCGACGCGCTCAATCGGTCCAAGCGGGATGCGCGCCGGATCGAGATAGATCGAGTCGCGGCCGAGCGGCCGCATCGGCATGCCATCCCAGTAAAGCTCGAGCGACACTGGGCCACGCCCCCCGTACAAGACGATCTCGGGCTCTCCGTACCAGCCGCCGCGCGCGACATAGACGCCGGGAATGTGGCTGAGGAGGTCGCTCAGCGTGCGCGCGCCGGAGAGAAGAATCGAGTCGGTGGTGAACGTGTAGCGGGTGCCCTTGGGCAACGGACCGGGCCTGATCGACGGCGCGAACGTCGGGAGCAGCGCGGTCGTCGTGTCGCGTGCCGCGGTGCTGTCCCGTGCCGACGTGTCTCGTGCCGACGTGCCTCGGCCTGTGGTATCCACCTGGGCAGAGAGAGCCGCAGGGACCAGGGCCAGGACGAAAAGTCCCGCCCGCGCAGGAATCAAGCGCCGGCGCGTTTGAGCAGGAACTCCGTGAACAGCCGGACGCACACCGCCGTCGGACCCTTCGCGTGGCCGACGCCCTCTGCCTCCAGGTACGCCGTTCCGGCGATGTCGAGATGGACCCACGGGAAGCTGTCGACGAACTCGCGCAGGAACCAGGCGCCGGCGATCGTGCCGGCGGCGCGCCCGCCCGAGTTCTTGACGTCGGCGACATCGGACTTGAGCAGCTCGCGGTAGTCGTCCCACAGCGGCAACGGCCAGCAGCGCTCCCCGGCGCGCTCGCCAGCGTCGCGCACCTCGGCCAGCAGCGGCTCATCATTGCCGAGCATGCCGATGGCATGATGGCCGAGCGCGACGACGACGGCCCCGGTCAACGTGGCGACGTCGATCGCGGCGACCGGCTTGAAGCGCCGGGCGTATGAGAGGGCGTCGCACAAAATCAGGCGCCCTTCGGCGTCGGTGTTGATGATCTCGATCGTCTTGCCCAGGTGGCTCTTCACCACGTCACCGGGCTTGACCGCAGTCCCGGAAGGCAGGTTCTCGGTAGCCGGTATCAGGCCGACGACGTTGATCTTCGGCTTGAGACGGCCGAGCACCTCGAACGTCCCCAGCACCGCGGTGGCGCCGGATTTATCGAACTTCATATCCTCCATGTTCGCCGCCGGCTTGATCGAGATGCCGCCGGAATCGAACGTGACGCCCTTCCCGATCAGCGCCACGGGGGCACCTGATCCGCCGCCATACTCCAACACGATAAACCGCGGTTCTTCCGCACTTCCTTGCGCGACGGCGAGCAGTGCGCCCATCCCTTCCTTCTTTATCTGTGCCTTGTCGAGGATCGTCGCCTTGAATCCGTGCGCTGCCGCAAGCTTGCGAGCCTCCTCGGCGAGATAGCTGGGCGTGCAGACGTTTCCGGGCTGCATCTGCAGGTTGCGCGTGTACAAGTACCCCGCCGCGATGGCGTCCCCGACGCGGCGCCCCGCCTCCGCTTCGTCCTTATCCGATGCGTCGATGACCAGCTCCACAGACTCGATCTCGGGCTTGGGGTCCTCCGGCTGCTTCTTGAGCTCGGTGAACTGCCACCCGCCTTGTGCGGTACCCTCGATGAGCACCTGTGCCAGCTCGGCGGCGCCGAGACTGCCGCGGGCCTCTTTCGCGACGGCCAGGGAGAACGTCTTGGTCCCCAGGCTGCGGGCCCGCTTTGCCGCGACTGCCGCCGCGCGCCGGACAGCACTCCGCGTGATCTCGTTAGCCTTGCCGACGCCGACGAGCAGGATCCGCTCAGCCTTGCCGGCGCCGTAGATGAGGAGCGTATCGTCTTTCTTGCCCTTGTAGTCACCCGAGGCAATGGCGCGCTCCAAATTTGCCTCGAGCTTCGGTACCGATCCCTGAGCCACGAGCAACGCCAGGAGTGGCGTGTCAACGTTCACGAGCGGCTTCGTCGAGATGAGAGTTTTCATGACAGGTGCTCGATGATGGCGTCGGCGAACGCGGAGGTCGCGACCTCGGTCGCGCCGGGCATTTGGCGCGCGAGATCGTATGTGACGCGTTTCGCCGCGATCGCGCCCTCCAGCCCGCGCACGATGGCGCGCGCCACCTCATCCCATCCCATCTCCTCGAACATCATCACCCCGGAGAGAATCACACTGCTCGGATTGACCTTGTCCTGGCCGGCGTATTTCGGTGCGGTGCCGTGTGTCGCCTCATACACCGCGTAGCCGTCCCCGACATTGCCGCCCGGGGCGAGCCCGAGGCCGCCGACCTGCGCGGCCGCCGCGTCCGACAGGTAGTCGCCGTTGAGATTCGGCGCCGCGATCACCGCGTACTCGTCGGGCCGCAGCACGAGTTGCTGAAACATCGCGTCGGCGATGCGATCCTTGATGACGACCTTGCCGGCGTCCTCTTTGCGCTTGCCGCCCTCCGCCTCGGTCACCGTCTGCGCGCCGAAGCGCTCTCTCGCGATTTCGTAGCCCCAGTCGCGGAAGCCGCCTTCGGTGAACTTCATGATGTTGCCCTTGTGGACCAGCGTCACCGAGGAGCGCTTGCGTTTGATCGCGTATTCGATCGCCTTCACGACGAGACGCTGCGAGCCGAATTTCGACATCGGCTTGATGCCGATGGCGCTCTTCTCGCGGATCTTCGCCCCGAAGCGGCGCTGAAGAAACTCGATGACCGCGTCGGCCTCTGGGCTCTCAGCCTTGTACTCGATGCCGGCGTAGACGTCTTCGATGTTCTCCCGGAAAATGACGACGTCGAGTTTGCCGGGCTCCTTTACCGGCGCGGGCACACCGGCGAAGTAGCGGACGGGCCGGATACAGGCGTACAGGTCGAGGATCTGGCGGAGCGCGACGTTCAACGACCGGATCCCGCCGCCCACGGGCGTCGTCAGCGGCCCCTTGATCGCGATGCGATGTTCGCGAATCACCCCAAGCGTTTCCTCAGGCAGCCAGTTGCCATTCTGATTGAACGATTTTTCGCCGGCCAGCACTTCGCGCCACACGATGCTGCGCTTGCCGCCCGACGTCCTGGCCACGGCGGCGTCGAATACCCTGGCCGAGGCCCGCCAGATGTCGGGCCCGGTGCCATCGCCTTCGATGAAGGGGATGATGGGATGGTCGGGGACGATCCAATGGCCGTCCCGGAATTCGATTTTGGCGCCTACGGCGCCGCCGCGACGGCCTTCAACCTGTGTTGGCATGGCCCCCAGTTTACCCACAGCAAACGGAAACTGGAAGCACGACGGTCTACTCTTGCTGGACCTCGCGACGAACGCTACATCTTCCGGTCCCCTCTCGCCTGGAGACTCTCCGATGCGATTCGACATTAGGTCGGCGGCCGCCGCCCTCGTGGTTCTGGCGCTGGGCTGCGGCCCAGACCAGCCCACACCCACGTTCACGCCGAACATGGCACGCACCGCCGATCAGACGATCGGCATCAACGTCCTGCTCAGTGGCCCACCGACCGACGCTCAGCTGGCCGAGCTAGGAAAATTCGGCAGCGTCACCGGCAAGATGCTCGAGATCAGCGCGGTGTTCATGCGCGCCGCCGCGAGCGACCTGCCCGCGATCCAGGCGCTGCCTTACGTGGTGGCGGCCAACCCCGACGCCGAGCGTGAAGGCGCGCCGGTGGATGCCGTCGCGGTGACCAACTTCAGTGGCGGTATCAATACCTGGAACCTCGACGCGATCAATGTCACCAACATCATCGCGGGCCCCGATCGCACCATCGGTTTCGACGGCAGCGGCGTGTACATCGGTGTGCTGGACACCGGTTTGCTGGATTCGTGGCGCCTGTACTTCCCGCAAGAGCGGATCGCCTCGCAATACGCGACGACATTCGAAGGCCGCAGCATCAACTCGAATGCCGAGCCGACCAACAAGTGGGAGCATGACCAGAATTCCCACGGCACTCACGTCACCAGCACCATTCTCGGCTTTCAGATCGGGGGGACGCCGATCAACGGCGTGGCCCCCCGCGCGACGGTAATTCCCGTCAAAGTGCTGAATCAGAATGGCTCCGGCTGGTCGTCCGTGATCGCCCGCGGGATCGTGTACATCGCCGACCTCAAGGCGGGTCCGCTCGCCGGTCACCCGGTCGTGATCAACATGAGCCTCGGCGGTGGGCGGCTCGATGTCGTCGAGCAGGCGGCGATCGACTACGCCATCGCGCAAGGCGTGATCGTCGTCGCCGCCGCGGGCAACGGCGGCAATGCCGGAATGAGCTACCCCGGCGCGTACCCTCCCGTGATTTCCGCCGCCGCGTCAGGCTGGATCGGTGAGTGGACGCCGCCCGGCAATGGCGGCTGGTGGTTCAACCGTAACGTCGCGGAGCCGACATCGGCGGCCGACTTCTACATCGCGCCCTTCTCCGGCCGCGCGCGGCCCGGTCAAGACCTCGACGTTGCCGCGCCGGGATCCTGGGTCGTCGGTCCGTTCCAGCTGAACAGCGCTAATCTGAAGCCGACGTACTTCTTCCTGGGCGGCACCTCGATGGCATCGCCGCACGTCGCGGGGATCGTGGCGTTGATGACCCAGAAGAATCCGACGCTCACGGCCGCGCAAGCGGAAGCGATCCTGGAGAGCAGCGCGATTGCCCTCGGTGCGGGGAGCCGCACGATCACGAATCCCAACGGGACAACCAGCGTCGTGTCGTGGCCGGCGAACGCCGCCGGCGCCGGACTGGCGACCGCGGACGCCGCCCTGGCAGCGACGCCGTAGTCCGTCGATCTCCTGAAACACGTCCGCCCTGGGCGAATACATCATTCTCCCAGGGCGGTGTGTTTTTCTCGAGCTATGTCTCGCTACGTCACCAACCAAGTGCGAGCCCCACGCTCAGGACGAGGTCGTGAGTGACGGGCAGGAACGGCGCCCGGTCATATGGGTAGCCGAGATATGCGAATTCTCCATTCGAGCATCGCGCGCACGCTGGTCACGCTGGTGGTGAGCGGCTGCTTTCAGGGTGCCGGTTCCGGCTTGATCGGCGTCTCTGGCGACGGCGGCAACACCGGCAACACGGCACCGGTGCTGGGCTTCTTTGTCCAGCCAAACTTCTCGACCGTGGGTCAGGTCATCACGCCGGCGGTTGAGGTCGTGGTACGCGACTCACTCGGCGCCACCGACAGCGCCTTCACTGGGAGCATTAGCGTTGCGCTCGCGTCCAACTCGACCGGCGCGGCGCTCAGCGGTACGACTTCGGTGCGGCCGGTCAAGGGGATCGCGACCTTCAGCAACCTCGCCGTGGACAAGGCGGGCACCTACACACTGCAAGCCAGCGCCAGGGGCGCCGCCACCGTGACGAGCACCACGTTCTCGGTTACAACCGTCACGACGCCCTAGAACAAGCCTCAGAGCCTATAGCCGGCCACTGTTCCCGGCGTCGTCTGCAGAAAGAGCATCCCCGAAATATCGTCCACCGCATACACGGGCTCGCGCTGCTTGCCCAAGTCTACGCGCGAGCGAGGCTGCGCGGTGTCCTTGTCGATTTGGAGCAGGACGTTGCCGTTCCCATCGGGTGACTTCGTCAGCACGAACACGGATCCCGGTGTCGCAAGCGACGCCTTGAAGCGTTTCGACGCCAGCGACGCGGCCTGACTCGAGTAGCCTTGCAGCTGTGCCCCGCCCTGGCTGTACGCGGCGGCGAGCTGGCCCGTGATTCGTTTCGCGGTCGTGTCGGTCGCGTTGCGCGATGCCTGCGCAAACGCGTCCCCGTACGCCGAGGCCGCCGCGCCGTAGAGTCCGGCGCGCACGGAGTTGATCCGGTACAGTGCGCGCAGCAGCCCGGGGAGCTGCGGCGCCGGATTGTAGACCTGCTGCTTGATCTGCCCGTCTCGACCCACGATCACGAGGTTCTGCGGTGAGATCAGCACGAGTCCCGACGTGCGAACCTCGAGGGTGGTCGGATCCTCGTCGCCCTGCAGCTTGATCTCCCCGCCCAGCGCGCGATATGTCCCGTCCTGGCGATTCACCGCGTAGAGATGGTGGTCCTTGTTCGCATACGCGTACAGCGTGTTGCCATCGATGGCGTGCAGCAACACACCTGACTTGCCCTCGATCGCGTCCTTGTATTTCGGTTCGCCGCTCGTCAAGTCGATGATGTTGACTTCGCCGTTCGTTGCCTGATCGGAGCGCGAGACGTAGAGCAGTCCGGCCGGCGTCAGCTCGGCATATGCGAGCTGCCCCTTGATCTTGACGTCCTTCTTCAGGCGTACGGTGGCCGTGGCGATGTCGAGCACATTCACGAACGTGCGCGACTCCGCGTCGACCGCCAGCACTGCCGATCCACCGGTGATGATCGCTTGCTGGACCGTGCCGCGCATGCGCAAGGGCTTCGCGGCGATCGTGGTGCCATCCCCGTAGCGAGCGATGCTGAGGCCGGTCTGCACGACCCCGTTGATGATGCGCACATTGCCGGTCGCTTCATCGGGGGGCGGCGCCTCCGGCAGGATGATGATGCCGCCGGGATGCTGCACGATGTCGTGGACCCATCCCTCGATGATCGCAGGCTTGGCCCAGAGTGCCTGACCATCGGCGAGACGATAGGCCATGAGGCGATCGTCGAAACCCACGTAGATGCGGTCCGGTTTGTCGATGGACGGGAAGAGCCGCACGTGCTTTGCGGGGTTGCCCGCGCGTGCGGTCGGCAACGTCGCCGACCAGCGCACAGTACCTGTCTTCGCGTCGAGTGCGCGTAGCCCCATCAGCGTGTTCACGACGATGACTTCAGGGCCGGCCTGCAGCACTTCCAGTGTGGTTGCCCCTGATGCCATGCGGACGAGCCCCTGCATCAGACCCCCGAGTCCGCCGCGCTTCGCTCCGGTCTGTTGGAAGAGCGATTCACTCACCCAGCGCTGGTTCCCGGTCGCCAGGTCGTAGAGCGCCACGACGGGCGGACCCGATGCGCGCTGGCCGTGCACGATCAGCGTGCCCGTCTGCGGCAGCACGCGCCGCGTCACCACCCTCGTCAGACTCAGGCGCCGCGAGTCGAACAGCACGGTGCCGGTGACCGGATCGAAAATGAGCGACAGGCCGGGCTGCGCCGCTTCCATGAGGAGCGAGCCCTCGACCATGCGCACGCTATCGACGGGGAGGCCGCCGAGCTCCGGCTTCTGCCATGTGATCAGACCGCGCTCGACGTCGACGCCCGCCAGGGCGCCGTCGCTCGACACCAGCAGGGCCCCCGCGGGCGTGATCTGCTGCCAGCGGATGTCGCCGTTGAAATGGAGTGTCCAGGCCGCTACCGAGCCGACGGGCGTCTGCGCCGGCGGAGTCGTCGGGTGAGCAGCCTGAAGCAGCGCGAGGAGCAGCGGCAAAGCCATGGGTGACCTCCTGAGAGGCCCCCATATCCCCCAATGACCGCCTTCCGCGCAAGGGCTAAGGCGGGGGTGGCTGGCGGCTGAAGTGAACCTCGACGGTCCGCTGAGTGTCGATCTTGGTTTCCCGGCCGTAGCGATAGGCGGTGATGACCGTCAACGAGTCCTGCAGGGGTACGCCGCGCGCGATGTTGCGAAAGCGCGTGCGGAAGTTCATCGAGCGAACGTTGATCAAGGACGATCGCTCGGGCCGAGTGAGCCACGTCGTGGAATAGCGTAGCTCGTAGGTGTTGGGGTCGAGATACGCGGCGCCCGCCATATCGGCCGAGCGGATGCGTGTCGCCGGTTCGAAATCGATTCGCACGAACGCCTCGCCCTCGACCGTGTCCCGTCCCGCCAGGCGGAAGCAGTGATTCGCGATAAAGTCTCGTTTGCCCAGATCCTGCAGGTCCGCGCTGTGGATCACGACCGTGTTGTCCGGACTGCCCCATGGCCCCCATGCGGGTTCGACGACTCGGCCGAGCGCGTAGCGGTGATTGCGATCGTCGCTGCTGGTGAGACGGATCGTGTCCACACTAGGTCGTCCACTGTCGCCACGCTGATTCACGGTTCGTTCGGTGCGCTCCAAGTGGTAGCGAAACGGGTAGGAGTCGGCGAGGAGCTCGAAGCGCCCCGCGTTCTCCTGGAGCTGGTCAAAGACCGCCAGTAGCGCGGCGTCGCTCGAGTCGGGCCGGCCGGGATTGGTGCATTGACCGGCGGCGATCGTGACGGGTGGCAGCTCGATGGCGAGGTGCCGCAGCGCGATTCGCATGATAGTGGTGCTGTCGCCGCCGAGGACGACCGGTGTATCGAGCGGTGTGTAGCCGATCTGACGGACGCTGAGGAGGTACGTGCCGGGCTTCGTGCCGCCGAACGCGAACGCGCCGGCCGCGTCGGTGAATTGTCGCCCCACGTTCGGGTGGAGGGTGACGATGCTGAAGCTGAGCGGTACGCCGGTCTCGGCGCTGACGACGGTGCCGCGGAGGGCGGGTTGCTGGGCGGCGAGGTGTGCGCCGAGAACTGACGCGAGGCACGTCAGAACTGATGCCAGAGGAGAGACCCGAAGTCTCACGGGTTGGCCCCAGGGCATTTTGACTCTCGATCACGCCCCGTTCCAAACTGTCCTGACGCGCAGGCCGTGATAATGTCGCTAGCGCGCCTGAGTAAACGGCGAGACCGCAACGGGAACGACCGAGTAGCTAGTGCCGCCGAGCTGGCCGTTGGTGTTGTCACCCCAGCAGTAGGCCGCCCCGCTCTCTGTGAGCCCGCAGGTATGAAAACCGCCAGCGGCGAGTGCGCTGAAACTCAATCCCCCAGAGACATTGACCGGGGTGGTGCTGTTTGTCGTCGAGCCATTCCCAAGCTCGCCGCCGAAGCCAGCGCCCCAGCAGTGGGCGGCCCCGCCATTGGTGAGCCCGCAGGTGTGCGCGTAGCCCACCGCGATGGCGCTGAAGCTCAAGCCTCCCGCCACGGCGACGGGCGTGGTGCTGTTTGTCGTCGACCCGTCGCCGAGCTGGCCGAAAGAGTTGTCACCCCAGCAATATGCCGCGCCGCTGCTCGTGATGCCGCACGTGTGGTCGCCTGTGGCGACGGCGCTAAGGCTCAAGCCTCCCGAGAGGCCGACGGGCGTGGCGCTGTTTGTCGTCGACCCATCCCCGAGTTGGCCGTGGCGGTCAGAGCCCCAGCAGTAGCCCACGCCGCCGCTGGTGAGGCCGCAAGTAGTGCCGTCGCCCGCGACGAGGACGTTGAAGCCTAACCCTCCGGAGACTGCAACCGGAATCGAGCGGTTCGTGGTGGAGCCATCACCGACCTCGCCGAAAATGTTGTCACCCCAGCAGTAGGCCGTCCCGGCGTTGGTAAGTCCGCACGTGTGGATGCCACCTGCGGCGAGGACGCTGAAGCTCAACCCTCCGGAGACTCCGACCGGTATGGGGTAGAAGGAGTTGTATCGTCCGTCCGCAACACCGTTGCCGAGCTGTCCATAAGTGTTGGCGCCCCAGCAGTAGGCCACTCCATCGTTGGTGAGTCCGCACGTGTGGCCGCCGCCCGCGCCGAGGGCGGTGAAGCTCAAGGCCCCGGCGACTGCGACCGGAGTGGAGTTCTTCATCGCCAGGGCGTTGCCATTCTGACCATTGGAATTGTTGCCCCAGCAGTACGCGGCCCCTGCGTTGGTGAACCCGCAGGTGTGAGAGCCACCCGCTGCAAGGGCTTTGAAGCTCAGATCACCGGAGACCGCAACCGGAATGCCGAATCCAAACGAGCCATCGCCGAGCTGACCATGGGAGTTATTGCCCCAGCAGTAGACTGCTCCAGCAGTAGTGAGTCCGCACGTGTGGTCGTCGCCGATAGTGAGCGCCTTGAAGCTCAACCCACCCGCCACCGCGACGGGTACATGGCTGCAGGGGTGTCCCCCGTATGGGGGATAAACGTCACATTGCTCCGGACCGGTCGCCGTCCCTATGCCGAGTTCGCCGACGCTATTGTCGCCCCAGCAGTAGGCCGCACCGGCCCTGGTGAGCGCGCAGGTGTGCACGCCTGTGGCAAGGGCGCTGAAGGTCAACCCCCCGGAGACCGCGACCGGAGTTCCACCCCAGCAGTACGCCGTACCGGAGCTAGTGAGCCCGCAGGTGTGACCAATGCCCGCGGCGAGAGCTATGAAGCTCAATCCCCCGTCAACGGCGGCCGGAGCGACCCTCGTGAAATCTGTCGTGCCAATGCCCAGCTCCCCGTTGCCATTGTAGCCCCAGCAAAAGGCCGCGCCGCGGTTCGTCAGCCCGCACGTGTGTCCATAGCCTGCCGTGAGAGTGGTGAACGTCACCCCTCCGACGACCGGCACCGGTGTGGAACTGTTCTCGGCCGAGCCATTACCGAGCTCGCCCGACGCGTTGTAGCCCCAACAGTAGGCCGCTCCGCCGTTGGCGACTCCGCAGGTGTGGCCGAAGCGTGCCGTGAGCGCGCTGAAGCTCAACCTTCCGGAAACAGCGACAGGCGTGGAGCTGCCTGTCGTAGAGCCAATGCCGAGTTGGCCGGACGAGTTATCGCCCCAGCAGTAGGCCGCTCCATCGCTGGTGAGTCCGCAGGTGTGAGCAAGGCCCGCGGCGAGAGCGACGAAGCTTAACCCGCCGGAAACGGCGACTGGCGTGGGGCTACTTGTCATCGAGCCGTTGCCGAGCTGCCCGGAAGAGTTGTCGCCCCAGCAGTAAGCCGCTCCGGAGCTGTTGAGCGCGCAGGTATGATTGAAGCCGGCGGCGAAGCGTGGCACCGGGGGCGCGGGGATGGTTGTACCGGGCCCGACGGACTCCTGGCAGCCAGAAGAACCGATGGCAGCCAAAAGGCTGCCGCAGATCGCTATCGCTCTAGGGCGTGTCATGCGCAGCCCATCGCGACGGTGGAGCGCCAGCCAAAGACTATCGGATCGAACATATGCATCGCCGGTCATGTGTACGATGCCCGAGGAGAGAGTCGAACTCTCATGGGGTTGCCCCCGACGGATTTTGAGTCCGTTGCGTCTGCCATTCCGCCACTCGGGCTAGGGGGCGAAATATAGACGCAGACCTCGTGCAGTGCGTTAGTGAATCGGCACGGGACTCCAAACCTCCGTCCGTGCACTCGCGCCCAGGGCGCCGCCCACGAGCGTACCCGCCGCAGCCCCCACGAAACGTTGGAGATAGCGCTGAGCCCCTGGAAGTAATCGCTCGATTCGGTTTTGCCGAGCAGCCCACCGAGCACTCCGCCAACGAGCGCCCCAATCAACACACCCTCCCCAGTGTGCCGATAGCTGCCGCGGCTTACCGCCAGACCATCGAGCGCGCTGATGGCGAAGCTGCGCGGTGCGCCGTCTGGGCCTCCCTGCAGAATCAGTGTGTCGGTGGTCATCCGCACGACGGTGCCGATGACCGCGCTCCCTACATGCGGCTTTGCCTGCACGCGCATCCCAGGCCAAGGCCCGAGCGCGGCAAGGACGAGTCGTGCGTCTATCGCTTGGAGGATTCGAGGCGCACCGTTGCGGTGGGCCCAGTCGAGCAGGTAGCCGGAGCGCGTGACAACGCGGACCGTGGTCAGGCCTCCGCTGTCGGGGCCGATCCGCACGCGCGCCAACTCGCCATTCGAGAGCAGCCCGGGTGAACGGCTTGCGATCACGATCCGCGTCAGGTTATCCGGCGCACTCGAATCGGCGATGCGCAGATCCTGCTGCCCCAAGGCTTCCTCAGCGACGGCGACCAGGGTGTCAGGCGGTGCGGCATAGCGGGCGACCTCACCAGCGTCCGCGGGCAGTTGTTGCATCATGCCAACGGTGGCGCAGCCTGCCAGCGCGAGCAGCAGGGCGAGGAGCGAGTGTCTTGGAAGCGGCATGTGTGGGCGCTTTGAGAGGGACGCCCGCATAGTGCGCGTGCACCATCAAGGGGACGTCAAGCGGGTTATGAACGCCGTAGGGGCGCAGCATGCTGCGCCCCTACGATTCATCCTGCCGAACGAGGCCTAGATGCCCGCGGCGGCGGCCTCCCCGAATTCCCGGACGCACAGGCCTCGTGGCCGGGCCTCTTTGCATCCCCCGCCCTTCCCGCCGCTCCATCCGCAGCTCGCCGACCCGCTGCATCAAGCGCTCACGCATCTGTTGGTAGCGGGCTCGCTGGACCGGCGTGAGATAGCCGGCCATCTCTCGGTCCTGATCCTGCTCGATCTTGAGCATCTCCGCGCGGCCCGTCTGAATCCCATCCATCAGCCTGCGCACGCTATCGGAGTTCGCCGCGATGCCCGGCTGCATCTGATTCTCGAGCGCGCGACGGCGTTCCATCTGTTGCTGCATGACATCGCGCCGGCGGGCGCCAAACCGTTCCTGCGTCGCACGCAGCTTGGCCGCCTGGTCCTGCGAGAGGTTCAGGTCCTCTTGCACGCGGCGAGTGAACGTCGACTCGATTTGCGCGCGCAACCGTCCCGCTTCCACGGTGTCTCGCTGCTGAGCCGAAAGACTCGGCGCGAGGAGGACGACCAGGCTGAGTAGCATGTACTTCCTCATCATGTTTATCCCTCCAAAGCGCGCAGTACTGCACGCAGCTGCTGCGCGTCCAGTTCATGCAAGTCCGTGCTGCCTTCCGGTACGGCCACACTATCGGTGCTGATCAGCTGATCGAACGACCCCAGCACATCGCGGAGCTCATCGGCCGAGAGATCGCTCAGGTCGTCCGCCACGAAATGCGCGGGATGTGTGCTGACCCCGGTGCGACGCACCGGGGTTAACCGGGACGTGACCACCGCACCCCCCACGACGATGACCAGCGCCGCCGCGATCCGCAGCCAGCCCTGCTGGACCCATGCGATCCGGTGCACCGGCTGCTCGCGCAAGCGCTCGACGACCTTCCGCGCAGTCGCGTCGACATCGAGCCGTGCGGCAGCCTCGCTGCCAAGTCGCTTCGCCAGATTCTCGAGTCTCTCGTTGTTCACTTCACTATCTCCTTCAATCTCTTGACCGCATGATGGTAATGCACGCGCGCGGCTCCGGGTGTCGTCGCGAGTGCCGCCGCGATTTCCTCGTATGCCAACCCCTGCTGCGCTCTGAGCAGGAACACCTCGCGCTGCAACCGCGGCAGTCGTTTGAGCCCTGCCGCGAGCAGCTCCTCGGCTTCGCTCGCCTCGGCATGTTCCTGCGGGTCGCCGGTCGCATCGCGCACGACGTCATCCAACGGCACCACTTTGCGCCGCGCCGCGCGCCGTCCGAAATCCTTCAGCACGTTGCCGCCGATCGTCAGCAGCCAGGTGCGAAATTGACATTGCCCGCGAAAGCGGTCCACGCTGCGAAACGCGCGGATGAACGTCTCCTGCACCAGATCATCCACATCCGCATCGGGCGCCCCCGCGCCGGCCAGAAAGCGCGCCAACGGCCGGGCGTGGCGTCCGACGAGCTCGGCCGCCGCCTGTTCGTCGCCGTCCCGCCATGCAGCAATCAGGGCGGCATCGGGCGCCGCATCGGTTCGCGGCAGAGGATTCGCCATTGGCTCCGTTTGTCTGTGGACGTGGAAAGTCCCGCAATATTAAGGACCCTTGCCAGCACCGGGGCTCGTAGATAGCTTCGAAATTCGAACGACCGTTCGAAATCATGCGTCCCTACGACGAGCGCCTCGACCACCTGCTCGCCCGCGCCGCCCGGGTCTTTGCGGACAAGGGCTACCACCCCACTACCATGCGGGACCTGTCCGCCGCGAGCGGCATGTCCCTGGCGGGGATGTACTACTACGTGCGCGGCAAAGAAGATCTCCTGGCGCTCATCCAGGAGCGCTGCTTCACGCAGGTCCTGGAAGGCGCGCGGCAGGCAGTCGCGTCAGCCAGCGATCCCCAGGAGCGGCTGCAAGCGTTCATCCGGCACCACGTTTCGTTCTTCGCGCAGCACATGGCCGAGATGAAGGTGCTGTCGCATGAAGCGTCGCCGCGCAGCGTCAGCGCAATCAAGCGGCGCTACGTCGACCTGCTCGAGTCCATTCTCAAAGAAGCGGCACCGGAGCAAAGCGCGCTCGACCGCAGCGCGGCGGCCTACATCCTTTTCGGGATGATGAACTGGATCTACAACTGGTACGACCCGGCCGGCCACATCGATCCCACGCGCCTGGCCGATCTCATGGCGAGCATCTTCCTCGGCGGCTTCGTCGAGACCCATCAGGAGGCGAAATAATTCCATGGCAACCATGACTGAACCGCAAATCAAGTCGCTCATTCAATACCGGAGCGAGGACGGACTCGCCATCATCGAGTTCGACGATCCTCCGGCGAACACGTACACCTACGAGATGATGCACCAGCTGGACGAAGCGATCCTCAAGGCGCGCTTCGACGACAACGTGCACGTCATCGTGCTGCGGGGCCACGGCGACAAGTTCTTCTCCGCGGGCGCGAACATCGGCATGCTCAACAAGGTGACGCCGCGGTTCAAGTACTTCTTTTGTCTCCACGCGAACGAAACGCTGAACCGGCTGGAGCAGACGCCCAAGCTCACGATCGCGGCCCTGAACGGGCACACGGTCGGCGGCGGTCTCGAGATCGCGATGGCGTGCGATCTGCGGATCGCAAAGGAGAATGCGGGTAAGATCGGTCTGCCCGAGGTCAACCTCGGCGTCCTGCCGGGCACCGGCGGCACGCAGCGGCTCGCCCGGATCGTCGGCAAATCCCTCGCGATCGAGCTCATGGTGAAGGGCGAGTTGTTCTCCTTCGATCGCGCCAAAGAGATCGGGCTCGTGAACGAGGTGTTCGACGCGAAAGACTTCTGGGAACAGGTCCTGCTCTACGCGAAGCAGTTCTGCCCGCCGCACAAGGCGTCCAAGGCGGTCGGTCTCATCAAGCGGTCGGTGCAGTCGGGGGCGGAAGTGCCGTTCGAGAGCGGCCTGGCCATCGAGCGCGAGCTGCAGCAGCAGCTGTTCCAGAGCGATGACGCCAAAGAGGGCATCGCGGCGAACCAGGAGAAGCGGATGGCGGAGTTCAAGGGGAAGTGAAGACCGACCTCTTCATTAATAACGAGTGGCGGCCGGCCGCCAGCGGCAAGCGGTTCGCCGTGGAAAACCCGGCGACCGAAGAGAACCTGGCCGATGTGGCGGCGGGCGACGCGGCGGATGTCGATAACGCGGTCCGCGCAGCCAAGGCGTGCTTTGAGTCGCAGGCGTGGCGGGAGATGTCAGGCAGGAAGAGAGGCAAGCTCCTCTTTAAAGCGGCCGACCTGCTCGAGGCCCGGCTCGATGAGGTCGCTCGCCTCGAGACGGCGCAGAACGGGAAGACGCTCTTCGAGTCGAAGATCGAAATCGGTATGACGATCAACACGCTGCGCTACTACGCGGGATGGGCGGACAAGATCGTCGGCGACACGCTCCCGGTCGAAGGCCCCTTCTTTACCTACACGCTGCGCGAGCCGATCGGTGTCGTCGGGGCGATCGTGCCATGGAATTTTCCGCTCAACATCGCGAGCTGGAAGTTCGCCCCTGCCCTCGCGGCCGGGTGCACCGTCGTCTTGAAGCCCGCGTCGGAGACGCCGCTCACTGCCCTGCTCTTCGCCGAGATCGCGCTCGAGGCTGGTCTCCCCCCGGGGGCGCTCAATGTGATTACCGGAGGAGGATCTACAGCGGGCGCCGCGCTCGTGCGACACCCCGACGTCGACAAGATCTCGTTTACGGGATCGACCGAGGTCGGGCGGCAGGTCATGAAGATGGCGGCCGAGACGAACAAGCGCGTGACGATGGAGCTGGGCGGCAAGAGTCCGAACATCATCTTCGCCGACGCCGACCTGAAAGCCGCCGTACGCGGCGCGCAGACGGGGATCTTCTACGGCAAAGGCGAAGTGTGCGCCGCGGGATCGCGCCTCCTGGTCGAGAAGTCGGTGCACGCGCAGGTGATCGAGCAGCTCGCTGAAGGGGCGAAGAAGATGACGCCGGGCGACCCGCTCGATAAGAACACGCGGCTCGGCGCGCTCGTCTCCAAGAAGCAGCAGGAGACGGTGCTCGCCTACATCAAGAAGGGCGTCGAGGAGGGGGCAAAGCTTGTGGCGGGCGGCAAGGCGGCTAAGCCCAACGGCAAGGGCTACTACGTCGAAGCGACGGTGTTCGACGCCGTCGAACCTGAGATGACGATCGCGCGGGAAGAAATCTTCGGGCCGGTCCTGGCCGTGCTCACGTTCGACGATTTCGATCAGGGCGTGAAGCTGGCGAATAACACGATCTACGGACTCGCCGCGGGGATCTGGACCAGGGACATCCAGAAGGCGCACCGGGCGGCGAAGGCGATTCGCGCCGGCACGGTGTGGATCAACTCCTACAACTTCTACGACTCGGGTGCCCCGTTCGGTGGCTTTAAAGCATCGGGATTTGGTCGAGACCTAGGTCGCGAAGCGCTGGACGGGTATTTGGAAACGAAGACCGTCTGGGTCGCCTTGTGAACGAAGCGTTCATCTCGGCCGCGCTGCGGACGCCCGTCGGAAAGCATGGCGGATCGTTGACGGGCGTGCGGCCGGATGATCTCGCGGCAGTACCCATCAAAGCCGTCGTCGAACGCTCCGGAATCGATCCAGCGACTATCGACGACGTCATCCTCGGCTGCGCGAACCAGGCCGGCGAGGACAATCGCAACGTCGCCCGCATGGCGTTGCTGCTCGCGGGCCTCCCCATCGAGGTGCCAGGACAAACCGTGAACCGGCTGTGCGGCTCTGGGCTGCAGGCCGTCGCCAGCGCGGCGCAGGCGATCAAGGCGGGCGAGGGCACCTCGTTCATCGCCGGCGGCGTGGAGAGCATGACGCGCGCGCCCTATGTCACCCTCAAATCAGCCGAGCCGTGGAGTCGCAAGGTGCCCGAGACGGCGGATACCACAGTCGGCTGGCGCTTCGTGAATCCGCGCATGAAGAAGGAATGGACGATCTCGCTCGGTGAGACCGCCGAGGTCGTGGCGGAGCGGTACGAGATCAGCCGCGCCGAGCAGGATGCGTTTGCCGTGGAGAGCCAGCGGCGCGCCGAGCGAGCACTCAAGGAATGCGTGTTCACGGACGAGCTCGTGCCTGTGCCGCTGCCGGATGGCTCGACCTTTTCGAAGGACGAGTATCCGCGGGCAGGAACGACGCTGGAGAGCATCGCGAAGCTCAAGCCGGCGTTCAAGACGGACGGGACGGTGACGGCGGCCAGCTCGAGTGGGATCAACGACGGAGCGGCTGCCTTGCTGGTGACGAGTGAAAAGAAGAACGCCATGGCGAGAATTGTTGCGACCGCCGTGTTCGGCGTCGATCCGAGCCGCATGGGTCTCGGACCGATTCCCGCGACGAAGAAGGCGCTCAAACGTGCCGGTCTTACGATCGAGCAGATCGGCCTTGTCGAGCTGAATGAGGCGTTCGCGGCGCAGGCGATTGCCTGCATCCGCGAGCTGAAGCTCGATCCTGAGAAGGTGAACATATACGGTGGTGGAATCGCCCTCGGCCACCCGCTCGGTTGCACCGGAGCCAAGCTGTTAACCACGCTCGTCCACGCCTTGGCACGCCGCAACACGCAGTTCGGTTTGGTAACCATGTGCATCGGCGTCGGCCAGGGCATCGCGATGATCGTGGAGCGCGTCTGATGGCGGCGTACGAGCGCATCCTCGTGGAAATCACCGATCATATCGGAACAGCGACGCTTAACCGGCCCGACAAGCTCAACGCCTTCGATCCCGACATGTGCGAGGATCTGCTCGAAGCGCTCCGCATGCTCGCGGCGGCGGACGCCGTACGCGTCATCGTCATCACGGGTGCGGGCCGCGCCTTCTGCGCCGGCGCCGATCTGGGCGTTCTGGGAACGCAGGGGAATGAGCTCGTACGCGCCGGCAAGACAATAGCGCTCACGATTCGCAATGCGCCCAAGCCGGTGCTCGCCGCGGTGAACGGACCGGCCGCCGGTGGCGGCGCGAACCTGGCGCTCGCGTGCGACTATCGGCTCGCGTCGGATCAGGCGTCGATTGGACAGGTATTTCACAAGCTCGGACTCACGGTCGACTGGGGCGGCAGCTATTTCCTGCCCCGCTTGACCAGCACCTCGAAGGCGCTGGAGCTGGTGTGGAGCGCGCGAATGGTGCCGGCCGCGGAAGCCGCGGAGCTCGGACTGTTCGACCGCGTGGTGCCGCACGCCACGCTCGCGGCGGAGACGAAAACGCTGGCACAACGCTGGGCGGGCATGGCGCCGCTCGCCGTGCGCAAGGCGAAGCACGCGCTCTACAAATCGGAGCACAGCACGCTCGAGGACATGCTCGACCTCGAGATCGCAGACCAAGAGACCCTCTTTGCAACCCCCGAGGCACGCCAACTCATAAGGAATCGCTGATGGTCCGCAAACTCCACAACTTCGACGACTGGATCGACTACTTCCGGTACTGGCAGGACTCGATCGGCCTGCCGCAGGGCGATCTTCGCAAGTACGGGTTCGAGGCAAAGTTCGGCGAGCCCGAAGTCCCCCACATCGAGTTCGGGCATTACAAAGGCCAGCGCAAATGGCCGACCGTGATGCACATCCCCGACCAGCGCATCCGTGACGCGCTGCTCAACCTGATCGTGTATCAGGGCGACACCGAATTCGCGTCCGTCGAGCAGCAGCGCAACCTGCTGCAGCACGCGCCCTCCGACTACGATCTCCTGTCGCTGCAGCGCGTCATGACCGAAGAGATGCGACACGGGTGGCAGATGTCCTACCTGCTGTGCACCCATTTCGGGGACGAGGGCAAACGCGAAGCCGCCAAGCTGCTCGAGCGCCGCGCCGACGAAGGCGAGCGGCTGCTCGGCTCCTTCAACGAGATCGTGGACAACTGGCTCGACTTCTTCACCTACACGCAGTTCATCGACCGCGACGGCAAGTTTCAGCTGAAGATGCTTTCCGTTTCTGCATTCGATCCGCTCTCCCGCTCGATGGGTCCGATGCTCAAGGAGGAGTCTTACCACCTCGGCACCGGCAACAACGGGCTGCTCCGCATCGTGAAAGCGGGCAAGATGCCGCCCGAGGTGATCCAGCGCTTCTTCTATAAGTGGATCCCGACGGCATTCGATCTCTTTGGCACGGACAACTCGTCGTCCGCGCATTGGGCGTATGTATGGGGACTCAAAGGGCGATACGACGAACGCGAACTGGGCGACGGGGCCGAGCCCGATAAGAGCAAGTTGAACGAACTGGCGCGCGGGCTGTACCGCCAGGAGATCGTGAAGTTGATCGAGCGTCTGAACATGTTCATCCCCGAGGGCGAACGGCAGCTCAAGGTCCCCGACTTGAAGTTCAACCGCCGCATCGGCATGTACGCGCATCAGCACTTCACTGTGGACGGGCAGCCGCTCGACGAGGCGAAATATCCGGCGTATCTGGAATCGGTGCTGCCGCGCCCCGAAGACATCGCGCGCGTGCACGACATCGAAAAAGAACCGAACTGGATCGAGCCGAAGAAAGCCGACAGCCTGCAGCAGTGAAGCCCGCCCCTCTGGTCATTGCCCACCGGGGCGCCTCCAGCATCGCGCTGGAGAACTCCCTGGCCGCGTTCCGCGCGGCCGCCGGCCAGGGAGCCGACGGCGTGGAGCTCGATGTCCACGCCACGCTCGACGGCGAGATCGTCGTCCATCACGACCCGTCGGTCCTCGGCCTGCCGATTGCGCAGGCGCGCTGGCGCGACCTCGCTGCCGTGCCGCTGGCGAACGGCGAACCCATCCCCACACTCGCCCAGGCGCTCGATGTCCTGGGCAAGCTCAAAGTCTTCGTCGAGGTGAAAGTCCTGGATCCCCGCTGGGACGACAAGTTTCTGGCAACGCTCGATCGCGGCCCGAACCCGAACGGCTATGCCGTGCACAGCTTTGCGTTCCAGGTGGTGCGGCGGCTCGGTGAGAAACGGCCCTCGCTCCCGCGTGGCGTCCTGTCCGAGGTACCAACCAAAAACCCGACGCAGACGCTCGCCGACGCGTCGGCGCAGACGCTGTGGCAGGAGCGCTCGACGATCGACGAGGCACTCGTGAAGGAGGTGCACGGGCTCGGCGCCGGCATCTTTGCCTGGACCGTCGATAGTCCCAGTGATATGGAGCGCCTGGTCTGGTGGGGCGTGGATGGCATTTGCACCAATCATCCCGAGCGCGCCCGCCCGATCGTGGACGCGTCCCGCGCCGCATGAAACGCGTCGCCGTCATCGGTGCGGGCACGATGGGCCACGGCATCGCCTACGTCGCGGCGGTCGCGGGATGCGATGTGCGGCTTACGGATGCCCGGGCAGACTCCCTGCCCCAGGCGCTGGACAAGATCGAAGCGCTGCTCGTGAGCGGCGTCAAACGCGGGAAGCTGGCGGCGAACGAACACGCCGCGATTCGAAAACGGATTCAGGCCGAGCCGCAGATTCGAGCGGCAGTGAGCGATGCCGATATCGTGATCGAGGCGGTCGTGGAGGATCTCGCGATCAAGCAGCGTCTGTTTGCGGACGTGGAGCGCGCGGCGCCGCCGGGCGCCCTGCTCGCCTCGAACACGTCGTCGCTCTCCATCGGGCAGATCGCGTCGGCGATGACCCAGCCGGCGCGGCTCGTGGGCATGCATTTCTTCAATCCCGTACACGTGATGAAACTGGTCGAGATCGTCACGCATGGGCGCGACAGCCGTCCGGCGGCAGAGCGCGCCGTCGAATTCGCGCGCGACCTCGGCAAAGAACCGATCGTCGTGCGCGACTCCCCCGGCTTTGCGTCGAGCCGGCTCGGCGTGGTGCTGGGACTCGAAGCGATGCGGATGCTCGAGCAGGATGTCGCGAGTGCGGAGGACATCGACAAGGCGATGGAGCTGGGCTACAACCATCCGATGGGGCCGCTCAAGCTCACCGATCTCGTCGGCCTCGACGTGCGGTTGGCCATCGCCGAGTATCTGCATGCGACGCTCGGCAAGCCGCAGTACGAGCCGCCGAAGATTCTGAAGGAGAAAGTGAAGAAGGGCGAGCTGGGGAAGAAAACGGGAAAGGGGTTCTACACCTGGAGCGATTGACCCGTATCACCGACGTCCACATCCATATCCAGCCGTGGCGCGACCTCAAGCCCCAGGTTCAGGAGGCGATGCGCAAGGGGAAGGAAGATCACTGGCAGTTCCTGATCTCCGTCATGGACGATCCGCGCGCGCTGCTCGAGGTCATGGACAAGTCGGGGGTCTGGCGCGTAGGCCTGGTCAACTACCCCAGTCCCGACATCATGGGATTCGACGATTCGACGAACACCTTCGCCGCGAAGTACGCGCGAGCGAACCCCGAGCGGTTGCTGCCGTACGGCGGCGTGCATGCGCGCTTCACCCGCGATCCGGCGGGTGACGTCGATCGCCTGATCGATTTGGGCATCCGGCTGCTCAAGGTGCATCCGCCCCACCAGGCCTTCCCCGCCAATGCGTACACCGACGGCCTCACGGCGCTCGGCAAGATCTACCGGCGCTGCGAGGAGCGCGGTTTGCCGGTCATGATCCACACCGGCACCTCGATCTTTCCGGGGGCGCGGTCGAAGTACGGCAACCCGATGGAGCTGGACGACGTCGCCATCGATTTCCCCGATCTACAGCTGGTGATGGCGCACGGCGGACGGCCGCTGTACATGGAGGAGGCATTTTTCATCCTGCGACGTCATGGGAAAGTCAGACTGGACGTGTCGGGCATTCCGCCGTCCAAGCTGCTGGAGTACTTTCCCCGCCTGACGGAGATCACCGGCCGTGTGCTCTGGGGCACCGATTGGCCCAGCCCGGGCGTGAAGGATCTCCGGCAGAACATCGATCAGTTCCTGGCCCTACCGCTTACGAAAGAGCAGCAACACGCGATCCTCGAAACCAACGCGCTGACGCTATTTCCCGTGGAGCTCTGACCCCATGCGCAAATTGTTTGCCTTGGTGCTG
The DNA here is from genome assembly GCA_041499375.1 of Gemmatimonadota bacterium. Taxonomy (GTDB): domain Bacteria; phylum Gemmatimonadota; class Gemmatimonadetes; order Gemmatimonadales; family GWC2-71-9; genus 20CM-2-65-7. The sequence goes on from JBGQKD010000011.1 coordinate 35,111, forward strand.
CTTCTTCCTGCAACGTTGCGGGCGCAGACGCCCGCGGGCCGCATCGCGTTCGAGCAGTTCACGCTGCCCAACGGCCTGCGTGTCATCTATTCCGAAGACCACTCGACGCCGATCGTCACCGTCGATGTGTGGTACGAGGTCGGGTCGCGCAACGAGCGTCCCGGTCGCTCCGGCTTCGCGCACCTCTTCGAGCACATGATGTTCCAGGGGTCGGCGCATATCAAAAAGGCCGAGCACAACAAGCTGATCGAGCGCGCCGGCGGCGAGTTCAATGGTAGCACGGCCGAGGACCGCACCAATTATTGGGAGACGGTGCCGTCGAACCGCCTCAACCTGGCGCTCTGGGCGGAATCGGATCGGATGCGCTCGCTCGCGATCACCGAAGAGAGCTTCGAGAATCAGCGCCAGGCGGTGAAAGAGGAGCGCCGGCTCCGCGTCGACAACCAGCCCTACCAGGCTGCCTTCACGGACGGGCTGACCTGGCCGTTCGACAGCACGAGTTGCTTCCCGTACGCGCACACCGTCATCGGCTCGATGGCTGATCTCGACGCGGCGAAGCTCCCCGATGTCCAGGCGTTCTTCGACAGCTACTACGCTCCCAACAATGCGACGCTCGTCATCGTGGGCGACTTTTTCCCGGGCGAGCTTCGCAGGCTCGTGAATCAGTACTTTGCCGGAGCGCCGAGTCACCCGGTGCCCGAAGCGCCGCGGTGTGAGGCGACCACGAGCGGCTCCGCGCCTCGGCGGCGCGAGGTGCACGACGCGCAGGCGAATCTGGACGCGCTGCTCCGCATCTACCGCATTCCCGAGCATCGCCACGCCGATACGCCGGCGCTCGAGATCCTCAACATCATCCTCGGCCAGGGCGAGAGCTCGCGCCTCAATGTCGCGGTGGTGCGCCGCGAGAAAGCGGCCGTCGCGACCGGGGCGATTCTCAACCCGTTCGGATCGCGCAACGGGCCGGGCATCTGGGTCGCGTTCGGCATCGTGAACTCGGGCGTGCCCGCCGATCGGATGGACAGCCTGATCGGCGTCCAGTTGGACAGCATCCACGCGAACGGCATCACGCCGGCCGAGCTGGAGAAAGCGAAAAACGCATTGCGGGCCGGATTCATCGGAAACCGGGAGACCACGTTGGGCAAAGCGGAAGAGCTGCATCACTATCTGACCTTTCACAATTCGATCGACGAGATCAACACCGATCTCGACCGTCTGCTCGCCGTCACGAGCGACGATGTGAAGCGCGTCGCCAACATCTATCTCGCTCCTGGCAACTTGACGCTGCTGATCGTCCGTGCGGGTGCGGCCCCGTCGTCCGGGGGTGCCCAGTGAGAGCGGTCCGTGGGTTAGCCGCGCTGCTGCTCGTCGCCGGGACGCTCGCCGCCCAAGAACCCTTCCCCACCCGTGCCCCGGCCCCCGCCCGGCTCCGGCCCGTGCTGTTCCCGGCATTCCGTGAAGTCGCGCTGCCGAACGGGATGACGCTGTTGCTGGTCGAGAATCACGAGCAGCCGACGCTGGCGATCAGTCTCAGCTTTCGCGCCGGCAGTGCGTACGATCCCGCCGGGAAAGAAGGCGTCGCCGCGTTGGTTGCCGAGCTGCTGACCAAGGGCACCCCGACGCGCACCGCCGATCAGATCGCGGCCGAGATCGAAGGGGTCGGCGGCAGCATCGGTGCGAGCGCGGGCGATGACTTCTTCACGGTCTCGACCGACGTGCTGAGTGATCATGCCGACCTCGCCTTCAACCTGCTCGGCGATGTGACGCGACGCGCCACGTACCCGGCCGACGAGCTCGAGCTGGCGCGCACGCGGTTCCTGTCATCGCTCGAGGTGGAGCTGTCCCAGGCCGGGAACGTCGCCGCGCGCGCATTCCAGAAGGAGATCTACGGCCGGAATCCGTACGGCCGAAACACCAGCGTCGCGGCGTACAGGGCGATCACCCGCGAAGACGTCGTCGCCTTTGCGGGACGTCGCTTGCGCGCCGGCGGCTCGCTCCTCGTCGTCTCCGGTGACATCACGCTGCCGCAAGCCCGAGCACTGGCGACTCAGGCGTTCGGCACCTGGCGCGGCGCCGCGGCACCGACGTCGGCCTTCCCCGCCGCTCCGACCAAGCGCGGCACCGACATCCTGCTCGTCAACCGGCCGGGTTCGGTGCAGTCGAACATCGTCATCGGCAACACGACGTTCACGCCGACGGACAGCGGCTACTACGCGGCGCGCATCGCGACCCATGTGCTGGGCGGCGGCAGTGACTCGCGCCTCTTCATGATCCTGCGCGAGCAGAAGAGCTGGACGTACGGCGCGTACGCCGCGCTGCGTCGCAACCGCGGCATGGGCTACTGGCAAGCCACGTTCGAAGGTCGCACCGAGGTCACCGACAGCGCGCTCGCGGAATTGCTGCACCAGATCGACCGGGTCCGCACCGAGACCTTTCCCGACAGCGAGCTGGTCGCGGCGAAGGGATTCCTCGTCGGCTCATTCCCGCTCACGATCGAGACGCCACGCCAGATCGCGCAGGTCGTGACGAACGCGCGGCTGCTCGGCCTCGGTCCCGATTATATCCAGCGCTACCGCGATCGGCTGACGGCGGTGAGTGGCCCGCGCGCGCGGGCCGCCGCTCAGCGGGTGTACAAGCGTGACGCACTTACGATCGTGGTGGTCGGTGATGCCAAGGCGGTCTACGACAGGCTCAAAGCGATTGCGCCCGTTCGGCTCGTGGACGTCGAGGGCAAAGCGATGGATCCCGCCGAGCTGAATCCCACGGGCGGGCCCGTCACCTTCGACCGCAGTCAGATCGTGGCGCGCAGCGACAGTTTCCAGGCGCTGGTGCAAGGCAACGTGTTCGGCGGACAGAGCGCGAAAGCCGTGGTTGACGGTGACTCGATCGTCTACAGCGAATCGACGGTGATCGGTCCGTTCCAGCAGCAATCGACGGTCGTGCTGAATCGGGACCTCTCGATGCGCCGCACCGATCAGACCGGCCTGGTGCAGGGTCAGCGTACGGAGATACATCTGGTCTACGCCGGCGGGCGCGTGAAGGGCACGAGCCAGTCGCCGCTCCCCGGTGCTGCCCCAAAGACGATCACCGTCGATACGACGGTTGCCGACGGGACGATCGACGACAACGCGCTCGCTGTTCTGTTGCCCGCGCTGCCGCTGGCGCAAGGCCAGACGTTCAATCTGAATGTCTTCTCGTCCGGTGAGGGTACGACCAAAGTCGTCAGCGTGAAGGTCACCGCGATCGAAAGTGTGGTGGTTCCCGCCGGGACGTTCCCCGCCTACCGGCTCGAGCTGTCCGGGATGCAGTTGCCGATCGTGATGCACGTAACTCAGCAGGCGCCGCGGCGGATCGTGCGTGTCGCGCCGACGGGAGCGCCGCTGGTGTTCGAACTCGTGAAATAACAGGAGATCACCCATGCGACATCTGTCGACCGGCTTGGCGCTGGTTCTGCTCGCCGGCTGCGCTTCCGCGGGTGCACGGACGACGACGGCGTCGGCTCCCCCCCCTGCACCGGCGGCGGGTGCCAGCCGGGAAACGGCGGGGGGTGGGGGGGTCGGCCCACAGTATCCGTCCACATACCAGCGCCATCCCAATCCCCCGGTCCTGATCCGCAACGCGACGATCATGACGGCGGCGGGACAGGAGATTCAGGGCGGCTCGATCCTGTTCAAGGACGGCCGCATCGTCTCGGTCGGGACGAGCGTCCAGGCGCCGAGCGACGCGGTCGTGGTGGACGGCACCGGCAAGTGGGTCACGCCCGGCGTGATTGACACGCACTCGCACATCGGGGTGTACGCCGCGCCCGGGACCTTCGCGGAATCGGACGGCAACGAGGCGACTCGGCCGGTCACCGCCGAGGTCTGGGCCGAGCATTCGTTCTGGCCGCAGGATCCGCAGATCCCGCTCGCGATCGCCGGCGGCGTGACGACGATCCAGGCGCTCCCCGGATCTGCGAACCTCATCGGCGGGCGCAGCGCCGTGCTGAAGCTCGTGCCCGCGCGGTCGGTGCAGGAGATGAAATTCCCCGGCGCCCACTACGGGCTGAAGATGGCGTGCGGCGAGAATCCCAAGCGCGTGTACGGACAGCGCGGCGGTCCCTCGACGCGCATGGGCAACATGGCCGGCTATCGCGAGGCATTCATCGCGGCGCAGGCGTATCGGCTCAAGTGGGACAAATGGAACAAGGATCATCAAGGCGATCCGCCGGAGCGCAACCTGCGCAACGAGACGCTCGCCGAGGTGCTGCGCGGCAACATCTACGTGCACAACCACTGCTATCGCGCCGACGAGATGATGCAGATGCTCGACCTGGCGCACGAATTCGGCTTCAAGATCCGCTCGTTCCATCACGCGGTGGAGGCGTACAAGATCGCGGACGTGCTCGCGCGCGAAGGCACCGCCTCGTCGATTTGGTCGGACTGGTGGGGCTTCAAGGAAGAAGCGATGGACGGGATCTACGAGAACGGCGCGTTGCTGCAGCAGGCAGGCGCGCGGGTCGTGATCCACTCCGATGATGCCAGCGGGATTCAGCGACTGAATCAGGAAGCGGCGAAGGCGATGTATCACGGTCGCCGGGCGGGGATCCCCATTACGCGCGATCAGGCGGTGCGCTGGTTCACGGCCAATCCCGCGTGGGCGCTGGGCCTCGACTCGATCGTCGGCTCGCTCGAGCCCGGCAAGATGGCCGACGTCGTGCTCTGGTCGGCCGATCCGCTGTCGGTGTATGCCCGCGCCATCCAGGTCTACAATGACGGCTGGCTCGTGTACGATCGCAACGATCCCGCACATCAGCCCAAAACCGACTTCTCCTTGGGGCAGCCATGATTGCCTTCCTGCTTGCCCAAACGATCGCGATCACCGGCGGCACGGTGTATCCCGTCTCGGGGCCGAAGATCGAGAACGCCACGGTCCTGATTCGCGACGGGAAGATCGCGGCCGTCGGGGCCAACATCGCCGTCCCGGCCGGCGCAACGCGCATTGACGCGTCGGGGAAATGGGTGACGCCCGGGCTGATCGACGGCGCGGGTCAGATGGGACTGCGGGAGATCGGCGCCGTACAAGGCACCAACGAGTACACGGAGCGCGGCAACGATGTCGCGGCGGCGTTCAACGCGCTCGAGGGCATCAATCCCGCGTCAACGCTCATTGCGGTGAACCGGATGGAAGGCGTCACGACCACGCTGGCCGTTCCTGGATCGTTGGGCGTCCCCCCGAGCGGCGGTTTGATCTGGGGCCAAGCGGCGCTCATCGATCTCGACGGTGCCGCGATCGAAACGATGCGAATCAAATCGCCCGCGGCGATGGTCGCCGGTTTGAGCGAGGCAACGAAAGACGGGAGCGGCGGCTCGCGCGCCGCCGTTGCTCAGCGCCTACGCCGCGTGCTCAACGACGCGCGCGAGTACGCAACGCGGCGCGCCGATTACCGGCGGCGGCAGATTCAGGATCTCAGCGCCAGCGCTGTCGATCTCGAGGCCCTCCAGCCGGTCCTCCGGGGCGAGCTGCCGCTGCTCGTCGTCGCGAATCGGCGCAGCGACATCGAAACCGCGCTGCGGATCGCCAAGGAGTACAAGCTGCGGCTGATTCTCGCCGGCGCGGCCGAGGGATGGATGATTCCAGACGAGATCGCGGCCGCCGGTGTGCCGGTGCTCGTCGAGCCCATGGACAACATCCCGAGCTTCGACGCCCTCGGCATCCGTTGCGAGAACGCGCCGTTGCTCGCCAAGGGCGGCGTGAAGGTGGCGCTGATGGAGACGGTGACCGAGAACACGCGCGACCTGCGCCAGCAGGCCGGCAATGCGGTCGCGAGCGGGATGACGTGGGAGCAAGCGCTGCGGGCAGTCACGCTGACGCCGGCGGAGATCTTTGGCGTCGCGGATCGGTATGGATCACTGGAGGCTGGGAAGGTTGCGAACGTGGTAGTATGGACCGGTGACCCGTTCGACTTCTCGACTGGCGTCGAACACGTACTTATTCGGGGCAAGGATATTCCGCTGCGAAGCAGGCAGACTGAACTTCTTGAGCGCTACAAGTCCCTCCCGCCGAAGTACTAGGGGAACAAAAGGGGCGGCGATGATCTCGCCGCCCCTGGCCGCCGCTTCACCTCGCCGCCCTTAGTTTGTCGCCGCCGCCTTTACGGCTGCCGGATACACACTCACCTGAAACCGCTGCTTGTTCTTGTGCTCGAATTTCACGTGGCCATCGATGGTCGTAAACAGCGTATCGTTCGAGGCGCGCCGCACGTTCTTTCCGGGATGGAACTTGGTGCCGCGCTGAATCACGATGATCGTCCCGGCCCGGACGAACTCCCCGCCGAACCGCTTCACGCCGAGGTATTTCGGATTGGAGTCGCGCCCGTTGCGCGAGGAGCCGACGCCCTTCTTATGAGCCATGCGATCCTCAGCCGACCTTCACGTCGGCAATCTTGATTTCGGTGAAGTCCTGCCGGTGTCCACCATGGCGGCGATAGCCGGTCCGGCGCGCAAACCGGAAAATCCGGATCTTCTTGTCCTTGCCGTGCCGCACGACCTCGGCGGTGACCTTGGCACCCTTGATGTGTGGCTTGCCGCTCTGCACTTCCTTGCCGTCGCTCGCGATCAGCACGTGATCGAACGACACCTCGTCCCCCGGCTTCGCGTCGAGCAGCGGGACCTTGATCGTGACGCCCGGTTCGGCGCGGAACTGACGGCCACCGGTGGTGAAAATCGCGTATGACATAGGGCCGGAACTCTAGTCGGGATACGGAGTTCGGTCAAGTAGGGCGCAGCATGCTGCGCTCCTACGCAACCGCATACTGTTCGGTGACGTCCCGGCCCGCCGGGCGCGCCATCATCCGGAATTCATCGAGTCGCATCATCGGGTCATCGCGTACCTCGAGCTCGAGCCCCGTCTGCTTCTCGAGTTGCCGCAGGAAGTTAGGCTCCTGCTCCACCAGATAGAGCGCCACCTCGGGATGGAGCCGCACCGACAGCTGCCGCTCCTTGTGATCGGCGCCCGCCCGCTTGAGGGACCGCTCCATCCGCCGCACCACGACTTCAGGCCGGAAGACGCGGCCCGTCCCGCTGCACGTGGGGCATTCGATTGTCATCGACTGCCACAGCGACGGCCTGACGCGTTGCCGAGTCATCTCGATCAGGCCCAGCTCGGAGACCGCGAAGGCTCGGGTGCGCGCGCGGTCGCGGCCGAGGTGAGTGCGGAGCTCCTGCAGCACCTTGTCGCGGTTGGAGCGCGTCTCCATGTCGATGAAGTCGACCACGATGATCCCGCCGATATCCCGCAACCGGAGCTGGCGCGCGACCTCGCGAGCGGCCTCGAGGTTGGTGCGCAGGATCGTGCTTTCGGGATCTCGCTTCCCGGTGTAGCGCCCAGTATTCACGTCGATCGAGATCAACGCCTCGGTCGGCTGGATGATCAGGTAACCGCCCGTCGGCAGCTCCACCCGCTGCTTGAAGAGATTGCGGATCTCCGCCTCGATGTCGTATTCGTCGAAGAGCGGAGTCTCGGCGGTGTACAGCTTGACCCTGGGCAGCAGCTCGGGGTCGATCTGCTTCAAGTACTGCTCCACTTCGTTGTAGAGCAGCTTGGAGTCGACGAGGAGCAGGTCGACGTTGTCCGACAGCAGGTCGCGCACGATGCCCCGCGTGAGACTCGTCTCGCGCTGTACCAGCTGCGGTGCCCGGCCGGACGCCTGCTTCCGCTTGATCTTCTTCCAGAGGCCAAGCAGGTGGTCGATCTCACGCTTGCAGCTTGCTTCGGTGAGGTCGTCGGCGACGGTGCGGATGATCCAGCCGCCCGAATCCGGCGGGACGAGCTTCGTCACCATTTCGCGGAGCTTCGCGCGTTGCTCGCGCGCCTCGATCTTGCGGGAGACGCCGACCTTGGAGGCGAACGGCATGTAGACGAGGAACCGGCCGGCGAGCGAGACCTGCGCGGTGACGCGTGGTCCCTTGGTACCGATGGCTTCCTTGATGACCTGGACGAGCTTGGTCTGACCGCGCTTCAGCTCGTCGGCGATGTTGGGCGCCGGGCGGCGCCGCGACGGGCGCGGCTGGCCGCGCCGATTCGCAACGGTCTGCGCTCCGCCCTTCCCTTCACCTCGACCACCACCGTTACCGCTCCCGTTCCCGTTCCCGTCGCCGTTTCCTTCGTCCACATCTTCCGGCTCGCGGTCCTCGGGGTCCTCGTCCTCTTCCGCCTCGATTAGATCGGAGGCGTGGAGGAAGGCGCTCTTTTCGGCGCCGATGTCGACGAAGGCGGCCTGAATGCCGGGCAGGACGGCCTCGACTTTGCCGACGTAGATGTCGCCGACCGAACGGTGGGAGTCGGGACGATCGACCAGGAGCTCAACAAGGCGGTCGTCCTCGAGAATGGCCACGCGGGTCTCCCGCGGGCTTCCAGAGATCAATATTTCGCGCTTCAAAGCAGTGACCCTCGCGCCCCGGCGGGAAGCAGCCGCCCCCCGGGAGCCTGTGGTTTTCCCAGCAATAGTCCAACTCGCCCGGCCCAGTTACGGGCGGCACGGGCAGTGAGATGAGTCGATTGGAGAGGCGGCTGAGAGACGCCAGAGACCAATGCATGACGTAAACCTAAGACGAGCGGGAATTTAGGTCAATCTATCAGACCGCCCAGCAACTGCCGGGCGATTACGACCCGCTGAATCTCGCTCGTCCCTTCGCCGATCTCGCAGATCTTGGCGTCCCGCATCATCCGCTCGACTGGGTACTCCGTCGTATAGCCGTAGCCCCCATGCAGCTGGACCGCCTTGGTCGTCGCCCGCATGCAGAGCTCGGAGGCGTAGAGCTTCGCCATCGCCGCCTCCTTCTTGAACGGATGGCCGTGCTGCTTGAGCCAGGCGGCGTGATAGACGAGCTGCTTGGCGGCCTCGATCTCGGTCGCCATGTCGGCGAGGGCGAAATGCACGCCCTGGAAGCTCGCGATGGGCCGGCCGAACTGCTTCCGAGTGGAGGTATACGTGAGGCACTCCTCCAGCGCGCCCTCCGCCAGGCCGAGCGACAGGGCGGCGATGCCGATCCGGCCGCCGTCCAGCGTGTGCAGGAACTGCCGGAACCCGTTGTTGACCGGTCCGAGGACATTCTCCTTCGGGACGACCGCGTCCTGGAAGATCAGCTCCCGCGTGTCGGAGGCGCGCCAGCCGAGCTTGTCTTCTTTCTTGCCCGAGAGCACACCGCGGTTCTTCGGCAGCTCGGGCGCGTGTCCGACCCCGACCCGCTTCGTCTCTTCGAGATCGCAGGTGTCCTTGGTGACGATGAAGGCGGTGATCCCGTGCGTGCGCTTCGCGTTCGGGTCGGTGCGCGCCGTGACGCAGAAGATTTCTCCCACGCCCGCGTGCGTAATGAAGATCTTGGAGCCGTTGAGCACGTAGTGGTCGCCGCGATCGACAGCCGTGGTCTTGGTGCCGCCCGCGTCCGATCCCGCGCCAGGCTCCGTCAGCCCAAAGCCGCCGAGCACTTTGCCGGCTGCGAGGAACGGTACGAAGCGCCGCTTCTGCTCGTCGGTGCCGAAATCCATGATCGGCGACGTGCCGAGCGTGGTGTGGGCGCTGACGGTGATGGCGTGACTGGCATCGACCTTCGCGAGCTCGTGGATGACCGTGATGTAGGACAGGTAATCCATCCCCGACCCGCCCAGCTCCTCCGGCCACGGAATGCCGAACAGCCCGAGCTCCGCCATCTGCTTGACGTTGTCCCAGGGGAAGCGGCTGTCGAGATCGTATTGGCGTGCGGTGGGTTTGACGACGTTGCGGGCGAAGTCTCGGACCATCTCGCGCACCTGGAGATGGTCATCGGAGAAGTAGAGGCTGTCGTGCATCCCGAAATATGCTCAGGGCTCCCCGAAGTACTCCAGTATCATGGCTCGATGGTTTGTCCGGGATTCGACATAGCGTTTCATGGCAGGACTGATGTTGCCCCAGGCAGAATCCTGGGGTCGCCACAACACGACACATTCAGAAGCATTGCCGTCTCTGCCGCCCCTGCCGGCCTCCTGATAGTAAGCCTCGAGCGTCGGCGGTGGCCCCCAATGGAGCACCTGTCGGACGTCCGGCTTGTCTATGCCCATCCCGAAGGCGCTCGTTGCGACGATGACGTGCACCCGATCGGCGAGGAACGCCCGCAGCACGCGCCGGCGGACGGTTGCGCTGAGGCCGGCGTGATAGGGGGCCGCGCGCACGCTCGAGCGCAGCAGCGCGCGTGTGATCAGCTCCGTCAGCCGTCGAGTGGGCGCATAGATCAGGGACGCACCGGCCGCGTCGCGGACGCGCTGGCGGATCAGGGCGAAGCGCTCGCGGTCGTCGCGAACCCGCCGCACGGTGAAGGCGAGATTGGGACGATCGAACGACGTGACGATGACCTCGGCATCGGCCATCCGCAACACGTGCAGGATGTCGGCGCGTGCGGCAGGGGTCGCACTTCCCGTCAGGGCAATCGTCGGGGGTCGTCCGAGGAGCGACCGGAACACGCCGAGGCGGCGATAGACCGGACGAAATTCATTGCCCCATTCGGTGATGCAGTGCGCCTCGTCAATCGCCAACAGCGCGACGCGCGTCCCCGCTGCGGACAGGCGTCGCGCGAGGGATCCCAATCGTTCGGGCGCAGAGTACAGCAGTACCAGTCGTCCGGCCGTGGCCGCGTCCAGGATGACGCGCCGCTGGCCGGCGTCGAGCTGGCTGTTCACGTACGCCGCCGCGATGCCGCGCCGCCGCAACGCGCCCACCTGGTCCTGCATCAGCGAGATCAGGGGTGAGACCACGAGGGTGAGCCCGGCGCCAAGCAACGCCGGCACCTGGTAGCACAGCGATTTGCCGGCGCCGGTGGGTAGCACCGCCAGCACGTTGCGACCCGCGAGCAGCGGGCCCAGCACCTTGAGCTGATGCACGCGGAACCGCGCGTGACCGAATCGGTCCCTGAGGATTGCGCGCGCGGCGTCGAGACTCATCAGACATCCTTTGCGTCCCGAGCCCCGAACCCCCTATCCCAAACACGCGGCGCGGGGCACGTTTACGCGTCATGCCTCCTCTATTCCTAGCCACACTCATGCTGGTACAAACCGTGACATATCCCCTCGCCCGCACAGGCGACGTCGTCGACGACTACCACGGCACCAAAGTCGCCGACCCCTACCGGTGGCTCGAGGATGTGGACTCGCCGGACACGCGCAGCTGGGTCGAGGCGGAGAATCGCGTCACCTTCGCCTATCTGGAGCAGATCCCCGAGCGCGAGCGGATCCGCCGGCGCCTCACCGAGCTGTGGGACTATCCGAAATACGGCGCTCCGTTCAAGAAGGGCGGCCGGTATTTCTTCTTCAAGAATTCCGGACTGCAGAACCAGTCGGTCCTCTACACGCAGAGCGCGTTGACGGCCGAGCCGGAGGTCCTGCTCGATCCGAATACGCTCTCGTCCGATGGGACGGTTGCGCTCTCGATCCTCGCGTTTGCCGAGGACGGGCGGACGATGGTGTACGGAACGTCGGGCAGCGGCTCGGACTGGCAGGAGTTCCGCGTGCGCGATGTGGCGACGCGGCAGGACCGGCCCGATCACCTCAAGTGGATCAAGTTCTCGGGCGCCGCCTGGACGCACGATGGCGCCGGCTTCTTCTATAGTCGCTATCCGGAGCCGGCCGCCGGTGCCGATCCGCTGCTCGAGGTCAATCACAACCAGAAGGTCTATTACCACAAGCTGGGCACCGACCAATCGGCCGACCGGCTGATCTACGAGCGGCCCGATCATCCCGACTGGGGCTTCGGCGTCGAAGTCAGCGCCGACGGGCGCTACGCGGTCTACACCGTGTGGCTCGGTACCGACCGGCGCAATCGCATCTACTATCAGGACCTCGCCGACCCCACGCGCCCTCGGCTCGAGGCGCCCGTCGTCCGTCTGCTCGACGATTTCGATGCGTCGTATGGATTTGTGGGGAATACTGGACCGACGTTCTTCTTCCAGACCGACAACGCCGCGCCGCGAGGACGGATCATCGCCGTAGACACGCGCCACGCCCAAGCGGCCGCGTGGCGCGAGGTCGTCTCGCAGGCGCCCGACGTGATCGAAGGCTCGCAGATCGTCCACCACACCTTCGTCATTCGCTATCTCCACGACGCGTATTCGCAGGTGCGCCTGTTCGCGCTCGACGGCAAGCCGGCCGGGAACGTGCCGCTCCCGACCCTGGGCTCCGTCGTGCAGGTGACCGGAGAGCCGAACGACACCGAGATGTTCTACGCGTTCACATCGTTCCTGTATCCCACGACGATCTTCCGGCACGACTTCGCCACCGGGAAGTCGACCGTGTTCAAGGCACCGGAGATCGCGTTCGACCCCACGAAATACGAGACGGTCCAGGTCTTCTACCACAGCAAGGACGGCACGCGTGTCCCGCTGTTCCTGACGTACAAGAAGGGATTGAAGCAGGACGGCTCGAACGCGACCTACCTGTACGGCTACGGCGGGTTCAACGTCAACATGACGCCGGGCTTCTCGATCGGCGTACTCGCCTGGCTGGAGATGGGCGGGGTGTACGCGCAGGCAGTGCTGCGCGGCGGATCGGAGTACGGTGAGGAGTGGCATCAGGCGGGGATGCTGGACCGCAAGCAGAACGTGTTCGACGACTTCATTGCCGCCGCCGAGTATCTGATCGCCGAGGGCTACACGTCACCGCCCAAGCTGGCGATCGGTGGGGGTTCGAACGGCGGCCTCCTGATCGGTGCCGTGCTCAATCAGCGGCCCGAGCTGTTCGGCGCCGCACTGCCGGCGGTCGGCGTGATGGACATGCTGCGCTTTCACAAGTTCACGATCGGCTGGGCATGGGTGACGGAGTACGGGTCGGCCGACAGCGTCGGGCAATTTCCGTTCCTCTATCGTTACTCACCGATCCACAACATGAAGGCGGGGACGCACTATCCCGCCACACTGATTACGACCGCCGACCACGACGACCGCGTGGTGCCGGGGCACTCGTTCAAATACGCCGCGACGCTCCAGACGGCGCAGGGCGGCCCCGATCCGGTGCTGATACGGATCGAGACCAAGGCCGGCCACGGCGCCGGCAAGCCGACCGCCAAGGTGATCGAGGAGCAGACCGATCGTTGGGCGTTCCTCGTTCACAATCTCCACATGCAGCTAGCGGCACAGACTCCGTCGCCGGCGGGGCCCTAGGGAGACGACCGCATGCCCAAGGTGAACTGTTCGCTCTGCGACGCCGTGGTGGAAGGCCGCACGCTCGCGTCTCCCCAGAAGCTCGAGAACCGGATTCTCGATCTGATCAAAAAGGATCGGCCGGAGTGGGAGGCAAAGCGCGGGATCTGCGCAAATTGTCTCGAGACCTATCGCGCGAAGAAATTCATCGGGTATCTCGAGGCCGAGTATCAGAAGCTGTCGGAGCTCGAGCATGCGGTCGTGTCGAAAGTCACTCGGCGTGGGCGCGTGAGTAAGCTCGTGCATCAAGACATGGATACGTCGATGACGTTCGGCGAGCGCGTCGCCGACAAGGTCGCGCAATTTGGTGGCAGCTGGAGATTCATCGGTCTGTTCGGCGGGATCCTCGTCGCCTGGATGATTGTGAACGCCTGGGTGCTCGCGCGTCATCCGTTCGATCCCTACCCGTTCATTCTCCTGAACCTCGTGCTGTCGGCGCTCGCGGCGCTCCAGGCGCCGGTGATCATGATGAGCCAGAACCGCCAGGCGCACAAAGACCGGATGCAGGCGAATCAGGACTACGAGATCAACTTGATGGCGGAGATTGAAATCCGGGATTTACACGACAAGTTGGATTCGTTGCGATTCAAGCAGTGGCACGAGCTGTGGCACATTCAGAAGCGACAAATCGAACTGCTCGAGCATTTGTGTGAGCGGCAGGCGAATCCTGATATGAAGACGCCCGCGCCTACTCCCTACGTCCCGCCGGATCTCTAGCCCGCGTCTTTCCAGTCAATGGGATAGCTCCGACCGCATTCGTGGCACTTGGCCTCTCGCTTGCCTTCCGGAATGACGGTGCGCGCGTGGCATCCTGGGCACACCAAATGCGGCTCACGCACCACGCTCCAGGCGTTCGGTCGTTCGCCGCGAATTTCGACGTCGCCCTTCGGAATCCGAATCTCCACGTGGTGCACATCGAGCACGACGTAGTCTTTCGGTGGATTCTCTACGACGCGATACCAGGCGCCGCGCCGCAGTCCCTGCGCCTCCGCGCGACCGCCGCGACTGCGCGCCCACCCGATATCAGCCATGCTTCCCTCGTACGAGCACCAGAATGGCGGCCTGCGGGACGACCAGATACGTCTTGCCCTCGAATGTGATTTCGACCGCGGCTTTGCGGAAGAACAGCGCGTAATCACCCGTTTCGGCTTGCGTCGGCATGTACTTCACTTCGGCGCCGTGGATCTTCCACGGCTCCTCGTCCATGCTCGCGGGCTCAGGCATCGGCGTGCCGGGCCCGGTCGCGACGATGCGACCGCCCTGTACCTGCCGTCCTTCGATTGCAGAGGCGGGCAAATAGAGGCCGACGTTGGTCCGTTCCTCTCCCTCCTCGGGAGCGATTAGGACACGGTCGCCGACGACGATCAAGCGCTTCGGGTCATCCGCCACACCGAGATGAGTAGCCCCGTCTGGGCATTTTACGCAAGTCGCACGGGTCCCGTGATGCTCGTCACTCTCCTTTTGCTTGACTTGTCGGGTCCCGTTTATAACAATGTGCCCGCCTCGAATCCAACGCCGTCCTCGTCCCTGGGAGGGCTCCGCCGATGTTGCAAGAGACCACCACCGCAGCACAGACCCAGCAGTGGAGTTTCGTCCTCCAGCAACTCGTGCAATGGGTGGTCGCTGGGGTGGCGTGGATCGTACCGTTCCAAGCCCGGATCTTTGCGTTCGTGCTGGGCGGCGATTCCTTCTGGAGCCTCGCCGGAATGGCGGTCTTGCTCCTCCTGCCCGCGGCCGTGTTCGTTGCCGGGATTTGGGGCACGATGGTGTCCCTCTACACGATCCCGTTCCGTCTGGGACGCTCGGTGACCCTCATGCAGTCGATCGCGTTGGCGTGGTGGGACGCGCTCCGCATGGTGTGGTTCTATTGGGCCGGGCTCGTGAAGCTTCTCATCGTGCTCATCGGTTGGACGTGGGGGCTGATCAAAGTGACCGTCCAGCTGGTTTGGGGCACGCTCAAGGGGGCGGTCACGTCTCCGTTCGCGGTGCTCGACGCCACCTCGCGCCGTCCCGGCGTCCCCTGGCCCGCTTTCTTCCTGCTGGTCATCTGGTCCGCGGTGGAAGCGACGATCTTCACGTTCACGCTGCGGCCCACGATGAGCGAGCTGCTGGCCGACCTCACGGGCTATGAAGTGAACGGCTTCGCGCTCGTCCTGATTCTCTGGATCTTCCTCGCGATCATCATCGCCGGCAGCTTCGCGTGCATCCAGGTGCTGAACGATGCCATCAAGGCCAAGCAGACCGGCAACATCGTCTTCATGATCCTGGTCGAAATCGCGGTCGCGATGTTCGAGGTGCTGTTCCTCTATCGCGAGCTGGTCGACGCGATGACGCCGTGGCTGGCGCAGCAGGGGATCCAGCTTGGCATCATCGGCACGATCGGGTTGGCCTTCTTCGGGTGGGTCGGCGTGCGCGGCATGACGTGGTTCCTGTTTGGCCGGTTTGGCGCGCCCGCCTTGATCGCCTTGCTCGGGCGCCAGCCGTTGGTCGTCGAGGGAATGGCGGCCCACGGCAGCGGCCCCGTCCAGCCCGACTATTGGAAGGGTCCCATCGCCGCCCTCAAGGCGGAGCGCGAGTGGTTCCGCAAGGAATCGCGTGAGCTGTTCGAGCTCGCCTCGTTGCCGGTGCTCCAAGTCGTCGCGGCGGGGATGAATTTCCTGTTCGTGGTGTTTACGGGGCGTGGGTATTTCTCACTGCCGTTCAAGTCGATCGACGACGTGTTGGCGGCCACGCATTTCCCGGCGCGAGTGAGTGGCGAAGTGGCTCGTGGGGAGGCCCGATGAGACGGGCCGCGCTGCTGGCCCTCGCGCTGGCCGTGGGGGCCGGATGCACGCCGCCCGCAAACGCGCCGCCACCGCGCTCCACGCTCGTCGTGGGTCTCGACATCTCCGGGTCGTTCCGCAAGAGCGGCCAGTTCGATGATGCGATGCGCTACGCCGCGCTCTACATCTACGCACACATCAACGGGCTGGGCGGTCTCAAGCAGGCCACCGACGTGTTTGTCGGCTCGCTCGGCGGCGAGCACGTCGGACAGCCGAAGAGCTTTCACCCGATCCAGGATCTCTCGGGGAAGACGCCAGCCGAAATCGAGGCGAGTCTGCGCGCCTGGTTCCCGGAGGACGATCCGATCACCGACTTCAACTCGTTCTTCCAGCGGACCGCGGTGCACATCAAGCGTCAGAACCTCGTGCTCGCTCCGCTCAACATCGTCCTGTTTTCGGATGGCGTGCCCGATTTCCCCGGGGCGGGCCGCTTGCCTGCCCCGCAGCTCTACGCCAAGATCGACGTGAGCCCGATCGAATACTTGTCGCGCAACGTCACGATCCGGTTGCTCTACGCGCAACCCCAGGTGGCACAGAACTGGGAAAAGCTCGTCCCGCGCAACCGCGTGAAAATCTGGACCCAGGACCAGAACGTCATGGTCGGCTGGCACCGCCATGAGGTCCAGGGCGTCGCGATGGAACAGCAAGACTCGTTGTGGAGCTGGACGCAGCAGATCGTGGACTTCCGGGTCCGCCGCGGCAAAATCCTCTAGCTGACGGCTCGAACCCACGCGGCCGGATCAGGGGCCGCGTGGGGCACGAGCCCCCGCCACACGTTGTAGCGCAGCTTCCGAAGGCCCCCCCCCCCCGACGGCTCACGCCCCGTCGTCACGAAGGGAATCAACCGTCCAATGCGGCGGCGTAATACGCCCCGCTCGTCTCGCCACTTTCCGCCGTCACTCGGGCGATACTGCGCCCAACCGATCGATCCGCAGAGTCCCGCGGGGCCGAAGTCGTCCGAATCGAGCACGTCCTCCGCGAAGACGCGCACGGGTCCTTCGAACGTGTGGAGCACGTCGTGCAGCGCGACGATCGCGCCGGAAACCAGATGCGGGCGAAAGAGATCGATATCCTCCTTCGATCCGCGATAGGTGTGGTCGCCGTCGATCCAGAGAAACCGGATCGGACGGGTCCAGCCGCGCGCCAAGTCGCGGGAGTATTGGCGATGGGCCTCGACCGCGCCCTCGACGCCCGCGGCCCGGAGCGACATGCGAAAGTCGTCCCACGACGATCCCCCCGCGCCGACATCCGGGTCGGTGACCGACGGCCCCGTATGCGGATCGACCGTGATCACCGGAGCGAGTCCATACCGCATTGCGACGGACGCCAGCCCGACAGTCGACTTCCCCTTGAAGCTGCCGATTTCGAGAATGACGCCATTGGCTGGAGCGCATGCCGCGACGAGGGCGAGGAAGCGCGCTTCCCGCTCGGTGAGAAACCCCGGCGCCGCCCGCACGCGCGCCCACGCTTCGTCGATCGCGGCGGCCAGGTCTGTGGGGGGCGGCGGGGGCGGGGCCGGCGTATTCAGCAGTACTGTTCGAAGGCCGCGGTCAGGTCGGCCGCGATGTCGCGAGCATTCCGGCCCTCGATGTTGCGCCGCTCCAGCATGAACACGAGCTGCCCGTCCTTGAATAGTGCGATCTGCGGCGAGGAGGGCGCGTAGCCCGTGAAGTAGCTCCGCGCGCGCGCGGTCGCGTCCGCATCCTGTCCCGCGAACACGGTCACCAGGCGGGCCGGCCGGCGGTCATTCTGAATCGCGAGCGCGGCCGCGGGCCTGGCATTTCGGGCGGCACAGCCGCACACGGAGTTCACGACGACCAGCGTCGGCGCGCGTTCGCTGGCGAGCACCGCGTCCACCTCGTCGGGCGTCCGCAATTCCTCAAATCCCAGGCGGGTCAGCTCTTCCCGCATGGGCTGGACCATTTCCGGATCGTACATGGGCACATTCAGGTTCCGCATGCTCCCCCCCCCTCACTTCTTGAGAAACGCGCTCAGAGCGGCGCGGAAATCGGGAGTGCTCCGGCTCACGGCGTTGACGTCTGCGCCGAGCCGCAGCCCTTCGTCAAAACTTAACCCATCGAGCTGATAGAACTGCTGCTTGGTGAAGGCGAGCGCCGAGGGGCTGGCCTCCGCCAGGACGCGCAGCACCTCCGCCGCCTGCTCCTCGAAATCAGCGTCCTCGTAGACGCGCGACGCGAGCCCAAGCGCGGCGGCCTCGGTACCGTCCAACAGCCGCCCGGTCGTTGCCAGGTCGAACGCGATCTTTTCGCCCACCGTTCGCCGCAGCATCGTCATGACGATCGCCGGGACGAAGCCGCGTTGCACCTCCGGGTACCCGAACTGGGCCGACTCTGCCGCGAGGATCAAATCGCACGCAGTGGCGAGTCCGCAGCCGCCGGCGAGCGCGCGCCCCTGCACCACCGCGATCACGGCCTTGGGAAGCCGGCGCATCCGCAAGAACAGCTCGGCGAAGTGCAGCGCTGCCTGGCGGTTCTGCTCCAGCGTGTGATCGGCGGACGCAAGCAGCTCGTTCAGATCCATGCCCGCGCAGAAGTCCCGGCCGGCACCGCGCACCGCCACCACGCGGACGCCCGCGTCGAGGTCGGCCCGCTCCAGCGCGGCGAGGAGTGCGTCGATCGTGGCCGTGTCGATCGCGTTGCGTTTGTCGGCGCGGTTGAGCGTTGCGGTAAGCACGCCGCCGGCGACCTGCACGAGGACGCGATCGCTCACTGCTTCACCTCGATCTCCATCCGGAGCAGCGCGGTCGAGAACACCTTGCCTTGGGCATCGGTCTTGAGCGAAATGGTGCCGCCGCCGTCGAGCGCGCCGTGCAGCAGGAAGTTGAGCGCGTAGAGGTTCGGCAGCTCGAAGCGTTCGACCGGTCCCTTGATCATGCCCTTAAAATGCCGCGCGACGCGTGCCGCCGTCACCTGTTTCACCAGCAGCGGATAGTCCTTCGGTTTGAGCGCGATCAAGCCGATGTTGGCCGTGTCGCCTTTATCTCCCGACCGCGCGTGGGCCAGGTCCACCAGACGTTTTTTCACGCCTCGATGAGCTCCACGGCCGGCTGCACCATCTTCTTGTCGATCAACGCCGGCCAGTAGGCCACGATCTCCTCCGGCTTGGGTCGCCCCCCCGCGAAGCCGGTGACGCTCGGCGGACCGTTGAGAATGAGCGGTGCGATCTCGCGCGTGAAGCGGTCCACGGGCGCCTCATCCCGCGCGCGCACGCCCACGCGCAGCTGCACTTCGGGAATCGCTGCGACGTCTACGTCTTTCAAAGCCAGCGGGCCGTGCGTGGCGTCCGCGCCCACGAACTCGGTGTGAATCGCCTCGAACTTGAGGCCGAGGGCGTCGAGACGTTCGCGCAAGATGCGATCGGCAGCTTTCGCTTTCTCGAGGGCGTCGGGCCAGGAGTACACCAGCGTCCCGACCGCCTTGTAGCCGTAGAAGTACGCGACGGAGACCTTCAGCTTATCGGTGGCTGCTTTTCCCCTGACGCCAGACACCCGCACCCTGTCCTTGCTCACCTGACTCAACTGGATCGTCGTAAAGTCGGCGACGCCGTCCGGCGTGATGTAGGCGCGCGGATCACCCATTTCATACACGAGCTGCTCGGTGACTGACGCGATGTCGATGCGGCCGCCGGTACCCGGATGTTTGACGATATCAAAGCTGCCGTCGGCGCGGGCTTCCACGATCGGGTAGCCGATGTTGGCCATGTCGGGAATCCGTTTCCAGTCGTACAGACAATTCCCGCCGCTGCATTGGGCCCCGCACTCGATGATGTGGCCCGCGACCGTCCCCGCGGCGATCTGGTCCCACGCGTCTGACGTCCACCCAAACGCATGCATCAACGGTCCCAGCGTCAGTCCGGTATCGGTCACGCGTCCCGTGATGACCACCTGAGCGCCGCGCTGCAGCGCCTCGACGACCGGGCCCGCGCCGAGGTAGGCGTTGGCCGAGAGTACCTGGTCGCGGACGTCCTTCAGCGGACGGCCGGTGTCGAGATTCTTGAGATCGTGGCCGCGGGCGAGCAAGCCGTCCAGACGTCCCAGCAGATCGTCGCCCGTGACGACGCCGATTTTCAGCTTGCCGTTCAGGCGGAGCTTTTCTGCCGCCGCGGCCACCGCCATGGCACAGGCCCGGGGATTCACGCCGCCCGCGTTCGCAGTGACCTTGATGCCCCGCTCCACGACGGCAGGAAGGATCCGCTCCATCTGCGTCACGAAATCGGTGGCGTAGCCGCGCGCGGGATCGCGCGACTTCTGCTTCTGCAGAATCGACATCGTGACTTCCGCGAGATAATCCATCATCAGGTAATCCACCGGACCGCCGGTCACCTGGCGGTACGGCGCTTCCAGCCAATCTCCCCAAAACCCCTGCCCACCGGCGACCCGCACCGTCGTCGGGCGGCCCGTCACCGGAGCGTGCCTCCGGCGCCGCGCGGCCCGGCGGTGACCGTCGTACGCCGCGCCGCGACCGACCCCATGAGCGTCGTGACGCGTGTCTCGATCAGCGTGGCGAAACCCTCGGGCAAGACGAGCGACGGCGGGTTGGGCAACCGCAGCACCGTGCGTCCACCGGCGACGACGGACAACGAGCTCCGTTCGCCCACCGGCTCGTCGGGACCGAGGAACCGGATGCGGGCGGTGCCGCGCCAGGCATGTCCCGGGAGACGCGCGAACGCGGGATAGAACTCGACGGTAAGCGGAACTCCGATCAGCGAATCGCGCAGCGTGAGACCCATGCGTCCGAACGCGTAGTTCACCGGCGCGTTGCCGCCGCGCACCTGTTGTCCGGTCGAGTCGTAGACCGTGACGGACAGGTCGGTCAGCTCGTCCCAGAGATCCGGTGGCAGCTCGAGATCCACCTCCATCCGCTTCGCCCAGCGCGGCGCGCGCACCTGCAGCGATTCCGGCGGCTGCCCGCGGCCCGCAATCGCATAGTCGCGCTCCGCGCCGACGAGGCGATAGGCGACTTGGCCGCTCGCCGTCGTTCCTCCGTCCGCTGCGTCACCGGCGAGCACACTCGAGGCTTCCAGGGCGGTACCGCGCTGCGTCACAGCGAGCGCGACCGGCCCCAATTCGGCACGCACCGTTACAGTCGTCGCGGTGAGCGGCGGCGCG
Organism: Gemmatimonadota bacterium; assembly: GCA_041499375.1. Lineage (GTDB taxonomy): Bacteria > Gemmatimonadota > Gemmatimonadetes > Gemmatimonadales > GWC2-71-9 > 20CM-2-65-7. The sequence goes on from JBGQKD010000011.1 coordinate 56,260, forward strand.
ACTATGTCCAGCTCGTATACGCCGGGGACCAAGTCCTCCGCGCGCACCGTGATGACCGCGCTGCCCGGCTGCTGCTGCCCCAGATCGATGTCGTCGGGAGCAGACCGGGCGGGCTCGCCGTTGGGCTCGTACAGCCGCACTGTCGCCTGCTGGCTCACCGAATCCGGCAGCGTCACCGTCGCTCGCAACGTCGCGTTGTCCTGCGGGACGCGCAGGAAGTAGCGTTGCACCGCGCCCGGCCCGACCGTGCGGCGTTCGTCGAACAGCACTTTCGTCGTGAGGTCGGTGGGCACGATGAGCGTATTGACGAGTGTAAACAGGGCTCCGGCGACCGTATCGCGCGGGTTGCGCGCGCTCACGGTGCCGACGTAGACGCCCGGCGCGGTCAAGGCGGTGCGCTTGTAGGTGACCGCGATTTGCGTCGTGCGCGGCCCGGCGTCGACCGAGTCGTCCACGCTCAGCCACGGAACGTCCGCGCGCAGCGCAAACTCTGCGGCACGCAATCCGGCGACGTGCCGCACGCTAAACGTCTCGACGCTATCCTGCGGTCCGGCGAAGCCGTTGCGCCGGAAGGCAGCAGTGACGCCGTTCGCTGCATGCACGCTGTAGATCGAGCCTTGATGTCCCCCTTCGAGCCATTGATACGCCGTCTCCAGCGCGGGCACTCCGGCGCCGTCGTCGATAACCCGCGCGCCGTTGAACGGGCGCGCCGACATCCGCAGTGCCTGGGCGATGTCGGTTGCCACAGGTCGGCGGCTCTCCTGCGTCAGGGCCGACACGAGGCACGCGGCCAGGCCGGCCGCGTGCGGCGACGACATGCTGGTGCCGCCCTTGATTTCGTTGCCGATGTCCCAGCGGGGGACGCTGGAGAACGCGAGGCCCGGAGTCACGATGTCCGGCTTGGCGAGCTCACCGCCGCGGGAGCTGAACCACCCCATCACGTCGCGCGCGGCCGGAACTCCGGGCTGGGGCGCGGCCGCGAAGACGCCGGGATAGCTCGCGCCGACCGAGAGGGCGAGATCCGCCGAGCCCGGGAAGCCCACGGTCGACAGCCCGGGGCCATCATTTCCCGCACTGATCGTGAAGACCGCCTCGGGGTGAGTGAGCAGGAACGCGTCCACGATCGAATCGATCACGGCCCGGCCCTCATGCTCGTTGCCGACGCCGAAGCTCATGTTCAACACGAGCGGGAGATTGCGTTGCGCGGCGTAGCGTGCGGCGTAGTCGATCGCGCGCATCATGCTGCCATGGACGGTGACGCCGCCGCGCGCGTTGTTCGCGATCTTGAGGCCAATGATCTGCGCGCCCGGCGCCACGCCGTTGAATCCGGCCACGTCGAACAGGTTGTAGCCGGCGGCGATACCCGCGACATGCGTGCCGTGGCCCGACGTGTCGAAAAAGAGATCGAGCACCGGCGCGCCGTCCGCCACCACTTGACTGAAATTCGCGACGATCGTCAGCGGCTTCGTGCCGAGGGCGATCATCTCGCGTCCCTGGCGATAGTCGTGCAGCGGCATCTCGTCCTCGAACGAGCCATCGAGGTTGGTATCGAGGAAGGCGACCCAGCCGTCGGATGCCTTCACCGCGATGACGGGAAACTCGTCGGTGTTACGGCCGTTGCCGTTGACGTCGCCCGCCGGCGGCCGGCCGAGCGGCAGCTCGCGGAACACGCCGCGATACCACGTGGTGGACGTGGTCAGCCGGCCGATGCGACCCGCGCCACGCATCTCCTGCTCGGTCGGCGCGGGAAAGGCGGTGAGCGCGACTCGGCCCTCGCCCGAAAAGTCGCGCAGCTCGATGACCTTGGGAGCGCCGGTGCTGGTGGCGATCAACCCCGGCACGCCGGGGTCGACGCCGCTGTCCAGAATCGCGATCAGCACGCCCCGGCCGTCGTACGTCGGGTGCAGCGCACGAAAGAGGTCGACACCGGTACTCTTCAACGGCATCAGACCGAGCATATAGGCCACGGCCGGATCGACCGCCGGCTGCGGCATAGCCGCGCGGCTCCCGTCTGACGGGACGGCGGACGCGGGCTTCGAGGATTTGGGAGCGGGCTGACCCGGTTTCGTGAGGCCCCCCCCCTTGCTGCCGGCGCAAGCGGCGATGATGGCGAGCGAGACGATAACAGCAGGCTTCAGCATGAGGAGACACTCGGCAGAGCGAAGGCCCCCAGATGGGGGCCGGTGAATTCGCTGGAGACCTCGAGGAGAAACGCGAGAGTATCGCGCGTCTCTTCGGGCGTCAGAATTGCATCGACAAACCCGCGCGCCCCGGCGAATGTCGCGTCGAGCTGATGCTCGTAATCGGCGCGCATCGCGTCGACGGCCGCCGCGTTGTCCGGTTTCGCGGCCTCAGCGCCATACACGGCCTGGACCGCGGACTCGCCTTCCATCACGCCCATTCGGCCGGTCGGCCACGAGACGATGAAATCGGGATCGAAGCCCTGCCCCGCCATCGCATAGTACCCGGCACCGGACGCGTGATTGACGGTGAGGACGAGCTTGGGCACCGTCGCCGTCGCCATCGCCTCGACGAACCGCGCGCCCGCCCGGATGATTCCGGTGTGCTCCGCCTCGGTCCCGACCATGAATCCCGACACGTCCTGAATGAAGAGCAGCGGCACGCGCTCACGGTCGGCGTTCTCGATGAAGTACGCCACCTTTTCAGCGCTTTCCGTGTAGATGATGCCGCCGATCCGCGGCGCTTCATTCTTCTTCTTGCCCTTGATCACCCCGCGTGAATTCGCGATCACGGCGACCGGCCGCCCCTCGATGGCGCCGTGCCCGCAGATCATCTCGGGCGCGACGTCGGGCTGGAACTCATCGAGCCGGCCCGCGTCGAGGAGGCACTCGAACACCGCCCGCACGTCGTAACTCATGCGATGATCGACGGGCAGAATATCGTACAGCTGCGTTGGGTCACGTTTCGGATCGCGCGCCCCCCCTCGCCCGGGAGGCGTGGGATGTGGGGTGTGGGGAAGGCGGGTTACGTACTCGCGGATCCGGACCAGACAGTCCTTGTCGTCCTTGGCGCGGTAATGCGCGACGGCACTGACCGTGGTGTGCGTCGTGGCGCCGCCCAGCGTCTCCGCATCGACTACCTGTCCCGTCGCGCCTTTGACGAGATTCGGCCCGCCCAGTCCCATGAACGAAGTGCCTTCCACCATGAAGATCACGTCCGACAGCGCCGGCAGATACGCCCCTCCCGCGATACACGGACCCATGACGGCGGCGATCTGCGGCACTTTGAGATAACGCCGCATGATCGAGTTGTAGTAAAAGATCCGGGCCGCACCATACTGACCCGGGAAGACCCCACCTTGATACGGGAGGTTCACGCCCGCCGAGTCGACCAGGTAGATGATCGGGATGCGCTGGCGCATCGCGATTTCCTGGGCGCGGAGGATCTTCTTGATCGTCTCGGGCCACCACGATCCCGCCTTCACCGTGGCGTCATTCGCGACGACCACCACCGGGCGCCCAGCGATGCGGCCCAACCCGGTCACGACCCCGGCCGCCGGCGCCTGGCCGTCGTACTGATCCCATGCGACCAGCAGGCCGATCTCGACCCAGGGGCCGTCTTTGTCGAGCAGCGCCGTCACGCGCTCGCGCGCGGTCAGCTTTCCTTGATCGTGCTGGCGCTTGATTCGCTCCGCGCCGCCGCCATGCTCGAGGCGTGCGCGGAGCTTCTGGTATTCGTCGCTGAGCGTCTTGAGGCGGCTCACGCGGCGACGTGCTCCGCCGCCCACTCCTGGATGTACTTGATGAGGTCGGCCGTTGGCGTGCCGGGGCCGAACAGCTTGCCTGTGCCCTGCGATTCCAGCGCGCTCATGTCCTCAGGGGGAATAATGCCACCGCCGGTCAGCAGCACGTCCTGACGGCCGGCGGCGTCGAGCAGCTTCCGGACGCGCGGGAACAGAGTCATGTGCGCGCCGGACAGAATTGATAGGCCGACGACGTCGACATCCTCCTGGATCGCGGCCTGCGCGATCATCTCCGGCGTCTGATGCAAACCGGTGTAGATGACTTCCATCCCCGAGTCGCGGAGCGCCGCGGCCACGACCTTCGCGCCGCGATCGTGCCCGTCTAGGCCCGGCTTGGCCACGAGGATGCGAATGGGGCGCCGGCGAGCGGCCATCAACGGCGGAAGCGCAGCAGCGCCGCCATGCCGTCCACAACGCGGCGCGCCTTGTCGTCATACAAGACGTCCACCTGGGAGCGCTGTCGCAGCGCTTCTTCGACCGCGTCGTCGATCCGGGGATCGTCGTCCTGGCCGTCGGCGAGGAGGGTGCGGACCTGCCCGCGCGAGAGCGCCTTGAGCGTGGGATCCACGCCGTTCACCGCCCATCCTTCCGGCGCGCCATCCTTCACCGCGTCGGCGTGCGCGCGCTCCCAGGCGCGCTCGCGTTCTTCGCGCAGCAGCAGCGTGGCGTCCCGCACCTGCGCCGCGGTCGCCTGCTTGGGACTGAGCTTCACGACACCGAACACGAGGTCGTGGACATAGGTGTGAAGGTGCGGAATCACGGCACCGGCATCCACACCGACGCTGCCGAGCACGATCCCCGCCAGCGGTTTGCTGCGATTGATCTCGAAGACGCGATCGGCAATCTGGGCGTAGAGCCGGTGCTTCTCGGCGCGGATCCGCTGGTGGTAGCGGCGCTCCCCCGCCCCCCCCCGCGGCATGCCGGTGTGCGCCCCGTGGAACTTGCCGCCTCGCGAGGCTTCGATGCCCGCCAGTCCCGGCAGCTCCGCGCAGTCGTAGGCCGTCACCTCGAAGAACCGGGCCGCGGTGCGGTCGTACACGACGGCCAGAATGGTGCCGAATTCCTCTTGGAGTCCCAGCAGCTCGCGCACCAGCGGCTCGTGCTCGACGGCCAGACGGGAGCGATGCACGTGGGGTAGCGGCAGCGCCTCGAACAGATCGAGGCCCTGCGACGCGAAAATTGCGATCGCGCGTGTGTGCGGCAGGTGATTCGGCTCCTCGAGATAGTCCAGCACCCGCTGCAGGTCTGTGGCGATCGCTTCTCGGTCCGCGTGGCCGAGCGACTGTCGCGAGAGCCCTTCGGCGGTCTGCTTGACGCGGTTCTTCATCTTGATGAGGTACTTGCCGCGTGTGCGATCGCGCGGCTCCAGTTTGAGATAGCATGTCACAACCCAGTAGGGGCCCGGGTCGATCGCGGCGAGCCGCTGGACCGCGGCATGGACGTCCTGCTCGGTGACAAGGGCGGGGAGTGTGCTCATAGTCTAGAAGAACACCGGTTCACGGTATGCTCCCCACACGCGTTCCAGCGCATGGCGAATCTCGTAGAGGGTGGCGTACGCACGCGCGCAGTCCAGCATCGCGGGAATCACGTTCTGATCGGACTCGGCCGCCTGGCGCAGGGCCTCGAGCCGGCGCTCGACCAGGGCACTGTCCCGCCCCGCCCGCACCTGCGCGAGACGACGGCGCTGCTGCTCTTCCGCATCATTGGAGACCTTCAGGATTTCGACCGGGTGATCGTCGTCGGACAGAAACTCGTTCACCCCGACGATGACCTGCTCACCCAGCTCGACATGACGCTGGAAGGCTGCTGCCGACTGGGCAATCTGCCGCTGGAACCAGCCGCTCTCGATCCCCCGGACGACGCCGCCGATCGAGCTGATCTCGGCGAACAGCGCTTCGGCTTCGCGCTCGAGCTGGTCGGTGAGTGCCTCGATGTAGTAGGACCCGCCCAGCGGGTCGATCACCTGCGCGACGCCCGTCTCGTGGGCCAGGATTTGCTGCGTCCGCAGGGCCACCTGCACGGACTGCTCGGTCGGTAAGGCCAGCGTCTCATCGAGGGAATTCGTGTGGAGCGACTGCGTCCCGCCGAGTACGGCCGCCAGGGCCTGGTAGGCGACGCGCACGATGTTGTTCAGCGGCTGTTGCGCCGTCAGGGTGACGCCGGCCGTCTGGCTGTGAAAGCGCATCATCCAGGAACGAGCCTGCCGAGCCTTGTAACGCTCGCGCATGTGCCGCGCCCAGATCCGCCGGGCGGCGCGCAGCTTGGCGATTTCCTCGAAGAAGTCGTTGTGGATGTCCCAGAAGAAGGAAAGGCGCGCGGCAAAGCTGTCGATATCGAGACCGCGAGCCACGCCTCGCTCGACATAGGTGAACCCGTTGGCGAGCGTAAACGCGAGCTCCTGAGCGGCCGTCGCGCCTGCCTCGCGGATGTGATAGCCCGAGATCGAAATCGTATTCCAGAGCGGCGTGTGCTTGGCGCCCCACTCGAACATATCCACAATGACTTTGAGCGCGGGCTCGACCGGATAGACCCAGGCATGCTTGGCCATGTACTCCTTGAGGATGTCGTTCTGTACTGTCCCGCGCAGCTTCGCGATCGGGACGCCCTGCTTCTCGGCCGCGGCGACATAGAAGCAGAACAGAATCGCCGCTGGGCCGTTGATCGTCATGGACGTCGAGACCTGGTCGAGCGGGATGCCGTCGAACAGCGTCTCCATGTCCGCCAGCGAGGAAATAGCGACGCCGCATTTCCCGACTTCACCCTCGGACCGGGGATGATCGGAGTCGTAGCCCATCAAGGTTGGGAAATCGAACGCGACCGAGAGGCCGGTCTGTCCGTGCTCGAGCAGGAACTTGTACCGCTGGTTGGTATCGGCCGCGCTGCCGAACCCGGCAAATTGCCGCATCGTCCAGAGCTTGCCGCGGTACATCGTCGGATGAATGCCGCGAGTGAACGGATACTCGCCGGGGCGGCCCAATTGCCGTTCCGGATCAAATTGCTGAAGATCAGCAGCGGTGTAGACAGGTTTCTTGGCGATGGTCATTGGTCAATGGTCATTGATCATTGGTAATTCGCGGCTCCGCCGCGCTGTTCCGTACTTGCTCCAGAACTTCGGCGGCAACCTCGTAGGGGCTCCGCGTGCCCGCGGCGACATCGTCGAGCCGCCGGGCCAGCAGATCTTCGGCCTGTGTCTCATCCCATACCCATTGGCGAATCGCCCGGTTCACGACCGCGCGCGTGCGCGTCGCGAGACGCCGCTTCCGGCGCTCGACCAGCTTCCCCGTCCGCTCGAGGAACTCATGGTGCTGGTCGAGAGCGGTCAGGAGCTCCTTGATTCCCTCACCCTTCGAGGCCACCGTGGTCAGGACCGGGGGCTCCCAATTCGGCGGATCGGCGGATGGGCGGATGGGGCGTCGATCCGGCGATCCGGCGATCCGCCCATCCGACCTCCCGTGATGGGCAGGAACATGCGCAAACGCATTGCCCCTGCGAATCCCGAGCATCACTTCGACTTCCTGCTTCAGCTTATCCGCGCCCGGCCGATCGCTCTTGTTGATCACATAGAGCTCGGCGATCTCCATGACGCCGGCCTTCAGCGTTTGGATGCCATCCCCCGATTCGGGTACGAGCACGAGCACGGTGGTCTCCGCGGTTGCCGCGACGTCGAGCTCGGTCTGGCCGACGCCGACGGTCTCGATCAGGATGCGGTCGAATCCGAATGCCTCGAGCACATCCGCGACCTCCTCGGTGGTTGTCGCGAGACCGCCTTGCGCGCCCCGTGTGGCCATCGATCGAATGAACACGCCGGGATCGAGGCTCACCGACTCCATGCGAATCCGGTCGCCGAGGAGCGCGCCGCCGGTGAATGGGCTGGTCGGATCGACGGCGATGACTGCCACTTTGAGACCGCGCTCGCGGTAGGCGCGGATCAGTTGTTCGATGAGGGTGCTCTTGCCTGCGCCGGGTGGCCCGGTGATGCCGATCCGATGAGTGTTTCCCTTCCCAATCTTCTTATGCAACGCCCCCAACACGCGCTCGAAGCCTTCGCGCTGATTCTCGACCAGACTGATCGCGCGCGCGAGGGCCGCGGTGTCGCCGCGCGTCAACCCTTCGAGCACCGCGTCGAGTCGCATATGCCCTAAGGATAACGGCGCGGTACCCATCATAGGAGGGTTCCGCGCAGAATCACACTCGCCACGGTGAAATAAATGACCAACCCCGTAACGTCGACCAGCGTGGCGACGAACGGCGCGGATGCACTGGCGGGGTCGAATCCCAGGCGGCGCAGGACAAAGGGCAACAGGGATCCCGCCATCGTTCCGAACGTCACGACACCGATCAGGCTGCCGAAGACGGTGAGCGCGACGAGCAGGTAGTGCTCTCCATAGATCCCCGTGATCGCATGCCACAGCGTGATGCGGAGAAATCCTATGGCACCGAGGACCAATCCGAGTACGAGACCTGTGGCGATCTCGCGCCGGATCACGCGCCACCAGTCGCGCAGATTCACTTCACCGAGCGCCATCGCGCGGATCACCAGCGTCGAGGCCTGCGAGCCGGAGTTGCCGCCGCTCGAGATGATGAGTGGCACGAACAGGGCGAGGATGACCGCTTTGGCGATCTCCTCCTCGAAAAACGCCATCGCCGTGGCCGTCAGCATTTCGCCGAGGAACAGCGCCGCCAGCCACCCGGCACGTTTTCGGACCATCCGGCCGAACGCGACCTTCAGATAGGGCGCGTCGAGCGCCTCCATACCGCCGAACTTCAGGAGGTCCTCGGTGGTCTCCGCTTCCACCACGTCGACGACGTCGTCGAACGTGATGCGCCCCAGCAGCCGGCCGTTTGCGTCGACGACGGGGACGGCGGCGACGTTGTAGCGCGCCATGAGCCGGGCGACCTCTTCCTGGTCCTGTTCCGGCTGCACCTGGACCGCGGGCTGCTCCATGACGTCCCGCACCAGCCGCGCCGGGGCCGTGACGATCAGTCGGGCGATCGGTACGATGCCGCGTAAGTGGCCGTGCGCATCGACGGCGTACACCTGGTACAACTGGCTCTCGTCCTCATCGCTCTGCTGACGAATCGCCTCGATGGCTGCGGCTACGGTCGCCTCGTCACGCACGCTGACCACGTCGGTGGTCATCAACCCGCCGGCCGAGTCCTCCGGATACTTGAGCAACCGCTCGACGTCGGCGCGATCGCTGACCTCGGCGAGCACCGCCTCGCGCTGGCCGGGTGAGAGCTCGGCGACGAGGTCGGCGGCATCGTCCGTCGGCATCTCCTCGACCAGCTCGGCTGCGTACTCCGGTCCGACCGCGAGCAGCATCGCTTCCGGGTGTTCGGCCGCTTCCATCTCCGCGAGCGCGCTCGAGGCGACGTCGAGGGGCAGCTCGGAGATCACGCGGACGCGGGTGGGTTCCTCCAGGGCCGACAGGACGTCGGCCAGATCGGACGGATGGACGTGACGCACGCGCAGCAGGAACGGGTGGAGATCGTCTTGCTCGGCGAGCTCCTTGAGCTCGTCGAGCCTCAGGTCGGGGGCTTCGGGTGTGGTCACGGCGACCCGCTTCCGCCCAGCGCGATCGTCCGCACCGGACCGGGACGCACGGCCACGCGCTCGACGCGGGTCGCGCTGGCGGCCAGGATGTCGAATTCGAGACCCTTGTAGGTGAACCGCTCGCCGGCGCGAGGAATGCGGCCCAGCGCCTGGATCAGCAGTCCGCCGACACTTTGCGCACCGCCGCCCAGCGGCAGGCCGAGCTTTTCGGCGAGCGCGGTGGTTGGCGTGCTGCCCTCGACTTCCACCACCCGGGTCGTGTCGGGCGTGGACGACGACGGCTCGAACAGCTCGCTGACGAGATCGTTGAGCAGGTCCTCGAACGTGACGAGTCCCGCCGTGCCGCCGAACTCGTCCAGCACGACGGCCAGGTGGCGCCCGCCCCGCTGCATTTCGAGCATCAGGTCGGCGGCCCGCATCGTGCCAGGAACCGTCAGCGGCGGCCGCACCAGGATGGGATCCTCCGGCTGGCGGCCGAGCAGATCGAGTGTGTGGGCGACGCCGACCACTTCATCCAGGGACCCGCGGTACACGGGATAGCGGCTGTACCCCGATTGCTGCAGCACATGGGCGGCCTCGGCGGTCAGGATGCCTTCCGGAAACGCGACGACTGCCGTCCGCGGCGTCATCAGCTCGCGCACCGGACGATCGGCGAACGCGAGCACCCCCGAGACGACCGCCATTTCATCGGTCGAGGCGAGGGCGGCGGTATCGGCGCTCGTCAGCAGCGCGGCGAGAGTGGTGCGCGTCGATCCCTCGCGTCGTGGGATGAAGGGCGACAACACTGTCCCGAAGCGCTCCATCAGCGGCACGGCATGTCCCACCAGTGGTTCGGCCCAGCGCCTCCCCAGGACGCGCGGTACCAGGTACGCGGCGCTGATGAACAGCGGCACGCCGACCGCGATCGTGAAGATCCCGAGGAAAGTTGGCGTAGTGGCAGCCAGCAGGGCGGGAATCGCGCCCGCCGCGAGCAGCACGCCGACCGTCGTCAGCATGTTGGATGTGGCGAGTGTCTGCCCCGGGTTTTGCAGCACGCTCACCGTGGCCGCCGAGCCACGCAGCTTGTAGGCCACCCAGCGCGTCAGCTCGTGCTGGCTCACGGTGGCCGCCGCGACGCCGATCGCCGCCGACACACCGGCCAACAGGAGGCCGACCAGCAAGACCGCGAGTGCGACGCTCATCGCTTTTCGAACGACACTTGGGTGACGCGGCGCTGCTCGACGCGCTCCACGACCACGCGGTAGCCGTCCAGCGTCAGCTCGTCTCCGGGTCGGGGAACACGTCCGAGGACCGAGTACACGAGCCCGCCGACCGTCGAGACTTCGGCATGCGCGATCGTCGTGCCCAGCGCCGCCGAGAGGTCGTCGAGACTGGTGCGCCCATCCACCCAGAGCCGCGTCCCGTCCTGGCGAATCGCCGGCGTCGTCTCCGTGTCATGCTCGTCGCGGATCTCGCCCACGATTTCCTCGAGAATGTCTTCGCGGGTGATCAATCCCGAGGTCCCGCCGAACTCGTCAACGACGATCGCGATGTGCGCGGGCGTTCCCTGAAAGTCGCGGAGCTGATTGTCGAGCGTCTTGGTCTCGGGAACGAACGCCGCCGGCCGCATGAGCGCGTGCCAGCCCGTACCCGATTCCGCGAGTCCCATCGCGATGGGCACGAGGTCCTTTGCGAACACCACGCCGCCGACGTTGTCGGGTGAGCCGTCGAGGACCGGCAACCGGGAGTGCTGGCTTTGCCGGAAGGCCTCGAGGACCTCTTCGGTGGACGCCGAGACGTCCACGCCTTTCATGTCGAGGCGCGGGGTCATGACCTCGTCCACCGTCGTGTCGGCCAGCGTGAAGACGCCGAGGAGCATGTCGCGCTGCGCGACACCAAGATCGGGTTGCATGGGGCGAGGCGTGTGGACCAGGGCGTGCAAGCCGCGATCGGCCCACGCGAGCAGCCACAGGAGCGGGCCGAACGGCGCGAGCGTGCGGCGCGCGAGCGGGAGCGCGGCGTCGGACAGCTCCGGGGCAATCCGGGCCACACTGCGCGGCAAGGCGTCGCCGACGATGAAAAGGAGCAGTGTGCCGATGACCAGGGTGACGAGCGCTTCCGCCCAAGGTCTGGTCCACCACGCCACCGCGTTGGCGGTGGCGACGGCACCCAACACGAGCAACGCCAGACGTGCCACGTGCAGCGCGCGATGCAGCGGCACGCGGCGCTCGGCGGCTATCGGTGGGGCATCACCCAGGGTGTGGAGCGCTTCGCCCACCGCGGCTTCTTCGGCCAGGGCGAGCAGCGCGGCCCAGACGCCCGCGCTGACGGCGACAACCAGCCCAATGAGGCGCAACGCGGCTTCGGTCAGCATTAGCGGAGGAGTCTTTTGACGTAGCGCTCCTGCAGCTGCCACATGCGTGAGCGGGTCCGGCCCGCACCGTCGGGATGATCGTATCCCAACACGTGCAGCGTCCCGTGGACGGCCAACCGGATGAGCTCTGCGCGCAGTCCGGCACCGTTGTGGGCTGCCCCGGCCGCCGCGTCGGGAGAGATGTAGACGTCACCCAGTAGTCGTCCGTCAGGCTGGGGCAGCGAATACGCGATCACGTCGGTCAAGGCGCGGCGGCCGGTGGCGCGACGGTTGGCGCGGCGCATGGCCGCGGCTGGCAACAGCGTGATCTCGACGTGCGACCCCGCGGGCGCGCGCTCCCACGCCATCACCCGCTCGGCGACGCGCATCAGGTCCTCAGCGCGCGGTCGCCGGGTGCCAGGCCGCACTGATGCCGCCACTGGACTCCGGGTAATCGATGCGATTGTGATACATCCCGCTCAAGACCCTGAGGAACGCGGCCTTCACCTGCTCGATCTGCTGCAGCGTGAGCGGGGCTTCATCGAGCTGGCCCGCGTTGACCTTGGTGCGCACGATGTGGTCGATCGCTTCCTCGATCTTCTGTGGGGTCAGGTCCTCGAGGACGCGCAGCGCCGCTTCGACCGAGTCGGCGATCATCGAAATCGCCGTCTCCATCGACCGCGGCTTCGGACCCGGATATGTGAAGTCCTCCGCATTGCGGGCCTGGCCGCCGTCGGACTTCTTCGCCTTGTCGAGGAAGTAGGTGATCTCCGTCGTCCCGTGATGCTCGGGGATGAACGCCGCAACCGAATCGGGAAGCTGGGCTTCTCGAGCGAGCGCGAGGCCATCGGTGACGTGCGCCTTGATGATCTGCGCCGATTGCAGCGGCTTCAGCCGGTCGTGGGGATTGTTGCCCGGGATCTGGTTCTCCACGAAGTACAGCGGATTCTTGACCTTTCCGATGTCGTGGTAGTAGCACCCGACGCGTCCCAGGAGGCCGTTCGCGCCGATGCGGTTACAGGCCGCCTCGACGAGGTTCGCCATCGCCACGCTGTGGGCGTAGGTCCCGGGCGCCTCGAGCGACAGGCGGCGCAACAACGGCCGGCTGGGATCGGACAACTCCAGCAGGGTCAGATCGGTCGTGATGTGCGTGATCGACTCGGCGACCGGCAACAGGAAGAAGGTGAGTCCCGCCGACACCAGACCGTTCAGCGCGCCTCCGAGGCCGCGGAGCCCGATGTCCCCGACCGGCCAGCCGCTCGACAGCCCGAGGGCGAGGGCGCCCGCGAGGTATCCGGCCGCGATGATCAGCACGGGCGCGTAGAAGTTGCTGCGGCTGCGCAACGTCTTCACGGAGAGGGCCGCGGTGACTCCGCCGACGACGCAGAGGAACGTCGCGGGAACGTCGTGAAGCACCGGCTGCTGCCCGATTACGACCGCCAGAATCATCCCGGCGATCATGGATACGCGGCCGTTGAAGAGCACCGTCATCATCATGGCGAGGAACGGCATGAAAATGACTTCCGGGTGCGCCGGGTAAAACCGCGCGACGAGTCCCGCCTGTGTCAGCAGCACGGCGAACAGCCCGCCGATCAAGGACACCTGGCGCAGATCGCGGTAGGTCTCGCGCCGGTAGAAGACCAGCAGGACCCAGAAGATCGCGATGATCAGCGAGTCGCGGAGCAGCGGGCCGATGACGCCGCGGATCGAGTACGTCGTGGCGGCACCGCGGCGGAGCAGCTCCTGATGCAGCGTCACGAGCCGCTCGTGGGCCTCGTTCGTCACAACCTCATTTGCGCCCACGATCCGATCGCCGGCGCGCACGATGTATTTGCTGGGGTCGACGCTGCCGCGCAGCTCGTTGCGGCGCCGCTCCGTTTCCAGCGGCCTGGGGATCAGCGTGGCCCGGAAGAATTGCCGCACGAGCTTGAGATACAACACGTCTCCGACACTCGACCCCGCGTCGGGGTGCAGCTGCTTGGCGCGGTTCAAGTATTGCGCGAATGTCAGCACCTGATCCCGGATCACCGATGACTCCGTCGAGCCCCGACGCACGATCAACTCGCGTGACTGCTCGCCCTGGAGGACGCCGGGTCCGGTGACGCCCTGCGCCAGGGTTCGGTCGAACAGCCTTTCGAGCGACTGCTGCAGCGCGCGCCGCTTCCCGCCTTTGCTGAGATAGGCCGCTTCCTGCAGCGTCACGGGCACGCCGAATTGGCCGGCCGCGCGGATGATCGCCTGCGGGCCTTGATCCGCCGCGGCGTCCACGGCGGCGAAGAACGCGGCCATTGTGGTCGACGCACTGTCGTACGCGTGCTGGCGGAACTCGTAGATCGGCTTGGCCGAGGCCGCGAGCTCTTCGGCTTCACGCTGCAGCTCGTCTTCCGACTTGTTCACGACAAAGTTGAACGGCGCGACGATTTCCTTGTCGGCGCGGGCGCCAGGCTCGAGCAACGGTGCCACGTCGGCGCCGCCGGACGGGAACGCGACATGCGCGACGAGCGCCAGCGCCGGGACCCAGATCCAGCGCGCGACATGGTAGCGCACCTGTTCCTGCGTCGGGAGCTTCATCTCAACCCTGCGCGTCCTCGGCGTAGGCGCGGATGATGTCGCGCACCAGCCGGTGCCGGACGACGTCGGCGTCGCCGAGGTAGCAGAAGCCGATGCCCTCGATCCCCGGGAGGATCCGCTCGACCTGCAGGAGCCCGGAGTCCTCGCGGTTGGGGAGATCGATCTGTGTCTTGTCGCCGGTGATCACGGCGCGGGAATTCACGCCCAGACGGGTGAGAAACATCTTCATCTGCATTCCCGTCGCGTTTTGCGCTTCGTCGAGAATCACGAACGCATCGCTCAAGGTGCGGCCGCGCATGTAGGCGAGCGGGGCGATCTCGATGGTGCGCGTCTCCAGCGCCTTCTGCACGCGCTCGCGCGGCATCATGTCCTCGAGCGCGTCGTACAGCGGGCGCAGGTAGGGGTCGACTTTCTCCTGCAGATCCCCGGGGAGGAACCCGAGGTTCTCGCCGGCCTCGACGGCCGGTCGTGCCAGGATGATGCGACGCACTCGCTTGCGGGCGAGCGCGTCGACCGCGGCGGCAACCGCGAGGTACGTCTTGCCGGTACCCGCCGGGCCGATCCCGATGACGATGTCGTGCTCGGCGATCGACCGCAGGTACTCGCGCTGGCCTGCGGTCTTCGGCTGAATGACGCGGCGTAACCCCGGGAGAATGATCTTCACCGGATCGGAGGCCGCTCCCTGGCGGCCGAGCTCGCCGTGGGCCTCGTCGGACACCAGGCGCTCCACGTCGTGCACGTCGAGCGTCTCACCCATGCGCGCGAGGTCGATCAACGCCTGCGCCACGGGGCCGGCGCGCTCGATCGCGGCGGCGGGTCCGGCGAGGGACATGCTGTCGCCGCGCAGCGAGACCCGCAGGCCCAAACGGCGCGCGAGCTCGAGCAAGTTGGCATCGTTCACGCCGGCCAAGGCCAGCGGATCGACGCCTTCGACGGATAGCCGGTGGACGACGTCGTCACTCATGAGGAGGCACCACCTTTATGTGAAGTGCGGCGAGATCCTCGGGCCGCGCCGGCGCAGGCGCGCCCTCGAACAACGCGCGCGCCGCGGTCGTCTTGGGGAATGCGATCACCTCGCGCAACGACGCGGCGCCCGCGACCAGCATCGCCGTGCGGTCGAACCCCACCGCGAAACCGCCATGCGGCGGCGCGCCGGCGGCGAGCGCCGTCAGCAGGAAGCCGAAGCGCGCCTCGATGTCAACCGGTGACAGCCCGAGGTGCGCGAAGACCTTCCGCTGGATCGCGGGATCGGTGATGCGGATCGAGCCCGAGCCGAGCTCGTTGCCGTTGTACACGGCATCGTAGTGCAGCGCGCGGCAGGCGAACGGGTCGCTATCCAGCTTGCCCACGTCGTCCGGATGCGGGGACGTGAACGGATGGTGGGCAAATACCGGCTTCCCCGTTTCCGGATCCGGCTCGAACAGCGGGAAATCGACCACCCAGCAAAACGCGTGGGCGAGCTTCGGCTGTGGGGCGAGCCGCCGGATGACTTCCTGCCGCACCTTGTCGAGCGCGGGCGACGTCACGCGGTCGGGCCCGACCGTCATCAACGCGGCGTCGCCGTCGCCGATGCCGATCCGTCCCAGGGCTTCCGCGGTGAAGTGCTTGCCGACGGAGCCGGACAACTGCTCGCCCTGGCGCTTCACCCAGGCGAGGCCTGGCGCGCCGTTGGTCTTCGCCGTTTCGGTGAGCTGGTCCACGTCTTTGCGGGACAGCGTGCCGCCACCACGCACCGCAATGCCGCGAACGCGAGACCCGTTGGTCGCGCCCCCCCCCTGGAAGAACGGCACCGCGAGTGGTTGGACCTGTGCGGTCCAGTCGGTGATCGGAAAATCAAAGCGCAGATCGGGCTTATCGGTGCCGTACCGTTCCATCGATTCGCGCCACGTCAAACGCGGGAATGGCCGCGCGATCGTGTGGCCCGCTTCGTCCCACAGCGCGACGAGCACCGTCTCGACAAAACCGATCACGTCCTCCTGCCCGACGAACGACGCCTCGATGTCGATCTGCGAGAACTCCGGCTGGCGATCGAACCGCAGGTCCTCGTCGCGGAAGCAGCGTGCGATCTGGAAATAGCGGTCGAACCCCGACACCATCAGCAGCTGCTTGTAGATCTGCGGCGACTGCGGCAGCGCGTAGAACTCGCCCGGATGCACGCGCGACGGCACGAGATAGTCGCGCGCGCCTTCGGGCGTCGGCTTGGTGAGGATCGGGGTGTCGATCTCGAGGAAATCGAGCTCGCTGAGCGCGCGACGCGCGCGCTGCAGCAGCCGGTGGCGCAGGATCAGATTGGCCTGGAGCTCGGGTCGGCGCAGATCGAGGTGGCGATACTTGAGGCGCAGCTCTTCGGCGGGCAGCTCCTCGCCCTTGCCGCGCGCGACCGGAATCGCGGGAGTCTCCGCCGGGCCGACGACGCGCAGCGACGTCGCGTGAACCTCGACTTCTCCGGTCGCGAGCTCGGTGTTCCGCATGGCGGGAGGACGGGCAACGACCTCGCCCTCGACGAGCACGACGCTCTCCGTCCCCACCGTTTGGGCGCGGGCAACGAGATCGGGCGACGCCCAACCCGGCCCGACGGCGACCTGTACCAAACCGTCACGATCGCGGAGGTCGATAAACACGATTCCTCCGAGGTCGCGGCGGCGGTGGACCCAGCCTCCCAGACGAACTCGCTGACCCACGTGCGCTGTCCGCAGCGCGCCGCAGCGATGGGTTCGCAGGGTTGTCTGAGTCACGCTCGCGTTTATGCGCCTCCCCTCTCCGCATCACACAGGATGCGATAGAATTCTTGTGCATCATTCGCCGCCAGCAGGCGGGTGCGGATCGGCTCGCGTCGCACGAGCCGCGAGATGCGGCTCAATGCTTTGACATGCGCGCCCGCCTGCGACTCGGGACCGGCGAGTAGGAAGAACAACCGCACCGGTTCACCATCCACCGTTTCATAAGGCACGGGAGCGCGCGCCGTGCCGGCAACCGCAACGAGATTGGCGAGGGCTGGAGTCTTGCCATGTGGAACGGCGACGCCGTAGCCGATTCCAGTCGGGAACTGCCGCTCCCGCTCCATCACGGCTTGCAGAACATCCGGGGCTGCCCCGTTGCCCCCCCCACCCACCAAGAGGTCGACCAACTCCCGTAGCACGCCCTCCTTGCTCTGGGCCCTGATAGGGACCCGGATCCGGTCGGGGGTAAGCAATTCGGAGAGCCGCAATGGAGTATGTCCAAGTGCCGTAACCGGTTGAAGATAGTTGACTTGAGTTGACGGCGCCACAGTCGTGAGTAAACGTTCGGCATGCAACGCATTGGGCTGCTGGTTGTTGGACTGCTGCTGCTCGTTGCTACGCGAGCGCCCGGACAGCAGGCGACGGGGACGACGCTGTGGCGTGTTGCCGCGACGACGCTTCCGGTCCCTCCCGCCCTCACCGTGGGTCCCGCCGCCGTCATGTGGAATCCTGCGCAGACGCAGGACAGCGCGCGGGTCCAGCTCGCGCTGGAGGCGATTCAGACGCCCGCCGCGGTCGACGCCACGGGCATCATCGCGGCGGTTCGCATTCCCGCCGGCTCGATTGGACAGCTGGGACTGCTCTACGGCCGCGTCGGTTTGAGTGACATCACGCAGACCGTCGATAGCCCTGATCCCACGGGTAGCGTGATCCCCGTCTACACGTTCGCACTTGGCGCCACGTGGTCGCGCCTGATCGGCAAGACGAGTGTCGGCGCGACGCTCGCGTTTCACCAGACGCGTCTCGACCTCGCCCGCGCGGACCGCTGGACGCTCGACGTCGGTGCGAGCCAGCCGCTTGCCGGCGACCGGCTGCGCCTGGCCGCCGCCACGCATTTCTTCTCGTCGCTCAGGACCAATGATCCGGCACAGGATATCTACGCCGGCATCGAGGGCCGAATATGGAAGGGCCCGCTGATGACGGACCGCGTCGTCGTCCGCGGGCGGTACGGCATCTCGTTTGCGCACGGATTCGGCGCCGACCAGCAGTTTGGCGTGGGCGCCGAGTTCGCGAAGACGGTCGCGCTCGATCTGATGCTGGCCCGGGAAGGCGGTTACAGCGATGGCACGCATTGGCGGCCCGTCGCCGGCTTGCGACTCGTGATCGGCAAGTATCGCGTCACGCTGGCGCGTGACACCGGCGTGAACGACCTCGGCTCGACCTACCGCGTCGGCGTCGAGATGCGGTTTCGGTGAGCGTCGATCTCCTCAGTTTGACGCCGGAGGCGGCGCGCATCGCGCTTGCGGAGTGGCTGACGCAACGGGGCGAGCCGCCCTATCGCGTGCGCCAGGTGGCGCCGCGCCTCTGGCAGCGGCCGGTGGCGAGTTGGGCCGATGCGACAGATGTCCCCGCGCCGCTGCGGGCCGCTCTAGACGAAGTATTCCCTCTAACGCGCCTGACGCTGCGGACCCATCAGGTGTCAACCGACGGCACCCAAAAATTTCTCTGGGCGCTCGATGACGGGGAAGCGATCGAGTCGGTCCTGATCCCCGAGGGCAAGCGCCGCACGCTGTGTATTTCGTCGCAAGCCGGGTGCGCGCTGGGCTGCGTGTTCTGCGCCACGGGACGCATGGGCTTTCGACGCAACCTCTCGGCGCGTGAGATCGCCGGGCAGGTGCGCGAGCTGGTGTTGCGCGATCCCGCCCTCAAGCCCACCAACGTCGTGTTCATGGGGATGGGCGAGCCGCTGCTCAACTGGGATGCGGTCGACGCGACGCTCACGATCCTCAATCACCCCGAAGGACTCGGCATCGGCGCTCGCCACATCACCGTCTCGACGGTCGGGATTCTTCCCAATCTCGCGAAGTTCGCGCGGCGGAGCGAACAGTTCCGGCTGGCGGTGTCGCTGCACGCGCCTTCCCCGACGTTGCGCCGCGAGCTGATGCCGATCGAAAAGAAGTACACGCTGCCCGAGCTGATGGAAGCGCTGAAGCAGTTTCGGCGCCGGGTGACCCTCGAGTACGTATTGATCGGGGGAAAGAACGACTCGCTCGAGGTCGCCGAGCAGCTGGCGACGCTCGCGCAGCCGCTCGAGGCATTGGTGAACTTGCTGCCACTGCATCCCGGCGGCGCGCCCGACCTCACCCCCAGCACGCGGGCGCAGATGCTTGCGTTCGAGCGGCGCCTGAAACAGCGGGGGGTGGAAGCGGTGTTGCGGCGCAGTCGCGGCCTGGATATCAGCGCGGCCTGCGGTCAGCTACGGGTGGAAGTCGAGGCCGAGGAGCACGCTCACATCGAGTAACCTGGCGCTGTCGAGCTGGACTTCGACGCGTCCCTGCCCCAGCGCTGCCCGCACCCGCTCGCCCACCTTCTCTGCACCACGACGCACGATGATGCGGGTTGAATCGAGCCCGTTCTCGTTTGCGTTGCCGAAGTAGACCACATCCATTCCCGCTCGCCGCAGCCGCTTCGTCCCGATGCGGGCGTCGCCGGCCCGCCCGTTGGCGTTCAGGACCTCGACGGTGATGGCGGGGCCACGATCGCCCGGTATCGGATGGGTCTGTGTCGAATCGCCTCGACAGCCACCAATGACGACCGCAACCAACACGAACGCCGGGGCTTTCATGACCGTCGGGCCGTCAGGCCGTCCGACCGTCCGACAAGTTGATTCCAAAACCCCACGGTCTCGTTGGGCAACTGCCACCCCGATTGGAGCGCCCACGCGATGCGCTGCCGCGCAACTTCCCGCAGCACGGCGTCTCGCTCCGTGGGGACACGACGTGCTAACTCGGCGCGCTGTGCGGATGCGAAATCGCGGCCCGGTTCGAGGAAGTCGGCGAGATAGAGCATCCGTCCAACGTCATCCCAGCCGCCGAAGCCGAAGGTGTGGTAACGGACCGCGCTGAGCACGCCCTGGTCCCGTTCGCCGGCGCTCGCCGCCCGGTCAGCAGAAGCCGGCCCGTGGGCAGACCAATCCGTAAATGGTGCATCGCGTAGCGCGTCATGCAGCCAGCCGGCGCGGAGCCAGCGGTCCCGCTCCTTCGCATCGACGTGCATCACATCCCCCCAACTGTTCAGCAGTGCGACGACCCGCTCGATATGGGCGCGACGCTCGGGTGACACCTGCGCCCATCCCGGCAAGCTCACCGCGTGACTCGCGGGTCCGCGCCGATGCCTTCGCCGAGGACGACGTTGTCGAGGAGGCGGGTCTTCCCCACGCGTGCCGCCACCACGGCGACGGTGTGGGCCGTAACCCGGCTGACGGGTTGCAGGTTTTCGTCGACAAGCGCGCAGTACTCCGCGGCGACATTGGGGACCCGCATCGCCTCCAGACCGGCGCGCTGCACCTTTGCCGGATCCGCTTCGCCGCCCCGCCACGTCTGCTCGAGCGTCCTGAGCGCACGCGACAGCGCCACCGCGGATCGCCGCTCGTCTGGACTGAGATAGCTGTTGCGCGATGACAAGGCGAGGCCGTCCAGCTCGCGGACCGTAGGAGCAACGTCGATCGCCAGCGGAAAGTCGAGATCCTGCACCAGCCGTTTCACCAATACGGCCTGCTGAAAATCCTTGCGGCCGAACACCGCGACGTCCGGCTCGACGATGTGAAACAGCTTGGCGACGACGGTGAGTACACCGGTGAAGTGGCCAGGCCGAGCCGCACCCTCGAGCGTGTCGGCAACCGCGCCGGGAAGTACGCGGACTAGCGGCTCACCGGGGGGAGGGTACATCGCTGCCGCGTCCGGCACGAACAGGCAGTCGGCCCCGCGGGCCTCGGCGAGTTGCCGGTCGCGCGGCAGATCACGCGGATAGCGGGCGAGGTCTTCGGTGGGGCCGAATTGCAGCGGGTTGACGAAAATGCTGACGATGACGCGGTCGGCGAGCTCGCGCGCGCGATCCACGAGGCGCAGATGGCCTTCGTGGAGATATCCCATGGTGGGAACGAAGCCGATGGTGTGGCGGCGAGAGCGCTCGGCGCGAGACCAGGAGCGCATCTCGGTAAGGCTGGAGAGCTCGCGCAACTAGAACTCGCGCTTCTTCATCTCCGAAAAGAAGTCGCGACGCTCGATGTCATCGTCCGTGCTGTCCGGCGGAAGCGTCGGGTCATAGCGCTTGCGCGCCTTGGGTTTCGCTTTCGCTGCTTTGGCCATGTTCTTCTTGATCAACTTGGCGAGCTTTTCGTCATCCGTCTTACCCATTGCGTCGGTCCCCCGAGAAGGTGCACTCCAATTTAATATCACTTTCCGAAAGAGTGCTCCGGTCCCGGGTAGCGGCCCTCACGGACCTCGGCGGCGAAGACCCGGGCTGCTTCTCGCACGTCCTCGGCCAACGCCGCGTACTTCTTCACGAACTTGGCCGAGAACTGGTCGTTGAGCCCGAGCATGTCGTGCAGCACCAGGACCTGCCCGTCGCACGCCGGCCCGGCGCCGATCCCGATGGTCGGGATCGAGAGCGACTTCGTGATCTGCGACGCGAGCGGCGCCGGCACCAGCTCCAGCACCACCGCGAACGCGCCCGCGTCCTGGAGCGCGGTCGCATCGGCTTTGAGGCGCCCCGCCTCGGCGTCGTCGCGCCCCTGCACGCGATAGCCGCCCAGGGCGTGCACCGATTGGGGCGTGAGGCCGAGGTGACCCATGACGGGGATGCCGATCTCCACGAGCCGCCGGACCGTCGCCGCCATCGGCTGCCCGCCCTCGATCTTCACGGCATTGCAACCAGTTTCCTTCATCGCGCGGCCGCAGTTTCGCAGCGCGTCTTCGGGCGAGATCTGGTAGCTCAGGAACGGCATGTCGCAGACGACCATGGCGCGCTCGGTTCCGCGCCGCACCATCTTCGTGTGATAGATCATCTGGTCGAGCGTCGCCGACAACGTGGACGGCGCGCCGGCGAGCACCTGATTCAGCGAGTCACCGACGAGCAGGATGTCGACGCCGCTGGCGTCGAGCAGGCGCGCGAACAACGCATCGTAGCACGTGAGTGCGACGATGCGCTCGCCTTTCTCTTTCATCTCGAGCAATCCGCGCGTCGTGACGCTAGACATGTTCCCCTTCCAGCTCGGCAATTTCGCGCCGCCAGAAATCGCGGTTCGGGAGCTCCGGGTGCGGAATCGTCAGGTCCGGCTGGCGAACCGTCTTGTCCCCATAGCGCACGATATCGAGGTCGAGCGTCCGCGGTCCCCAGCGCTCGCGTCGTTCTCTGCCCCGCTCCGCCTCGATGCGGCGGCAGTGTTGCAGCAGCGCCGCCGGCTCCAATGTGGTTTCGAGCAGAACCATTTGGTTCAAATACGGCGGCTGCGCAACGGGCCCGAGCGGCGCCGTCTCCTCGACCCGCGACGTCGCGAGAAGACGAGTGCCGGGCAGCGCGCCCAGGTGCTCGCGCGCATACGCCAGGTGCGCCGCGCGATCGCCCACGTTGGAGCCGAGGGCCACGAAGGCTCGTTCAATTGACGTTGGCGAATCCGCGAGTCAAGTCGCGCAGCATGGTGGCCACCTGCTCGAGGTCGCGGGTCGCGCGCTCGAGGTCGGTGAGACCTTCGGCGGCCTGAACCGCGCGGGTGGCGACGTCGTCGGCCTCGACACGGTTTTGTCCCGCAATGCTCGCCACGGCGTTGATCCGCTCGCGCAGGCGCGCGAACGCCTGATTCTGTTCTCCCGCCGCCGCGGTGATCCGGCCCGCGTGGGCGGTGGCCTCCGCCGTCGCCGCGACGATCGCGTCGAGCGCTTCGAGCGCCGCGGCGGACAGCTCCTCCACGTCGCCGACGTTGACCTGTCCGCGACGCATCTGCTCGACCACTTCGCCGACCTGCGTATGGATGTCCTGCACCAGATCGCCCGCTTCCGCCGCGGCAGTCGCACTCTGCTCGGCGAGTCGGCGCACCTCGTCGGCCACGACGCCGAAACCCTTGCCATGCTTGCCCGCGCGCGCCGCTTCGATCGCGGCATTGAGCGACAGCAAGTTCGTCATGTCGGCCAGCTCACGGATCGACGCGATGAAGCCGGTGATGCGGCGGCTCATCTGTCCGAGCTGCTGGACCTTGGCGGAGCTCTCGCCCACGAACGCCTTCAGCGCCACCAGGCGCTCGATCGCTTCGCGGATCTGGGTTCGGTTCCGGCTGGCGACGTCACTGGCCGCCGTCGACGCGCGCGCCGCACCGGCACCGTCGTCGGAGACGCGTCGCGAGACCTGGGCCAGACTTTCCGTTGCCTCGAGCCCGCCCGACACCTCACCCTCCTCGCGGCGGACACCTTCGCGAATCACGCCTGTCGACTGCGCCACTGCCGCCGCGGCGCCCTTCAACGCTTCGGCGGTCTGCGCGATCGCCGCAAGCTGGCGCGTCATCCGCTCGACCGTCTCGACGAGCGGCCGGCGCAGGTCGGTGATGTGGACGGCGGTCGCGAGCTGGCTGGCGAACGTCGTGATCGTCAGGATGTCCTGGCGGCGGTAGCAGTGCTTCTTGTGGTGCTCGATCTCCAGCGTGCCGATGACCTGATCGCCGAACTTGAGGGGCACGATCACGAGACTCTGGACCTCGATCGGCGCATCGGCCACGCGCTTGTCACGCGTGACGTCGTCGATCACGACGGTCTCGCCGTGTGTCGCCACCTCGTTGCGTAGGTGCTTGGTGTCCGACGAAGGTTCCCCGCGCCCCGCTCGGCCGCGCGCCGAGCGGTGGACGAGAGTGAGCTGATGATCGTGGAGGCGGTAAATACGGAAGTCGCCCCAATCCACGAGCCGGTTCGCCAGTCTTTCGATCCGTTGGAAGGAATCCTCGAGGCTGATGTTGGCGGTGATCACCGCTTCCATCGCGTGAATCTTGTTGAGCTCCTCGGCCGAGATCGCTTCCTCGATCATCTGTTTGAGGAGCAGGCCGAGGAACGTGAGGACGAGGCCGACGAGGATCCAGGCGCCGAAGGACCAGGCGACGACGGCGCCGACAAAGATGGTCGCCGCGAGCAGTGTCGCCGCATAGGTGATCACCTCGTAGCGCACGATCATCAATCGTTCCGCCGGCTCCAGCTTGGCGCGAATGATGAGGCTGAGATAGAACAGCACGCGGCCGAACACGAAGTACGCGAGGGCATAGCCCGCGAGGGCGGGCAGCAGCTCGATGCTCAACACGGGAGCGCCGTTCGGCATGTCGAGCCAGTGCAGTGCCGCCGCGTACACGCCGTAGGCGGCGACGAGCGTGATGACTTCGCGGCCCAGGTTGATCAACGCAACGCGCAGCGGCTTGCGCTGCCACAGCGAATCGGTGATGATCGTCGCGCCCGCGATTGCGAGCGCCGTGGCCGGCACGCCGACCAGCAGACTGCCGGTCAGACCGACGAGGGCAGTCTGCGTCAGATACGAATACTTGCTCAGCGGAACGGAGAGCCCGCGCAGCGCCACCGCGCTGCCGAATAACACGGCGATCTCGGGGATCTGTCCCAACCAGCGGCGATCGGCGACGAGTACCGCGATCAGTAGTGCCGTGCCCAGCCAAACGAGCGCCTGACTATAGAGTCCGACGAAGCGCGAGATCTTCATGCGTGCACCGCCGCGGCCAGCTCGCGGGTCAGCCGCTCCATCCCGGCGACGCCACCCTTGATGAGCGCGTCCATCAACGCGCTGCCGACGACGACGCCGTCCGCCGAGCGCGCCGCAGCGGCCGCCTGCGCCGGTGTGCCGATGCCGAAGCCGACCGCGACCGGCAGGCGCGCCGGACTCGCCGCCCGGACGCGCCGTACCTGGGCATCGAGATCGGCCGGAACATCGGCCCGGACCCCGGTGACGCCAAGTCGGGAGATCAAATAGACGAACCCGCTCGCGCCGGTGAGCGCGGTTTTGAGTCGCGCGTCGTCCGTCGTCGGCGCGACGAGGCGAATCAGGGCAAGCGCGCTGCCCGTTACGGTTTTCTCGACGGCTGGGTCGGCGCCAGCGGGAAGATCGGTGAGCAATACGCCCGCAGCGCCCGCGTCGTACGCTTCCTTGGCGAAGCGCTCGACGCCGTACGCCAGCACGGGGTTGAGGTACGTCATGATGATGACGGGGACAGCAAGCGCGGCCTCGCGGATCAGCTCGAGCACCCGCGGCACCGTCATACCCTGTTCCAGCGCGGCGTGCGTCGTCCGCTGAATCGTCGGCCCGTCGGCGAGCGGATCGGAGAACGGCACGCCGACCTCCACGAAGTCCGCTCCCGCGTCGGCCACGCGGCGCAGCGCTTCGAGTGAGACGGCGGGTGTGGGAAAACCGGCGGTGAGATACGGAATCAGCGCCCGCGATTTGCCGAGCGCCCGCCACCGCGAGGCGATGGCATTCTCAGACAAAGTAGTCGCTGACGTTGATACCGTATTTGACAGGGTCGGTGACCTTGACGATGGTGCGCGGGAAGCTGCCGTTCGCGTCTTTCTGCGAGAGATCGACCACGGTCCCCGGATTCAAGAGCCCGCCGTCGGGCGTCGTGACCAGACGTACCACGGGCCGATGGACGTGGGCCACGTCGGGATTCGCGCTGTGCACCAGCGCGACCTCGTAAGTGTCGAGAATGACGCAGGTGCCGACCGGGTAGATCCCGATCAGGTTGATGAACGCCTTCACGACGACCGGGTCGTAGCCGCGCCGCGGATTCTCCCACATCTCCTTGAGCACCTGATCCGGCTGAATCGGCACCGTCTGGTAGACGCGCCGGCTGGTCGCCGCGTCGAAGCCGTCGGCGACTGCGATGACCTTGGAGTAGATGGACAGCGCTCGGCCGCGGATCGACTTGGGGTACCCGGTGAGGTCGATCTTCATGTGGTGCTCGTAGGCGACCACCATGCCGCGGTAGGGGATCTCGCCGTAGCCGCGCAGCCCGAAGAGTGTCAGGACCCCAAGCCAGGGGTGTGCCTGCATGATGCGCCACTCCTCCTCCGTGAGTCCCCCTTCCTTATTCAGTACCTCGAGCGGCACGCGCGACTTGCCCACGTCGTGGAACAGGGCGGCCATGCCGAGATCGTACAGCTGCAGCTTGGTCAGTCCCAGCTTGCGCCCCAACGCGACCGAGAAGATGCAGACGTTGACCGAATGGGTGAACGTGTATTCATCGTAGTCGCGCAGCGTCGTCAGCCCGACGAGCGACGACTCGTTGTTGAGCACCTGGTCGACGATCGCCTGGACCGCGCGCTTCACCTTCTTCACGTTCGCGGTGCGACCCATGCGGATGCTGTTGATGACCTCTTTGGTCACCGCCACCGAGCGGGCGTAGGTGCGCTTGGCGGCTTCCTTCTGGCGCTCTTCCTCTTCGACGTCCTCTTCCGCCTCGAGCGGCGGCTCGACGCTGACGTGGGAGACGCCGCCGTCGGTCAGTTTCTGCGACAGCTCGAACAGCTTGTTGGGGTTCGCTTCCTTCGCGGCGTAGGCGAGCAGCAGCGACACGAAGACCTGCAGCTGCCGCCGGTCGACGCCCTCGTCGATCCGCACGGCGCCGATGCCGCACTGCTGGAACACGTTCAGGATGTGGGAGAACGACGCGTAGTTATCGAGATCGAGGCGCAGGCGCGTCGAGTTGACGAAGATGAATTCGCCCTGGAGCCGGATCTCGAGCTCGCGTTCCACGTCCAACAGCTGCTTGGTCGTCGCGGCGAGGTCGTCGAGGGCCTTCTGTACCTGGGTGTTCTCGATCGGGTAGAGCTTGAGCGACCGGAACGCTGTATACATGACGATGAGGAAATCGCGACCGGCATGGCGGAGGAAACCGTCCGTCGTCTGGGCGGTCTCCATCATCGAGGGCCGTTTGCCTCCCCCGGCGGGCGTCGTCAAGCGCTTCCCCCTCCCGGTCCGAGGTCGCGCAGCGCCCGGTTCACGGCGTTACGCACCAGCGCTTCCTTGTCCTGCGAGACTTTCTGGAGCACGTCGCGCGCCTTCTGGGTGCGGATCTTCCCGAGCGCCATCGCGGCGCAGGCGCGCGTCTCGGGATCTTCCTTCCGCGCGAGCAGCCCGCCTTTCGGCACGAGCAGCTTCTCGAGCGTCGCGATCCCGGACTCCCCCGCCAGCGCTCCGTACGCCTCGAAGAACGACATCTTTTCCGTGAGGTCGGCGTCCTTGAGCTTGTTGCCCGTGACCGCGGCCTCGATGCGCGGGAACGCATTCCGGTGGCCACGCTGGCCGAGGAACTTGACGGCCGTGATGCGCACATCGCGCTCCTCGTCGTCGATCGCTTTCTCGAGGAGCCGCGTCGCGCTCGGGCTGCCGATGGTCGTCAACGCCTCGACGACGGCCAGCTTCAGGTCTCGCTCGCCGCGCTCCAGCAGCGGGCCCATGCCGTCAGGAGCGCCGGGCAGCTTGAGCCGGCCCGCGAGTTTGACCATCTCGAGTTGGACGGCGGGGTCCTCGCTGGCGAGGGCCTTGAGCACTTCGGCGGAGTGCGTCTGCGCCAAGCGCTCGGCCGAGGATTGCACGAGGAATTTCACGCGCTCGTTGGTGAGCTTGGGGAGCCATCCCATCAGGGTGCCGAGGGCTTCGGCGCGCAGCTCGCTGAACAGCTCGCTCAGCTCTTCTTCGGTGGGATGGCTCGTGGCTTCATCGAGCGACTGGAGCAGCTGCGACAACGCGTCGGTCTGTGACAGCCGGGTCGGCAGTGCCTCCAGCACCTGGCGATGCTCCGGGATGAGCTCGCGGGCGCGCTGCAGAATCATCTTGCATTCACGCAGGATGAAGGCGACCGAACGGAAGTCTCCTGCCCCCAGCAGATACGGGATGAAGTTTTCGATGATGGAGATCAGCTCGGCCCGGACCGTCCCGTAGGTCTGCAGCTCCAGGAGGTCGAACAGCATCGCGAGCACGTTGCCGCGCAGGTCCTGGCTGTATTCCCGCTCGACCTCTTTATGGAGGTACTCGATCTCCTTGTCGTCCAGGAAATAGAGCGTCGTGTCGAAGTCGTCGATCGACACAAGCCCTTCGCGCTTGGGCGGCGCTTCTTCTTCGACCTGCCGGCGCACCGTCGTCGGATCGGCCGAGCCGGCGTCGCCACCGGGCGTGCCACCGCCACCGCCGATCGTCGGCGCGCCCTTTTCGGAGCGCTCGATCGGAACGGCGTTCTCGCTGGCGAGCTCGCGGAAGGTGTAGGTGACGAACTGAAAGTCTTCGGCCCAGAGCAGGGTGAGGAGATCGTCGGCGGCGTCGGCTTGCAGGTTCTTCGCCTGCTGCAGCACGGCGAGGAAGCGCACGATCTCCGCATCCTCGACGCCCGGCTTGAACGCGAGCGAGCGAACGCCGTCCTTGTACAGGGTCCAGGCGATACTATCGTTGCGCTGGTCCTGGCTGTAGACGACGTGATCCTCCCACCGCATCTCGATTTCGCCGATGTCGAAGATCAGATCGTCGGTGGCTTGCCAGATCTGGCGGAACGCGTTGCGGATGTTGTCGACGGCGCGCTGATAGACCGGATTGTTGGGGAGGTAGAGCTGCGTCGCCCGCATCCCCTTGCTGACGACCTGCATCAGCTCCTCGACCTGGGACGGCGGGAGCGCCAGCTCGGGGATCTGGGCCTGCGGATTCGTCAGAGCGCTGCTCCCGTAAGCTCGGCAACCATGGCGACGTCCTTGTCACCACGGCCACTCAAGTTGATCAGGATGAGTTCGTGCGAGGCTGGCTTCGTCTTCATCACCCAGGCGATGGCGTGGGCGCTCTCCAGAGCCGGAAGAATGCCTTCCAGTCGCGACAGGGCGGCGAAGGCGTCCAGAGCGTCCTCGTCTGTCACGGCTTCATACAATACTCGGGCCCTGTCTTTCAGGTAAGCATGCTCCGGGCCGACGCCGGGATAGTCGAGCCCCGCCGAAACGCTATGGGCCGGCTGGACTTGTCCGTCCGCGTCCTGGAGCAAGTAGCTCATGCTTCCATGGAAGACACCCGGCCGGCCGGCGCCCAGAGTCGCGGCATGCTTTCCGCCCGCTATCCCCTTCCCGGCCGCCTCGACTCCGACCAATTGCACGGATTGGTCCTCGAGGAACGCAGTGAAGATCCCCATCGCGTTCGACCCGCCACCCACGCAGGCCACCACGATGCTCGGCAGGCGACCGACCTGCTCGAGCATCTGCGCCCGCGCCTCCCGCCCGATCACCGATTGGAAATCGCGCACCAGCCGCGGAAATGGGTCGGGCCCGACGACCGAGCCGATGATGTAGTGCGTCGAGGTGACGTTTGTGACCCAATCGCGCAACGCCTCGTTGGTGGCGTCCTTCAGCGTACGCGTGCCGGATGTGACCGGCACGACCTTCGCGCCCATCAGCTCCATGCGGTACACGTTGAGCCGTTGCCGCCGCATGTCCTCTTCACCCATGTAGACCACGCAATCGAGACCAAAGCGCGCGCAGACCGTTGCGGTCGCGACGCCGTGCTGTCCCGCACCCGTCTCCGCGATGATGCGCCGCTTGTTCATGCGCAGCGCGAGCAGGACCTGGCCGAGCGTGTTGTTGATCTTGTGGGCGCCGGTGTGGTTCAAGTCCTCGCGCTTCAGCAGGACCTGCGCCCCAATCTGGGCGGACAGCCGCGGAACCGCGGTGATCGGCGTCGGGCGTCCGACGTAGTTCTTGAGCAGCCCCTCGAGCTCCGCCCAGAATCGCGGGTCCTTGCGAGCCGCCTCGTACACGCTGGTAAGCTCCTCGAGTGCATGCATCAGCGTCTCGGGGACGTAGCGGCCACCGTAGGGGCCGAATCTGCCTGTCTCGGTTACGGTCATCGAGCTCGATTCCGTCGCTTCACTCCAGTCAGCGCGTTAACCGCCTTCTCCGGGTTCGCCTGCCGCGCCACACTCGTTCCCACGAGTATGAAGTCTGCGCCGGCTGCCGCCAGACGTTCGACGTCCGCCCGCGTCTCCACGCCGCTTTCGGCGACGACCGGGATCTCTGGCGGCACGCGGCCGAGGAGCGCCTCGGCCGCGCGCAGATCCACGACGAACGTGTCGAGGTCGCGCGCGTTCACGCCGAGCACGCCGGGCCCGGCGGCGAGCGCCGCATCCAGCTCCGGTGCGGCATGTACCTCGATCAGCGGCACCATACCCCAGCTCCGGACGGTTTTAGCGAGCGCCTGAAGGCGCCGACCGTCCAGCACGCGAGCGATGAGCAGGACGGCGCTCGCTCCCGCCGCTCGCGCTTCATGAATCTGGATCACGTCGAGCACGAAGTCCTTGCGAAGCACCGGCGCCGGAACGGCTGCGGCGACGCTCCTGAGGTCGTCAATCGATCCTCCAAAGTGTACCTCGTCGGTAAGCACCGAAATTGCGACGGCACCGCCGCGCACGTACGCTCGCGCGTGCGCGACCGGGTCGAGATCCTCACGAATGGCGCCCTGGGATGGAGATCGCCGCTTCACCTCGGCGATCACTCCGACGGTCGGCGCGGGCGCACCCGGAAACGGCCTGATCGGCGGCCCCTTTTGGGCGGCTCGCTCGAGCTCGCCGGCTCTTGCCTTAAGAGCCGCGACGCGCGTCCGGGCTACCGCCAGAATAGCGTCGAGTGAGGCACGGCGTGGGTTATCAGACATCCTTGCGTTCGGGCGTTATTCGGGTAGATTATGTTTCGGTATATCTTCGGGAGCTACTATGCCGGTCACGCGACGCCAGCGCGAGATCCTGGACTTCATCGGGAAGCACATCGAAGAGAAGGGGTACGCCCCCAGCTTCGAGGAAATCGCCCGCCAGTTTGGCTTCCAATCGCTCGCGACGGTTCACGAGCACCTCACCAATCTCGAGCGCAAAGGGTACATCCGGCGCACTCATAACGAGAGCCGGGCGATCGAAGTCGTCCCCCCCAAGGGCCAAACCGGCGCCACCGAGCTGCCGTTGCTCGGACTTGTCGCCGCCGGTGCTCCGATCGAAGCGATCACAGGTGACGAGACGATCGCGGTGCCGGACGAGCTCCTGCCGCGCCGCGGACGCAGCTACGTCCTGAAGGTGCGCGGCGACTCGATGATCGACGAGCACATCAAGGACGGCGACTACGTCGTCGTTCAGGAACGCAACCAGGCCGACGCCGGCCAGACCGTGATTGCGCTCGTCCATGGTGAAGGGGCGACGGTCAAACGCTTCTACCGCGAGCCCGGCGGGTGGATCAGGCTGCAGCCGGCCAACGACAAGATGCAACCGCTGCGGCTCAACGAGCGCGACGTCATCGTCCAGGGCGTGGTGGTCGGCGTCATCAGGAAATACTAGCCGTCGCTTTGCGCAGCCGATCGAGCGCGGCCCGCGCCGCGCCCGACGCGACGACTTCGCGCGCCCGCCCGATGCCTTCGGCGAGCGAGCCGGCAATTCCCGCCACGTAGATCGCCGCACCCGCGTTGAGCAGTACCGCCGCCAGCCCTGACGGGTCGGCGGATCCGTTCCCCAGAATCCGTTCCACCCGCTCGGCGTTGGCCGCCGGCTCCCCGCCCTGCAGCTCCGCCACGTCTTTGATGCCGAGCCGGAAACGTTCGGGATCGATCTGCCACGTTCGCACCACGCCATCCTTCACTTCCCAGACATCCGTCACGCCGTGCGGTGAGATCTCATCCATTCCCACGCGGCCGTGCACGACGAGTGCATGCTCGGCGCCCAGCCGCACGAGCGCTTCCGCGACGATCGCGGCCCGATCGGGATCAGCGACGCCTAC
Source organism: Gemmatimonadota bacterium (assembly GCA_041499375.1). Taxonomy (GTDB): domain Bacteria; phylum Gemmatimonadota; class Gemmatimonadetes; order Gemmatimonadales; family GWC2-71-9; genus 20CM-2-65-7. The sequence continues at coordinate 88,016 of JBGQKD010000011.1, forward strand.
CACCTGGCGGCGCACACTCGCCGGATTTGCGAGCGGGCCGACGAGGTTCATGAGGGTCGGGGTCCCGAGCTCGCGCCGAATGCCGCCCACGTGCTTCATCGCGGGATGAAAGTTCGGTGCGAACAGGAAGACGACACGAGCCTCGTTCAACACGCGACTCGCGGTCGCCGCATCCAGGACGATGCGCAAGCCGAGGGCCTCCAACACGTCTGCGGATCCGCAGCGCGACGTGAAGGACCGATTCCCGTGCTTCGGGACGGCGGCACCTGCCCCGGCCGCGACGAACGCGGCGACGGTCGAGATGTTGAAGGTTGGTACCGTGCCGCCTCCGGTGCCGCAGGTGTCGACGAGATGCTCATGCGTGGCGTCGACGCGGACCATCGCATCCCGGAGGGCGCGTACAGCGCCAGCGAGCTCATCCGCCGTCTCGCCTTTCGCCCGCAGCCCCATGAGGAGCCCGCCGATCTGCGCGGGAGTCGCCTCGCCGCTCATGACGACGCCGAACACCTCGGCGGTCTGATCTTCGGAGAGCGATTGGCGGTCGGCGAGCGCGGTCAGCGCGCGGCGCAACGGGGAGTCCATGGAGGATTAAGGCTATCACCCTTGTCAAATAGTGACAACGAGTTGCATCTTTCCCCGCGTGACGAGCCGCCCCCCCCGCCCCTACCTCGCGGTGGTTCAATACGACGGGGGCGGGTTCGCAGGGTGGCAGCGGCAGCCCGTCGATCGCACGGTCCAGGCTGAATTCGAGGCGGTACTCGAGCGGTTGATGGGGCGTCGGACGCCGGCGACCGGGGCAGGACGCACCGATACGGGCGTCCACGCGCTCGGGCAGGGAGTCAGTTTTCTGGGCGCCGAGCGCTGGGCCGGAGATCCGAGCGAGCTGCGACGCGCACTCAATGCGCTGCTGCCGCGCGAGATTTGGGTTCAGCGGGTGCACCTGATGCGACCCGGATTCGACGCACGGCGCTCCGCAGCAGCGCGGCGGTACCGGTATCTGATCGGTACCGATGAAGGTGCGGCGTCGCCGTTCCGCAGGCCGTACGAATGGGCCCTGGGTCGAGCGCTCGATGCCAACGCGTTGGAGAGCGCCGCCGGGGGCCTGATTGGCGAGCACGACTTTCGTGGCCTGGCCGCGGCCGGCGCGAACACTGCCCACTACCGATGCCGCGTGGCGCTTGCGCAATGGGCGCCGCGTGCGGACGGAGTGGGGATGGCGTTCACGGTCGAGGCCGATCGATTCCTGCATCACATGGTGCGCTTTATCGTCGGCACCATGGTCGACATCGCGCTCGGCCGGCGCCCGCCGGCAGATTTCCCCCGTTTGCTTGCTGCGACCGACAACCTGGCGGCTAGTCCGCCTGCCCCGCCCCAGGGTCTGTACCTGGAAGCGGTGCGTTATCCACCTGACCTCTACGCCGAGGAGTCTACGTCATGAAGTTTTTCCTCGACACGGCGAGCCTCAAAGACATCAGCTGGGCCGCGCAGGCGGGGCTGATCGACGGCATCACGACCAATCCGTCCCTGCTGTCCAAGCAGGCGGGCGATCTCGATCCGCGCGACGTGCTGAAGGAGATCTGCTCACTGGTCGAGGGGCCCGTGTCGGCCGAAGTGGTCACCGTCGATGCCGATGCCATGGTGAAGGAAGGAAAAGAGCTGGCGAAGATCGCCGAAAACATCGTCGTGAAGATCCCGATGCTCGAGTCCGGCATGGTGGCCGTGCGCCGGCTCACCGCCGAGGGAATCCGGACCAACGTCACGCTCTGCTTCTCGAGCATCCAATGCCTGATCGCCGCCAAAGCGGGCGCGTCGTACGTGAGTCCGTTCATTGGGCGGCTGGATGACGTCGGACAGGAAGGGATGGAAGTCATCCGTGAAGCGCGGGTCATCTTCGACAACTACAACATCGAAACGGAGATCCTGGCCGCGTCGATGCGCCACCCTCGTCACGTGATCGACGCGGCGATGATCGGGGCTGACGTCGCGACGCTGCCGCCCGACGTCCTCAAGAAGCTGCTGCTGCATCCGCTCACCGACCGCGGCCTCGATCAGTTCCTCGCCGACTGGAGCAAGCTGGTCGCGCGGGCCAAGGCCGCGGTTTGAGCTGGACCTCGCCCCTCGGCACACGGTACGCCTCTCCCACGATGCAGGCGCTCTGGGGCGAGCGCCGGCGCATCGGCCTGTGGCGCCGGTTGTGGCTGGCGCTCATGCAAGGACAAAAAGAGCTGGGCCTCGCGATTCCTGACGCCGCGCTGGCGCAGCTGCGCGCGCATCTCGACGATGCGGATCTCGAAAAGGCCGCCGAGTACGAGCGGCGGCTGCGCCACGACGTGATGGCCCACATCCATCACCTCGGCGATCAGGCTCCCGCGGCGCGGCCGTTCATCCACTTGGGTGCGACGAGCGCGTACGTCACCGACAACGCCGACCTCGTGTTGATGCGCGAGGCGATGCAGCTCCTGCTGGGGCGGATCGGCGCGGTGCTCGTGGCAATGGGGAAGGTCGCGCGCCGCTATCGCGCGCTTCCCTGCCTCGCCTACACGCACTTCCAGCCCGCGCAGCTCACCACGGTCGGCAAGCGGATGACGATGTGGATGCAGGATTTCGCACTGGACGCCGAAGAATTGCTCCATCGCACGCGGGGCTTACCCTTCCGCGGCGTGAAAGGCACGACCGGAACCCAGGCAAGCTTCCTGGAGCTGTTCGACGGCGATCACGCCAAAGTCGCCGAGCTCGATAGCCGCGTGTCGCGCGCGATGGGGTTCGAGCACGTCCTCCCTATCACCGGCCAGACCTACACGCGCAAGCTCGACGCTCAGGTCATGGCGGTCCTGTCGGGGATCGCCCAATCGGCAGCGAAGTTTGCGACCGACTTGCGACTGTTGCAGCACGAGGGCGAGTTGCTCGAGCCGTTCGAGAGCGAGCAGGTCGGGTCGTCCGCCATGCCGTACAAGCGTAATCCGATGCGTGCCGAGCGCATGACGGGTCTGGCGCGCTTCGTGATCGAGCTGGAGGGCAACGCCTGGCACACCGCCGCGTCGCAATGGCTGGAGCGGACGCTCGACGACAGCGCGAACCGCCGGCTCGTGATCCCCGAGGCGTTCCTCGCGACCGATGCGATTCTCGTTCTCGCCACGAACGTCGCGGCGGGCCTCGAAGTCCGCGAAGACACGATCGCCCAGCACGTCGCCCAGGCGATGCCGTTCCTCGCGACCGAACGCCTGTTGATGCGCGGCGTGAAGGCCGGCGGTGACCGCCAGCAGCTCCATGAAGTGATCCGCACTCACAGTCTCAAAGGGACTGACCAGCTGCTCGACCACCTCGCCCGCGCTCCCGAGTTCAAGCGTCTCGGCGTGCGCACGACGCCGGAGGAGCTCGATGCCGCGGCGTACGTCGGCCGCGCGCCGCAGCAGGTCGATGAATTCCTTGACCGGGTGCTTCCCGATTTGATGCGTTCTATTCAGGCGGTGGCGCCCCCCCCCCCAGCTGCCGCAGCGGAGGTTCAGGTATGACCGGAGTGCTGGTGCAAAGCAAACTGCCGCTCCCGCTGCTTCGCCGCGGCAAGGTTCGCGACGTCTACGAGGTCGACGACCGCACGTTGCTGCTCGTGGCCAGCGATCGCGTCAGCGCGTTCGACGTCGTCATGAAAGAGGCGGTCCCGTACAAGGGCGCGGTGCTCACGCAAATGAGCGCCTTCTGGTTCGAGCGCCTGAAATCCGTGATGCCGCACCACCTGCTTACCGCCGACGTCGATGAAATAGTCAGGCGCGTCCCCGTGTTGACCGCGCACCGCGAAGAGCTGTATGGGCGCGGGATGCTGACGCGCCGCGCCACCACCGTGCCATTCGAGTGCGTCGTCCGCGGGTACATCTCGGGCTCCGCCTGGGCTGAGTACCAGCAGTCCGGCACGCTGGCCGGCGAGCCGCTGCCCCAGGGGCTCGTCGAAAGCGCCCAGCTCGACCCCCCCATCTTCTCACCCGCGACGAAGGCCGAGCAGGGACACGACGAGAACGTCACGTTCGATCACGTCGTGAACGGCCTCGGCCGACTCACGGCGGAGCGGTTACGCAGCGCCAGTCTCGCGCTGTATGAGGCAGGCCGTGATTATGCGGCGAAGCGCGGGATCATCATCGCCGATACGAAATTCGAATTCGGTGTGACGTCCGACGGCGAGCTGATCGTCATCGATGAGATCCTGACGCCCGACTCGTCGCGCTTCTGGCCGGCGGACCGCTATCAAGCTGGCCGGAGCCAGCCGAGCTTCGATAAACAGCCGTTGCGTGACTACCTGGCCGATCTGAAGAAGCAGGGACAGTGGAATGGCGAGGCTCCGCCTCCGCCGCTGCCGGCCGAAGTTGTGAACGCGACCAGCGAGCGCTATCGCGATGCCTACCGACGCATCACCGGAACAGAGCTGGAGTGAGGATAGCGCGCGAAGGATGGCCCTTTATCGCGATCGCATGGGCGTTGGTGTTTGGTGCGCTCGTCCTGTGGTGGCCCGTCGCCCTCATCCTCGCCGTTCTCGCGATCTGGGTGGTCGCGTTCTTTCGCGATCCCATCCGCCCGGGCCCACGCGGTGAGCGGTACGTAGTGGCCGCCGCCGAGGGTCACGTCGTGCAGGTGATCGAAACAGACGAGCCCATGTATGTAAAGGAAAGGTCGGTACGAATTTCCATTTTCCTGTCCGTGTTCGACGTGCATGTGAACCGCTATCCGGTCGACGGCGCGGTCGAGCTCGTGCACTACAACAAGGGCAAATTCCTGCACGCCGCCGACGAGAAGGCGAGCCTCGACAACGAGCAATCGTCGATCGGGCTGCGCGGGCCGCGTGGGCGTGTGCTGGTGCGGCAGATCGCGGGGTTGATCGCGCGGCGCATCGTCACCGACGCGAAGCCCGGCGATCGCGTGACGCAGGGCGAACGGCTCGGTCTCATCCGATTTGGGTCGCGTACCGACGTCTTTTTGCCGCTCTCGGCACGACCGGTTCTGAAGGTGAAACCGGGCGATCGAGTCCTGGTCGGCGGGACGGTGTTGGCGGAGTACGCATGAGACCACCACCGCTGCCGCTGCGCCGCGTCGTCATCGTAGTGCCGAGCCTCTTCACGCTGTTCAACCTGTTCTTCGGCATCTGGTCGATGGTGCTGGCCACGCGTGGCGAATTCTATCGCGCCGGCTGGTTCATCGTCTTCGCCGGAATCCTCGATACCCTCGACGGGCGTGTCGCGCGTATCTCCGGCACCGGAACGCGGTTCGGCGCGGAGCTCGACAGCCTCGTCGACATCGTGAGCTTCGGGGTCGCTCCTGCTTTCCTTATGTATCAGGTGGAGTTCACGAGCGGCGGCCCGGCCGCCTGGATCTTCTGCTACTTCTACGTCATGGCGGCGGCGATCCGCCTGGCGCGGTTCAACATCACCCAGGCGGGGCGCCCCAAGGCGTATTTCATCGGCCTGCCGTCGCCGGCAGCCGGGATGACACTCGCCACCTACTATCCGTTCACACAAACGACATTGTACGCCCAGTTGCACGGCTTGCCCTGGCACCTGGTGCTCACGTTCCTGATGATCGGCCTCACGATCCTGATGGTGAGCAATGTCCACTACCCGACTCTGCCTCGCGCCGGGTTCCGCACGCTGCGCGGACTATTGGGACTCGCGCTGATTGTTGTTATCCTGGTATTCGGTATCTGGCAGCACGATGTGTTCCTGTTCCCGCTAGGCATCGCGTACATGTTCTTTGGCGTGGGGCGCGCAATCCTGCTCGGCTTCTTCAAGGCGCCCGCCGAGGATGAGGAGGCGGAAATCGCAGGCCCGATCGTGATCGACGAGAGCGAGCAGAACTACCGGGGACCGAGGCGTCCGGGGACCGGAGGCGTGGCGTGAGCGCCTATACGGTCGAGATCCGCGTCATGCCCCGCGCATCACTGCTCGATCCTCAGGGTCAGGCGGTGCAGCACGCCCTCCAGGCGCTCGGCTTCGGCGACGTGGCGAGCGTGCGTGCAGGGAAACATCTGGTGCTGCAGGTACAGGCAGCGACGCGGGAGGAGGCGGCGGCCAGGGCGCGCACGATGTGCGACCGGTTGCTCGCCAATCCGGTGACCGAGGATTACGAATGCAGCGTGTCGCAGTAGTCGTCTTTCCCGGTTCGAACTGCGACGCGGACACGCTCGACGCGGCCCGCGCGGCGGGGTCGGACGCCTATTACCTCTGGCACCGCGCCACCGACCTGAAGCAGGCGGACGCGGTCATCCTGCCGGGCGGGTTCAGCTACGGCGACTATCTTCGCTCCGGGGCTATTGCCCGCTTTTCGCCGGTGTTGCGCGCGGTGTCTGCGCACGCGCGCGCAGGCGGTGCCGTGCTCGGCATCTGCAATGGGTTCCAGATTCTGTGCGAAGCGGGATTGCTGCCGGGCGCGCTGATGCGCAACGCCCGTCTCAAGTTCTTGTCACGACCCGTGCACGTGCGCGTCGAAGCGACGGACACGCCGTTCACCGGGAGTTACGAGCGCGGCGAAGAGCTGACACTGCCGATCGCGCACGGCGATGGCCGCTACGTCGCCGATGCGCAGACGGCGACAGAGCTCGAAGCCAACGGCCTGGTCGTGCTGCGCTACGTCACCGACAACCCGAATGGGTCGATGCACGATATCGCCGGCGTGTGCAACGCCGGCCGCAACGTGGTGGGGATCATGCCGCATCCGGAGCGCCGCAACGCGCAGCTGTTAGGCGGTCAGGACGGTGCCCGCGTCTTCCTCTCTCTGGAGGCTCGCAATGCGACGCAGCACGCTGGCGATATGCGCGCTGTTGATGGTCGCCACCTCAGGGTGTGACCAGGTTGACACCGCGAAAGCCAAACTGAAGCTGGCGTGGGACAAGTTGCGGGGGCGTTCGACCACGCAGGCTCCGCCGCCACCGCCCGTGCGTCCCGCGGCAGACACGGCGGCCGCCCGCGTTGTCACGGAGCAAGAGCAGGCGAGGACGCAGCGTCCGCGCCCCCCCGCGGCTCCGCCGGGGCAGGCGCTGACCCGTGACGTGCCGTACATCTCCGACGATACGGGCACGGTCAATCCGGGCATGAGTGAACGCGAGGTGTACGAGCTATGGGCCGCGCCCGCGGCCGTGCGGCGCGTCGGTGTGTACACGTATCTCTTCTTCCGCAACGGCTGCGAATACACCTGCGGCACGATGGACGTCGTGACGCTGCAAAACGGGCGCGTGGTGGATGTGATCGCGCGCTGGGACGGCCACCGCTATTCCGGTGAGTCGTCTTCGCCGCCGGGACGCGTCCCTGTGGCGAACCCGGGGGATTCGCTCCATATCACGCCGCCCCCACCCAGTCCATGAGTCACGAGAAGCCGAGCAAAAACGAGGACGAGTACTTCGCGCGCCGCGACGCGGATTTGCTCAGGCAGCAGCGCGCGGCCGCCCAGCAGGCCGCGGCCGAAAGCGAGCGCAAGAAGCACCACATGAAGTGTCCCAAGTGCGGCTATGACCTCATCACGCACGAGTGGGACGGGATCCAGATCGACCAGTGCACGCACTGCCACGGCGTCTGGTTCGATGCCAGCGAGGCGGAGGCGCTCATGAAGACCTCGGCCCCAAACATCCTGGCGCGCGTCTTCCGCGCCGTCGCGAAGGGCGTGACGCGGAAGTGACAGATCCGAAGATCACCCCCGAGCTGGTGCAGGAACACAACCTCACACCCGACGAATACGCGCGCATCGTAACGATGCTCGGCCGCACGCCCACCTTTCCGGAGCTGGGCATCTTCTCGGCGCTGTGGAGCGAGCACTGCTCCTACAAACATTCGCGGCCGATCCTCAAGACTTTCCCAACGACGGGCCCGCAGGTCGTGCAGGGCCCCGGCGAAAATGCCGGCGTGTTGCGCCTCCCCAACGGCTGGGCCGTCGCGTTCAAGATCGAATCGCACAACCATCCGTCGGCCGTCGAGCCGTACCAGGGGGCGGCGACTGGTGCCGGCGGCATCTTGCGCGATGTCTTTACGATGGGCGCGCGCCCGGTCGCGCTGCTCAACAGTCTCCGCTTCGGCCCGTTGGACGCGGCGCGCAACCGCTATCTGTTTGGGGGAGTGGTCAAAGGGATCGGGGATTACGGGAACTGCGTCGGCGTCCCGACTCTTGGTGGTGAAGTCGACTTCGCCCCCGGCTATTCCGGCAACCCGCTCGTGAATGCGATGTGCGTGGGCGTCCTGAAGGAGAAGGATCTCATCAAGGCCGCCGCGCAGGGCGTGGGCAACATCCTGCTTGCCGTCGGCTCGAGCACCGGTCGAGACGGGATCCACGGCGCCTCGTTCGCCTCGGAGGAGCTGACGCACGAGAGCGAGCAGCGCCGTCCCCAGGTCCAGGTAGGTGATCCATTCACGGAGAAGTTGCTGCTCGAGGCAAGTCTCGAGCTGATCGCCTCGGGGCACATCGTCGCCATCCAGGACATGGGCGCGGCCGGCCTGACGTCCTCCTCGGCCGAAATGGCCGCGCGCGGCGGCGTCGGAGTGGAGATCGACCTCTCCAAGGTCCCGACCCGCGAGCCGGGGATGACGCCGTACGAGATCCTGCTGTCGGAATCGCAGGAACGGATGCTGGTTGTCGCGAAGAGCGACCGCGTCAAAGAGGTCCAGGCGATCGCTGCGAAGTGGGAGCTCACCGCGACGCCGATCGGCAAGGTGACGGACGACGGGATGTATCGCTGCACCTGGCAAGGCAACGTCGTCGTCGAGATTCCGGGTCAGAAATTGGTTGATGACGCCCCGGTCTATTATCCAGAGGCGAAAGAGGATCCGGCTGTCGCGAAGCTTCGGGCGTCCACGCCGCACGCCCCACGCAGTTTCACGCCGTTACACGCACTGCTTACGCTTTTGGATTCTCCGTCGATCGCCAGCAAGAAGTGGGTCTTCGAGCAGTACGACTCGACCGTGCAGGCAAGCACCGTTATCCCTCCCGGCGGCGACGCCGGCGTGGTGCGCGTGCGGCACGAGGACTTCGGCATCGCGGTGAAGACCGATTGCAACAGCCGCTATGTGCGGCTCGATCCGTACGAGGGTGGCAAGGCGACGGTCGCGGAGGCGGCGCGGAACGTCGCCTGCACCGGCGCTCGACCCCTCGGCATTACCGATTGCCTGAACTTCGGCAGCCCCGAGCGTCCCGCCGTCTTCTATCAGTTCCGCGAAGCCTGTCGCGGCATCGCCGATGCCTGCCGCGCGCTCGGCACACCAGTGACGGGGGGCAACGTCTCCTTCTACAATGAGAGCCCGACCGGCGCCGTCGATCCCACACCCGTCGTTGGGATGATCGGGCTGCTGGCGCGGGCGGACCGCGCGGTGCCAAGCCATGCGCGCGCGAGCGGCGACCTGGTGTTCGTTCTCGGCGAGACGCACGCCGAGCTGGGGGCGTCCGCGTATTGGGAGGTGTGCCACAATTTCATGGGGGGCCAGCCGCCGCGGGTCGATCTGGAAGTCGAGAAACGTCTCATCGAGCTCCTCGTCACCGGCGCCGAGCGCGGGCTGTTTCGGTCGGCGCACGACTGTTCGCACGGCGGATTGGGCGTCGCCCTCGCCGAAGTCGCGATAGGCGGACCGTACCAGGAACACGGGTTTGGCTTAGATGTTGACTTGACGCCGCACGCCCCACGCCTCACGCCGCACGAGCTTCTTTTCAGCGAATCCCACGGGCGCGCCGTGATCACCTGTCCCACCGATCGCGTGCCGGCGATCCAGGCATTAGCCGGCGAGCTCGGCGTCCCGCTCTTCCGCGCCGGCACCGTCGGCCCGAAGGGTGGGGCCCTCCGCATCGCGCTGCGAGACGGGCAGATCGAAGAGACTGTTTCGCGGCTCAGAGACGTATATTTCAGCGCTATTCCTCGACGCATGGGAGACTGATCGCAGATGTGCGGCATCATCGGCGTGGCGGGCGTTTCGGACGCATCGCGCGTCACCTATCTCGGCCTATACAGCCTGCAGCATCGTGGCCAGGAGTCGGCTGGTGCGGTCACGGTGGACGGGGCCGGTGTCGCCCGTTTGCACCGCGGGATGGGTCTGGTGTCGGATGTCTTTAGCGAAACGGTACTCGCCGGGTTGCCGGGCGACGTGGCGATTGGTCACACGCGCTACTCGACCGCCGGTTCGTCGGTGCTTGCCAATGCGCAGCCGATTCTCGCCGGTTACCACGAAGGCCCGCTCGCGCTCGCGCACAACGGCAATCTCACCAACGCCGAGGCGCTGCGGTCCGATCTGGTGGCCAAGGGCTCGATCTTCCAGACCTCGTCGGACAGCGAAGTCCTGATCCACCTGATCGCCCGCTCCGAGGCGCGCGAGCCGGAAGACCAGCTGCTCGACGCCCTCGAGCGCGTGGAAGGCGCCTATTCGCTCGTCGTCACGATCGGCCGGACGCTGTACGCCATCGTCGATCCGCGTGGCTTTCGCCCGCTCTGGCTCGGCAAACTGGGGTCGGGCTACGTGGTGGCCTCCGAGACGTGTGCGCTCGATCTGATCGGCGCGACGCCGGTGCGGGAGCTCGAACCTGGTGAGTTCCTGCGGATTCAGGGCTCGCCGCCCGAGATCGACCGCCTCCCCGCACTGCCGCCGAAGCCGCATCAGCGCTGCATCTTCGAGTTGGTGTACTTCTCGCGGCCCGACAGCACGATCTTCGGCCGGTCGGTGGATCGGGTGCGACGCGCCCTCGGCCGCGAGCTGGCGAAGGAGCACCCGGCAGCGGGTGCGGACTGCGTCTTCTCGGTTCCAGACTCGTCCAATGCGATGGCGCTCGGGTTCGCCGAGCAGTCGGGCCTCAAGCTCGAGCACGCGCTGATCCGCAATCACTACGTGGGCCGGACGTTTATCAATCCCACGCAAGCCGCGCGCAACGCGAAGGTGAAGATCAAGTTCAATCCGGTACGCGAGGTGCTGGAAGGCAAGAAAGTCGTCGTCGTGGACGACTCCCTCGTCCGCGGCACGACGAGCCGCGAGCTCGTCCAGATGATCCGGCAGGCAGGCGCCAAGGAAGTCCATTTCCGCGTCGCCTCGGCGCCGATCACCGGTCCCTGCTACTACGGAATCGACACGCCCACCAAGTCCGAGTTGATCGCCTCGAGCCATTCGCTCGAGGAGATTCGCCGGCACCTGGGCGTCGAGACGCTCGGGTATCTGTCGCTCGACGGGATGAAGCGCGCGGCCGGCGGCGACACGACCCAGTTCTGCCATGCCTGTTTCTCGGGCGAATATCCCACCGAAATCCCCGATGACACGCAGAAGGCCAGAAATGCCACGCCCTTACAGGTGACGATGGCGGTCTAGGGGTTCAGCGGTTGACAATCCGCGCCGGGATCGTCAGGACCAGCATGCTGCCGATGGCCATGACGCCCGCGAGCGCGTAGAGGCCGAAATCTGTCGACCCCGTGCGATCGACGAGCCAGCCGATCAGCAATGGGCCGACAAACCCAGCGAGATTGCCGATCGAGTTGATGAGGGCAATTCCAGTCGCAGCGGCCGCCCCGGCGAGAATGGCAGTGGGCAGGCACCAGAACTGCGCGAGCGAGGTCGTCACGCCGGCCATCGCGAGAGACATCCCTGACAGCGCGATGGCCGTGTCCCGACCGTAGCGGACCGTCACGAGCCAGCCCGCGACTCCAACCAATGCAGGAGTGACGAGGTGCCACCGCCGCTCGCGCGTCCTGTCCGACCGGCGGCTGATCGTGACCATCGCGACCGCAGCGACGGCGTTGGGAAGAACCGTGAGCATGCCGATCGCCAGCGGGCTCTCGACGCCGGTCCGCCGGATCAGTGTCGGCAGCCAGAATCCGGCGCCGTAAAGCCCCGCGATCAGGCAGAAATAGATGACGCCCAGGAACCAGACGCGGGCGTTCGTGACGCCATCCCACAGTGAGTGGGCCGAGGCATGCTGCTGGTCCTCGGCGATGCGACCCGCGAGGATCTCCTTCTCGTCGGCGGCCAACCAGCGGGCCCTGACGATCCCGTCATCAAGGTAGGCCAGCACTGCCACGCCGAGGACGAGCGAGGGGACCGCCTCGAGCAGGAAGAGCCATTGCCAGCCCGCGAGCCCGTGCACTCCTGTCATGGCCTTCAGGATCCAGCCGGAGATCGGCCCACCGATCAGCCCTGCGACCGGAATGCCGGTCATGAACAGCGCGATGATCGCGGCCCGTCGGTCGGACGGGTACCAGTAGGTTAGATACAGGATCACGCCTGGGAAAAAAACCCGCCTCCGCGACACCCAGCAGGAAGCGCAGGATGTA
>JBGQKD010000012.1:0-98746 GCA_041499375.1 Gemmatimonadota bacterium
ATCTGCACCTTGGAGCCCTTCTTCAACTCTGTGGCGATGATGCCCTTGTCGTCGAAGAGTGCTTCGACGGTGCGCGTGGCATCGGCCTTCGACATCTTGGTACGCATCGCCAGCGCGGAGGTGAGTTCAGCCTTGTTCACTGCGATCTCCTTGGTGGGGGGGCGCGGAAACCCGCATGAATACTGAAGAACTATGGGATATCCCCCGGAAATCCGCAAGATTGCTGGGCTTTCTCGACCCACCCCCCTCCGACTCCCGATCCCCCGGGACGTTGCCCTCCAGGCCGAACCGCGCTTAACGTGAGGGCCCATGTTCCAACAAGCCAACCGGCCAGGATGGATTGAAGTCATCTCCGGCGTGATGTTCAGCGGCAAATCGGAAGAGCTGATCCGGCGCGTGCGGCGCGCGGTCATCGCACGCAAGCAAGTGCAAGTCTTTAAGTCCCATCTAGATGCGCGGTACGCCGGCCTCTTCTCGGTCTCCTCGCACGACGGCGTGACGGTCGAAGCCGAGCCCGTCGATTCCGCTGACGAGATCTCGCGCCGACTCCGCGACACCACCGAAGTCGTCGCCGTCGACGAGGCGCAGTTCCTGGACGACGGCATCGTCGATCTGGCGAACCGGCTCGCCGATCGCGGAGTGCGCGTCATTCTGGCGGGCACCGACGTCGATTTCCGTGGCCTGCCGTTCGGTCCGATGCCAATCCTCATGTGCGTCGCCGAGGTGGTCGACAAGTTTCAGGCGATCTGCGTGGTGTGCGGGGGTCCGGCAACCAGGAATCAGCGGCTCGTCAACGGCAAGCCGGCGTTGTGGGACAGTCCGATCATCATGGTTGGGGGACGGGAATCGTATGAGGCACGCTGCAGGCATTGCCATCGGGTTCCCAGGCAGGACGAAGATCAAACTGCACTTCTCTAGATCGCGCGTGCGGCGTGCGACGTGCGGCGTTGACACTCACCTTTCTGCGCCGCACGCCACACGCCACACGCCACACGTTTTTCCATGCTCAACGTAGGTCTTACGGGCAATATCGCTTCCGGCAAGTCGACGGTGGTCGAGCTCTTCAAGAAATGGGGAGCCACCGTCATCGACGCCGACGCGCTTGCCCGCGAAGCCCAGGCGCCCGGCAGCGCGGTGCTGGCGGCGATCGCGCGCCGTTTTGGAGGCGACGTGCTGAGCCAGGACGGGACCCTCGATCGCGCCGGATTACGGGCCAAGGTCATCGGCGACAACGCCGCCCTCGCGGCGCTCAACGCGATCGTCCATCCCGCCGTGCAGCAGCGCCGGCTCGAGCTGCAGCGGGCGGCGGGTGAGCGGGGGGATGCCATCGTCGTGAACGACATCCCCTTGTTATTCGAAGTCCTCGATCCGGCGCAGTTTGATGCCGTGGTCCTGGTCGACGCACCCGTCACAGTGCGCCGGACTCGGCTCCGCGCTCTGCGGGGCTTGTCCAACGAGGAGGCCGATCGGATGATCGCGGCGCAGATGCCCGCGGAGCGGAAGCGACCGCAGAGCCAGTATGTGATCGAGAACGCGGGGACATTGGGTGATCTCGAGAAGGACGCCAAGCGAATCTTTGCCGAGCTGCGGAAGCGGGCCGCGCGCGGCGGTGTGCGCGATGAAGCCCCGGGTCAGACGCTGATCCTCGCGGCGCTGGATGCCAAAGACGCCGCTGCCCCTGTACTGAAGGCGATCGAACGCCGCTACCACGATGCCGGGATGCGCGTCGAACACACGACGGCAAAAGGATTGGCGAAGCTGCTGAAGACCGTCACGCCGCTTTCGATCGTGGCCACCGCGCAGGCTGCGGACGGCGCACGCGCCGCCTGGGACGCGGCGGACCCGCCACGCCCGTGCCGGCTCTATTACTTGTCGCCCGACCCCGATCCGATTGCGGTGCGGCTCGACCTGCGGCCGTGGGGACATGAACGCGTCGCCTTGAGTGAAGAGGATGGCGCAGGGCTGGCGCCCCGAGCGGACCTGTTGTAGGCTCTCGTCCCATGTCCAGCATTCCGAAGGAACTCCGGTACACGAAGGACCACGAGTGGGTGCGGGAAAGCGCTGACCCGCAGGTGGTGGAAGTCGGCATCACCGACTACGCCCAGGGCGAATTAGGGGACGTGGTGTTCGTCGAGCTCCCCAAATCCGGTGCACCCTTCAAGCAGCGCGACGTCTTCGGCACGATCGAAGCGGTAAAGGCCGTGTCCGAGCTGTACTCTCCGGTGGCCGGTACGGTCGTCGAGGCGAACAAGGCCCTCGAGCACGATCCCGCGCTCGTGAACCGCGATCCGTACGGCAAGGGCTGGATGGTGAAGGTGAAGCTCAAGGACGCCAAGGAATTGGAGGGGCTGCTCCGCGGCGACGCGTACGCGAAGCATGTTGGAGAGTGAAAGCCACCTTCCACGGACACGCCTGTTTTGTGCTGGAGCGGGACGGAAAGCGCGTCATCATCGACCCATTTCTCACCGGTAATCCCGCCGCCGTCATCGGACCCGACCAATTGCCCCACCTCGACGCAATCCTGCTCTCGCACGGCCACGGCGACCATCTGGGGGACGCGGTCGCGCTGTCAAAGCGGCACAAGGCGACGATCGTGGCCACCTACGAGCTGGCGCAGTTCTGCGCCGATCAGGGCTGCACGAGTCACGCCATGCACATCGGCGGGGCGCACGCGTTCCCCTTCGGTATCGTGAAGCTCGTGCCCGCGTTCCACGGTGGGCGCATAGACGGCGACACGACGGGCCGGTACACCACCAATCCCGCCGGCGTGGTGGTGACGATCGGCGGGAAGACCGTCTACCATACCGGGGACACCGGGCTCACGCTGGAGATGCAGCTCCTGGCAGGCCCCCCCCGCGTCGACCTGATGCTGGTGCCGATCGGCGATAATTACACGATGGGGGTCGCCGACGCGGCTCGCGCCGTGGAATTCGTGAAACCCAAAAGCGTTATACCAATGCACTACAACACGTGGGATATCATCAAGGCCGATCCCGCGGAATTCCAGCGCCTGGTCGGCAACACGTCGGCCGTCACGATTTTGAAACCAGGGGAATCCTACACACTCCCGTAAGATGGATATCGAACGCGATCTGTTTCAGGAACGACACATCGGCCCGTCCGCGCAGGACCAGGCCGCGATGCTCGCGACGCTCGGGTACGACTCGCTCGACGCGTTCATCGACGCGGTGGTACCGGCCGACATCCGGCTGCACGCGCCGCTGCGCATTCCCGAAGCGCGGTCCGAGCAGGAAGCGGTCGAAACACTGCGCCAGCTCGCCTCCCAGAATCAGGTGTTCCGCTCCTACCTCGGCATGGGGTACCACGACTGCTTCACGCCCACCGTGATTCAGCGCAACGTGCTCGAGAATCCCGGCTGGTACACGGCCTACACGCCGTACCAGGCGGAGATCGCACAGGGGCGGCTGGAGGCGCTGCTCAACTTCCAGACGATGGTATCGGATCTGACCGGGCTCGAGATCGCCAACGCTTCGCTGCTCGACGAGGGCACCGCCGCCGCCGAAGCGATGCACCTGACCGAGGCCGTCACGAAGCACGAGGGGAAGCTGACGTATCTGGTCGACGTCAACTGCCATCCGCAAACGATCGCGGTGGTGCGCACGCGCGCCGCCGCGCGCGGCATCGACGTCGTGGTTGCCGACCCCGCGGCTTTCAATTTCGAGCAGGGCAACGTGATCGGCGCCCTTCTTCAATATCCGGCGACCGACGGCGCGATCCGCGACTACCGCGCGCTGTGCGAGAAGGCGCACGCCACTGGCGCCCTCGTCACGGTCGCGACCGATCTGCTCGCACTCACGCTGCTCGCTCCACCCGGTGAATGGGGCGCCGACATCGCCGTCGGCAACTCGCAGCGTTTCGGCGTCCCGCTCGGCTACGGCGGCCCCCACGCCGCCTTCTTCGCGACGCGCGACGAGTTCAAGCGCCACCTCCCCGGCCGCATCATCGGCGTGTCCAAAGACCGCGGCGGGCGGACCGCGTTGCGCATGGCGCTCCAGACGCGCGAGCAGCACATCCGGCGCGAGAAGGCGACGAGCAACGTTTGCACCGCACAGGTGCTGCTCGCCGTGGTCGCCGCCATGTACGCGGTCTATCATGGCCCTGAGGGGCTGCGCCGGATCGCGCGACGCGTGCACGCGTACACGGCAGCGCTCGCCGCGGCCCTGGAAAAACTGGGCTACCGGCTCGCCTATCCCCATTTCTTCGATACGCTGGCCGTCGAAGTGCCGCAGGATGCGCTGCCCCGGATCCTCGATGCCGCGCGCGTGAAGCAGATCAACCTGCGGACCCTGTCCCAGACACGAATCGGGGTCGCGTTCGACGAGACGGTGATGGACGAAGATCTGACCGACGTAGTGGGCGTGTTTGCGGCGCCGCTGGGCCGTGAGGTAGGGGCGCAGCATGCTGCGCCCCTACACCATGCGACGCGCGTCCCCGAGACCCTGGCGCGCACCACGCCGTTCTGCACCCACCCCGTCTTCAACACGCATCATTCCGAAACGGAGATGCTGCGTTATCTGAAGCGACTCGAGAACCGCGATTTGTCGCTGACGGCGGCGATGATTCCCCTCGGCTCGTGCACGATGAAGCTCAACGCCACGAGCGAGATGATTCCGATCACCTGGCCGGGCTTCAACCGCCTGCATCCCTTTGCGCCGCGGCCGCAGGCACAGGGATATGCGACGCTGTTCCGCCAGCTCGAGGAGTGGCTCGCCGAGATCACCGGGTTCGCGAGAGTGTCGTTGCAGCCGAATGCCGGCTCGCAAGGAGAGTTCGCCGGCCTGCTCGTGATTCGCGCCTACCACCGGCACCGCGGCGAGGCCCATCGCACGACATGCCTGATTCCGCAGTCCGCGCATGGTACCAATCCGGCGAGCGCGGTGATGGCCGGAATGAGCGTTGTGGTCGTGAAGACCGACGCGCAGGGCAATATCGACATCGCCGACCTCGAAGCGAAGGCAAAAGAACACAAGGACACGCTCGGCGCGTTGATGGTGACGTATCCGTCGACGCACGGCGTGTTCGAGGCGTCGATCAAGAAGGTCTGCCGCATCGTGCACCAGCACGGCGGCCAGGTCTACATGGACGGCGCCAACATGAACGCGCAGGTCGGCCTCTGCCGCCCGGGCGACATCGGTGCCGACGTCTGCCACTTGAACCTCCACAAGACCTTCTGCATCCCGCACGGCGGCGGCGGACCCGGCATGGGACCGATCGGCGTCGCGGAGCATCTCGCGCCGCATCTTCCCACGCACCCGGTGATCGATGTCGGGGTTCCGCTCGCCGAAAGCGCGGGCACGGTCTCGGCCGGGCCGTGGGGCAGCCCGTCGATCCTGCCGATCTCGTGGGCCTACATCGCGATGATGGGACGCGACGGTCTGACCCTCGCCACCAAAGTGGCGATTCTCAACGCCAACTACATCGCGCGCCGGTTGCAGGAAGGCGGACACTACGAATTGCTGTACGCCGGTCAGCACGGCCTGGTCGCGCACGAATGCATCATCGACACCCGCCCGTTCAAGAGCTCCGCGGGCGTGGATGTCGAAGACATCGCCAAGCGGCTGATCGACTACGGTTTCCACCCGCCGACGGTCTCGTTCCCCGTCGCGGGCACGTTGATGGTGGAGCCGACGGAGAGCGAGCCGAAGCTGGAGCTGGACCGGTTCGTGGACGCGTTGATCGCGATTCGCGGCGAGATTCGCGAGATCGAAACCGCCGAAGCCGATCGCGAGAACAACTTGCTGAGGAACGCGCCCCACCCGCTCGCCGATCTGCTGAGCGACAGCTGGGACCGGCCCTACGCGCGCGACCGCGCCGGTTTCCCCACGGCGGCGACGCGGGAGCACAAGGTCTGGCCGCCCGTCAGCCGGATCGATGCCGCCTTCGGCGATCGGAACCTCGTGTGTACGTGTCCGCCGGTGGAGGCGTACGCTGAGGTCTGACGGGGGGATGGGCGGATGGGCGGATGGGGGGGGGCCGCATTGGAACCTAATCGTCGATGCCGTAGGGCGGTCTGGCGAATACAACATGGCGATGGATGAAGCGCTGCTGCACGAAGTCGCGTGCCATGGCGGCGCCTATCTCCGCTTCTATCGCTGGGACCCTCCAACAGTATCCGTGGGACGGAATCAACCGAACGCGTTTTACGACGTTCCGATCGTGCGCCGGCCCACTGGTGGACAAGCCGTGTGGCATGAGCACGAGCTCACATACGGCGTCGTCGCGCCTATCGCGTTGTTTGGGTCACTCCGGAAAGCGTATTGTGAGATCCACACTCGACTCGCGAGAGCGCTGCGGGCTCTTGGCGTGGAGGCGGTACTCGCGCCTGCCCATCCGCCCATCCGCCCATCCGTCCGTCCGGCGTCCTGCTTCGCGGCCCCAGTCGGCGGGGAGATTCTGGTCGAGGGTCGCAAGGTCGTCGGGTCCGCGCAGGTGCGCCGGGGCGAAGCGTTCCTCCAGCACGGGTCCATCCTTCTCGACGGCTCGCAGGCGATTGTTGGTGGGTCGGGAGAAGAGACTACCCTCGCCAAGGTGCTGGGACGAACGGTGACGTTTGAAGAAGTCACCGCTGCCGTCGTAGCGAATTGGGGCCCCTTCGCTCCGCTCAGGGCAGGCAGTGAGGCCGTCCCGCCGTCTGTCATTGCGTCAGCCGCCCCCCGGTGAAATGTTAAGCGCCATGCTACGGCGCTCTTCTCCCCGGCTTCCCGTCTACATCGTCCTCGTCGTCGCCGCGCTCGCCGCCTGCGAGCGCCGCGGCGGTTGCACCGGCCCCTACTGCGGCACCCTCGTCGACGCCGCGGTGGCCGAGCCGGGCACGCTGCTGCCGCCCTCGAGCGAGGACATCGTCGCCAACGACATCGACGAGCAGCTGTTCCTGAAGCTCGCCGACGTGGGAATGTCCGAGAACACGCTGGGCGACGAAGACTTTCAGCCGCTGCTCGCGCGGAAATGGGAGTGGGACGGTCCGCTGACCCTGGTCTTCCATCTCGATCCGCGCGCGCGCTGGCACGACGAACGGCCCGTCACGGCGGCGGACGTCGAGTTCACGTTCAATGCGTACACCGATTCCGCCGTAGCCTCGCCGTTCCGGCCCAAGCTCCACCGCATCGCCAGCGTCACGCAGCGGGATTCGCTGACCGCCGTCTTTCGGTTCCGCGAACGGTATTCCGAAATGTTCTACGACGCGGTGTACCACATGCGCATCCTGCCGGCGCATCTGCTTCGGGCCGTCCCGCGCGATCAATGGCGGACGGCACCGTTCGGCCGGCAGCCCGTGGGCGACGGCCCCTACCGCTTCGTGCGCTGGCAGCCCGCGCAGTCCATCGAGCTGGTCGCCGATTCGACGTTCTTCCTCGGCAGGCCCGGGATTCGGCGACTCATCTGGCGATTCACGCCCAATCTCCAGGTCGCCGTCCAGCAGGTGATCGCCGATCAGGCCGACATCCGAGAGCAGCTGGTGACGCCGGACAACGTGAACCGCGCGCGTGAGGCGAAGCAGCTCGCCATATACCCGTACCGCGGCAACGTCTACACCTTCCTGTCGTTCAACCAGCGGGCCGCGGACGATACGACCAAACCCCATCCGATCTTCGCGGACCGCGAGGTCCGTCGTGCGCTCGCCATGGCGGTGGACCGCGCCAGTCTCCTGAAAAGCGCACTCGACGACCTGGCCAAGGTCCCGCCGGGCCCGATATCGGAGCTGTTGTGGATCTGGGACCCCGATATCCGGCAGCTTCCCTACGACACGGCAATGGCCGCCCGAAGACTGAGCGCCCGCGGCTGGCGCGATCACGATGGCGACGGTGTCCGCGACAAGGATGGGCAGCCGCTCGCGTTCCATATCCTCGTCCCGACCTCGAGCGTGTTGCGGAAGCAATACGCGCGGCTGCTGCAGGAGCAGTTTCGCGCGATCGGCGTCCACGTCGAAGTCGACGAGCTGGAGCCGACCGTGGTCAATCAGCGCGTCGGCACCGGGAAGTATGACACCGCAATTCTCTCGCGGAGTAACGATCCTTCGCCGAGCTCGGGGATCGCGCAGAGCTGGACGCGTGCCGGCTTCGGCGGGTCGAATTTCGGCCGCTACTACAGTCCTGAGTTCGAGCGCCTGGTGGACCTGGCCGTGACCGCCACCACGCGCGATCGGGCGCGCCCCGTGTGGCGGGCCGCGATGGAGACGCTGAACGCGGATGCGCCGGGGATTTTCCTCTATGCGCTCGACAACGTCGCGGCCGTACACAAACGCGTCGATAACGTGCAGTTCCGCCCCGACTCCTGGGCCGCCCTGCTCCGCACCTGGCGCATTCCGACTGACCGGTTGATCGATCGAGACCGCGTGGAGCGCTAAGTGACAGGGGCGGCCTGGCTCCTGCGGCGCCTCGTCGCGTCCGTCGCGATCATCTTCGCCGTCGTCACGTTCGTCTTCATTCTGATTCACCTCGCGCCCGGCAAGCCGTGCGGGCAAGTCGGCGGAGGAGAGTATGTAGACCGGGCCGCATGCGACCAGCTCGTCAAGCAATTCGGACTCGATAAATCCATTCCCGAGCAGTACTGGCGCTACCTCGTCGCGCTGGCGCACGGCAATCTCGGGTACTCGTTCTCGCTGCATCGCCCGGTGCAGGACGCCATCGCGGACACCATCCCCTTCACACTGCAGCTCGCCGGTGCGGCGCTGCTCCTCGATTTCGTCCTCGGTCTTGGCCTCGGCATCTACCAGGCCGTCCGGGTAAATCGCCTCCCCGACATCGTCATCGGGAATGTCACCCTCTTCATCTATTCGCTGCCGACATTCTGGCTGGCGCTGCTGCTGTTACTCATCTTCGGCGAAAAGCTGCGGTGGTTTCCCGTCGGCGGGCCGAACGACCTGGTCCTCTGTCCGGTCGTGGATTCGCTCTATTGCGTCGCCGACCGCCTCTGGCATCTGGTGCTGCCGGCGGCCACGCTCGGCCTGGTCGGTGCCGCCGGGACAGCGCGCTTTCAACGCGCCGCCATGCTCGAGGTGGCGACGCAGGACTTCGTGCGCACCGCGCGCGCCAAGGGGCTCCCGGAACGTCGTGTCGTGCTCCGCCATGAGCTCCGCAACGCGCTGTTGTCCTTCATCACGCGGTTTGGACTGGCCTTCCCGTTCCTCCTCACCGGCGCCGTGCTGATCGAGACGATCTACGCGTGGCCGGGCATGGGGCGCCTGGCATTCGACGCGATTCTGTCGCGGGATTATCCGCTCGTCACCGCGACCGCGTTGATCGCGAGCGTCGTGGTGGTCGCAGGGAACCTGCTCGCTGATATCCTCCTTGGAGTTGCCGATCCACGCCTGCGCGTGCGCGCGGACACGGACCTCGTGCTGACCGCATGACGCTCGGCACGTGGCTGGCGCTGCTCGTTGCGCTCGTCCTCGCCGCCGAAGCCGTGCGCGCCCTGCGCCACCGCGGGCTGCGCAGCGAGCGCTGGCGCCGCTTCTTCCGGCACCGGACCACCTCGTGGGGGCTCGGGATTCTGACGTTTCTGGTCCTCGTCGCGCTGGCGGCGCCGCTCATTGCGCCGTTCGATCCGAGCCGGCAGCTCGACATCCTGAATCTCACGAACCGCCCACCCTCGTGGACCTTCCTGCTCGGCACCGACCTCTTGAGCCGTGACGTCTGGAGCCGCGTCGTGTACGGCGCCCGGGTGTCGCTCGGCATCGGCGCGCTGGGTGCGCTGATGGCTGTTTCGCTCGGCACGCTCGTGGGAGCGGTCGCCGGCTACTACCAGCGCTGGATCGACACGGTCCTGATGCGCGGGGTCGACGTCGGGCTCGCCTTGCCCCGCATCTTCGTTCTCCTGATGGCCGTGGCGCTGTGGGACGGCCTCCCGTTCCCGGCTCTCGTCATCACCATCGGTCTGACGTCGTGGTTTGGCACCAGCCGGCTGGTGCGGGCAGAGGTGCTATCCCTGCGGCAGCGGGATTTCGTCGCCGCCGCTCGGGCGCTCGGCGCGGACAACGGCCGAGTTATCTTTCGCCACGTTCTGCCGAATGCCGCCGCCCCCATCATCGTGTCCGCGGCGCTGGGCGTCGGGAACGTGCTCCTGCTCGAAGCGTCGTTGTCGTTCCTCGGGATCGGCATCAAACCGCCGGGTGCGAGCTGGGGCAACATGATCGCGGATGGCGCGCCGAGCATCTACACGGCGCCGTGGTCGACCATCTTTCCGGGCCTGGCTATTTCCTTGGTCGTGATGTCGCTCAACGCGGTCGCCGACGGGGTGCGGGACGCGCTCGACCCGCGCGAGGACGCGGCGTGACGGCGCCCGGCTCTCCTCCCGTGCTGCTGCGCGTGCGCAATCTGAAGACCTACTTCGTCACCGAGCACGGCAAGGGCACCGCGCGGGCGGTGGACGACGTCTCGTTCGATCTCTATCCCGGCGAGACACTCGGCATCGTCGGAGAATCGGGGTGCGGCAAGACCGTCACTTCCCTTTCGATTCTCCGGCTCGTGCCGGAGCCGCCCGGCCACGTGCTCGCCGGCAGTCTGATCGAATTCGAAGGCCGCAATCTGCTCGCACTGCCCGCCGCCGAGCTGCGCGCCGTTCGCGGGAATCAGATCGCGATGATCTTTCAGGAGCCGATGACGTCGCTGAACCCCGTGTTCACGGTCGGGGATCAGATTGCCGAAGCCGCCATCATCCATCAGCACCTGTCGCGTAGCGCGGCGCGGGCCCGGGCGATCGAGATGCTGCGCCTGGTCGGGATTCCCGATCCCGACGAGCGCGTCGATCACTATCCCCATCAGCTGTCGGGCGGCATGCGCCAGCGGGTCATGATCGCGATGGCGCTCGTCTGTCATCCGAAAGTCTTGATTGCCGACGAGCCGACGACCGCGCTCGACGTGACGATCCAGGCACAGATCCTCGAGCTCCTCGACCGGCTGCAGCACGAGATGGGCATGGCGGTGCTGCTGATCACGCACGACCTCGGCGTGGTCGCCGGTCACGCCGACCGCGTCGTCGTGATGTACGCGGGTCGCGTCGTCGAAACCGCGCCGACGGACGCGCTCTTCGAGCGGCCGACGCACCCTTACACCGAAGGACTGCTCGCCGCCGTCCCGCGGATCGACGCGCCGCGCGCGCGGCTCCACGCCATTCCCGGCCAGGTGCCGGCGGCGACGGCGTGGCCATCCGGCTGCCGGTTCCATCCGCGGTGTCCGTACGCTTGGGAGAAGTGCGTGGCAGAGGAGCCGCCGCTGCTCGAGACCGGGACGCCCCGCCCCGGTCATGCCGCCCGCTGCTGGCTCGTCACCGAGCCCGAGCGGAAAGTGCCTAAGCGATGACGCTCGTCGACGTGCGCGACCTGGTGAAGCACTACGCCGGCGAGCGCCGCTGGTTCGGCCTCGGGCGCCCGCACGCGCCGGTGCGCGCGGTCGACGGCGTCTCGTTTGCGATCGCCTCGGGCCGCACGCTGGGATTGGTGGGCGAATCGGGTTCGGGGAAAACGACGGTCGGGCGTACGATGCTGCGGTTGCAGGAGGCGACGTCGGGGAAAGTGTTGTTCGACGACAACGACGTCTTCGCACTCGACTCGGGCACGCTTCGCGCGCTGCGGCGCCGCATGCAGATCGTCTTTCAGGATCCCTACAGCTCGCTCAATCCGCGCATGACGGTCGAAGACACGCTGCGGGAGCCGCTCAAGATTCACGGCCTGAACGGCACCGTCCCCGCCTTGCTCGACGAGGTCGGACTGGACGCGGCGTTTGCGAAACGCTACCCACACGAGCTGTCGGGCGGCCAGCGGCAGCGCGTCGGCATCGCCCGCGCGCTGTCGGTCGAGCCGCAGTTCATCGTGTGCGACGAGCCGGTGAGCGCGCTCGACGTGTCGGTGCAGGCGCAGGTCCTGAATCTGCTCGCCGACCTGCAGGCCAAACGCCGGCTCACCTATCTGTTCATTGCGCACGACCTCGCCGTGGTGCGGCACATCGCCGACGACGTCGCGGTCATGTACCTCGGCAAGATCGTGGAGCGCGCGCCGGCGGCGGAGATCTACGCGCAGCCGCGACATCCGTACACGCGCGCGCTGCTGTCGGCCGTCCCGGAGCCGAACCCGCACGCGACCAAGCGACGCATTGTACTCCCGGGCGACATCCCGTCACCCGCGCATCCGCCTCCCGGCTGCCCGTTCCATCCGCGCTGCCCGCATCCCAAGAAGAGCGAGCGCTGCCGCACCGAGGCGCCGCCACTGCGGCCGATCACGCCGGGGCACCTGGCGGCCTGTCACTATGCCGAGGAGCCGATGTGAGCGTGGTGCTCGCGCTCGCGCAAACGCTCACCAATCTGATGATCGTGCCCGCGGGGCCGGGTCTGCCCGCGGGCTGGAAGCTCAACCGGATGCAGGGCGTGGATCCACCCGCGTTCGAAGTCACGCGGTCGCACACGCTGCGGGTCACCGCCGTTAGTCAGGGCGGAACCGCGACGTACCGGCTGCGCCCTGCCATTCGACCCGCACCGACCCAACGGCAGGGGACGATCACGTGGCGCTGGCGCGCCGGTACTCCGCTGCGCGGCGCCGACCTAAAACGCCGCGCCGCCGACGACAGCCCGATCCGCGTGGTGGTGACGTTCCAGGACGGACGCGCCATCGCGTACACGTGGGGGAATCGCGAAAGCCGCGGGGAGAGTTTCGCGAGCTGGGCGGGGCGCAACCGCATGGTGGTGATTCTCCAGCGCGCCGAGGACGCGGACGGCTCCTGGCACGAAGAGCGCCGCGATCCCTTCAGCGATTACAGACGACTGTGGAATAGTGCGCCGAAACCGATTGTGTCCATCGGTGTCAGCGCCGATACCGATGGGCTGAAGATTCGCTCGGCGGCGGAGATCGGCGATCTCACCTGGCACGCTCCCTAACGACCGCAAACCGATCCGTAGTGCGGGAATTTGGTTATGTGATTTAGACAGGTCCCGGCAAGTTGGGTTTATCCCGGGCTTGCTCCCGGGAAAAGGGGGGCATGATAGAACCTATCTGACTCCTCCCATCAGCTTCTTGATCGGCCTCGTGATTGCAAGCAGAATCACGGCGGCCACAAATGTCGTCAGCGCGACGGCGCCGAACAGGTCGGGCAGCGGCAACCGGTCGAAGTATCCGGCCACCCATCCGGCCATCTTGTTCCCGACCGCAATCGACAGGAACCACAGACCCATCATCGCCCCGGCGATCCGCACCGGCGCGAGTTTCGTCACGGTCGACAATCCCACCGGACTCAGGCAGAGCTCGCCAATGGTGTGCAGGAAGTAGACGCCGACCAGCCACCACGGGCTGACCAGAATCCCCTGCTGCTGCGCCATCTTCGCCGCGGGGACCAGGAGGGCAAAGCCGAGTCCTGCGAATAAGAGACCGAGCGCGAATTTGATCGGGCTCGAGGGCTGGCGCGGTCCGAGGCGCACCCAAAGCCACGCGAGCAGCGGCGCCATCCCGAAGATCATGAACATCGAGTTCAGCGACTGGTACCAGGTCGAGGGGAAGCTGTAACCGAGCACTTCGTTCTTCGTGAGCCGATCGGCGAACAGGTTGAGGCTCGATCCCGCCTGCTCGAACGCGGCCCAGAAAATCGAAGAGAACACGAATAGCACGGCGATTGCGATGACCCGCTTCCATTCCTCCGGCGTGAATCTCCACCAGGGTTCCGTGCTCACCGCCGCGGCGGGCTTCGTCTCGGATTGTCCAAGCCGTTCGAGCGCGGGTAGCAACCGAGGCTTGCCGGCGACGTACTGAATGAGGCCGAGCGTCATCCCGATGCCGGCGCACCCGAACCCGACGTGCCAGTCCACGCGCTGGCCGAGCGTCCCGACGATGAGCGGGGCGACGAAAGCGCCGACGTTGATGCCCATGTAGAAGATCGAGAAGCCGGCGTCACGCCGCACGTCGGCAGGATCGTACAGCGAACCGACCATCGTGCTGATGTTCGGCTTCAGCAGACCTGTGCCCATCACGATCAGCGTGAGGCCGAGATAAAAGGTCGGCAGAGATGGATACGCGAGACTGAAGTGCCCGAGCGCGATGATGACGCCGCCCCACAGCACGCTGCGAAACTGGCCAAGCCAACGATCGGCGATTATGCCGCCGGGAATCGCGGCCGCGTAGACGCCGAAGGTGTACCAGCCATAGATGGACGCGGCGTGCTCGGTCGAGAAACCGAGTCCGCCCTTCGCCGCGGCGGCGGTCATATAGAGGATGAGGAGCGCACGGAGCCCGTAGAAGCTGAAGCGCTCCCACATCTCGGTGAAGAACAGCGTCGAGAGGCCGCGCGGTTGCCCGAACCATCCCCGATCGAGTTGCGTCCCGCTCATCTGCGGTTGCGTCATGCGAAGCCTTTCAGTCGAACAGGTCGTCCTGCTCCGCCGAGTCAGGATGCTCGCTCGGTCTCAACAGCGTGCCGAGCCGTCCTTCCCATTTCTCGACGTCGAAGTGGTGCTCGTTTTGCAGCGCCCGGCGTAGCACCGGCGAGAACTCGTGGAACGCCTCGAGCAGCTCGCCGGTCGCCTGGCGCAGGGCTTCCTGCTGGAAGCTGTCGTCGTTCGCACCCATGTCCTCGAGGATCGCTTGCTCGGTGCGCGAGGCCACCATCGGCTCCGCCTGACCTTCGATGAACACGTTCGTGCGTTGTCCCGGTCCGCGGCCTTGTTCGATCGGCGTGAGGCCGAGAATGCGGTCCGAGCGCCAATACTTGCCGTACCCCAGGAATACCATGCGGCCCCGCTTCACATCCATACGATTACCTCCGCGGACGCCCCCGCCCCGCTCGGTTTTTCCGAATGTCTTCTAACACAACGCGATCAATCTTGCCATCCATGCGCACCCGCACGTCGTAGTTCTCCCAATACATGAAGTTCGCGAGCGCCGTCAGGAAGGTCTCGTTGAGACTCGGCTGCGGCGCCGCCAGCCATTTCTGCGGCTGATTCACGGGCTCCACGAGCAGGATCGCCTCGAGCTCCTGTTGCAGCGCCGGCGTGATCGGAAGCAGATCCGCCGAGTCGGTGGTGAAGAAATACAACTTGTGCAGCGCGTACAGCCGCTGCAGCTCTTTGATCGGATCGGGCGCGTCGTACACGCGGATGTCGATGTATCGGTCCGTGCCGCCGAGGTAGCCGCCGCGCGCGCGGACGACGAGCAGTGCCGCCGACTGCATGCCGCGTTTGTCGCCGCCGCCCGCCTGCCCCGCGACCAGCGCGGCGATCAGCCGATCGGTGAGCGAGCCGCGGCTGCGCTCGAACGTCTCCGCCATGCTTCGGACGGTCGCGTCCGAGACCATGATGTTCGCCTGCGCCGCGTAGCCATGCCCGGTGATCATCTGCCCCTTGCCACCGACCTGACCGCCGCCCGCGCGACCGCCAGCCCAGTCGAACGTC
Source organism: Gemmatimonadota bacterium (assembly GCA_041499375.1). Classification (GTDB taxonomy): domain Bacteria; phylum Gemmatimonadota; class Gemmatimonadetes; order Gemmatimonadales; family GWC2-71-9; genus 20CM-2-65-7. Next base: position 15,382 of record JBGQKD010000012.1, read on the forward strand.
GAATCGCCGGTCCAGCTTGCCGAGTTGCCACGCGCGTCCACCATCCCCACCTGGCGCTGCGATGGTTGCGGATCGGTCCGCATGATGATGCGCATCGCGTCCGGCGCCGTCGCACCCCGCGCCAGCAGTTCCAACCCCTTCTCACCGTAGTCGGTGTTGCTCAGCGCCTGCGTCGCGACCGCGCCGACTCCGGCTTTGGCCCACGGCACGAGCCCGCCCACGTTGGGGAACTTCGATTGCACGGCGATCCCGAGATCCCCGGTGACGGAGTCGTACGCGACGATGCTGTAGGTATGAGCGCGTTTGAGAAAATCGGTCGGAGGAGGTTGTGGGGGGTGGTGGAGCGTCTGGAGGATCACGAGGAGCAGCACGGGCTATTCCTTTCTCATTTTCTTCTTGAGCTCCTCGAGCTGGCGCGCTGCCGCTGCCTCGCGCGCCGCCCGATCCATGTCGGACTTGAGCAGCTCGTCCTGCAGGTCCATGCTCGCCACGGGGTCCCCGGCCTCCTGCGCGGAGCGCCGAGCTTCCATCGCCGGGCGGTCCCGATCCGCGGTCTTGAGCTGCGCGTGCATGTCGTCGAGCTCGCGCTGCGCGAGCGCCAGCTCCTCACGCTGGTTGGCGAGCTTCCGCTCGAGCACGCCGAGCCGCTCGCGGTGCTTCGCCGCAAAGCGGCCGGCAACCTCGACGGTCTCGGCATCCTGAATCTCCCCGGCTAGCCGGCCGCGGCGCTCGGCGTCCGATAATCGCTGGCGCTCCAGTGTGATCTCGTGCTCGGTACGCACGACGGCCTCCTGGACCTCTGCGACGGCGACTTTCGCGTCGACGACCGCCTCGCGCATCTGCCGTGCGAGCGATCGCAGGTCCGGGGTCGACGCCGCATCGACGGCGGCGCGGAAGGCGTCCCGCAAGCGCTCGAACGTGTCTAGCTCTTGCGAACGGTCTTGGCGAAAAAGTCGGAGAAGACGGGCTCCACGGCGGGCGACTCGCACTCCGGACAGGTGGGACGCGGCCGCGCGGCGTGCTCAGCCATCGACTCGGTGCGCGAGAAACGCACGTCACACACCTGACACCGGTACTCGTACTGTGGCATGCAGCAACGTTATTCCCGCGCAAAACCCGGGTCAAGTTGACGCACCCCCCGCGGGCGGCAAATTGCTGGGATGCTCCGGTCCCTGTTCCGGATTACGGTGGTCGGCCTGGTGGCGGCTGGTGTGGCCGGCGCGTGCGACGGAGGCCTCGACCCCGAACCGATTTGCGCCCGCTCACTCGTAGGTCTATGCGGCACGGTGCGATTTCGCGGCGCGGCCCCCGCGAACACCGAAAATGTCTTCATCGCCGCCTACCTTGCGTTTCCGCAAAGCTGCACGGACTTGATCAACAATCGTCGGCCAGTGATCCCCGGATCGGTGCCCTTCACGGACTCGATCGCGCCCTACAGCGTGCCGTTGTTGCCCGGTGCCTATCACTGGGTGCTTGCGGTCTGGAAAAAACCGGGCGCTCTCACGCTCACACCGGCAGATACACAATACCTGCGCGTCGCGGGCTACTACCGTGACTCGGTCGACTCGACGCAGCCTGGCGTGGTCACGGTGCCGAGCGGGGCGGGCGCGGCGCCGGGCGACATCGACTTCGTCGTCAACTTCGACAGTCTTCGGCCGGCGACGGACTTCGTGACATGCACCGCGCAATAGCCACCCTGCTGCTCGTTTGCGCGCCCTTGCCCGCGGCTGCCCAGGGCGTGCTGCGGGGCTCGGTTCGCGACAAGGATGGTGCCGCGATTGGCGGCGCGAGCATCGCTATTCCCGGCACGACGCTTTCAACCCGCACGAATCTCCAGGGCGTGTACCGGATCGCCGTCGTCCCGGCCGGCCGCGTCCGCGTGCACGCCGCCGCTCTCGGATATGGCCCGGTCGATACGGCCGTCGCCCTCACCGGAGGCGACTCGACGACGCTCGACTTCACACTCCGGAGCGCGCCGCTCGAGCTGCCCCCGCTCGACGTTGTGAGCACCAAGGTGGCGCGGTTCGGCGATCGTCCCGCGACGAGTGTCGTCCAGATCCCCGAGCGCGACATCGATCAGCGGGCGGTCAACACGGTGGACGAAGCAGTCGACAAGGCGGCAGGGATTCAGATGCTGAACGGACAGATCAACATTCGCGGATCCACGGGCTACATACAGGGATTGAACTCGCGCGTGCTGCTGCTGGTCGACGGCGTCCCGATGAATCAGGGCGACCGCGGCGGGATCAACTGGGACCTGCTGCCGGTGGATCAGATCGAGCGCGTCGACATCCTCAAGGGTGCCGGCTCGTCGCTGTATGGATCGGCGGCGCTAGGGGGCGTCGTCAACCTGGCCACCCGCGACGTGCCTCAGGGCGTCCACGTGCGCGTACGACTGACAGGAGGCGCGTACGGCAATCCGCCGGAGGAGGTGTGGCGGTTCCGCGACGGCACCGGGCTGCAGGGCGGGGGCGATATCTCCGGGTCGTACGGCACCACGACGTTCGGCGGCCGGCTCGCGGCGGGCGCGCGTCATTCGGATGGATACCGCGAACAGGACGACGGGGATCATTGGCAGATCGCCGGTAGAGCCCGGTGGCAGGCATCGTCGCGCACGCGCGTCGACATGTCCAGCGCCTGGGCCGTCGATCATTACGACGCGCCGCTCGCGTGGTGCCGGCAAGGCAAGTGCGACGATCGCGGCCAGGCGTTTCAGCCGTTCAAGGTGGCCACGGCTTCGCTGGGCTCGTGGACCGACTCGCGCAAGGGATACGTCGCCGTACAGGCACGTACGGTGGTATCGGACCGATTCGCCTGGCAGGCGCGAGGGTCGTGGTTCCGTACCAGCTTCTTCGATCAGCGTCCTCCCAACGGCTCGGAATTCGGGATCGCCAACCGCTTCGGGGCCGAACTTCGGGCGGAAGCGCATCCCGATTCGATGCGGACCGTGCTGGTCGGCAGCGAGATGACATTGTCGGATGTCACCAGCGACATCTTCGGGAACCATTCACAGTCGGAGTACGCGGCCTACGGCGAGAGCGACCAGGCGGTCGGCGTGTTTCGTTTCACCGCCGGCGCGCGCATCGATTTTCTCGCAGTCGACGGCGGCTCGCTCAGTGCCGTCGTCAGCCCCCGGCTTGGCGGGACCGTACCGACAGATCACAAGGGAGGCGTGTTGCGCGCGTCGATCGGCCGGGGTTTCCGTGCCCCGACCGTCGCCGAGCGATTCGTCCATACCTTCTTTGAAGGGCTCGAGGTCATTCCCAATCCCAACCTGGGGCCGGAGACCGCGTGGTCGCTGGAGCTTGGTCACACGACGGCGCCGCTGCTGCACGTCCTGCGGCTCGACGCCGCCCTGTTCTGGACGGAAGGCCGTGAACTCATCGAGCCGCGGTTGATAGTCGATACCACCGGTCCGAAGATCCAGCTGCAAAACGTCACACGCGCGCGCATCGCCGGAATCGACGCGAGCGTCCTCGCCGCGCCGATTCCGGACCGGCTGATTGCCGCGCTGAGCTACACCTATCTCAACACGCGGCGGCAGGTGGCGGGCGACCCGTCGGCAACGGGGCCGCTGGCCTTCCGTCCCAAGCACTTGCTCACGCTGAGCGGCGATTACAGCTTCGGTGCTTTCGGCCTGGGTGCCGACTTCCGCTACGCCAGTCGCGTCGAGCGCATCGAGCTCGAAGGTTTCGTCGATGCGAGGCGCGTCCCCGTGAAAGTGCTGGACTTGCGAGCGGGCTGGAAGCAAGGGCCGGTCGAGCTGCGGCTGCTGGCCGCTAACGTGCTCAACTACATGTACAACCTGGTGCCCCAGACGCTCGCGCCCGTCCGTACGGTTACCCTGACCGCCGTTTGGTCGCATTAGCGTTAGATTTGCCCCATGCACCTCACGAAGCGACTGCTCCCTCTGCTGTTGCTGGTGCCGGCTGCTTGCACCCGTGGGAACAGCGGTTCGCCCACCTGCGGCATCGCGCTGCTCGCCGGTCCGGGGTTGATCACTTCGCAGCTGTCGAACGCGCGCGCGGTCCTCACCGATCCGCCGCGTGGCATCCCTGACTCCCTCCCCGCACTCGTCATCCAGCAGAAGAACGACCGGGGCGCGGTGATCGCCGGTCGCGATGCCGAAGGCAAGATCTCCATGCAGTTCCGCGGACCGGCGTTCCCGTCGCGAGGCTACGGCTTGCTGGTCGTGGACGACACCTCACAGCGGGCGATGGGCGTCATGATCCTCGATCAGGAGGAGCCGCTCAATCATCCGACGATCGGCGCGATCATCGGCGGGGGCACCACGCTGAACCTGTACGGGGTGCGCGTGGACTGGGCGAGCGTCAACAATCCCCGCTGTCCCTTGTTTGGCGGCCCCGCGTCCCAAACGACGTGAGTACGGCGCCAGCGGTCGCCGTGACGGCGCCGCGCCGCCTCGTCGATGGCCGCGAGCGCGTCACCTTGAACACCGCGTACGTTCGCGCGCTCGAGAGCGCCGGCCTCGTCCCCCTGGCTGTTCCGACGATGCTGGCGGCTGATCGGGCCGGCGCCGCGCTCGCGGCTGTGCGCGGGCTGGTGCTCACCGGCGGTGAAGACGTCGCGCCCGAACGCTACGGCGCGACACCGCATCCGCGCCTCGGTGCGGTCGACCCCGTGCGCGACGCCGCGGAGCTGGCGCTCATCACGGCTGCGCGGGCGCGCCGTCTACCGATTCTCGCGATCTGCCGCGGCATTCAGATTCTGAACGTCGCCCTCGGCGGCACGCTCTATCAGGACCTGGCGAGCGAGCGCCCGAGCGTGGTGCCGCACAGCGACGAAACGAGCCGCCACGCCATACGCGTGGAAGCCGGATCGCTGCTCGAACGAACGCTCGGCACTCGCTCCGCGACCGTAAACAGCCGGCACCATCAGGCGATTCGCGATCTCGCGCCGCGACTGAAGGCGGTCGCGTGGGCCGACGATGGCGTGATCGAGGGCGCCGAGCCGACGAACGCGCATGAAGGATGGATCGTCGCGGTCCAATGGCATCCGGAGGATCTTGCGGAGCGAGCGCTGTTCGAAGGATTCGCGCAGGCGGTCGCGTGACGGCCGCCCTGCACGCCTTTCCGTCGCCGGACTGGGTCGCCGCGTATGGCGTCGCGATCAACGCGAGTGACGAATACCGCACCGCGTCCACGGACTGGACCCACGGCTCGGTCGCCCTGGTGTTGCCCGCCCAGCCGGCCATCGGCGTGGCCGATGACGTGGCGATCCTGCTCGATCTCGACCGCGGCGTGTGCCGGGACGCGCGACTCGTCACCCGCATGGACGCGCAGCATGCGCCCTTCATTCTGACGGCCGAATACCGCTACTGGAAACAGATCATCAAGAAGGAGCTCGGCCCGATCGCCGGGATCATGCAACGGAAAGTCGCGCTCCAAGGCTCGTTGCCGATCGTGGTCCGCTTCATTAAATCGGCCGAGGCACTCGTCGACGCCGCCACGCGGGTGCCGACGCGCTTTCTGGACGAAGGCAAATGACCGGCGCGAGGGGGGGGGGGGACTCGGTCGCGGAAGTCCTCACCCGTCTGACCTCGCTGTCTCAGGAGCTGGCGGGCGCGTTCCGGCCGGTGACCATCGTCGAGATCGTGGCGCGCGTCCTGACCGAACAGCTGGCGCCGGCCCGGCTGTCGGTGATGCTGCTGGATATCGACACCAACCGGCTCGTCGTGAGCTATCACAACGGTCCCCGCCCCGCGACCACGGACGAACCGCTGCTGCAGCTCGCGCTCCGCCGCGGCCCGCTCGTCTTCCCGGACAAAGTCGCCGCGCACGCCGCGGAGCTGGACGTGAAGGTGGACAAGCCAGCGCCGTCGAGTTGGCTCGGTGTCCCGATCGTCGCGGTTTCACGAACGATCGGAGCGGTGGCGATGGAGGGCGAGAGCCCGAACGCGCTGGACGACGCGGCGTTGATGTTCACGCGCGCGGTCCTGGCGCAGGCGGCCATCGCGCTCGAAAACGCACGGCTCGTAGAGCTCTTGTCGAGCGGCAAGCGCGAGTGGGAGCAGACGGTGGACGCGTTCAACCAGGCCATCTGTTACGTAGATCCCCAGGGCGGCGTGCGGCGCGCCAACCGCATGTTCGCGGAGCTGATCAAGCTGCCCGTCACGGCGTTGCCGGGCAGAGCCTGGCTGACCCTGCTGCCGCCGTCGTGGGTCGATCCCGTCGCCCGCTTGCTCACGCCCGATGGCGCGTCGACTCCCATCGAAGTGCGAGCCGGCGAACGGACGCTGCTGGTGACCGCCATCCCCACGGGGGAGCCGGGCGCGGCCGTGCTCCTGTTCGAGGATCAGACCGAAAAGCGCCGCCTGCAGGAACAGCTGCTGCAATCCGAGAAGATGTCGGCGATCGGCCAGCTGATCGCCGGCGTGGCGCACGACCTGAACAACCCCCTCGCCTCGGTGGTCGGCTTCAGCGACCTGCTCGGCGAGGCCGCAGACGTCCCGCCGCGCCTGGCCGAGCCGCTCGCGGTGATTCGCCAGGAAGCCGAGCGCGCCTCGGCGATCGTGCGCAACCTGCTCTCGTTCGCGCGGCGCCAGGAAGGCGAGCGCCAGCTGCAATCGATCCGGCCGATTCTCGAGTCCACGCATCAGCTCCTGAAGAACCAGCTCCTGGCGGCGCACATCGAGCTCACGCTCACCTTCGAGCCGGGACTCCCGGAAGTCGAGGTTCACGCGAATCAGATCAAGCAGGTGTTCGTAAACATCATCAACAACGCGGCGCAGGCGATCGCCAGCACGCGGGCCAGAGAAGGCGGGCGGATTGAAATCCTCACCAAGTGCGAGCCCGACGGACTCTCAGTCAACATTGCCGACAACGGGCCGGGCATCCCGGACGCCGTGTCGCAGCGGGTGTTCGAGCCGTTCTTCAGCACCAAGTCCGAAGGCGAAGGGACAGGCCTTGGCCTATCCATCTCGCTGGGGATCGTCAAGGAACACGGCGGCAACATCTCGGTGGATCCGGGAGGTGCCGGCAGCGGTCGCGGCGCGACATTCACGGTCGAGCTGCCGACGGGCGTACGCGCGGAGCTAAGCCCTCTGGCGCGGGGTGCCGAGGCCGAACCGGCTCCTGCCGAAAGGCACGAGCGCCTCCGGGTACTGGTGGTGGATGACGAGCCGCACATTCTGCACTACATGCAGGCGACGCTCGAAAGCTGGGGTCACGAGGTGGTGTTGGCCCACGACGGGAGTCAGGCGCTGAAGCGCGCGCTGATGCAGCCATTCGATCTGATCATCTGCGATTTGCGTATGCCCCGGCTGGGCGGGCGCGAGATGTTCCACACGCTCGCGCGCATGCACCCCACCGTCGCCGATCGCATCATCTTCGCCACGGGCGACACGGTCCGCGGCGACACGCTGCAATTCCTCGAAGAGCTGGGCCGTCCATTCCTGCAAAAGCCCTTCAAACTCGATGCATTGCGCCGCGTACTCGCGGATGTGGGGGCTCGGGCTTAGGGGCTTGCGCATCCTCCAGGTAGACTCGGGGCGAGAGTGGCGGGGGGGCCAGAACCAGGTGTGGCTCCTCTGCCGCGAGCTCGGCAAGGACGCCGGGATCGAGCAGGTCCTCGTCACGAAGCACGGCAGCGAGCTCGCGCGTCGCGCGGGCGCTGATGGCGTGGCCGTGCGGGGGACGACCTGGGAGATCGGGCTCGATCCGCGCGCGTGGTGGCATCTGCGCCGCACGATCGCCGCATTCCAGCCCGACGTGATCCACGTGCACGACAGCCACGCGCTCACGCTGGCTGCGACGGCGGCGTGGGGCCGGACGCTCGTCGCGGCGCGGCGCGTCGATTTTCACGTCGGTCGCTTCGGCTTCTGGCGCCAGCCCGATCGCATCATCGCCGTGTCCGAAGCGGTCAAGCAGATCCTCACGCGCGACGGGATCGCGGCGGGTGCCATCACCGTGGTCCACGACGGCATCGATCCGGACCAGATCCGCCGGGCCGCCACACCCCGGCTCGACATCCGCAGCCAGCTGCGCATCCCCGCCGGCGCGCCGCTGGCCGTGAACGCCGCCGCACTCGTGGACCACAAGGACCAGCGCACCTTGGTGCGCGCCGCCCAGTACGCTCGCGCGCTGGAGCCGCAGCTGCACTGGATCATCGCGGGCGAAGGACCGCTGCGCGCGGCGCTCAGCGCTGAAATCGCGCGGCTCGCGCTCGAGGACCGCGTGCACCTCGTCGGCTACGTGGACCGCATCGATGCGCTCATCGCCGAAGCGAGTGTCTTCGTGATGTCGTCCAAAACGGAGGGCCTGGGCAGCGTCATTTTGAACGCGCTCGCGCTCGGACGGCCCGTCGTCGCAACCGCCGCGGGGGGCATTCCCGAGCTCCTCCCGGCTGAGGTGTTGGTCCCTGCCGGAACCCCAGACGCATTGGCGCAAAAGGTGGTTGACGTGCTCAAACACCCCACCCCGCTGCCCTTCCCGCCGCGCTTTACCGCCAAAGCCATGGCACGCGGAGTCTTGGACGTGTATAGGGCGCTTCTCTAGATTGCAGGGCCATGATCTACGTCTGCGTGCCGGTCCACAATGAGGCGAGCACGGTCGGGCTCGTGCTCTGGAAGGTCCGTCAGGTATTCACCGCGTTCGAGCGGGAATACCAGATCATCGCGTGCGACGACGCCTCGACCGACGGCACGGCGGACGTCCTGACGTCGTACGCGCGCGTGCTACCCCTGACCGTGATCAAACATCAGACACGCCAGGGCTACGCCCGCAGTCTCGAGGAGCTGCTCCGGCTCGCGTTGCAGCGTACCGATCGGCCCAAGCGCGACTGCGCGATCACCCTGCATGCCGACTTCCTGCACGCGCCGGAGACGATGGAGGAGATGGTCAAGCGGCTCGAGTCCGGAGCCGACCTGGTCGTGGCGGAGCAGTATGGCGCTCGCGGCACCCGGCCCTGGCCGGAACGCTGGGCGCGGCAGTGGGCGCCGCGCTTGTTGCGGGTGGGCGGCGGCGTGAAAGACTCGATCTCGGGGTTCACGGCGCTGCGCCTGATCGTGCTGCGGCAGGCAACCCGCGGGGGGGCCGGCGATGCTCCGTTGCTGACCACCGAAGGATGGGCCGCGAACGCGGAGCTCCTGGCGCGCCTGGGCGCACACGCCCGCCGGATCGAGGTCGTGTCCAGCGCCGCGCGCTACGACCTCAAGCAGCGACCGTCGCGGTCCAACCCCTGGCAAGAGCTCCTCGCTGCGTGGCGCTCGCGCGGCCGGATCAGCGCCGCACGCAAGGGGGGAGGCGCCGCGATGCTGCTGCTCGCCTTGCTCACCGGGGGGGGGGGAGGGTCACTGACAGCACAGGACACCGTATGCACCGGCAAGATCGTTGGGTCGACTGCTTCGTCGTCCTCTTCTCGCCCGGTGCTGGACGTGCCGCCGGCCGTAACGTTTCCGATCGGTGAGCGGCTCACGTTCGGCGCGAAGTACGGGATCTTTAGCGTGGGGAGCGCCACGATGGAGGTCATTGGAATCGATACCGTGCACAACAAGGAGGCGGTGCACCTGCGATTTCGCATCTCCGGCGGCGCGCTCTGGTACCACCTCGACCAGACGATCGAGTCCTGGGTGGGACGGTACGACTTCCGCTCGCTTCGCTTTTCGTCCATCCAGGACGAGCGCGACAAGCATCGCGAGCGGCGCTACGAGATCTTCCCCGATTCGGGCTTCTATAGAGAAGAAGGGCGCGACACGACATTTGCCACCGTGCTCGAGCCGCTCGACGACGCGTCCTTCCTGTACTGGATCCGAACGGTGCCGCTCGAGGTCGGGAAGAAGTACGAGTACGCGCGTTATTTTCGGCCCGATCGCAATCCCGTCATCATCGAGGTTCTGGGGCGCGAGCGGGTCAGCGTCGCGGGAAAGAAGTGGCGGGCGCTCGTTGTACGCCCCAGGATTCCCCAGGGCCGCGGCATCTTTGCGGAGAAGTCCGAGACGCGCATCTGGCTCTCCGACGATCCGCAGCGGCTCGTGCTCGCGATCCAGTCCACCTTCTCGTTCGGCCAGGTGACGCTGAAGCTCAAGGACTATGTCGTCCCAGGAGTTGCTCAGCCATGACCGATTACCGCGAAGCCGACTTCTCCCGCCTCAAGACCGTTCCGGTTGCCAAACGCCCCAACAAAGTCGACTCCTCACTCCTCGCCCACGCGCCCCCGCCGCTCCCGTCTGACCGCTCGTTCACCGCCTTCATCGACGCCCTGCCGGCGATTCTCGCCGCGCAGGACTTCCGCTACCTCGTCGATCAGATCGTGGCGGCTGCCGGCCGCCGCGCGATTGTCGCCATGTTGGGTGGGCACGTGATCAAGGTGGGCCTCGGGCCGCTGCTGATCGCCCTGATGCGTCAGCGCGCCGTCACGGCCGTGGCGATGAACGGCAGTGCCGCCATCCACGACTTCGAGCTGGCGGCGTACGGTGGGACGAGCGAAGACGTCGCGGCGGGGCTGGGCGACGGGACGTTCGGCATGGCAGAGGAGACGGGACGCGAAATGAATGCGGCATTGGCGCACGGTGCCAAGACGCAGCAGGGCGCGGGTGAGGCGCTGGCCGAATACCTGCGCGCGCGCAAGGAGCTCCCTGGGAGGGACGTCTCGGTGCTCCTGGCCTGCGCGGAGCTCGGCGTCCCGGTCACGGTGCACGCCGCGATCGGCGCTGAGATCGTGCATCAGCATCCGACCGCCGACGGGGCGGTGATCGGCGCTACGAGTCATCGCGACTTCAAGCGCCTCGCCGGCGTCCTGCCGGATCTCGACGACGGCGGCGTCGTCCTGAACCTTGGCAGTGCCGTCGTGATGCCCGAGGTCTTTCTCAAGGCACTGACGATCGCGCGGAACCTGAACGGCGGCCGTCCGAAGAACTTCACGGCGTGCGACTGCGACATGCAGCGTCACTATCGCCCCCGGGTGAACGTCGTGGAACGGCCAACACTGGCGGGTGGCCGCGGCATTCAGCTCACGGGGCATCATGAGATCCTCGTGCCGCTGATTGCGTGGGCGGTATTGTCCCGGTTGGCAAAGAAGTAGGGGCGCAGCATGCTGCGCCCCTACTGTCTGCTCGTTGCAGTTGCTGTGCTGACCGCATGCACGACACGCACGATCAGGCCGCGCGAGGTCACGGCGGTCGGCGGCAGCGGGAGCGGGAGCGCTGAAGTGCAAGCGGTCGTGCAGCTGGCGCTGACGCTCGACGCTGCGGGTGATAGCCACGCCGACACGCTGTACACGGCGGATGCGCTCGTGGTGGGCAACGCCCGCATCCGTCAGGCAGCGCCGCGCTTTGCGGGCATCACGATCGGCGCCGGCCGAGTAACGGTCTCGGCGGCGAACGCGACAATTGAAGGCCGAGTGGCCTGGGTGTTAGTGGATTATCGCTGGGTCAACCCGACCGAGCGGCGTGCGGAAGTCGGCCGGGCGACAGTCATTTGCGAGCGGCGGGGCGAGAGCTGGAAGATCGTGCACGCGCACTCGAGCCAGCCCCTGCCCTGGGAGCCTTAAGAGGCGTCGGCGGGACGTCCCTTGATCATGTCACGGATGCGATCCGCGGTGCGCGGGCTGACGAGCCGCAACGCGAGATAGACGACGAAGCCGATGAACGCGAGCCAGAGGACCGTCATCGCGAGGCCGACGAGGCTCCCAAGAACTCCAAAGATCAACTTGAGACCCAGCCATGCCAGAATCGCGAGAACGGCGAAACCCAAAATGCTCCGGAACATGATTGCCTCCGTGGTGCCCGGTGCGACTGCAGCGTACGCCTAAATGTCGCACAAAGTTTCGTCCTGTGAAGTGTTGGTTGCCGGCGGCGGCATCATCGGGGCCGCCTGCGCCCGCGCGCTCGCCCTGCGCGGGCTGCGCGTCCTGATCTGTGAGCCAGGCCCCGAGCCGGCTGCCGCATCGGCAGCGTCGGCGGGGATACTGGGACCGCAAATCGAACGCACTGACGAGGCCCTGCGGGCCCTCGGCCTGCGCGCCCGCGATCTCTACGACACGCTGGCAGCGGCCCTGTCCGAGTCCACCGGCATCGACATCGGGCTGTGGCGCGAAGGCATCGCATCCCTGGCCTTCGAAGAGCCCGAAGCCGAGCGACTACGGGAAGTCGTCGCCAATCAGCGCCAGGCCGGACTGCGCTGCGATTGGCTCGAAGCGGCCGAGGTGGCGGAGCGCTTCCCGGCGACCGCGCCGTGCCTTGGGGCGATGTTCGCTCCTGAGGACGGCGCGGTGGACGCGCCCGCGCTGACCCGCGCGTTGCTGGCGGATGCCAAACGCCTGGGCACGCGGACTTTCACGACACGCGTGAATCGCATCAACACGATTCTCGGTCGTGTGACAGGTGTAGAGATTCCCGCCGGCAAGATCAAAGCGGAGCACGTGGTCATCGCCGCGGGCGCCTGGTCCAGGCAGATCGAGCACCTGCCCCGGCGGCTTCCGGTCGAACCCGTGCGCGGCCAGATGGCGGCAGTGCCGTGGCCGGCCAACATGCCGCGTACGGTGCTGTATTACGACCACAGCTACGTCCTGGCGCGCAGCGGCGAAGCGATCTTCGGCAGCACGATGGAGCACGCGGGGTTCGACGGCAGCGTGACGCCGTCGGGGATCGCCGAAATCATGGCGGCGGCCAGACGGATGCTGCCTCAGCTCCCGCCCGTGCCGACGCGGACCTGGGCGGGACTGCGGCCGCTGACGCCCGATGGTCGCCCCATCGTCGGGCCCGATCCCGATGTGCGCGGATTGTGGTATGCGACAGGTCACGGGCGGAACGGCGTTTTGCTGGCGGGTCTCACCGGTGAAATCATCGCAAGCCTGGTCGCCACAGGGGGATCCGAGATAGAGATTGCCCCGCTCGCCCCGGAGCGATTTACTTCCTAGCATGTTCAGCAGTTGTGGGTTCTGTAACGCGGCATTTGACGGCGATGGCGGCCCCTCAGGCCTTGGTGTCGGACGGCGAATCGCGTTCGATGAATGGAAGGGGCGATTGTGGGTCGTCTGCCCGCGGTGTAGTCGCTGGAATCTCACCCCCTTCGATGATCGGCTGGAAAAAATCGAGGCCGTGGCTCAGGCTGCGAATCTCGGACGGATCGCGGCATCTACCCAGCAAGTCGCGCTTATCCGCTGGGAGCGCTATGACTTCGTACGTGTCGGCAAACCGCCCCGCGTCGAGCTGGCGACCTGGCGGTATGGCGAGCGGCTGCGCAATCGCCAGCGCGAGCGCTTGAAAGTCGTCGTGCCCCTCACGGTCGCCGCGATTGGACTCGGCATTGCCGCCAACGTGGCGGCGGGCGGCGGCTTCGGCGTGGTGATCTGGAACGTCCATCGGCTGGTCGACGGGATCTACCTGGGCATGATGGGTCGCCGCAAAGTCTCGCTGGTGGAGCCACCGATCTGCGCGCATTGCGGCACCCTCATGCTGCTCCGCGCGAAACACGTCCAGCACGCGCGCATCGTCCCCGACCGGCATGCGGACATGGCCGTGCTGTTGAGCTGCCCAAAGTGCAAGCAGGAGGGGACGCAGCTGACAGGCACCGACGCCATTCAAGTGCTGCGTCAGGGGCTCGCGTATTTGAACGTGGCCCGCGGCGGGCGGCGCCGCGCCGAGGACGCGGCGCGCGAGGTCGATCAGGTAGGCGGCGCCGATCGCCTGGTGCGTGACATCGCCCAACGCGAACTGACGCTGCGCTCGCTCCGGCCGGAGCGCGGGCTCGCGCTCGAGATGGCCGTGGACGAACGGGCCGAGGTCGAGGAGCTCGAGCGTCAGTGGAGGGAGGCCGAGGAAATCGCTGACATCGCTGATGGGACCCTCGGCACAGCGACGGAGATCGAGAACGAGTTGCAGCGTCTTAAGAAGCGGGATCGAGATCAACCGTCTGGTTGAAAAACGGCCTACCCTGCCTCGTAAGCTGTGCTTATCTTCGAACTTTCCATGGCCCCCCCCGCCCGCCTTGTTCAGATCCAGCCGTCCCCCCCTGCGGCCGAGCCGTCTCGCAAGCCATCGTGGCTGAAGGTGAAGGCACCCGGCGGGCCGAATTACGTCGCGCTCAAGCACATGATGCGCGACCTCAAGCTCCACACGGTCTGCGAGGAAGCGCACTGCCCCAATATCGGCGAGTGCTGGGAGCACAAGGCGGCCACGTTCATGATCCTGGGGGACGTGTGCACGCGCAACTGCGCGTACTGCGCGGTCGCGCATGGAACACCAGCGCCGCTCGATGCCGGTGAGCCGCAGCGCCTGGCCGATGCGGTCGCGCAGATGGGACTCAAGCACGTCGTCATCACGAGCGTGGATCGCGACGATCTGCCGCACGGAGGCGCGGAGGTCTTCGCGGCGTGTATCGCCGAGATTCGCCGCCGCCTGCCCGAGACGTCAGTCGAAGTCTTGATCCCCGATTTCAAAGGCAATCCCGAAGCGCTGCGGCTCATCGTTGACGCTCGTCCAGACATCCTCAACCACAATCTCGAGACGATCGCCCGCCTGTACCGCATTGCGCGGCCCGGCGGTCGGTACGAGCGCGCGCTGGAGCTGCTGGACCGCGCCAAGAACATGAATCCCGAGCTGCTGACGAAGTCGGGCGTCATCTGCGGGTTGGGTGAGGACTGGGACGAGCTGCTGGTCGCGCTGCGCGATCTGCGCGCGGCCCGCGTCGATATCGTCACGATCGGTCAGTATCTGCGCCCGTCCGATCAGCACCTGCCCATCGCACGCTGGTACACCCCGGAAGAATTCGCCGAGCTGAAGCGCTACGGCATGACCCTCGGCTTCCGGCACGTCGAATCGGGGCCCTTGGTGCGCTCGAGCTATCACGCCTGGGAGCAAGTGGAGGCAGCGACCGCATGACGGCCACCGCCAGATCCCCCAAGGACACCGCGGCCCCGCAGAGCGAGCTGCATCTGAAAATGCTGCGGCAGATGCTGCTCATTCGGCGTTTCGAGGAGAAAGCGGCCGAGGCGTACGCGCTCGGAAAGATCGGCGGCTTCTGCCATCTGTACATCGGCCAGGAAGCGGTGGCCGTTGGTGCGCTCGCGGCGCTGAAGGACGATGACTACGTCATCTGCTCCTACCGCGAGCACGGGCAGGCGTTGATCAAGGGCATCACGCCCAACGCGGTGATGGCGGAGCTGTTCGGCAAGGCGACCGGGTGCTCGAAGGGCAAGGGCGGCTCCATGCATCTGTTCGACGCCGGGAAAGGCTTCATGGGCGGCCACGGCATCGTCGGCGGCCACATTCCGCTCGGCGCGGGTCTCGCGTTCGCCAGCAAATACAAAGGCAGCGATCAGGTGTGCGTCTGCTTCTTTGGTGAAGCCGCGGTCAACATCGGCGCGTTCCACGAGACACTGAACATGGCATCGGTCTGGAAGCTGCCGGTGATCTTCCTCTGCGAGAACAACCGTTACGGGATGGGCACGGCGTTCGAGCGAGTCGCGGCGGTGACCGACATCGTCGAGCATGCCTGCAGCTACGACATGGCCGCCGAGCTGGTCGACGGCATGAACGCGCTGACGGTGTACGACGCGACCCGCCGAGCCGTCGAGCGTGCCCGCAAGAACAGCCATCCCACCCTCCTCGAGGTGCGTACGTACCGGTTCATGGGCCACTCGATGTCCGATCCGCTGCACGGCGTCTACCGGACGAAGGACGAAGTCGAAGAGCAGAAAGCGCGCGATCCCATCAGCCACCTCGCCGCGAAGCTGAAGGAGGACGGCGTCATCGACCAGGCCGCACTCGACGCGATGGACGCCGAGATCCGTGCCGAAGTCGAGGAAGCCGTCAAGTTCGCAGACGAGAGCCCGGACCCCGATCCCGACGAGCTGTACCGGGACGTGTTGGCCGACTGACCATGCCCACCCTTACCTATCGAGATGCCCTGAACCAGGCACTCCGCGAGGAGATGCAGCGCGACCCCAACGTGTTTCTGATGGGTGAGGAAGTCGGGGTCTATCAGGGCGCGTACAAGGTGAGCCGCGGACTGCTGGAAGAATTCGGTCCCAAGCGCGTGGTCGATACGCCCATCGCCGAGCTCGGATTCGCGGGGATCGGCGTGGGCGCGGCAATGGGCGGACTCCGACCAGTGGTCGAGTTTATGACCTGGAACTTTGCCCTGCTGGCGCTGGATCAGATCATCAATTCCGCAGCCAAGATGCTGTACATGTCGGGTGGGCAGATTCGGATCCCAATCGTGTTCCGCGGGCCGAACGGGGCGGCACTGCAGCTGGCGTCGCAGCACTCGCAGGCATGGGAGAGCTGGCTTGCGCATATCCCCGGACTCAAGGTCGTCGCCCCCGCTACGCCCGCCGATGCCAAAGGGCTCCTGAAGTCCGCGATCCGCGACAACAATCCGGTCATCGTGCTCGAAGGCGAGATGCTCTACAACCTGAAGGGTGACGTACCCGACGGGGAGCACGTCGTCCCGATCGGCAAGGCGGAAATCAAGCGTGCGGGCAGCGATGTGACGCTCGTCTGCCATTCCAAGACACTCCCCGTGGCCCAGAAAGCGGCGGATCAGCTCGCCGAGCAGAACGTCTCGGCGGAAGTGCTCGATCTGCGGTCCCTCCGCCCGCTGGACGAGGCGGCGATTCTCGAATCGGTCAAGAAAACCAACCGCGCGGTGGTCATCGAAGAGGGGTGGCCGCACATCGGAATCGGGGCGCAGGTCGTGGATCTGATTCAGCGGGACGCGTTCGACGACCTCGATGCGCCGGTGCAGCGCGTGACCCAGGCCGATGTGCCCATGCCCTATAACAAGCTTCTCGAGCGCGCCGCCAAGGCGTCACCCGAGAAGGTCGTGGCCGCCGCGCGCCGCGTGCTGTACCTCGAGTAGCCCTCGCTCATGGCCACTAAAGTTCACATGGAGGCGCTGTCGCCCACGATGGAGGAAGGGCGCCTCGTGAAGTGGACCAAGCACGAGGGCGACCCGGTGAAGTCGGGCGACACACTCGCCGAAGTGGAGACCGATAAGGCCGTGATGGAGCTGGTGGCCCGCGCTGATGGGCAACTCCTCAAGGTCATGGTGCCCGAGGGCACGACGGTGCCGGTGGGAAACGTCGTCGCGTGGATCGGGAAGCCGGGCGAGAAAGTCGATGGGGATGGTGCCGCGGCGCCGGCGCCGAAGAGTGCGCCCCAACCTGAACAGCGTGCGCCGGTCGCCGTGCGCAGTGCGCCGGAAATTACTCCCGCCGATGCCACCCGCGTGAAGGCCTCACCGCTTGCCAAACGCATCGCGAAAGACGTCGGTGTCGACCTCAAGCTCGTGCAAGGATCTGGCCCGGGTGGTCGGGTCATCAAGCGTGACCTGGAGGGCGCTTCGGCCACCCCCGCTGTGGCCACGGCAACAGCAGTCCCGCGGACGGCGTACGGCGCACAGCGCACGCCTTATGAGGACGTCCCGCTCAACCAGATCCGGAAAACGATTGCGAAGCGTTTAGCAGCTTCGATCGGGCCGATTCCGCATTTCTTCCTGACGACCGAGATCGACATGGAGCGCGCCGCCGAAGCGCGCGAAGCGCTCAACAAGCAGCTCGGCGAAGAAGGTGGGAAGATCTCGTTCAACGATATCATCATCAAAGCGGTGGCCCTCGCGCTGGTGCAGCACCGCGCCTGCAACGCCTGGTTCCAGGAGGATCACATCCGGTACTGGAACGAGGTGCACATCGGCATGGCGGTCGCGATCGAGGACGGGCTCATCACGCCCGTGATCCGCAACGCCGACATGAAGAGCCTGCGGGAAATCGCTGCGGAGTCGCGCGAGCTCGCGGGGCGAGCGCGCAACCGACGCCTGAAGCCCGAGGAATACACGGGCGCCACGTTCAGCGTTTCGAACCTCGGCATGTTCGACATCGATCAGTTCACCGCGGTGATCAACCCGCCTGAGGCCGGCATCGTCGCGATCGGCAGCATCGTCGCCAAGGCCGTCCCGGACGGCGATCGCGTCGTGGTGCGGCGGCGCCTGCGTCTGACGATGAGCTGCGATCACCGCGTGATCGACGGGGCAACCGGCGCGGTGTTCCTCAAGACTCTGAAGCAGATGTTAGAAAACCCGTTGGCGATGCTGTTGTAACAATGATGTAGGGGCGCAGCATGCTGCGCCCCTACCCAAACGAACCGGGATCATTCGTGGCCAATTTCGACGTGATCATTTTAGGCGGCGGACCCGCGGGCTATATCTGCGCGATTCGCAGCGCCCAGCTCGGCCTCAGCACGGCAGTCGTCGAGCAGGACAAATTGGGCGGCGTCTGCGTCAACATTGGGTGCATCCCGACCAAGGCCCTGCTGCATTCCGCATACATCGCCAACCTCCTGAAGGAATCGAAGGACTTCGGCGTCGAAGCGAGCGGCGTCAAGACCGACTACGGCGTCGCGATGAAACGCTCGCGCCGCGTGAGTGATCAGAACTCGAAGGGCGTCGAGTTCCTCATGAAGAAGCACAAGATCACCGTCATTAAGGGCACGGGCGTGGCGCAGCCTGGCAAGAAAGTCAAAGTCGGCAGCGACGTGCACGAGGCCAAGAAGGCCGTCGTGATCGCTACGGGCTCTCGCGTCAAAGGCATTCCGCAGATCGGCCTGGAAATCAACAAGACGACGGTGATCTCCTCGGATGAAGCGCTGGTGCTCGAGCGCGTGCCGGACTCGCTCGTCATCATCGGCGCGGGGGCCGTAGGGATGGAGTTCGCCGACATCTTCCAGGCGTTCGGGGTGAAGGTCACGCTCATCGAAGCCCTGCCGCGCATTCTCCCCATCGAGGACGCGGAATCGTCGGATGTGCTCGCCAAGAGCTACCGCAAGCGCGGCATCGACGTCATCGCCGGCGCCAAGGTCACGAAAGCCACCGTGGGCAAGGACAAGGTCACGCTCGATATCGAGGTCGGGAGCGAGAAAAAACAGATCGTGGCTGCGGCGGTCCTGATGGCCGCCGGGCGTGCGGTGAACACCGAAAACATTGGCCTCAAGGAGTGCGGCATTCAGCTGACGGACCGCGGCTTCATCAAGGTGGACAAGAATCTTCAGACGACGACGCCCGGCTACTACGCGATCGGCGACGTGGCGGGGCCGCCCATGCTGGCGCACAAGGGATTTCGTGAAGGCGCGGTGGTCGCCGAGATCATCGCCGGCCAGAAACCGCCCCCCATCAAATACGACAACGTGCCGAGCGTGACGTACTGTCATCCCGAGGTGGCGAGCATCGGCCTGACCGAAGATCAGTGCAAAGAGAAGAAGCTCGACTATGTCGCCGGCAAGTTTCCGTTCTCCGCGAACGGCCGGGCGCGCGGCACGGGCGAGACCGAAGGCTTCGTGAAGATCCTGCGCGACAAGAAGTACGGCGAAATCCTCGGCGCGCACATCGTCGGCGCGCATGCGTCCGAGATGATTCACGAGCTGGCGGTCGCGCGCGAGAACGAATACACCGTCGAAGAAATCGATCTGGCGATTCACGCCCATCCCACAATGTCGGAAGCGATCGGCGAGGCGGCGCTCGATTCGCTGGGTCGCGTCCTGCATATTTGAGCACCGAACCGGTCAAGGACCCGCTCGCCCTCGGACTGGGATCCCTCGCGTCGGGCGTGGGATTCGGCGGCGCCTGCCTCACGCTGGCGCAGATCGTCGCCGCGATTCTGCGCGGGGACCTCGAATCCAATGTCTACCGACAGACAGTGCCGGATCCGCTGCTCGCCGGACTCATCGCCGCGGTCGGCGTCGGCGGCGCCTGCGGCTGGTACCGCAGTGCCGCGCTCGACAACATCTGGCAGCGTGGCGTAATCGCCGTGCTGGCGGCCGTCGGGGCAATCATCATCGGCTTTCTCGCGGCCCCGCTCGACCGGTTCTTTGGACTGTTGGGGATGATCGTCTGGCTCCTGCTGAACATCGCGTTCGGTATCCTGGCCACGCGCTGGGCGATGCGAGGCAAAGGGGAAGAGGGAAGCGGGACAGGTACGGCATGAGCGAGCTCGAGGTCATTCAGGCGGGGACCGTACCCTACGAGGACGCCCTGACATGGCAGCGTCAGCTCGCCGAAGACCGCATCGCAGGCCGGCTCTCGCACGACGTGCTGCTGCTTCTCGAGCATCCCCCTGTCGTCACCCTGGGCCGGAATTCTCAGGCCGCGCACCTGCTCAGGCCACAGGGAATCGAGGTCTTCGAGGTCGAGCGCGGTGGCGACGTCACGTTCCACGGCCCGGGCCAGCTGGTCGGCTATCCCATTCTCGATCTCCGCGCATACAAGCAGGACCTGCACTGGTACCTCCGCACACTCGAGCAGGCGCTGATCGACGCGCTCGGCATCCTCGCGATTCCCGCCGAACGCAACCCGGGACTCACCGGTGTCTGGACACGCGGCAGGAAGATCGCGAGCATCGGCATTCACGTGAAGCAATGGGTCACCTGGCATGGATTTGCGCTCAACGTCACGACCGATCTGACGCACTTCGACCGGATCGTGCCCTGCGGGATTCAGGGCGTGGAGATGACGTCGGTGCAACGGGAGCGGGGAGCAGGGAGCGGGGAGCAGTTGTGGTCGGAGAGTGTGGCGGCTGTTGTGAGAGGATTCGAGACCGCGTTCGGTGTGATTGCACATCCTGAAGGGCGTGCTCGGCAGACATTGTCCTTAAGGACGTGACCATCCCCAATTCTTCTCGGGTTCCTCCCGGCCAAATCCAAACCACCAAGTGGCCGGTCCTGCATTACGGCGACGTCCCGACGGTCGATACTGCGAGATGGACGTTCGGTGTCTCGGGACTCGTCGAGCGGCCATTTACGCTCACCTACGACGAGCTGCTCGCGCTGCCCCGCAAGACGGTGGTCTGCGATATCCATTGCGTGACCACGTGGACCCGCCTCGATAACACGTTCGAGGGCGTGCCCGTGCAGTCGTTGCTCGAGCGCGCCGGTGTGAAGCCCGCGGCCCGGTTTTGTCTTGTCGTCGCCGAGCAGGGCTTCACGACGAATCTGCCGCTCGCGGACCTGAACCGGCCCGAAAACCTCGTCGCGCTCAAGTGGGCCGGGGAATCGCTGACGCCGGAACACGGCTGGCCGGCCCGGCTGCTCGTCCCGCATCTCTATTTCTGGAAGAGCGCGAAGTGGGTCCGAGGCTTCGAGCTATTGGACGAAGACCTGCCGGGGTTTTGGGAGCAGAACGGCTATCACATGCACGGTGATCCGTGGACGGAAGAGCGGTACGGAGGCCGTGGGCTGACGCAACACGAGATCAACAAGTTCCGGAACGCGAGTAAGAAACACCTCTAGGACAGCAACGCCTCGACTTCGCGGGCCGCTTCCTGCTGGTAGCGACTCTCGTCGTTCAACTCGCGCGCCAGCGCCCCGAGACTCTCCCCGACCCCGATCCCCTGCGCCGCTTGCCAACGGCTAAGCGCCGCGCTCGCATCCTGCAGACGTTGCGTCAGCAGGGCGCTGCCACGCTCGCAGCGTTCGAACGCGTCACGCCAGCGAGCAGACTGACCGGACGCGGTGCCCTTATTAGCGTCGAAAGCGGCGAGGTGGAGCTCGAGCGCAGAAAGCTGGCGAGCAGCCTCGCATGCGGCCGACACCAACGGCCCAGCGTGCGCGGCAGCAGGAACTGCGGCCGCTCGCTGGAGCAAGTCGGCCAGCAGGGCGCGGGCTTGGCCGTCCGGCAGTTGCGCCAGGGCCTCCGCGGCCACAGGGTTCGATTCCAGTGTGCGTCGTCCGAACGTCGCCGCTGCCGCGATGCCTGCGGCTACGACAGCGCTCGTGAAGAAGAGCAGCGGCATCTCAGCCAGGAACCCCGCGACGCTCCCGCCAACCATGACCGCGAAGACCAGCGGCAGGATGTCAGACGGCACGGTCACGCGCCACGCGGTCGCCGCGGTCACCGCTCAACTCCCAATCGCTCGAGCGTCTGCCGCGCGTTGCTGGTCCAGCCGTCATTCTGGTGATAGTAGGACAGGAATGCAGTCAGATTCGTACGTGCCCGCTCCCGCTCGCCTAGCGCATACTCGGCCATGCCGGCGTGATACAACGCCATGTAATGATTGGGCCAGTAGCTAATGACCAGCTCCATGATCGGTCCAGCGGCGCGGTCATCGCCGGCATCGGCAATCGGGTGAGCGACATCGAACACCATTCCCGCGGCCTTAAAGCGCTCGGCTTGGGGCATACGGTCGATGACGGCATGGGCCGAATCGATCTTGCCGGCCAACGCGTAACACGCGGCGCTGTAGCCTTGCCCATCGAACGTCTGAGGCGGTGGGGTCATGCGATGCGTCAACTCTACTTCGACCGCGTTACAGTGGCCCTTGCTGTGAACCCACCACCCGTAACCAACACCCGAGAACCAGAAGCGCGTTGCGGACGGATCCGTCGGGATAAAACCGTATGTGGGCTGACGGTACTGCAGCACGAGCACCGCGCAGATTGCGAGGTAACCGACGCCGAGGAGATACAGGGCTCTGTGCATGGTGGCTTCCATTATTAAGGACGGTTATGGAAGCCGGCTGTGCACAGGGTCACATAGGGCTTTGGGCTCCCAGGAGCTCGTAGAACCGCCGGAACACCTCGATCCCGTCCCATAGCTGCTTCAGGTCCAGCTTTTCATTCGGCGCATGCAGGCGGTCGTCAGGCAACCCAATACCGGTGAGAATGACGGGCGCTCCGGCCGATGCCAGGGCCGGCACGACGGGGATCGATCCGCCGGCGCGCGCCGGCACGGTCGCACGTCCCGTGACCTCCTTGAAGGCCTCACCCAGCAACTTGAATGCCGGGTGGTCGACTTTGATCTGCGCCGGATCGGCGCCGTGGAGAAACCGCACGCCCGCCGTCACATGCTTCGGCGCAAACCGTTTCACGGCTGCCGCGAGCTGCCGCTCGACCGCTGCCAGCTTCTGGTTGGGCACGAGCCGCATGCTCACCTTCGCGGTCGCTTCGGCTGGAATGACCGTCTTGGCGCCTTCGCCCGTGAAGCCGCCCAGGATGCCGTGGATCTCGAACGTGGGCAGCGCCCAGAGGCGCTCGAGCACCGAGTACTTCTTCAGGCCGACCAGGGCCTTAGCTTGCACGCGCTTCTGTAGAAAGTCCTTCTCGTTGAACGGCAGCTTCTTCCAGGCCGCCAACTCCGCTTTGGACGGCCGCTTCACCGGCGCATAGAAGCCGGGGATGTTGATCTTTCCGTCCTCACCCTTCAGACGGGTCAGCAGCCGGCAGAGCTCTTCGTGCGCGTTCGGGGCGGCGCCGCCGTACTCGCCGGAGTGGAGGTCGGTCTTGGACGTTCGTACCGTGATCTCCGCGTAGCAGAGACCGCGGAGCGTCGTGTACACCGCGGGCCATCCCGGCGCGACATACGACATGTCCGCAACGAGCGCGACATCGGCCCGGACGCGCTGCGGCTCGCGCTTCAGCAAGTCGAACAGGACCTTCGAACCGTATTCCTCTTCGCCCTCGATCAGGAAGCGGAAGTTGACGGGCGGGCGCGACGACGCGGCGATCGCCTTGAGCAGACAGAAAACCTGACCCTTGTCGTCGGCGGAGCCGCGCGCGTAGATCTTGCCGTCGCTGATCGTCGGCTCGAACGGCGGCTTGGTCCACTCGGCGAGCGGGTCGGGCGGCTGCACATCGTAGTGTCCGTAGATGAGCAGCGTCGGCGCGCCCGGAACCTCGGGACCTTTGCCCGATACGACGGGATGTGTGTCGCTGCCGAGGAACTCGATGTCGCGACAGCCCAGCCGTCGCAGCTCGGCCGCAACCCATTCAGCAGCGGCGCGGCAATCCTGGTTGTGTGCCGGCAATGTCGAGACAGAAGGGATTCGCAGGAACTCGGTCAGCTCGCGGAGCAATCGTTCTTGATCCATTGCGGCAGAAATGTAGACACATGGGTCGCTGCTAGCCAGCGAGAGGGGTCCGGGTAGATTTGAGCGCCATGCGGACGACGGCGTCTTACGACTTGTTTCCAGACGCGCGCAGCGAACGGGCGCTCGCGCGCGCGCGTTGGCTGGCGCGCGAGGGACGCATCCGCGATGCGCAGTCCGCCTACGATGAGCTGTTGGCAACCAAGCCGGACGTGAAGGCGGGCTGGGCCGAGTATTTCGAGTTGCTGCGCAGCAGCGGCCGCGGCGATGAAGCGTTGCAGCTTGCCGACCGCGCCCGCGCGACATTCGGCGAGACCGGCTTCTCGCTCACGCTGCGTGGCGCCGCGCTCACCGAGCTAGGACGCTACCCCGAGGCGCTGGCGGAGTTGGAGCGCGCGGTGGAAGTGGATCCCGACCTGGCCCTCGTCTGGCACGAACTCGGGTACGCGGCCTACAAGCTCGGCGACCGCAATCGAGCGCTGCTGGCGCTGGACCGCGCGTTTGCGCTGGAGCCCCATACCGACACGCTCAAGCTGCGTGGTCAGGTATTGCGCGACGCGGGGCGTTACCAGGCGGCGGAAGTCGCCTTCGAGGGGGCCGCCCAGGCGGCCGAGCACGCCGAGCAGCGCGCCGATGCCGAGCACGAGATCGCTACGACGCGCCGCTATGGGCTCTACGCCCCACGGCGTCCCGATGATCTGACCGCCGCAGAGCGCTGGTTCGCGGACACGGGCAGCGTCGTCCTCGCATCGACCCCGGGCCCTGTGGCCCCGAGCGACGAGACCATCGTGGCGACGTTTGCGGAAGTCGCGGCCAACTCCGACTGGCGTTTCGGGCAGGTGATCCTGGTCGGTCCGGAATTCCCCGCGTGCAGCGATCTCGCGGATCGCATGGGAGCGCCGCTGGTCACCCCCTCGGCGTTCGATCCCGCGGCGTGTCCGCTCATCGTCGCCTTGCGACCGCTCGTGGCGGACAAGACGTGGACGGGCCTCGCCGGCAGGCTGACCAGCGAGGCCACGGGTCTCGTGCTGGCGCTCGAGCATCCAGCCGAAGCTCACGCGCCCGTGACTGCCGACGTGATCGGGGTGCTGACGGATGCCGGCACGCGCCGCGAGCGTGCCCCGAATCCCGTCCAGGCGGTGAACGACGCACGGCATCCCGGTGCCCGCTTGGCGGGTCGGCGGCTGCGTCCCTCATGATTTCACACCCTAAAGGGTGTGCTCGGCAATCACTGTCCTTAAGGACAGTGTCGGCCGAGCACAGGCTTTAGCCTGTCCAATGAGTGCTACCGAACAGCCTCGTCCCAGTCGTGCGCCGATGTCGGGCCGCGCGATCGTGCAAAACCAGTTCGACCGCGCGGCCGACCTGATCAATCTCGAAGGGTACATGCGCAAGATCCTGATGTCGCCGTTTCGCGAGGTGCAAGTCGAGGTGCCGGTGCGAATGGACGACGGGCGGATCGAGGTCTTCACAGGCTACCGCATTCAGCACAACGGGGCGCGGGGCCCGTGCAAGGGCGGGATCCGCTATCACCCGGAAGCCGATCACGACGAGGTGCTGGGCCTCGCGACCATCATGACGTGGAAGACCGCCCTGATGGACATCCCGTTCGGGGGTGCCAAAGGTGGCGTGACGGTCGATCCGAAGAAGCTCTCCAAGCTCGAGCTCGAGCGGCTGACCCGGCGCTTCACGCAGCGGATCGCGATCGTCCTCGGCCCCTACCGCGATATCCCCGCCCCCGACGTCAACACCAACGCACAAGTGATGGCCTGGATTCTGGACGAATACTCCAGTCGCCAGGGGTACACTCCAGCGGTCGTCACCGGGAAGCCGGTCGCGCTGGGCGGGTCGCTGGGCCGCGAGGAAGCGACGGGACGCGGCGTGATGTACGTCATGCAGGAGTACTCGCGCGATTTCGGGGTGCCGCTCAAGGGCGGACGCGTCGTCATCCAGGGCTTCGGCAACGTCGGCAGCCACCTGGCACGTCTCCTCGACACCGAAGCGGGCGCGACGGTGATCGCGGTGAGCGACGTCTCCGGTGGGATCTACAACGACAAGGGACTGGATATTCCGGGACTCCTGGCTCATGTGTCGCAGGGGAAGCCGGCTTCAGAGTGGAAGGGCGGCAAACGCATTACTAATGAAGAGCTCTGGACGATTCCCTGCGAATGGCTCGTGCCGGCCGCCCTTGGCGGCGTGATCACCAAAGAGACCAATGCGACCACTGTCGACTGCAAAGTCGTGGTGGAAGGCGCCAACGAGCCGACAACGCCGACGGCCGACCGGATTCTCGAGGAGCGGGGCATTGCGGTGATTCCCGATTTTCTCGCGAACGCCGGTGGCGTCACGGTGAGCTACTACGAGTGGGCGCAAAACCTCCAGCAGTACCGCTGGACGCACGAGCAAGTGAATCGCGAGCTCAAGGCGACGATTACGAAGGCCTATGTCTCGGTTCGCGATCTGGCCAAGGAGAAGAAGGTTACCTTCCGGACTGCCGCCTACGGAATTGCGTTGCAGCGGGTCGCGGATGCGGAGAGACTAAGAGGAAACTAGTCCTCCACCTTCATGCCGGGACGAGAGTACAAAGCCTGGTACGGGTCTCCAGGCTGCGTAAAAACCCGGATCTGAATCGCCCGAATGGTTTCCGCAATATCCGCATTATTCTGCAGATAAATCTCGTCGAACAGATTCAAATTCATCCGGTACAGCCGCTCGGCGATGATCACCGCATTGTTGAGCGGCGCCTGGGCGAACCACCGCCAGTCATAAGTCTCGAGTGACTGGCCCACCGGGCCGCGAAATTGATCGCGCGCCCAGCCGAACAAATTGCTGCGCACCTGCTCGAGCCGCGCGCCATTCAACGGCTCCGCATACGCCGAATCGAGACGCCGCGCCAGCTCGGCGTAGAACACGTCCAGCGTGCGCTCGTCGCGCCACCGCGCGCCGGCGCGCCGGGCATCCAGGGTGTCGTGCCGCGAGCGGAAGAACGCCTCCGCGCCGCGATATCCGACGAAGCTCGCGAAGCTCTCATTGAACGGGGTCTGGCTCTTCACGTACAAGGTGTTGTGCGCCAGCTCGGGAATCACCGTCGCGACCAGCTCCATCGTGTCGCGACTCATGGCCGTGGAAAAGAGGGGATCGCTCAAGTAGCCAAGCGTAGAGAACGCGCCCGACGGCCGCAGGAACACGTCGAGTCCCTGGGCGTCGAGCCGCTGGGCTTCGCTGCGGGCCCGCTTCGCGCTGAAGAACCCCTTGTAGGGAACGATGCCCACGATCGGATAGCGCCAGGTGACTTCGCGCAGCTTGTCGCGGCGGCTCCCCGACAGCACGAGCAACAGCGTATCCCGTCCAACGTCCACGTACGCCGTGTAGGTCTTGCCGACGGCCAACCCGAGCGAATCGGCCGCGTAGGCACGCGCGGCAAGTACCAGCGCGAGGCGCTGGCGCAGCGCCGGCGACGTGGTCGTGTCGGCGATCAGCTTGTCGATGGCGCGGCGGCGCAGCAGCAGGCGCGCCTCCTCGATCCCGGCCCGTGCGATGTAGCGCGCGTCGGCGCTGACGATCAACATCAGCGCGACACCTGCCGCCGCCGCTCCCACCGCGATCAGCAGGATGCGTCTGAGCAGGCGGCCCCAGCGCGGCCGCGCACGCTCGGTCAGGGCGTCCATCGCAGCCCCACGCGGTGCGTCCCGCCGCCCAGCGCGTCATAGGCCTGAAACGCGTAGTCCATCCCGAGCCGCCCCAGCACGATTCCGCCGCCGAACGTCCAGCGCGACGCGTCGGTGACCGTAGCGCGGGTCGCATAACCCAGGCGCCCCACCAGCCCGACCCCACCCGTCACGATGCCGCCCTCGATACCCTGGACGAGCACGGCGCTCCGATTCCGCGTCCACTGCGCTTCGAGCGTCGTGAGCAGCCGGAACGTGCCCTGCGGGTCGGTATAGTTGAGCGTGAGTCCGGCACGCGTGCGCCGCGGCAGCAGCGCACCGTTGCCGAGATCGCCGCCGAGGTTCTGGACGCTGACGCCGAGCGCCATGATGTCGAAGACCGCGATCGCCACGCCCACGTCACCCGCCCACGCGTCGCTCACGGCCGAGCCAATCTGCAGGCGATTGTATTTTGCCGTGAAGCCCATCGCCGCAAAGCCTACGCGATAGACGAGCGACGTGGTCGCGAGCGCCTCGTACGGATGGAACGACGCTCCGGTGGGCATGCCGCGCCGTCCTCCCGTCGCCGGATCGGGGACGATCTCAGGCTCCGACCCGTAGTCGAGCGCCTGCGCGCCGAAACCCCACGTCCAGCGTTGGACCCGCAACGCGAGTGCGGCGGTCGACACCGCGCTTCCCGCCAGGTAGGGCTCGTAGGACCCCTCGATGCTGAGATGCCGCACGGTGGCAATCCCCGCGGGGTTGGCGAAGATCGCCCCCGCGTCGCCGACGAGCGCCACGCCGGCACCGCCGAGCCCCGCGGAGCGCGTGGAGCCGGGGAGAACGGTGAGGATGCTGCCCTCTGTTTGGGCCGCTAAGCAGTTAGGCGGTTGGAAAACGAGCGCCGCCAAGGCGATTCCAACCGCCCATCCGCCAAACCGCCCAACCGCCGTTCTCATTGCAGCCGCATCACATTCAACCGCGGCATCGTTGCCGGGTCGATCGGCCCGCCGTTCGGCGCCGTGAAACTGATGGTGAAGCCCGGATCACCAGCGGGCTGCTGGGACAGAAAGTAGATCCCCGAGCCGGCGCGCAACGTGCCGAGGAGCGTCACGCCGGGGCCCACGTTGATCGAGGGCACGAGGGGATAGAACTTCTGGAATGTGTTCGGACGCTGGGTGTGCAACGACGAATACACCGAGTGTAGTCTCCAGGAGTCGTACTGCAGCTCCGCGGGAGCCCCACCTCGATCGGTCATGTAGTTCGCCAATGCCCAGCGGCTGACCACCGTAGAGAAAGGGTTACCCGTGACCGTCGCGATGTTCTCTGCGCCCGTTAGCGATGTACTGACCAGCGAACGAGTCAGAGTATTCCAGTCCGCGCTGGTATTCCCTGCCGCATACTTGTCCACCACGTAGCGGACGAACAGCCACGCCGCACCCCGCTCGGCCAGCGAACCGATGCCCGTCGTCGGCAACAAGAAATGCTTGCTCGTGGAATCCAGGTATTCGTACGCGTTGAGGAGGTCGCCCCCGTAGAACCGACACTCCGTCGTCCCGATCGTACAGTCCGCGACCGTCGCGTCCGGTGAAAGCGCGTAGCTCCTGCCGCCCAGCTCCTCGGCGTAGTGCGAGAACCCCTCGTTCAACCACAAGACTTCGCCGTTGCCGCCGGGGCGGGCGATCACGTGCTGGCCGAAGCTGATCATGTGCTGAAATTCGTGGATGAATGTCACCGGCACGAAGTTCTCCACCTCCGTCGTAGAGTGCGAGCAGCTCAGGGTGCCGCCGGGATCGGCGACAATCGAATAAAAAACTTCGCCCTTGTTGGAGCGCGAATCGTTGCGGAACGCCGGATCGAGGTCGACACCGAAGAAGAATCCCGCCACGAAGCCGGTGGTGTTGCACGCGCTCGCAGTGACGAGCTTGTTCACCGTATTCGTCATCAGGACGAGCACCACGGTGTTCGAGTCGATGTCCGATTCGCGTCCGAACGCCGCGGTGTCGATCGCGTAGAGGCGCTGATTGAACGTGGTGGCGATGCTGTCGAGGCCGGTCGAATCGAGGCCGCCGGCGGGAGCCAGCGTGTCGACGTAGATGGCGACCTTCGCTTTGAGAGCGCGCACGCGCGCGCCCACGCGGTCGAAGCGCGAGCAGTCGGTCTTGGCGCACACCTGAAACGTGCGGAGCGAGTTCATCCCCGGCGGGCTCGCCGTCGCCGAGGGTTGGAGCCTTGGCCCCCCCTCCCCCCCCGCGCTCGGTTCCGGAGCAAAACCCCACGAGCGGTGTTCATCGCCCAGCCGCAGGAACATGTGAAATTGCTCGGCGATGCCGAGCTCGGCAGACGGTTGAATCGGCGCAGCAGGCGCGGGCAGGATCGTGTCGCCGTTCACTCGAAAGCCGGCCGTCTGACCCGGAACTCCGGACGTGAGCTGGGGAACGACGAGGTACTCGGCGGCGAGCGCGGTGGTGGCGGGAAAGACCGAGCATCCCGAAACAGTCGCCGGGTCGATCGAGACGTATTGATTGACGGCGAGGTTGACCGCCGCGTCCGCCGCCGTACAGCGCCGGAGCGGCGGCGCGGTCCCGCTGCTACACGCTGCGGTCCCCACCACCAGCAAGCACAACGACCCCGCCGTCAGTCTGCTCAGCCGTACCAGGTGTTTCGCCAACGTGAGCCCCCCCCTCCCCTGTTACCTCACCCGTGCGCCGCAGCACCCATTGGAAGCAGATCGGCCCGGCCAGCTGGTGTACGCCAATCATCGCCACGACCAGCGACTCCAGCGTCTTATTCCACTCCGGGAACGCCCGTCCCAACATCGCGGCGAGCGTAACTGCCAAGCCACCTTGCGACACGAACCCCAGCCATCCATACCTCGCCCATTCAGCCCCAACGGCCGGCTGACGGCCTGCCCAGCGGAGACCGCCCCAGAGACCCACGGTCCGCAACCCCACGAGGAGCAGCGCCCATGGCCAGAGGTCATCGAGCACTCCGAACTGCAGGCTGCTCCCGGCGAGCGCAAAAAATACGACATAGACCGGTATCGCGCATCGTTTAAGCACGTCTCTGACGGCTTCGCTCTCACGAGGCGCCGCGTTGCGGAGCGCGCAGCCCCCGGCCAGCGCTATCAGCACCGCGTCCAGGCCGAGCAACCGGACCGCCTGTGCGACGACGAACGCCGCTACGACGAGGACCCAGACAACGCGACCGTGGATGACGCGTAGATACTGGGCGAGCGCCAGGCCGAGCGTGATGCCCGCCACAATCGAGCCCAGGAGAACCAGGAGGGTGTGTGTGGCGACACCGGGCCTCACGGTCCCCCTGCTGCCGAGTGGCAGTGCCAGCGCGAGTATGACCGTCACGAGCAGGACGGCCAGGAGGTCTTGCACGACGCTCACGTCCAGCGTCCTGCGCGACACGGGGCCGGCGGCGTGGACGTCGGTGATCACCGCCCAGATCTGCGTCGGGGAGCTGACGGCCGCCACCGTTCCGAGGGCGAGCGCAACGACCATAGCGTCGCGGAATGGCTGGTGCGCCGTGAGGGGAAACCACGGGCTGACGGTGAGAACGACGAACGCCACCGCCAGGAACGGAACGGCCATCGTCGCCGCCGCGATGCGCTGGACCGTCTGCCACCGCTCCCCGCGCAGCGCATCGAGCGTTAATTCGCTCCCCACGGCGAACGCGATCAGCGCCAGCGCTCCCGTCGAGATCGGGCTCAGGACCTGGAGCTCATTGTGGAGATCATCGGCGCGTATCAGGTGGAGCCATGCCGGACCCGCGACGTAGCCGGCGAAGAGATACCCGACGATGCGCGGAATTCGGAGTCGCTGGGCGATCTTCCCCGCGATGAACGCGGCGAGCGTCACGCAGCCGAGCGCGAGCGTGGCGTGCGCCTCGAGCGGACCGCCGATCGAGCGCACGAGCCGCTGCAACAACGCCGTGACGACGAACGTGACGACGAGCATCAGCCATTGCATGACCGCGCAAAATACGGCAGATTCAGCGGCGTAACCATGCCGTTCGTTCACCTCCACACGCATAGCGAGTACTCTCTCCTCGACGGCGCCAATCGGATCCCCGATCTGCTCGATCGGGTCCAGGCGCTGGGCATGGATTCGCTCGCGATCACCGACCACGGCAACCTCCACGGCGCGTGGGCGTTCTACGCCGAAGCCAAAGCGCGAAAAATCCGGCCAATCCTGGGCTTTGAGGCCTATCTCGCGTTCGGTAGCCGGCACGCGCGCGAGAAACCGGCGGGCGACGTCCCCCTGGGGGCGCCGTACTCGCACCTCGTGCTGCTGGCGAAAAACCGGATCGGCTATCAGAACCTCATCCGGCTCTCATCCATTGGATTCCTCGAGGGCTATTACCGCCGGCCGCGCATCGACAAAGAAATGCTGGAGCAGCATCACGAGGGGATCATCGGGCTCGCCGCCTGTCTCTCCGGCGAGATCGCGCTGTATCTCCGCCAGGGGAATTACGAGGCTGCCAAGGCGAGCGCCGCGTGGTTCGCCCGGACGTTCGGCCCGAACGGGTTCTGGCTGGAGGTACAGAACCACGGCATTCCCGAAGAGCAGCTCGTCACCGAGGGGATGTTTCGCATCGCGGCCGAGCTCGGCCTTCCCGTCGCGGCCACGAACGATGCGCACTACCTGAGGAAGGAAGACGCCGAAGCGCACGACGTCCTGCTCGCGATTGGGACCGGCAAAGACCTCGACGATCCCAAACGGTTCCGCTTCTTCGGACAGGAGAGCTACGTCAAGTCCGAAAAAGAGATGGCCACACTGTTCGGCAATCGTGCGGACGTGCTGCTCGAAACCGCCCGGGTCGCCGAGCTGTGCGAGTTCGATTTCGAGAAGCGATACTTCCTGCCCCAGTATCCCCGTCCGGCGGAGTTCGCGTCGGACCAGGATCTGCTCGTGCACCTCGCGCGCCAGGGCGCCGTGGAACGCTACGGCGATCCGCTGTCGGATGAGGTCGAAAGACGGCTGGAGTACGAGCTCGACGTCATCACGCGCACCGGCTACGCCGGTTATTTCCTCATCGTCTACGACCTCGTCAAGGCGGCCCGCGACCGCGGCATCCCCGTCGGTCCGGGGCGTGGCTCAGCCGCGGGTTCGCTGATCGCGTACGCGTTGCGCATCACAAACGTCGATCCCCTCAAATTCGACTTGCTGTTCGAGCGCTTCCTCAATCCCGAGCGCATCTCGATGCCGGACATCGATCTCGATTTCTGCTTCGAGCGCCGGGGTGAGGTGCTGGAGTACGCGCGGCAGCGCTATGGGCGGGAGTCGGTAGGCCAGATCATCACGTTCGGGACGCTGAAGGCGCGCGCCGCGTTTCGAGACGTGGCCCGCACCCTCCGCGTCGAGATGGGGGATGTCGAGCGTCTCACCAAGCTGATTCCGTCGGGGCCGGCGTTCAGCGTCACCTTGGCCGAGGCAAGCGACAAGGTGCCGGAAGTGAAACAAGCCGCGGCGCAGGACGAGCGCATCCGGAAGGTCCTGGATCTGGGAGCCAGGATCGAGGGACTCGCCCGGCATGCCTCGGTTCACGCCGCCGGCGTCGTGATAGCGCCGGGACCACTCACCGATTACGTCCCGGTGTGCACCGCCCCCGATTCCAAGACCGACGCCGACGCCATCATCACGCAGTACGACATGGTCGGGCTCGAGCATGTCGGCATGCTGAAGATCGATCTGCTCGGCCTCAAGACGCTGACCGTGCTGCACGACGCCGCGAAAATGGTCGCCGAGCGTCACGGCATCACGATCGACCTCGAGGAGCCCGACCTGAACGACCCCAAGGTCTACGAGCTCCTGCGCGCGGGCCGCACGGCAGGCATCTTCCAGTTTGAATCGCCGCTCGCGACCGACTGCCTGCGCAACATGAAATGTGATTGCTTCGATGACCTGGTCGCGACGAATGCCCTGCTGCGCCCCGGTCCGCTCGATACCGGGATGTACCTCGTCTACATCAACCGCAAGCTCGGTCGCGAGAAGGTGCGGTATCCGCATCCGGCCCTCGAGGAGATCCTCGCGCCGACCTACGGCGTGATCGTCTATCAGGAGCAGGTGATGCGGATCGCCAGCGCGCTGGCCGGCTACTCGCTGGCCGAAGCCGACGTGCTGCGCAAGGCGGTGGGAAAGAAGATCAAGGAGCTGATTCAGGAGGAGCTCGGCAACTTTGTGAAGCGCGCGATCGCGCGCGGGCACGAGAAGAAGACGGTCGAAGAAATCGCCGCGCAGATCGAGACGTTCGGCCGCTACGGCTTCAACAAGTCGCACTCCGTCGCGTACTCGATCCTGTCGTACCAGACGGCCTGGTTCAAGGCGTACTATCCCGCCGAGTTCATGGCGGCGCTGCTGTCGTCGGAAATCGGCAACACCGATCGCGTCGTGCAATACATCAACGAGGCGCGCGAGCTCGATCTGCAAGTCCTCGCGCCCGACGTCAACGAGTCGGGCTACAAGTTCACGGTCGTCGGTGATCAGCGGATCCGGTTCGGGTTGGGCGCCGTGCGCAACGTCGGGGAAGGCGCCATCGCCTCCATCATCGCGGGGCGGCAAGCGGCGCCATATCGCTCGCTGGTCGAGCTGTGCGACCGGATCGACCTGCGGCTGTGCAACAAGCGCGTGATCGAGTCGCTGATCGATGCCGGTGCGTGCGACTCGCTTGCTACGGAACGGTCCCAGCTGGTCGCGGCGCTGGATCATGCGTTCAGCGAAGCCCAGGTGCGCCAGCAGGAGCGCTTCACGGGGCAGCACGCCCTATTTGGCGATGAGACGCCCGTCCCCCGTCCCTCTTCCCCGCTTCCCGACGTCCCCCCGTGGCCCGAACATGAGCGCCTGAGCCGTGAAAAGAGCGTGCTCGGCTTCTTCATTTCCGGCCACCCCCTCGCCAAGTACCGTGCCGAAGTGGAGCTTTTTGGGACCCGGACGACGGCGACGCTGGGCATGTGGAGCCCGCAGAAGGTCATCGTCGCCGCGGTCGTTACCGTGGTGAAGCGGCAAACCTCCAAGAAGACGGGGGCGGAATACGCGCGCCTCACGCTCGAGGATTTTCACGGTGCGACGGAGGCGTTGGTGTTCCCGGAGGCCTGGGCCAAGCTGAACGGCGTGATCCATGCCGACGGCGCGTACTTGCTGACCGGTGGCTACAGCGCGCGCGACCGCGGTGAAGAGCAGGCACCGTTCATCGTCGAGAGCGCCCGCACGCTCGACGAGCTGCGGCCCAGCGGCGCGATCGGGGTGGCGCTGCGCTGGACAGTGGGGAGCCGCCCGCAGCCGGAGACCACGCGCGCGATTGCCGCACTGTGTGCCGGGCACCCGGGACCGACACCGGTTTTCATCGAATGGCGGGGCGAGAACGGGAATAAGGAAAGGGACGAGAATGGCAGCCCCATCCGCCTGCGCAGCCGCGCGTTCCGCGTGGACGCGGCGGACGACCTGCTGGCCGCGCTCCGAGACCTGTTGGGGACTGATAGCGTGACGCTCGTAAAGGCCTGATGGCGACACATACGCTGGACTTTGAAAAACCCCTGCTCGAGCTGGAAAAACAGATCGAGGAGCTCAAACGCCTCCCTGGCTCAGAGACGCGTCTGCTCGAAGACCAGCTGGCCAAGTTGCGCGTCGAGATCTACCGCCATCTCACGCCCATGCAGCGCGTCCAGGTCGCCCGCCACCCCCGCCGCCCCTATCCGCTCGACTACGTCAACACGGTGTTCACCGATTTCGTCGAGCTGCACGGCGACCGGCTGTTCCGCGACGACCCGGCGATCGTGGGAGGCTGGGCGCGCCTGGACGGCATCAGCGTCATGGTCATCGGCCATCAGAAGGGCCGCGACACCAAGGAAAACCTGTACCGCAACTTCGGGATGGCGCATCCGGAGGGGTACCGCAAGGCGATGCGGCTCATGCGCCTCGCGGCGAAGTTCGGCGCGCCGGTCATCACGCTGGTGGATACACCGGGCGCCTATCCGGGACTCGGCGCCGAAGAGCGCGGCCAGGCCGAAGCGATCGCGAGCAGTTTGATCGAGATGGCATCGTTGCACACGCCGATCATCACCGCGGTAATCGGCGAAGGGGGATCGGGGGGTGCCCTCGCCGTGGGCCTCGCCGATCGGGTATTGATGTTAGAGAACTCCGTCTATTCCGTTATCTCCCCCGAGGGCTGCGCCGCCATCCTGTGGAAGGATGCCAGCCAGCGCGAGCGCGCTGCCGAAGCCCTGAAGATCACGGCGCAGGATCTCCTCAACCTGGGCGTGATCGACGAGATCATCCCCGAGCCGCCGGGCGGGGCCCATTCCGATCCTGAGGCGGCCGCCGCGGCGCTCGGCGACGCGCTGCAGCGGCATCTCGGTCAGCTTCGCAAGCTGAAGACCGACAAGCTCCTCAAACGGCGCGAGGAAAAGTACCTTTCCATGGGTGCGCTAACCGAGAAGTGAATTGACGCCTGTCATCGAAGTCCGGTTCAAAGGGAACCGGCGAGAATACTTCACCTGGCTGTCCGAAGACTCCTCTGCGCTACGCCTCGATGCCCCGGTAATCGTCGAGGTCGAGCGCGGACAGGACTTCGGCGTCGTGTCTGCATTGGGTAGCGTGGCAGAGAAGAAGTGTCAGCGCTGCGGCACTTGCAGCCAGGAGTCGAGCCCTGCCCCGCACGCCATCGTCCGCTTGGCGACCCCCGAGGATCGGAAGACTGCCACCGACCTGCGTATCAATGAAGAGGAGGTCCGTCGCACCGTGCGCGATCGCGTGCGGCAGCACAATCTCCCGATGAAGGTCTCCGACGCCGAATGGCAGTGGGACAAGCGCAAGCTCACGATTTACTTCACCGCCGAGCAGCGGGTGGACTTCCGGGCGCTGGTGCGCGACCTCGCGGGTCTGTTTCGCACGCGCATCGAGCTGCGGCAGATCGGCGCGCGCGACGAGGCGAAGCGCCTCGACGGGATCGGGCGCTGCGGCCGCCAGCTCTGCATCTCGAGCTGGCTGCCGGAGGGCAAGCCGGTCAGCCTGTCGCTCGCGAAGGCGCAAGGCCTTTCGCTGAACCCCGTGCAGATCTCCGGGCCGTGCGGCCGCCTGCTCTGCTGCCTGCACTACGAGCATGACTTCTACGTCGAGCAGCGCAAACGCTTCCCGAAGGAAGGCAAGACGGTCAAGACGTCCGTGGGAAACGAGCGCGTGATCTCCGTGGACATCTTCCGCGAGCGCGTGACGCTTCGCTCTGAAGCGGGCGAGACGCGGGTGGTCGCCCTCGACCAGCTGCAGCTGTAGTGGGGGGGGCCCAGAAGTTCTACCTCACCACCGCCATCGATTACTCCAATGGCGATCCCCACCTGGGGCACGCCCTGGAGAAGGTCGGCGCGGACTGTATCGCCCGCTACCACCGGCTGCGGGGCGACCAGGTGCATTTTCTCATGGGGATGGACGAGCATAGCCAGTCGGTCATTCAGGCCGCGGCGCGCGCCAACGTCCCGGGGGGGCCACGCGAGTGGGTGGACCGCATGGCCAAGACGTTCGCCGACTACTGGCGCCGGCTCGAGTGCAGCAACGACGACTGGATCCGGACGACGGAGCCGCGCCACGTGCGCGGCGTCGTCGCGCTGCTCGAGCGCATTCAACAGCAGCGTCCCGACGACCTGTACGTCGCCGACTACGAGGGGCTGTACTGCACCGGCTGTGAGGAGTTCAAGCAGCCGGCGCAGATCGTCAACGGGCATTGCATCGAGCACCCCACGCTGGAGCTCATTCTCACCAAAGAACGCAATCATTTTTTCCGGCTCAGCGCCTACGGCGAGCGGCTGCTGCAGCTGATCGGTACGGGCGCTCTCGGCGTCGAGCCGCAGATCCGGCGCAACGAAGTCGTTCGGCTCATCGAGGACGGATTGCAGGATGTGTCGATCTCGCGCCAGCGGCTGCCATGGGGCATTCCCTTCCCCGGCGATCCGGACCAGACGGTGTACGTGTGGTTCGACGCGCTCATCAATTATCTGTCCGCGACGGGATTTCCCGAGCCCGGTTACGAGAAGCTGTGGCCGGCCGATCTTCACGTCGTCGGCAAGGGTATCACGCGGTTCCACTGCATCATCTGGCCGGCGATGTTGCTCGCCGCGGGTCTCGAGCTGCCGCGCCTCGTGTGGGCGCACGGCTACGTGCAATGGGAAGGCGCCAAGATGAGCAAGACGGCGGGCACCGCGGTCAGCGTCGGCTCGGCGATCGAGCGCCACGGCGCCGATGCGCTGCGCTATTTCCTGCTGCGCGAAGTCGGCTTCGAGAACGATGGCAACTTCACGTGGGACCGCTTCGACGCGCGCTACACCGCTGACCTCGCGGACACGTTCGGCAATCTCGTCTCACGCACCCTGTCCATGGTGCAGCGCTACCGCGACGGCATCGTCCCCAACGACTCGAGCGCGCGTGATACGCCCCTGGAGTCTGCCGCCCGGGAAACGCTCGCGGCGTACACGCGCGCAATGGACGCGCAGGAGCTGCAGGAAGGCGCGGCGCTCGTCATCGAGCTCGCCTCGCGCGCGAATCGCTATGTCGAAGAGACGGCGCCGTGGAAGCTCGCGAAAGCGAAGCGTGATGCGGAGCTGGACGTCGTCCTCGCGAGTCTCGTGCGCACGGTCGCGCGACTCGCCGTATTGTCGGCGCCGTTCGTTCCCCAAAAAGCGGAAACCATTTGGAACGGGCTCGGCGTCGCGCGCGCATGGCGTGACGTGCGGCTTTCGGACTTCGCCAATTTCTCGGTCACCGGGCAGCGGGTGTCTAACCCTCCCCCCCTGTTTCCCAAGCCCGTGGCTGCGTAAGTCGCCTGCCCGAAACAACGTGACGGAGCGCACATCTCCCGATTTGACGGCGTCCAGCGCGAAGTCTTATGTTTGCATCCCCATATGAAGAAGAAACGCACCGAGCGCCGTTGGACCGTCATGCTGGTCCCCCACGGATCGGGTTCGTCCCGCGCCGTGGAGGTGTCGCAGACGGTCGTCAAGGCGCTGGTCGGCATCGGCGGCGTGGTCGCGCTGCTCTTTCTCGTGCTCGGCGGCACGGCGCTGTCGCGCGGGGTCAACGTCACGAGGAGCCGAGCGCTCGAGCAGGAGAATCAGCTGCTCGCGAGCGAGATCCAGCGGCTGCGCGAGCGGCTCGTCGGACTGCGTGACACGCTGAACGTGTTCGGCGAGCGCGAGCAGGCGCTGCGGTTACTCGCCGGGTTGTCGCCGATCGATCACGACGTGCAGCAGGCCGGCATCGGCGGGCCGAGCGGCCAGTGGTTCGAGCGCGATAGCCTCGCGGCCGCGGGTCCGAACGGGAAACAGGCGCTGGCCGCGCGCATCGACATGGATCAGCTGACCCGCCGCGCCAACATTCTCGTGCATTCGCTGAACGAGGCGTACGACTCCGCGTCGAGCCAGCGGTCGCGCTACGCCGCGATGCCGTCGATCATGCCGACCAAAGGATGGTTGACGAGTGCGTTCGCGCGCGAGCGCGTGCATCCGATCCTCCACCTGGCGCGCCCGCACGAAGGCATCGACCTCTCTGCCCCCATGGGTATGGAAATCGATGCGCCGGCCGCCGGCGTCGTGACGCAGGTGTCGTGGGTCGAAGGCTACGGCAACATGCTGACGATCGATCACGGCTACGGCCTGGTGACGCGCTACGCGCACTGCTCCAAGATCGTCGTGGTGCGCGGCCAGCGCGTGAAGCGAGGTCAGAAAATTGCAAACGTCGGGTCGACAGGTCTGTCGACCGGCCCGCATCTGCATTATGAAGTATGGGTAAACGGCCACCCGGTGAACCCCATGAAGTACGTGCTGCCGGACGCGATCGTGGATTGATCGGCTGGGAAGGACGGCACCCGATGACACCGATTACACGAGGGACGACGACCTGCCGCTGGTTGTCGTCCTTTTGCATTCTCGTGCTCCTCCTGCCGGTATCTCCCACCTCGCAGGCGGCCCAGTCGTTGAGCAGGCTCAGGGGCGTGGTCATCAGCCTGGACTCGACGCCGCTCGCGGACGCGACGGTACGGTTGATGGGCACGGACCTCACCGCGCTGACCGATGCGAATGGCCACTTCTCCATTGCCGGCGTGCATGCCGGTGTTCAGCTGATTCAGGTCAATCGCATCGGCTACGCGAGCGTCATCTCGCGCCTCGATTTCGGCTCGGGTGAAACGCTGGCGGTTCAAGTCGTGCTCGAGGAGCTCGCCGTACAGCTGCCGAATGTGGAGGTCAGTGGTGAAGCACCGCCGCCGGCGATGCTGCGCGGGTTCTATGCCCGCAAGGACCACGGTGGCGGATACTTCTTGACTCGCCCGGAGATCGACGCGCTGCAGCCGCGGATGTTCACCGATCTGCTGCGGCGTGCGCCAGGCGTCCGGCTGCAGCCGGTGCGCGGTCCCTCGGGCAACAGTTTTCAAGCTGTGTCGGACCGGGCCTCGGGGGCACGGCAATGCCCCATGCTCTATTACATTGACGGCGTACCCGTTCCCGTCGCGGGAGATATCGGCATCAACAACGTGATCCAACCTCACGAGGTGGCTGCCATCGAGGTGTACAGCGGGAGCTCGCGCGTGCCGCTCGAGTTCCTTTCCGCGACAGCCAACTGCGGAGTCATCGTGATCTGGACGCATTCCGCCGAACGTCCGCGTAAGCCGTGATGCGCTTCCTCGGAGGTGGCGCGGCGGTGCTGGCGCTCGCGCTCGCGTGCAAGGGGGAAGACATTACCCGGATCCGTCCGGGAACGGTGTTCGTCGCCGCGCGCGACAGCTTCTTTACGCCTGACACGATCACCGTCGCACGAGGGCTGCCCGTGCGCTGGACCAATGAGGGGGCCGTGTATCACACCGTGGTCTCCGACAGCTCCCTGTGGTCGAGCAACCTGCTCGCCCCGACCTGGTGGTTCGAGGTCCGCTTCGACAGCGTCGGCACCTTTCCCTATCACTGCTCGCAGCACAGCGGGATGACGGGCGTCGTCGTTGTCCATCCTTGAAAAACCGACAGGGGAAGCGCGAACGCTTCCCCTGTGGCGCCCACCACGACCCTGCTGTTAGAAATTCGGGTTGTTGTCCGTCTCCGTAATCGGCAACGGAAAGCACGTGTTGTTCCCCACCGGCGCGAACCCCGCTTTCCAATACGTCGAGCCAGGTACGGGCACGCCGATGATATTCGTCGGATGGCGGCGGAAGTCGCCGAGGCGCTTACCCTCGAGATAGAAGTCCAACCCCCGCTGCGTGAAGAATTCGGTCAGCACGGAATTCGAATCCGTCGCGCCGCCGTACGCCGCCTGGCCATTGGCGGTCCGCCGTGCGGCGATCTGCGCCAGCCGCGCCGCCGTGCCCTGTGCCTCCGCCTTGATGTAGTCGGCCTCGATCTTCGAGGCCAGCCGCACGGGCGTCGTGTAATCGGGATACTTCTGCTGAATCGCGTACGGAATTCCCCGGTCTGTCGAATACTGGGCATCCTGGGGCGC
The DNA here is from genome assembly GCA_041499375.1 of Gemmatimonadota bacterium. Lineage (GTDB taxonomy): Bacteria > Gemmatimonadota > Gemmatimonadetes > Gemmatimonadales > GWC2-71-9 > 20CM-2-65-7. The sequence goes on from JBGQKD010000012.1 coordinate 56,312, forward strand.
GTACGCCGTCGGAATCACCCACGGCACGCGCGGATCGGCATTCTCCACGGTGTTTGGTGGCAGCTGCGGTCCGATCCGCCATGTCGGCGCGACCGCGATGGAGCCGCGGTCCCGCACGTAGAACCACATGCGGTTGGCCAGTCGGAAGCGCTGCGCCAGATCGTCCACGTAGCTCAGATTGTAATTGAAGGCGGCGGGCACCGAATCGGCCGCATTGGCTGCCTGGGTGAGATTCCCCCCCTGCAGATACGCCCGGGCGGTCCCGACCCATGCGGCATTGGCCAGACTAGGCCCATCCGAACCGGCTCCCCTGCCCTGAGAAATGGCCAGGGCGAAGTGCGCAACCGCGGAGTCCAGCATGTTCTGGGTCGTCAATGCCGGACCCGCCAGCACGGTCCCCTGACAGAACTGCTCCGCCATGAACAGGTACGACCACCCTAGCACAAAATTCGCCCGCGCGTAGTTGAGGTTAGTCGCTGGGTTGGGGAGAACGGTGTTCAACACCAGATACGAAGACACCACCGACTGCGACAGCGGGAACCAGATATCGACGTCGAGACTGCCGTTCTGGACCGCGATGTCGCGCCGGCCGAATTCATTGCGCGTCGGGAAGGTTTCCGAGACGTCGGTCTCGCCCGTGAACCAGGACGAGTACACGATCAAATGCCCGTAGGCGGACGCAAAGTTCTGCTGCGCCGAACGGGCCAGCAACGGCGCATCAGCCACCGGATCGAGCGCGCTGTTATCGATCACGCCCGGGTTGTCCACCGACAGCCAGTTGCTGCAGCCACCGAGGAGGAGAGCCCCGGCCGCGATGGCCATACTGGCACAGCTTCTGAGTGTGCGCATCGTCGAGGCTCCTTTCAGAACGTCAGGTTGACGCGAAGGACATACCGCCGGACGGGCGGCTGCGTAAAGAAGTCATCGCGGTTGTACAGCGCGACCGCATTGGATACGACTTCGGGATCGTAGCCCTGATATTTCGTCCAGAGCGCCAGGTTCTGGCCGGCGAGCGTCACCGTCGCCGTCGTCGCCCGGAAAGCGCGCGCCCACTGCGCGGGAACGGTGTAGCTAACCGACAGCTCGCGCAGGCGGATGAACGTACCGTCCTGCATGTAGGCTTCCTGCACGTCGTTGACCGTCTTGGCGGAATCGAGCGGCGTCAGAAACGCCGGCTGACCCACATTGGGATTCCCGTAGCGACGCAGCCGCTCGGTCTTGCTGAGCACCGTCGTATCGAGGCGTGCGTTGCTCCGCACCAGCTGTGTCTCGCGGAAGAAGTCGGTGAAGTTCCGCACCTTGTGACCGCGCTTGGTGTCGATCAGTCCGTAAAACCGCAGGTTCCGCTTCACGGTCACGTTGGTCGACACGTTGCCCTCGAACGTGGGGAGCACGTTGCCCGCAAAGGTTGGGGTTTCGCTGACGCGCACGACGCCGGTCGTGGTGTCGACGCTGAGGATCTTGCGTGTCCACCACGCGCCCAGCTGATATCCCTTCTCCACCCGGTTCAAGGTTCCAAAGGGCGCAATCGCACCCATGTTGGTAACCTCGTTATGCAGCGTGTTGGCGCCGAGCCGCACGTCCCAGGAGAGCGACGGCTTGTTCACCGGCACCGCACGCACCGCCAGCTCGAAGCCGCGGTTAAGCAGTGACCCGATGTTCACCCAGGGCGGCTGAATGAACCCGCTCGACGGCGGCAGCGGCTTTTGCAGCAGCAGGTCGCGACTGACCTTGTTGAAGTACGTCAGCTCGACGCCGATCAGGTCATGCATGAACCCCGCGTCGAGGCCGGCCTCGAACTCCTCGCCCCGCTCGAAGCGCAGCCCGGCGTTGCCCGGATTCAATGGGATCGCGCCCGGCGAAACGATGCTGCCATCGTAGTAAGGCACCGACTGGAGCGTCGTGAGCGATGCGCCCGCCGTCGGAATCCGGCCGGTCGAGCCCCACGCCGCGCGCACCCGCAGCGTGTTCACGAGGCCGACTTTCCAGAACGGCTCCTGGCTCGCAACCCACGAGATGCCGACCTTGGGCAGGAACACCCACTTCGCCTGGGCGCCAAACGACGACGAGTTGTCGTACCGTAGTCCGACCTGGCCGAACAGCCGGTCGTTCAATCCCACTTGCCACTGTCCGATGAAGCCGACCGAGCGCTGCATCGTCCAATCCTGGCCGCCGGAACGCAGCGAGGCGGCGCTGACGACGTCGTTCGAGTTGACCGTCAATCCTTCGCCGGTGGCGAACACCTGTTCTTCGCGCGTCTCGACCAGCTGGAAACCGAACGAGAGGTTGGAGACGAGGGTCGGCGACAGCCCGTGCTGAAAATTGCCGAGATAGTCGATCGTGTGCCGCTCGACCCCGCGCCGATCCTCTGAAATAGACCCCGTGTTGATCGGATAGGAGTTGCGTGAGTTCTTTGGCAGGAAACGTCGGTCCTCCTCCCGAACCCAGTCGAGTCCCGCGGTCAGGCGATGGGTGAAATTCGGCCGCGGTGCGTAGTTCGCCGTGATGCTGGCGATACTGCGATGGCTCTGGCGGGAGTTGTTGATCGCCTTCATCGCCGCCACGTCGCGCTGATTTCCGAACCAGCCATTCTGGCCCGTGCTGTCCACCGTGCGGGTGAGGGGCGAGCCGAGATGCGAGTTCCCGAGCCAGCCGAAGATGTTGTTGTCGTTGTCGGGCAAGTCGGCGAGCGCCACCGTAATGCCGACGCTGGCATCGAGCGTCAGGTTCTGCGACGGCACCCAGTTGAAGTTGACCCGCCCGCTCGAGCGATTAAACGCGTTGTTCGGCAGTACGCCGTCTTCACTCTCACGGTTCAGTGACGTATAGTAGCCGTAGTTCTGACCGCCCCCCCGGCCACTCCAGTTGACGCCGGTCATCTGCCCCGTGCGGAAGGCGTTCTGGCGCAGCAGCGGATTGTCGCTCACCAGCGTGCCGACCGGCTGGCCGGAACACAGGAGATTGTTCGCGTTGGCGACCTGCGCAGCGGTGCACCGGCCGTAATTCGTCCGCGGAGTGAAATTCTTGTCGATCGAGTTGTAGTCGAACGTCAGACTCTGCGTGAATTTTCCCGCCCCGGGCCGGCCGCGCTTCGTGATGATCTGGATCACGCCGGGCGACGCATCGGCGCCGTACAGCGTCGCCGCTGCAGGGCCCTTCACCAGCTCCACCGACTCGATATCCCCGGGCTCGAGGTCGTTCAGGCGCTCATAGGACTGCCCGCCCGTGAAGAATTGCGGCGCGCCCTGCGAGTTGACGCGGATTCCGTCGATATAGACCAGTGGCTCGTTGCTCAACGAGATCGAGGATGCGCCACGTACCCGGATTTGACTCGATGCTCCTGACGAGCCGGACGCGGATGTTACCGAGACACCCGGCACGCGCGACTGCAGCACGTTGGCCACGGTCTGCGTGGGCGCCACCTGACGAAGGCTCGCGACGTCCACATCAGCAACGGTCGCCGCTTGCGCCTTGCGCTCCTGTCGACCCGCCGTGCCGGTGACGACGATTTCTTCCAGCTGCACGACGGAGGCCGTTAGCCCGTAATTGCCGGTGAACTCCTGGCCTTCGGCGAGTGTCAGCGGCGTCGACAACGTCTTGTAGCCGATACGCCGAATCTGCAGGGTGAGATTGCCTGGAACGATCCCGGCGATCCGATAGTTGCCTAGCACGTTCGTCGTGCTTTGGAGTATCGTGCCGGTGATGGTGACCCGAGCATCGGAAATTGGCGCACCCGACGCGGCGTCGGTAATCGTGCCCTGCACCGTGGCGGACTGCTGTTGCGCCACCAGCGGCGGCGCGAGCCACAGCGCTCCCAGCGCCAGGACGGCGCTGATGTTTCCCCTCCCGATAGCAAATCGCATATTCCGCTTCCCCTCTCTCAGAGGTTCATGTGGTGCGGAAGAATTCGCGAACGTCGAGACGCCGGCGGTGACGCCGGGTGGCCGGAAGAGTCGCGCGTTACGCGCGGGGCGTCGGCCTACCGACTACATCGACCGGGTATGATGATGCTGCGCTGGAGGTGAAGAACGCAGCGAACGGAAACTTGATCCATGCCGCCTCCTCGTTGAGGGATGCAACACGCCTTCCCTTATAGTGAGGGCCGGGGCGAAGGCCCGCAAGGGAAGCCCTACGCCCTTGCCGGACCGTTCGGCGGGATTCTACCTTCTGCCCATGGTTTCCTTACATACGCGCGTCGGTTTTTCGTGTTTGCTGCTCTTCCTCGCCGCCTGCCGCTCGACCCAGCCTGGGCCGGACCCGGGACCAGGGCGCATCATTTTCACCCGCCTGGGAAACGGCCTCGTGGACATCTATGCGATGGACGTCAACGGGCATGACCTGCAACTCTTGACCACCAGCTACGCCTTCGATGACTGGGGCAACTGGTCGCGCGATACGTTCAAGATCGTGTTCCAGTCCGATCGCATCCCCGATACGAGCTACACGCCGCGGTTTCAGATCTACGTGATGAATTCCGACGGAAGCAACGTCGGCCAGCTGACCTTCGCCGACACCGCCAGGGACAGCCTCACCGGTCACGTCAAAGACACCACGAGTAACTTTCATCCCGCTTGGTCGCCCGATGGCACGAAGATCGCCTTCGGATCGACCCGCGACACCAACCCCCAGATCTACATCATGGACCCGAACGGCTTCAACGTGGTGCGCCTCACCCATGATGCGGCCGAGGACGCGCAGCCGGCCTGGTCGCCGGACGGGACCAGGATCGCGTTCGCGACCAATCGCGATGGGAACAACGAGATCTACGTGATGAACGCGAACGGCTCCGGGCAGATCAATCTCACCACCAACACTGGATCGGACCTGGCGCCCGCCTGGTCGCCCGACGGCACGAAGATCGCCTTCCAATCGGACCGCCAGACCGACTACGCCGTCTGGGTCATGAGCGCCGACGGATCGAATCCCGTGCGCCTCACCGATCCCAGCACGCCGGCCGGGGCCCCGAGCTGGTCGCCCGACGGCACGCGGATCGCCTACGAGCAGGACGGCGACATCTGGGTCATGAATGCCGACGGGACGCGCAAGATCAGGATCACGAGCGGCTTCTGGTCCGACCGTCTGCCCCGCTGGCGGCCGATTCTCTAAGGAAAAAACGCCGCCGTCCCGTGAAGGAACGGCGGCGCGTGTTGTTTCAGGTCACCGAATTACGGAGCCGGGATCGTATTCGGCGGTCGCCGATCGACGAGGAACACCGCGCTCGGCGCGGCGAACGCCCCGCCCTGCGGTGCCGTGCTGCCCACAACCGACGCCGGAACGATCACCGCGGTCATCACCGAGCCGGTCACACTGGCACCGGCGATCGGGTTGCTGGTCGGCGTCCCCGCGATGCCGCGGGGCAGCTTGATCGAGAACAGCACCGGGGTCTTGGTGCCTACCGCGGTCACGACGACGCGGAGCGAATCGGCCGCCACGCTGTCGTGCAGCATCGCGACGTAGGTCCCGATGCCCTTGTACGCGAGGTTGGCGACGGCCGGGGCGTCGGGCAGCGTATCGGTCGCGTGACGGGTGATGTTCACGTCGACGTTCGCCAAGCCAACGCCCGCATGTAGGATCCGAATGCCGACGTTGCCGGCTCCCGGGTCGGTCGACGCATCGGGCACGATCCAGAGCACTCGCCCCGGCGTGGAGCCGGTGCGCGCGAAGCCGGTGTGAATCACCGTATAGGCGTTGGGCGAGGCGAACGTCGCGGTCGTGTCGAGGATCGGCACGCCCGTGATCGCCGGGTTGCTGCTGCTCATGAAGACGCGGATCTGGCGCGTCCCGGCGTCGAGGCCCTGATAAAACATGTTCGAGCCGCGGAACACGGCGTCGAACAGCCCGGCGTTCGAAATGATGTCCACGGGCCGCATGTCCATTTCGCCGCTGTCCGGGACCGCATGGATCCAGTGGATAGCGGCTTGCGGCGGCTCCACCTCGGAAAACGTGGCGTCCTTTTTACAGCCGGCCGCCACCGCGAGCACGCAGCACAGGGAGAACTGAAGTCGAGTCATCGCAACACTCACACGAGAAGGTTTGATCGGATTCATTGGCCGTTCGGGTCGGGTGGAGTAACGCCGGTATCGCCGCTCCCGCCGATGCCCAGCAGGTTGCGCCCAGCAATGATCGCGACGATGCCCCCGGCGACTGCCGTCGCGAGGAGCACCGTCCTGGAACGCGAGAACTGCTTTTGGTACGTCATCATCACATAGCTGCGGGGTAGCGACACCGACTCGCCCGTCCATTTGCTGCGCGTGCCGCGAATATCCACGACGTCGGACACCGCGAGCACGAGATCATCGGACGTCGCCTGGAGCAGCTCTCCCTCGACCCGCATCGCGTACGGACCAACCTGCCGCATCGATTGCATGCGGCCCTCGTCGCTCAGCACGAGGGACAGGTTGGTACCGGGCGCGGGCTGCAGCGTGGCGATCGGAGTATACGTGTAGCACCCTGCCACGATCGGCAGGAAACCGATCGCCACGGCGAGCCGCCGGCGCAGAGCAGTCCGGGGAGCCCGCATACTCAATACGCGCCGCCCGCGAACAGGCCGTAGTTCCCGTTGGGGGCGCTGCCCGTGCCGCCGACGCCGCCCGCCGAATAAAACGCCTGCCGCCGCGTGTCCATTTCCTGGTAAGGCACCGGCCAGTAGAGCGCCGTACCTTGCGGCAGATCGCCCCAGCCACGGCCGGCGAAATACCACATCCCATATCCGGTGTACATCGTCTCCATCCGGTATTCCCACTTCATCGCGTCCCAGAGATTCCCGCACTTGGATGCTTTGTAGGCACCCGCGCCCGCGACCGCATCGGGCACGCGCGGCACGCAGGACACGCCGCCCGGAAGGGCGGTGAGCGTGTCCGCGATGCCCGCGGTCACGAGGCTCGGCAGCCCCCCATTGGTGACACGGGAGCTGTCGATGCGTACGACGGCCGCCGCGATATTGCCGGTCCGGATGTAACCTTCCGCGGCGAGGAGGCGGATCTCCGCCCGGGTCATGATCGGGTAGTTGCCGATCCGGCCGGCGGCGAAGAAGGCGCGCGAGCGGTAGAAGTCCAACATCGAGATCTGCAGCGGCTGCCCCGGCTGATCTTCGCCCGCCTGCCGGTTCCGGACGTAGGGGAAGCCGGTGAACGTCCGATAGTTCGGCCGCAGTGTATCGGCGATCTGCGCGGCGCGTGTCGTGCCCTGCGGGAAGCGCTTATCGGCGGTCACGACGAGGAAGGGGGCGCGCTGGGCATTCGGCAGGGCGAGCCACGCATCGTAGCCGCCGGAGCTGTCCGCCATCCCCATCCAGAACTGGGACATCTGGTGCCAGTTCGCGGGACCCGTCGCAAATGACTGGATGGGCCAGACGACGTCCCACCCTGCGGCCGGGTTCATCGCGATGTTGAAGTCGGCCGTTATCCCGGCATTCGCATCGGCGATGATGCTGGCCCAGTCGGCCGCGGCCCGCTCGGCCGGCGCGCGAGCGACGCTCGCACGGAACCGCGCCTTGTACGACCGGATGAGCCGGAAGAATCCGGTCGTGTCGAGCGCGTTCCCGTTGATCCAGCCCGTGGGCAGCGGGAAGGCACTCGGCGACGCCCGCGCGATGGTCATCGCGGAGTCGAGCTCCACGAGGGCGGCCGCCATCACGGCCTGGTAGCTGGACAGCGACACGATCGATTGCGGATCGTCGTCTTCGCTCACGATCGCCGCGGAGTCATAGGCAAGCGCGAGGTTCCCGAACGCCACGCCCTGAACGAAGCGGGCGAACGACCGGGCGCGCGCATCCTGTTGCGTTGACCCGAGCGTGAGGACTTTGAGCCGGGCGATGCCGATCACCGCCATCCGCGCCGCGCGGTGCAGCACGGTGAAGTCACGGAAGTTGCCCGCATCACCGGTGCTGTTGCGCGTATTCTCGATCTGCGTGCGCGGAATGGCGCCGCGCGGCCCCATCGCGAAGTTGGCGAGGGCCGACGTGTTCTCCATCCCCATGACTTGCAGCTGGGTCTGGAGGTCGTCGTTCGATCCGCCCAGCGTTGCGTTCTGGATCTGCGCGTACGTCGATCCGATGAACGCCTCCACATCGGCGGGCCGGCCCAGCGCGCGGTCACGATCTGGGTCGGTCAGATCGTTAACGAGCAGCGTATCCTTGCACGCCATGAAGCTGAGGGCGAGTACGCCGGCGGCGATATAACGAAGCTTGGACATCGTTGACTCCTCCACAGAAAAAAGGGACGGGTCCCCCCCGCCGTGTCCGTACGACGGCTACGGCGGGGGGGACAAGCTTTAGAACGTCGAGCTCAATCCGATCGTGAATGTGCGGAGGTTCGGGAACGTGAACGCGTCCACCGCGTTGATGGCCGACGAACCTGCGCCGTTCAGCTGCGTACCACCCGACAGCCCAACCTCGGGATCGAAGCCGCGATACCCGGTGATCGTAAACAGGTTGCGGCCCACGAGGCTGATGTCCCAATCGCCGGTCCGCGCGATGGGGCCGATGTGGTACGAGAACAGCAGCTCCCGCAGCTTCGCGTAGCTGGCATCTTCCACCGTCTCGCTATTGGGAGCGAGCTGATCGTAGAAGCCGCCGAGCCCGGTGAAGCCGTCGACCGGGGATGTGCGCCAGTAATACCCGATCGGCTTGGCGTTCTCGACCGACTTGCCGACCTGATCGACGTCATGCGACAGGAAGTCCAGGTGCGCCCAGTGGAAGCCCTGGTTCCAGATCTTCTGGCCGATGGACGCATCCACCAGCGCGTAGAAGTTGAACCTCTTGAAGCGCACGTCCTGCGTGACCGCGAAGCGGAAGTCGGGCAGCGCATTCCCCAGCGCCACGTTCAGCGCCTGACCCGCCGAGTTCCGCAGCAGGATCGGCATGCCCCAGTTGATGACGGGGATGCCCCAGGGCGTGACGTTGGGATCCCGCGCGGCGTTCGAGATCGACGACTCCCACAAGTTGTTCGTGATCCCCTGCCCCGGGTTATGGCCCGCACCGACCCACACCAGGAAGCCTTCGTCGTTGCGCTGGAACGAGCTGGTCGTCCCGCCGCAATCGCCGTTGAAGGGCGCCGGCAATTCCGAGCAGTTGGTGATGAAGCGGTGGCCGTAGAATGTGCCCAGCCGCTCACCCACCTTCGCCTGGAAGATCGAGCCCGTGCCCTGCAGATCCGCGCCGAAGAAGAACGGCGGGACGTCCAGCGCTGTGACCACCGACCGGTTGCGGTCGTAGATTACGCGCGTCGACCACTGGAAGTCGCGCCGCTGCACCAGCGGAACGTTGAGCGACAACTCCAGCGTCTTGTTCGTCAGGGTGCCGGCGTTGATCCATTGACGCTGGAATCCCGTTGACGTCGATACGGGCACCGGCAGAATCTGCCGATCGATGTTGGCGTGCGCGTAGGTGACGTTGAGCGCGTAGCGATTCCACAGTTCGAGGTCGCCACCGAATTCGACCTCGCGGTGCAGCTCGGGCTTCAGGTTCCGGTTGCCGAGCGTCACGAGCGACAGGAGGCCGCCCGCGAGCACCGAGAAAGTCTCGTACTGCGCGTCGAAGCGCGGCGACCCGCCCGCGGTCCCGTAGGAGCCGTGCAGCTTCAGCTCCGTGACCTGGGGGATGGACCACCACGGCTCCTGCGCGACACGCCAGGCACCAGACACGCGGCCGAACGTCGCCCAGCGGCTCGCGGGTCCGAACAGCGAGCTGCCGTCGCGCCGCACCAGCGCGTCGAGAATGTACCGGCCCTTGTACTCGAGGTTCGTGCCGGCAAGCATTCCGATCTCGCGAATGCGCTGCTCGTCCGATGACGTCGCGCGCGTGCTCTGCAGCGTGTTGTTCAGCGCGGTGACGCCCTGCACCGACAACTGGCTGCCCGATCCGCTCTGCGTGTTGAAATCACGCTGCTCGAACAGGTAGCGGAACTGGTATTTGGTTTTGAAGTCCGCGCCGAAGTCGTGCTTCAAGGTCGTGTTGACGCTGCCGTTGAACGCCTCGCGTCCCGTCGCCGACCGGAAGATCGACCCGAGGTTGGCGGTGCTGGCCGTTGTCGTGCGGAAGCCCTTGTCGTTGATCTGCGCGGCGGTGGAGCGGCGCAGGTCGTAGCTGAAGTTCGCGTCCATCGTGAACCAGTTCACGGGATTGTAGGACGCGGTGACGCTGCCGATGAACCGGTTCGTCACGTCTTCACGGAACGTCTGGTACAACGTCGAGAGCGGATTCTCGTTCTGCGAGCCGCCGCCCTGCAGGTTCGGCCGGATGTACAGCCGGCCCAATGTATCGCGCTCAAGGATATTGACGATCGCGGGGACGCGGGTGAGGCGGAAGAATGCCTGGCCGCCTTCCTCCTGGTTCAGCCCGTCCTGCGTGCTGCGCGTGTACGACGTGCGGAACCCGAAGTTCCAGTCTGTACCAATTCCCTGATCGACGTTGATGCGGAATGCATTGCGCGTGAAGCCGTTGAGGTAGCGAATTGCGCCTTCCTCACGCCGGTTGGACGCGCTCGCATAGAACCGCGTCGACGTCCCGAACCGGCCGCTCATGTCGACCGTATTCTCCATGAATGGCTTCGGCGTCACGAGCTGGTTCACCGCGTTGTACGACGTCCCGGGCCACGCCTGGATCTGGAACCGCTGCCGCAGCGGCGCGCCGGAAATCGTCGAGCCGGGATCGACCGGGAACCCCTTGGGGTTCAGCGCGAAATCGGTCGGGCTGTTGTTGACGCGGAACTGTTCGGCGGCGTAGTCAAACGTGCGCGCGCAGAACGGCTGGCCGGTCACGGCTTCGCAGAACATGTTGCCCGTCTCATCAGTCGCGAGCGCATGGAACTGCGCCAGGCCGAAGTCGCGCTCGATGTCGCTCACGCCGGCTTCGCTGCGGATGTCGAACTTCACGCCCTCCATGCTGCGCCGCGCCGACTTGGTCGTGATGTTGATGACGCCGTTCCCGGCACGTGCCCCATACAGCGATGCGCCGGCGGCGCCCTTCACCACTTCCACGTTCTCGATGTCGCTGGGATTCAGGTCGGACAGGTTGCCGTTGATGATGACGCCGTCAACGATGTACAGCGGGTCCTGGCCGCGGCCCGACGCGTTGATCGACGTGGGACCGCGCAGCAGCACCGCCGGTTGCGAACCGGGACGGCCGCTGGCCGACACGATGTTGGCGCCCGGCACCTTGCCCTGCAGCGCCGTCAGCGGATTCGACCCGGCCACGGGGAGCTGCGAGGCGTCGACGCGGTTCACTGTGAACGGCACCTTCACCGCTTCGGTCGCTTCCTGCGTACCGGTGACGACGATCGCCTCGAGGAGGTTGACGTCGTACCCGAGCGCAAGGTCTACGACCTGCTCGCCGGCCGTCAGGGTGACCGCCTTGCTGTTGGGCTTGAAACCGATCGCGCGCACGCGCACCACGACCGCCTGGCCGCGCACGCGCGCGCCCGGAACCGACAGCGAGTACTGTCCCGTCGCATTGCTGACGACGCCGAGACGCAGCTCGTCGATGACGACGTTCGCGCCGGCGATCGGCTCCCCGCGATCGGAAGTGATCGTGCCACGGACCACGGCATCTTGCGCCTGAGCGGACTTCGCGCCGGCGACTAGCAGCGCCAGCGCCGCGACTCCGGCGAAGAGCAAGCCACGACGATTGTGGAGCATAGGGACATCCTCTCGTGAACTGGGAACTGGGTGGTGGGAAAAGACAGGACGGGCGGACTCGATACAGCGAATCCGCTCGGCAAATGCGCGGCGCAGCATTCTGATGAGCGTGACGGTCATACCGCTCGGGAATCAGGTGACGGCCTGAAGGCCCAGGACCCAGCCTAGGGTCTCCCCCGGGTTATACGGTTTCTTGCGAAACCCGTCAACCCCCAGGCTCCGGGTTGCATCCCGCCAGAGGTGCCCTATCATCTATTATCGGTCGCTCACGGCGCGAGTCCATGACATACATCACCCACATCCTCACTCCGGTAGCGGCCCTGGCCCTCGGGATTACCGTCTCCCCGGGGGTGGCGGTGCAAGCCCAGGCGCAGGCGCACGGCCCCCCCGCCCTCCCCGCCCCCACGCACGGCGGGATCGCCGGACAAGTCGTGGATCAGCAGTCACGGGCCCCCGTGAGCGGGGCAAACGTTAACCTGATCGGGACACGCCTCCGCACCGCCACCGATAGCGCCGGCCGCTTCAGCCAAACCAGGCTCAGCGCCGGCACCTATATCCTCGAAGTTCGCGCCATCGGCTACGGCGTGACGTCGTGGGTGCTCCGTCTCTCCGATGGCGAGACCGTCGACTACGTGTTCGAGCTGGAACCCCTCGGAGTCGACCTCGAACCCATCGTGGTCGAGGGGCAACTCGGCTATTTCCAGCGGCGCATGCAGGAGTTCGAGGAACGGCGCCGCGCCGGTCGCGGCATCTTCATCACGGCTCAACAGATCGAGGCAAGTCACGCGGCTACCATGGCGGACGTACTGCGAGCCGTCCCAGGGGTGCGTTTGAACTGCCGCTCCGGTGTGTGCAACGCGCAAATGACGCGGACGGCGCATGGCGTCTGCAACGCCGATTGGGTCATCGACGGCGCGCCGGCCTCGATATCATCGACGCCGCATCTTCCGGTCGTGGGAATCGTCGCCGTGGAAATTTACCGCAGTCCCAACGAAGCGCCGGCCGAGTTTCTCAAGGCGGACTCCCAATGCGGAGTCATCGCCATCTGGACCAAGTCGGGCCCCTGACCAGCATTCGCTCTCGTTCCGTGCTCCTCGCCGCGGCGTTGATCGTCAGCAGCGGGAGCGCGCAGAACGACGACCCGCTCGCGGCCCGCTCCAAGGGCGCGTCGAACGCACCGGTCACCGTCTACGAGATGGCGGACTTCCAGTGCCCGGCGTGCCGCATGTTCACGGTGACGGTGCTTCCCACCATCGATCGCGAATTCGTCCAGACCGGCAAGGTCCGCTGGGTCTTCATCAATCTGCCGCTGACGAGCATCCATCCCAACGCCGTCGCCGCGGCCGAAGTGGCGATGTGCGCCGCGCGACAAGCACGCTTCTGGCCGGCGCACGATGCGCTCTACCAGCATCAGGACGAGTGGGCCAAGCTCGCGCAGCCCCGCACCACGCTCGTGAAAATCGCCCAGCGCGCCGGCGTCGACCGGACGAAGTTGCTCGCCTGCCTCGACGATGGGACGGTACGCAAGGAAATCGAGCTCGATGCCCAGCGGGCAAACCGGTCCGGCGCCCGCGCGACTCCTTCCTTCTATATAGAAGGCGGTTTGCTCCAGGGAGCGCCCTACACGCCCGACCCGATGCGGCATTTGTTGGATTCGATTTACGCCGTGCGCACGGGCGCATCGAAATGAGCAAGCCCTCGTTCCTGTATCGGCTGAGCGTAAGCGTCGCCACGCGCGCGGCGCCGCTGGTCGCACGCTTCGACAAGAAAGTGGCGCGAGGGCTGGACGGGCGGCGCGGATTGGCCGCCCGTCTTGCGACGTGGGCAGCGGCGCAACGCGACACGAAGCGGCCGCTGATCTGGATGCACGCGCCGTCGGTAGGCGAAGGGCTACAGGCAAAGCCGGTGCTCGAAACGCTGCGCGCCGAGCATCCCGACTGGCAGCTGGCGTTCACGTTCTTTTCGCCGTCGGCCGAGCGACTCGCGAAAAACCTGCCGGTCGACATCGCCGACTATCTGCCGCTCGACCGGCCGTCGGAAGTGTCGAAGGTCTTGGACGCGCTGCAACCGACCGCGCTCGTCTTCAGCAAGCTCGACGTCTGGCCCGAGCTGACGCTCGCCGCCGCGCGGCGCGGCGTCAAGCTGGGGTTGATTTCCGCCACGGTGGCGCCGAACAGCTCGCGATTGCGCTGGCCGGCACGGCAGTGGTCCGCGCCGGCGTATCGCGCGCTGGACCGGGTCGGCACGATCAGCGAAGAAGACGGCGAGCGTCTCGAGATCCTGGGCGCGCGCTCCGACGTCATCGCCGTCACCGGCGACACGCGCTACGACAGCGTGGCCGAGCGCGCCGCGCGCCTGGACCGCACGCGCGAGCCGCTCGCGCGACTGGCGTCGACCGCGCCCGATGCGTTCACCATTGTCGCGGGATCGACGTGGCCATCGGATGAAGCGGTACTCTTACCCGCGTTCGCGGACCTGCTGCATCAGCTCCCGACCGCGCGGCTGTTGCTCGCTCCCCACGAACCGAATCCCGATCACCTGGCAGCGATCGCCGAGCGCCTCCGCCACCTGAAGCTGCCCCGGCCCGTCCGGTTGTCGCAGCTCGAACATGCGAAGCCGGGCCCGGTGATCGTCGTCGATCGCGTCGGCATTCTCGCCGATCTCTACTCGCTCGGCGACACGGCGTTCGTCGGCGGCGGCTTCCACCGCGCGGGCCTGCACTCGGTGCTCGAGCCGGCGGTGTTCGGGGTACCGATCGTGTTCGGCCCGCATTGGCGAATGAGTCGCGATGCGGCGCTGTTACTCGACCAGGGCGGAGCGGTCGCACTGCCGGCCGACGCGCGCCATCCCCTGCACTCGCAGTGGCTCGTGTGGCATCACGATCCGGCGGCGCGCACGACCGCCGGCAAAGCGGCGAAGCAAGTGGTCGCGGAGGGACGCGGCGCCTCCGAACGAACGGCGGCGCTCGTGTGGGGGCTCGTGGAGAGTTGAGGTTCCTGCCTTTCCTGTTGTTGCTTGTTGCCTGTAGCCGCGAAACAGCCACGGTCACATCAGCGTGGCACGATGCTGCTGGTTACCGGTGGCGCGAGCTCGATGTGCCGCGCGGAAAACTCACACCGGGGTTCACGTCGCTCGCTCCTTCGCGGACCGGCATCTCGTTCAGCAACACGGTCAGTGACTCGCTGCTGGTCCACAATCGCCAGCTCGCCCAGGGCGCCGGCGTATGTCTGGCGGACGTGGACGGCGATGGCCGCCCCGACGTGTTTCTGGCTCGCACCGAGGGACCGAGCGCGCTGTATCGCAATCTGGGCGACTGGCGATTCGAGGACATCACACAGCAGGCAGGCGTCGCGGCCGGGGGGACGGGGGGGGGCCGCCATGCGACCGGATGCGCCTTTGCCGACGTCGACGGCGACGGCGATCAGGACCTGCTGCTCGTCTCGCTCGGCGGGCCGAACGCACTCTTTCTGAACGACGGTAAGGGCCACTTCTCCGAGCAGACCGCCGGCCTGACGTCCACGGCGGGAAGCATGTCGATCGCTGTCGCGGATGTGGACGGAGACGGCGATCTCGACCTCTACGTGGCGAACAACAAGGCCTATACGACGATCGACCGGATTCCCCCAACGGAGCGGGGCTTCGATCGGATCACGCGCAAGCTCGGGCCGAACCGCTACGAGGTGCGGGAGCCCTACCGCACGGACTATAAGGTGGTCAACCGCGCGGACCTGGGCGGTTTCAGCCTCGTCCAGCGCGCCGATCCGGACTTCTTCTATCTGAATGACGGCACGGGGCACTTCGTGCGGGAGCCGATGGCGCACAATCCCCGCTTCGTTGACGAGAGCGGGAAACCGCTGTCCGAGGAGCGGGAAGATTTTGGGCTCGCGGCGGTGTTCGCGGATCTCAACGGCGACGGCGCGCCCGACCTGTACGTCGCGAATGACTTCGAGGATCCCGATCAGTGCTGGATCAATGACGGGCACGGCCACTTCCGCCTGATTCCCTGGTATGCGCTGCGCGCCACCAGCAACTCGGGGATGGCGGTGGCCGTGGGCGACGTGAACGGGGACGGATACCCCGATCTGTTCGAAGTCGACATGCTGAGCAAAGACACGCGCCGCCTCAAGACGCAGATCCCGACCCACACCGCCGTCGCCAAACGGCCCGGCATCGGCGACGACCGGCCGCAGATGCAGCGCAACACGCTGCAGCTGAATCGCGGCGACGGCACGTTTGCCGAAGTCGCGCGCTTTGCCGGCGTGAGCGGCTCCGGCTGGTCCTGGTCGACCGTCTTTCTCGACGTGGACCTCGACGGCTGGGAAGACATTCTCATCGGCACGGGCCACGTATCCGATGTCATGGACGGGGACACGCAATACCGGCTGCGGAATGCGCTCAGCGGCTATTTCGGGGGAGCCGTTAAGGGGGTGGACTGGCGCCGCATGCTGTTCGACTACCCCTCGCTCAAGCTGCCCAATGTCGCCTTCCGCAATCGCGGCGACTTGACGTTCGAGGATGTCAGCAAGAAATGGCGCTTCGATCTCGGCGACGACATCTCGCACGGGATGGCGCTCGCCGATCTCGACGGCGACGGCGATCTCGACGTGGTGATCAACCGGCTCGACAGCCCCGCCGCCGTGCTGCGCAATGATGCCACGGCACCGCGCGTGGCGGTGCGACTGCGCGGCGCGGCGCCCAATACCGCGGGCACCGGGAGCCGAGTGCGCGTGTTGGGTGGCCCCGTGCCGTTGCAAGAGCGTGAGATGATGGCCGGCGGCCTGTATCTGTCGAGCTCGGATGCGAGTCTCACATTCGCGACCGGGGCGGCGGCGCACGTGCGAATCGAAGTTGACTGGCGCGATGGCCGGCGCAGCGTGATCGACAGTGCGACGCCCAATCGCGAATACGAGATCGCGGAGTCTGGCCCAATAGACGCCGCACGCCCCACGCTGCACGCGCCCCAGACGCTCTTCGAAGACATCACCGCCCAGCTCGGCGGCCATACCCACGTCGAGCCCTACTTCGACGACTATCAGCGCCAGCCCTTGCTGCCCAACTCCTTCAGCCAGCTCGGTCCCGGTGTCGCCTGGGTCGATCTCGACGGCGACGGCAAGGAGGATCTGATCGTCGGGGCGGGACGCACCGGCTCGATTGCGTTCTTCCACAACACCGGAACGCGGCTGCAGCCGTCGGCCGTGCGCCCACCGCCAGCGCCCGGCGATCTCACCACGATTCTCGGCTGGCGAGACGGACACGGGGGATCGCTCGCGCTCGCCGGCGTCGCGGCATACGAAGCCGCCACACCCGCGAGAGTCGTCGCGTACTCGCCGCGCACCGGCGCGATGACGCCGCTGCTCGGCGGCGACACCGCCAGCGTGGGACCGCTCGCACTCGCGGACTACGACGGCGACGGCACGCTCGATTTGTTCGTCGGCGCGAGGATCTACCCGGGCCTGTACCCGCTGTCGCCCTCCTCGCATTTGTACCACAACCGCGACGGACGTCTCGTGCTCGACTCGGCGAACGATCGGCTGTTCTACGAGCTCGGGATGGTTTCGGCCGCGGTGTTTTCCGACATCGATGGAGACGGTGACCAGGACCTGATCGTCACCCTCGAGTGGGGCGCGATTCACATCTTCCTGAACGATCACGGCCGATTTCGGGCAATGGAGTACCCAGGCCTCTCCGATGTGAACAGCCGCTGGAACGGGCTCGCCACGGGCGACCTCGACGGCGACGGCCGGCTCGACATCGTCGCGACGAGTTGGGGTCGCAATCTCGAGTACCACGCGAGCGCCTCCGACCCCTTGCTTCTGTACACGGGTTACTTCAGCGGCCGCGGCCGGCCGGACGCGCTGTTGGCACAGAGGGATCCGCGCATCGGCGCGTCCGCGCCGCTCGAGTCCTTCGATCGACTCGTCTTGGCGCTTCCCGGACTGACACAACGGATCCCGACATTCAGCACGTACGCCGACGCGAATATCGATCAGGTGCTCGGCCCCGCCGCCAACAGGGCGGTTCGGTTGGGCGCGACGACGCTCGATCACATCGTGTTCCTGAATCGCGGCGATCGGTTCGAGGCGCACTCCCTCCCGGCAGAAGCGCAACTGGCGCCCGCGTTCTACGCCGGCGTCGCCGACTTCAACGGCGACGGGAAAGAGGACGTGTTCCTGAGCCAGAACTTCTTCGCCACCGACATCGCCACGCCACGCTACGACGCGGGCCGCAGCCTGCTGCTGCTGGGCGACGGCACCGGCGGGTTCGAGGCCATGCCCGGCCAGCGGTCAGGCCTACTGGTTTATGGCGAACAGCGCGGCGCGGCCTACGCGGACTTCGACGGCGATGGGCGGCTGGACCTCGTGGTCAGCGAAAACGGCGCGCCGACGCGTCTGTTCAAGAACCGCGGGGCGACTCCCGGTCTCCGCGTCCGCGTCATCGGGCCGGCGGGCAATCCAACGGGAATCGGCACACAGATGCGGCTGCGGTACTGGGGGGGCGAAGCGGCAAGTCCAGTGCGGGAAATTCAGGCGGGCTCGGGTTACTGGTCGGAGAATGGTGCCGTGCAGGTCCTGGGGCGCGCGCGCGAACCGACTGAGCTGTGGGTCCGTTGGCCCGGAGGCAGCGTCCAGACATTCCCACTCGCGCCGGGGCAGCGGGAGATCACGGTTCACGCTCCTAAATAAGGAAGGGGCGGGATCGCTCCCGCCCCCTCTTTCAGCTTACATCGTCTCTACTAGAACCGCATCTCAGTCGGCAGGAAGCGCGTCAGATAACCCGGCCGCGCGTTCTGCAACGCCCGGAAGCGATCACCCACAGTCTCCTGCGACTGACCGCCATTCACGGACTTCGACATATCCGGCCCGCTTGGTCCGCCGAAGGTGTAGACGGCGCGGGTAAGAATGTCGAGCTCCTTGGCCGGAACGGGCATGTGCCGCGGCGTCCCGGTGATCAAGCCATCGACGTACGCCGGCCGACCACCCCCTGCCGGCGCGTTGTAACCCGAGCGGCGTCGGTTGAAGAACGGTGTGACGCCCTGGCCCATGAACTCGATTTCCTGCTCGTATTGCAGCGCGGCGATGAGCGCAGGCGTCCCTTCCCCACCCGTCAGTGCCGTCAGCCCACCACGTGTCACGCGGCTGTTATTGATCTTTGCCGCCGCGGTAGCCGCGCTGCCACCGCTGCGGATCAATCCTTCGGCCCACAGCAGGTCGTTCATCTGCGTCGTGTACAACGGATCCTGCCCCGTGCCGTCATCGGCCGCCAGATCTTCGCCGCGATAGGCGAGCCAGTGATAACGCACGTGCTGCAGGTTGCTCTGATGGTACGAGCCACGTGCCGGCGGGAATATGGCGACCCCAGCGCAGGCGTAGTCGGTACCAGCGTTAGCGGTCGCCGGGTTGGTAATCCCAACCTGGTTGTAATTGTCATTCCCGCCCGGTCCGAACGTCCCATCCCCCACCCGTTTGTCCGCTGAAACCGTCGGGCACGGATTGCCATTGGGCACAGGCCAGGGGTCTTGATGGTTGGTCGTCAGAATCGCGGCCACGCGAGTATCCACGCGCTCGGTGGAAACCGAGTTGCCCCAGGTCTTGATACAAGCGACGCCGCACTCGCGCGTGGTCTGATCGATGTAATACTGGTACGTGAACGGCGTGCCGCTGCTGATGCCCTGCGACGCGTAGTTCGCGACGGCGGCCCAATCGGCTGCCGTATTTTCCGCGCTGTTCCGCGGGGACATGGCAATCAGCTCCGCCTGCATCGTCCGGATGAGCTTCTGGATCTGGACGTTGGTGTACGCCGATCCCGACCCGATCCCCGACCAGTCCGGATCCGTGGTCCAGGCCACGACGCCAGCTTCCGTGTACGCCTGGCTGAGCTTCGCCAGGGCCGCGTCCCGCACTTCCTGCCGCGTGCTGAACGGCAGATTCTTCGGGGCCGAAAGATCGGTGGTCTCATCCACGACGAAACCCTGATCATAGATCATGGCGATTCCCGCCAGCGCCATGCCCTGCAGCATCCGCGAGATCGCCTTGTTGCGTTGGGTCAGGGTCGAGTCGACCGCACAGTCGTCGTCGAAACAGACGTGCAGGTTTTCGATGCCGCTCAACACGTTGTTCGCGGTCGTGAGCACGTTGTAATACCCGTACCACAACACTTCGACCGTGGGACCACCCGCCGCCTCGGGGGCCGTCGAGCTGTTCGTCCAGCCGCAGCGGATCGGACAGTCCGAGCCCACCGAGCTGTAGAACCGCATCGCGGCGTTGTTCCACGACGCGGTGTAGTTATCGGCCTGCGCGTTGAGTGGCATGACGTAATAGTTTTCACGGGTCTCGACCCACGTCCGGAACCCGCCGCCCAGCAGCTGCTGCAAGCCCGACGGTTGCCCTAGCGAGCGGATCTTGTCCGGATCGTTCGGGTTTTCGACGTTCAGATTACAGCTCGCTGTAATCATGGCCGCCGCAGCAACGATCAGCGTTGACCACCGCAGCATGGATACTCCTCGAAATGAGTTCATGTCGGCCTCCTCAGTACGTGATTTCGACGACGGCCGACAAGGTCCGGAACTGGGGATACTGGAACCAGTCCATCCGTACCTGGAAGGGATCGCCGTAGAGGCCCGACACTTCCGGATCGAGCCCTGAGTATTTCGTGATCGTGAACAGGTTGCGGCCGACGAGGCCCACGCGCAGCTCGCCCAGGTTCCGCAAACCGATCGAGCGGAGCGCGTTGCCCGAGAAGGTATAGTGGACCGCGAACTCCTTCAGCTTCGCGTACGACCCACTCTCGACGAAGAAGTCGTTGGGATCGAGGCCGTTGTAGAACCCGACGCCATAGTACGGCAGCGCCTTCTGCGGGCAGGCGGGCATCGGATCGGACACGACACCGCAGGTCGCGGCGTTGGTCGCCTTACCGAACTGATCCTGCACCCGGTCACGCGTGGCCTGGAACGCCCATTGCCTGGTGCCATTGTATAGCTGGCCGCCATGGGACCAGTCGAGCAGCGCGTTCACCGAGAGGTGCTTGACGTTGAAATTCAGCCCGAAGCTCATGTTGAAGTCGGGGTTGGCGTTCCCGATCTTCACTATGTTTGACGAAACCGCGCAGGTCCCACCGGGTCCCGGCACCTTGCAGAAGACATACTTGATCGCCCGCTCATTCGGCGTCCCGTAGACGCTCCTGCGGACGACATAACCGTCCTCGTTCACCATCACCGAGTCGGGACTCCAGGCTTGACCCGGGCCATTCAGCGCCGCCTTGGCGGGGTCATCATACAGCTCGCTGATGTTGCGGATCCAATGGTTGCCGTACATCACGCCCAGATCCGAGCCTTTTCCGAGGAAGAACGCCGCCGGCATCTGCTCGTAGCTGTAGAGCCGCTCCGGCAGGGGCCAATCGGTGATCATCTGACGGGTCCGATCGCCCACGATGTTCAGGGTGAGCTGCGTGCCCGGTTGATTGATGACGCGGGCGGCGAACGTCACCTCATGGGTGCGCGACCGGAGCGAACCCACGTTCTGCCACTGGTTCGCGAACCACGCGACGGCGGGAAGATCGACCAGCAGAATCTGGTCCCTGGTCTTCTTCTGGGCGTAGGTGTACTCGAGCGTGTAGCGGCCACCCTTGAAGTCGATGTTGGTGCCGACTTCGAGCTCCGCGGACTGTGCGGGCTTGAGGTCCGGGTTCCCCTGCGTGATCGCCCGGAAGCCGCCGCCGACGGCCGAGAGGATCTCGTATTGATAGTTGAACCCGGGGCGGAGACCGGCCGTGCCGTACGACGCACGCAGCCGCATCTCGTCAATGGCCGGAAGGTTGATGTCCTGCGTGAGGCGCCAGGCGCCGGAAACGCGATAGTACGTCGCCCAGCGATTGTTTTTGCCGAACAACGACGAGCCATCCCGCCGCACGAGCCCGTCCAGGATGTAGCGATCACGGATGTCGAATGTCGTGACGGCGTAGAAGTTCTCGTTCCGAATCCGGGCATCGTACGATGATGCCGGGACGAGCGGGTCCGTCCCGCTCCCGAACTCCGGGACGCGCGGCACCGTGAATGCGCCGGCGAACGCCTGAATGAAGCGGTTGCGCTGATCCTCAAAGACCGCGGCCACCTTCGTGGTGTTGGTGATCTGGCTGCCGAAGTGCCGGACGCTGGTGAGCGTCACGCCCCCGTTGGCCTGGTAGTTGGTCGTCGATGAATCGTTCAGCGAACCCTTGTCCGGGGCACCCGTGGATCCATAGTGCCCAAACGGCGTCACGTCGGTGAACTGCTGGCCTTCCGCATCGTACCCGAATGTGCCTTCCGCCTGAAGCCACTGGTTGATGCGCCAGCGCAGCCGTCCCGAACCGGTGAAGCGGCTGCGATCCTGGTTGACCTTGCGGGTATTCAGCTCATACAGCGGGTTGAAGTCGTTCGCCACGTCGCCGCTGAGCGGCACCGACGCGATGTACGGCGTACCGTCAGGATTGCAGCACGCCTTGATGTTGACGTCGGGCTGGACGAACATCAAACCGAAGAACGGACCGTTTTGCCCCTCGACCGAGCGCCCGTTGGTCGACCGGCCGTAGAAGGCGCTGACGGACGCGTCCAGGTTCGAACGCATCTGCTGGTCGACGTTGAGCCGGAGGTTCTGCCGGTTGTAGCCGCCCAGACCGAAGATCACGCCCTTGTTGCGCGTTTCCTCGATCGAGACGCTGTAGTTCGTCCCGCCCTGGCGCTGGCCGATGGATGCGTATCCCGTCCAGAACTGACCGGTGTTCACCAGCGCGTCCCAGTGATTGTAGTAGACGCTGAACGGGTTCTTCGCGATCTGATCGCCCCTGATCACGCGCGCGCCCGAAGCATTGATACAGTAGTTGCCTGCGGCGCTGACGGTCCACGCCGGGTTCTGCGTCACGCAGTAGGTCGGCGTCTCGTTGATCTCCCACGCATGGTGGTGGGAGAATTGCATCTGGCTCGGCATGTTGTTGGCGCCGCCTTCGACGCGGGTCGTGATGCGGATCCCGCCCTCGGGCAGGGACGCACCGCGTTTCGTGAAGACCTGCACCACGCCGTTCGCCGCATCCGAGCCGTACAGCGCCGACGCCGCCGCGCCCTTCACGATTTCCACGCGCTCGACGTCCTCGCCCGCGATGTCCGCGAGTCCGAACCGCGTGATCACGCCGTCGACGATGACGAGCGGATCCTGCCGCCCGGAGATGCTCGTCGCGCCGCGCAGCCGCAGCGTCGGCTCACCACCCGGCTGCGCCGTGTTCGGGATGAGCCGCACGCCGGCGACCTTACCTTCGATGGCCTGCAGCGCGCTCGCGCCAGGCACCGCCTGGAGTTGATCCGCGTTCACGCTGGCGACCGTCATCGGTAGTTTACGCCGGTCCGTCGCTTCCGCGACGCCGGTCACAACCACCTCTTCGAGCCGCAACGGATCGGACGCGAGCTGGAAGTTTTGCTCCTGCTCGCCCGCGGAGAGCGTCACCGTGCGGGTCACCGGCTTGTGGCCGATGTACCGGGCGGTCAGCACGACCTGCTGGCCACGAGCGGCGTTCGCGCCGATCGTCAGCGTGTAGGTCCCGTTGGCCGCGGTGATGGCACCGAGATTCGTATTCGCCACCACCACGTTGGCGCCGCCGAGCGGTTCACCCGACTCCGAGGTGATCTTGCCCTTGATGACCGCCTCCTGCGCGGCCAGCGGCGCGGTGTTGAATGTGAGCGTTACCAGAGCTGCGGCCACACTTGTGGCCAGCAGCGAACCAAACTTGCGTACGCGCATAAACTGCCTCTCGTGTGAAGAGGGAAAGCGGACGGGACGGCATTTCCAGACAGGACAAACCAACGTAACCAACCCCCCTTGGTCCACGCCCGACGGCGGGACGTGACGGCCCCACAGACTTTGGAGGTTCAGCCTTGGCCAGACTAGCGCCAACGTTCATACTACCTTCTATTAATTCATGCGCTAGAGGGGTTTCGTCAACATGATTCCAGCCCGCATCCTCACCCCAGCCCTCCTGCTGGCTGTACTCGCCAGCACCGTCGTGCCCGCTTTGGCTCCCGCCCAGGGCGCCCTCCGTGGGCGTGTCATCGACAGCGAGATGGGTACGCCCTTGGCCGGCGCCACGGTGCAGGTCGGCAAGGCCGGCCCCGTGGTCAAGACCGACTCGGGGGGGAACTTCGTGGCGCAGAATGTGACGCCCGGGATCACCGCCATCGAGATCAGGCAGATCGGCTTCGAGCCGGGGACGTTCGACATCCGTATACCGGACTCGGGCTTCGTATCGGGAGTCTTCCCGCTCGACTTCAATGGCTTCATGTTGCCGGCGGTGGTCGTGGAGGCACGCGCGGTGGCGCTGATGCCACGCTACACCGATTTCGAGCGCCGGCGACTGCGGAAGATGGGAGCCTACCTCCGCTGGGACGAGCTGAAGAAGTCGGGCGCCGGTTCCATTGGCGACGCGCTGCGCACGGTGCGCGGTGTTCGCATGGAGTGCGACCAGGCAAAGTTCGAGTGCTACGCCCATATGGCCCGCACGCCGCAATGCGAGCCCACCTGGTATGTGGACGGCGTTGAAGTCCACTCGTTTCATGAGAATACGCCGATCAACGACGTGTACGGGATCGAGATTTATCGCGGGGCCGGAGAGGTACCTGGGGAGTTCGCCGGCTCCAATGCGGGGTGCGGCGTTATCGTGGTGTGGACGAAGTCGAAGCCGTATCGCTGACCACCACCCCTTCGAAGGTCACCGATCGCGGGCTGGCCAGCCCCGCCGTCAGCACCGTCACCAGGAGATCGCTCCACCGCGCCCGCACTTTGATCCGCAGGTTCGCGACCCGCGCTCCGGTACCCACCTGACCGGCGAGCACGTCCTCGGCGTTCGGACGCGACGCAGCCGCCAATCCCCAGAGCAGATACACAGGACGTTTCGTGATGCGGAATGGCGTCCCCTGCGGCGGAGTTTGCGCCGACTCGGCGAGCGACGTCGGGACGCCGAGATCGGTGGCGTCGAACGTCATGGCGCACCCGCTCAGCGTGAGGGCCAAGGCCACGAGGCCCACGCGTGTCACAAGATGGATCACGAATCTCCCGGCAAGAAAAGGGGCGCGCCGCGTGATCGCGGCGCGCCCCAAAGCTACTGCGTCTTACATCCCGATGGGAGCCTTGAGCGCGATGTGCGCGCCGATGCCGATGACCCCAAATGTCGTCCCACTGCCGTAGTTCTCGGAGTCGTACGCGACGTGTAGCCCCAGCATTCCGAATCCCACGTTCGCTCCGAGCACCCATCCGATATTCGACACCGTGGAGCCGCCCGACGGCTTGTGCCAGCGGTTCGAAACGGACAGGTATGGCTCGATGCTGAGACCCGGGGTCGGCACGTTCACGCTCACCCCGGCACCAGCGAGAAGGTTGGTCATCTTCGGAAGCGGCACGGTGCCGCTGATGGCGCTCGCGGTGCCCGCGCCCAGCTGGATATTGAGCGCGATGGGAATCAGGCTGCCGCCGATGAAGCGAAACTGTGCCACGCCGCCCACCGACGTCGAGCTCGCGCTCGCGCCTTTCGGCTTCCAACTCGCGACACCGGCGGTGATGCTGATGTTGGCGAGCCCGAGCGTGCCGCGCGCACCGAATGCCGTCCCTTTACCGGCGTCCGCATTTGGGACGCCCAGGTCGCCGTTGATCGTGACGCCGGTGCCGCCCTTCGGATTGTTCCACGCCGGCATCCCCTGCCACTGCGCGACGGCGGGCGATGCCGCACAGACTATCATCGTCATGAAAACCGCGATCCGCTTCATCTGTATCCTCCACCAGTCGTGAGGAACCTACGGTAGGAAAACGGTTGCCCCAAGTCAATCTGTGTCGGGCTAATGCACCCACACGGCGCTAAGTGACACACCCTCCAGATCGCCCAGTCCGGCGCTGATCCGCGCATCGAAGCGCGGCGTCAGCCGGAAATCGGCACCGAGCCCGAGTGAAAACAGGAAATCCGACGTTCCATTCCCTGCAACAAGGAATCCCGTCGGCTGCGCGTAGGGCACGATGCTGATCTTGGAGTCCCTGGGATCGATGCGCCGGCCCAGCGATAACCCCACCGGGATGACGGCAAACGAACTACCGCTCGAAAACTGTCCGCCGACACCCAGGATCAGCGCACCGTCCAGCGGAAAATCTTCCGTGTGTGTGACGACGCGCTCTCGCGCCTCCGCACCGATCAGCAAACGCGAATCGCCGTTGCCGCCGGGTGTGAAAATTCCGCCGCGGAATCCAAGATCGAATTTTCCGTGCGCCACACGGTACGCGCCTTCGAACGCGGTGCCGCCGCCGTTGGGGAAGCTCAGGACCAACCCGATTTCCGAGCGGCGAAACGCGCGGTAGGGCGCGTTGAAGCTGGGTAACCCCGTCGCTTGTGCGGCAACGTTAGAAGCGATGCCTCCGCTGATGACCAGCAGACCCAGCACGCGAGACCAACGCATTGCATGCTCCTCGAGACTTGGTGCGGGGGTTACCCGACGAACAGCGCGGCGTTCCGATGTTGCGGAACGCCGCGCCCAATGGAGGGGCGCAGCATGCTGCGCCCCTACTTCTAGTGCCAGAGTGAAATGCCCACACGACCGCCAATGGCGATGTAGTCCGCGGCAAGGCCCAGTGGCGCACTCGACGAGACCCATTGCAACCCGACTTCGTAGCGCCAGGCTGCGCTCTCGTACGGCTTCCGCCAACCAACGCCGCCCTCGAGTTTGACCGCGGTCCCGCTGGTCGTGCCATTGTCGCCCAACACCAGACCGGCGCCGCCGGTGAAGTACATGCCGCGACGGTGCCCGCCGGTGCTGTTGGCGTACAGGAGGTTGACTTGAGGCGTAAAGAGGTAGGTGGTGTTTCCACCCACGGTGCTGAAGTTCAGGGTGAGCCGTGGCTCCCACATCATTTTACCCGACCGCGGCACAAAGCCGAAGCGGACATCGAGAGGAGTCACCATTACAATACCGCCGTCGACGCCGGTGATATTCGAGCTGACGTACGCGAGGCCGACGTCCACGCCGAACTCATGCTTGGCGCCACCCATAGGCGCCGCCGCCCGCCGCTGCGCCTGGGCCGCCGCGGGGAGCGACAGCGCCAGCGCCGCCAAAAACATCCCGCCGAAGAGCTTCCGCATACCAGCCTCCAGTTGGGGGTCGTAACGCCGATGGCCCGCCGGCTGGAAGCCTGACGGGCCATCGATCACCGCTTCGAGCTTAACGCCAGAACGACATGCCGAGGCGGGCACCAATATCGAACCTGCTTGGAAGGCCCTTGCCGGCGTTTTCGAAATTGTACCGGAGGAATCCTTCCACACGCCAGGCGTTGGATTCCATCGGAATCCGCTTCCCGACACCACCATTCAGCGACAGCTGCGTCGCGGTGGTGCTCGGCCCGCCGGCGGCGCTGTTGTTGATCGCCAGCCCGAGGCCGCCCGTCAGGTACATGCCCCGCCGGGGTGTGGACTTCTTCATGCGATAGATCACGTTCAAGTCAGGATTGAACGTCAGGTCGTGGCCGCCGAAACCCGAGATATAGTTGAGCGAGAAACGGGGCTCGAACGACAGTTGCCCGCTTGCCATGAAGCCCCAGCGGATGTCGATCGGCGTTCCGATGCCGATTCCGCTGCAGTCCGCCGCGCAACCGCTGCCGAGATGGCTGTAGGCGGCGCCGAGGTCGACGCCGATTTCGTTCTTGGGACCGCTGCTCGCGGCTGACCGAGCCCGCTGGGCAAGCGCGATGTGCGGGAGCGCCACCAGGGCGACAGCCGCCACCAGAGTACTCGTGAGCTTCCGCATATAAACCTCCAAGTGGGGTGGTAAAAACCGCCACATCGTTAAGAACCACATGGGTTTCTGTCAACTAGGTGTCCGCTAGAAAGCCGATGGCCCCTCAGCTAGGATGCTGAAGGGCCATCGTTTACGTCCGACCTGGTGATGCGGCTCACGCCGCCAGAGGTCGCTTACTTCCCGAAGCTGAGGCCCACCGTAATCGGCAGGAAGGTGGTCGAGCTCCCGCTCGTACTGACGCTCGTGTAGCGCGTGCCTACAACAAGGCGCGTGCTGCCCGTACCAAGCTTGAACGCCACGGCTGCCCCACCGCCGAACCCGATCTTCGATTCAGAGGCTGAGCCACCGCCTGTCGCGTCAAACTTCACATTGTAGAAGCCCAGGCCGGCGTTGAGCATGATGCGCGCAGGTGCGTTGGCTGGGTTCAATGCATACACGACCGAGGCCATGCCGCCGATGATCTTCGTGTGGCCGGCAACACTTACAGCCTCATCGTGCGACGACTGCGAGTACGACACGTCGCCGCGGATACCGATCGGCTGGCCGGCGAGCCAGTAGGTCGCACCGACGCCGCCGATGAAGCCCATCTTGTCAAGCTTGTTGTAGTCGCCCATCGGCAGCACGACGCCGCCTGAGAACCCGTAGCGCATGCTGCCGGCGGCCTTCTGCGCCTTCATGGGGCTGGCAGCCGTGACGCAAAGCGCGACCGCGAGTAGTGCCATTCCGAACCGCTTCATACCTATCC
This sequence comes from Gemmatimonadota bacterium, assembly GCA_041499375.1. Lineage (GTDB taxonomy): Bacteria > Gemmatimonadota > Gemmatimonadetes > Gemmatimonadales > GWC2-71-9 > 20CM-2-65-7. The sequence continues at coordinate 84,478 of JBGQKD010000012.1, forward strand.
CTCCGGGGGAAAAGGGGGTTTTAGGGGTTTTGCGTGCTTCAAAACTGGCACCACTGTTGGAAATTGAGCCCTAGAAGTCAAGAGTCGGCGGGTCCAGCCCGTCGCGCCACGATGCGCACAACGTTCGATGCCACTTGGAGAAAGCCCCCCATCACAGCCAGCCGGGTCACACTCCCTCCTGACCCGTTTATCTTGACGATTCCCTTGCCCAGGAGGGTCATGAAGGGGGCATGCCGGGGCAGAATCCCCACGAGCCCGTCAAATGCCGGCGCCACAACGGAGTCGGCCTCACCGTCGAACACGGCCCGCTCCGCCGAAATGACCGATACGTGCATCAAGCCGCGGCCATCTTTTTAGCCTGGGCGACCACGTCCTCGATCCCCCCCTGCATGTAAAAGGCCTGTTCCGGAAGCTGGTCGAACTCCCCCGAGACGACGCGCTCGAACGACGCAATCGTGTCCTCGAGCTTCACGTATTTCCCTTCCAGGCCCGTGAACTGGGAGGCCACGAAGAACGGCTGCGAGAGGAAGCGCTGCACGCGGCGGGCGCGGCCGACGAGCAGCTTGTCCTCTTCCGACAGCTCGTCCATTCCCAGAATCGCGATGATGTCCTGAAGATCCTTGTAGCGTTGCAGAATGCGCTGCACTTCGACCGCCACTTTGTAGTGGCGCTCGCCGAGATACTGCGCGTCCTGAATGCGGCTCGAGGATGAGAGCGGGTTCACGGCCGGATAAATGCCGAGCTCGACGATCGCGCGGTCGAGCACGACGGTCGCATCGAGGTGGGAGAACGCGGTCGCCGGCGCAGGATCGGTGAGGTCGTCGGCGGGCACGTAGATCGCCTGCACCGACGTGATCGATCCCTTTTTGGTCGATGTGATGCGCTCTTGCAGCTCGCCCATCTCCGTCGCCAGAGTCGGCTGATAGCCCACGGCCGACGGCATTCTGCCGAGCAGCGCCGACACTTCCGAGCCCGCCTGCGTGAATCGGAAAATGTTGTCGATGAAGACCAGCACGTCCTGGCCTTCGACGTCGCGGAAATACTCGGCGACCGTGAGACCCGTCAGCCCCACGCGCAGGCGCGCGCCGGGCGGCTCGTTCATCTGGCCGTAGATCAGCGCCACGTTCTCGAGGATGCCCGCTTCGCGAAACTCGAGGTAGAGATCGTTGCCTTCGCGCGTCCGCTCGCCGACGCCGCAGAACACCGACTTCCCGCCGTGCGCCTTCGCTACGTTGTTGATCAGCTCCTGAATGACGACCGTCTTGCCGACTCCGGCGCCGCCGAACAATCCGATCTTGCCGCCTTTGACGAACGGGGCGATCAGGTCGATGACCTTGATGCCGGTCTCGAAAACTTGAGTCTTCGGCTCGAGGTCGACGAACTTCGGCGTACCGCGGTGAATCGGCCAGCGCTCGGCATCCTGCGGAATCGGCGCGCCTTCGTCCACCGGCTCGCCGATGACGTTGAGGATCCGGCCCAGCGCCGGCTTGCCGACGGGGACGGTGATGGGCTGTCCGGTATCGACCACCTTCATGCCGCGCACGACGCCGTCGGTCGAGCTCATGGCGACGGCACGGACCTGGTTGCGGCCGATGTGTTGCTCGACTTCCGCGACCAACTGTCCGGAGTCGACCTTCACGGTGACCGCGTTGTAGAGCTCGGGCAACTGCTCGGGCTCGAACTCGACGTCGAGGACGGGGCCGATGACTTGCACCACTTTACCGATGTTGTTTTTCATAATCCCTAGCCTTTGAGGGCCTCAGCTCCACCCACGATCTCCGCCAGTTCCTGAGTAATCTGAGCTTGGCGGGCTCGATTGAATGTGCGCTGCAGGATGGTGAGCATGTCGCTGCCGGCGTCCGTTGCGTTCTTCATCGCGGTGCGCCGGGCGCCGTGTTCCGCGGCAGCGGTTTCGACAAGTGCGCGGTAGAACTGATTCTGCACGTAAAGAGGCAGCAGCTCGTCGAGGATTTTTGCCGCCGATGGCTCGAGGATGTAGTTGACCGTCGAGCGCCGCTTTTCGGGAGGAGCAACAGGCAGTACCCGTAGCGTCGTTGCAGGTGTTGAGACCGCGCTGTTGAACTTCGCAAACACGATGTCCACCGCGTCCAGGTCCCCCTTCGAGAACCGCTCCATCAGCGACTGCGCCAGCTCGGCAGCGTGGTCGAGTGTGGGCCGATCGCCGATGTCGACACGCTGCGACGCGATGTTGCGCTTGGTGAACTTGAAGTAGCTGACGCCCTTCTTGCCGACGAGGTGGAGCTCGGTATGCGCGTCCTGCGCTTCGAGCTCCTCGAGCCGCCGGCGCGCCTCGCGTATGAGATTCGCGTTGAACGCGCCGCAGAGGCCGCGATTGGAAGTGATCAGCAGCACCGCCGCACGCCGCACGCCCGTTCCACGCGCGGTCTTTCCCGGCTGCCGCAAGAGTGGAAAGCGTTCCGCGAGTTCGGGGGAGTACAGTTGCCCAATGACCTCGGCCAGCGCCTGCGCGTACGGCCGCGCGCCCACGACCCGATCCTGCGCGCGCTTGAGCTTGGACGTGGAGACGAGCTCCATCGTCTTGGTGATCTTCTTCGTATTCTGCACAGAGCGGATGCGCCGCTTCAGCTCGCGGGGCTTCGCCATTACAGCGCCTTGTACTCCTCGATCGCCTTCTTCAACCGCGCGCTCAGGTCGTCCGACAGGGCCTTCTTCGTCCGGATTTCGTCGGCGATCTCGGGGTGCTGCGCCGCCATGAACTCGAGCAGTCCCTTCTCCCACTCCTTGATCTCGGGGACGCTCACGTCGTCGATCAGACCGCTCGTGACCGCGAAGATCACGATCACCTGCTGGTCGACCGGCATGGGCTGGTACTGCGCCTGCTTCAGCACCTCTACCACGCGCGCGCCGCGCGCCAGCTGCCGCTGCGTCGCAGGATCGAGCTCGGAGCCGAACTGCGCGAACGCCTCGAGCTCGCGGTACTGCGCCAGATCGAGCCGCAGCCGCCCGGCGACCTGCTTCATCGCCTTGATTTGCGCGTTGCCCCCCACGCGGCTCACCGAGATGCCCGCGTTCACAGCCGGCCGCACGTTCGAGTAGAACAGATCGGTCTCGAGAAAGATCTGGCCGTCGGTGATCGAGATGACGTTGGTCGGGATGTAGGCGGAGACGTCGCCCGCCTGCGTCTCGATGATCGGCAGCGCCGTCAACGAACCGCTGCCCATCTCGTCCGACAGCTTGGCGGCGCGCTCGAGCAGACGGCTGTGGAGGTAGAACACGTCGCCGGGATACGCTTCGCGGCCGGGCGGCCGCCGCAGCACCAGCGACAGCTGCCGATACGCTGCGGCATGCTTCGAGAGGTCGTCGTAGACGCACAGCGTCGCTTTCTTCTCGTCGTACATGAAGTACTCGGCCATCGAGCAGCCGGAGTACGGCGCGATGTACTGCATCGGGGCCGGCTCCGAGGCAGACGCGACGACGACGATCGTGTACGCCATCGCGTCGTGCTCTTTGAGGCGTTCCACCACGCCTGCTACGGTCGAGTTCTTCTGCCCGACCGCTACGTAGACGCAGATAACGCCCTGGCCCTTCTGATTGATGATCGTGTCGACCGCGATCGCGGTCTTGCCGGTGCCGCGGTCGCCGATGATCAGCTCGCGCTGGCCGCGGCCGATCGGGATCATCGAATCGATCGCCTTGATGCCGGTCTGCAGCGGCTCCTTCACCGGCTGGCGCTTGATGATGCCCGGGGCGACGATTTCGACCTTACGCGACTTCGTCGTCTGAATCGGGCCGAGGCCGTCCACCGGTCGCCCCAGCGCGTCGACGACGCGGCCCACCATCGCCGGGCCGACCGGCACCTCGAGCACGCGGGCCGTGCGGCGGACTTCGTCGCCCTCGCGCAGCTGGAGGTAGTCGCCGAAAATCACGGCGCCGATGTTGTCTTCCTCGAGGTTCAAGGCGAGGCCGGTGATCTTCTCGCCGGTCACCGAGACCGCGAATTCGAGCATCTCGCCCGCCATCGCGGACGTCAGTCCGTAGATCCGGGCGATGCCGTCCTTCACTTCCAGGACCGTGCCGACCTCGCGGACGTCGATGTCCGCCAGGTCGGCGGCCTGGATTTCCTTGAGGAGCAGGTTCTTCAGCTCGCCTGGACGCAGGATGGAATCGGTGGACATGGGTGTACCGGTTGAGAGATTGTGAAAAATATCACATGCAATACGGTCCGCAGCAACCGCGACCCGTGATGTAGGGGCGCAGCATGCTGCGCCCCTACACGCGCGACCTTGTTCGGCCGCGTAGGAATCTGGTCAACACGCCCCGCGGTCCCAATTCACGGAGTTCGACCGGCGTCGCACCCGCAACTCGCCGCGCCGCCCCGGCGAGGTGGCTCGGCGAGGCGTAGCCGAGGATGCGGACGACGCCGCGCACGGTATATCCCGGGTTCCCAAGCAGGTCCGCGGCGCAGGCGGCGCGGGCCAGGTCGATGACGCGCTTCAGGTTGGGAGCTCCCCCCGCCCCGAATTCGCGGGAGAGGTGTTCGCGGGTCACGCGTAGCGCCTGAGCGACGTGGCCCGTCTTGGTGGGCGTACCCGCGCGCCGCAGGACCTCGTCCCACGCCGCCAGCTGGAGCCGATCGGTCAGCCGCAACAGCCGCGGCGCATCCGCCAGCGCCGATCGCCGCGCGACCTGCGCAGTCCGGGCCGCGATCCACTCCCCCGCAATGGCGTTGTCCACCCCTTCTACTAATACGCCGGTGAAACCGGCGTCGCGGCACGAGGCGAGCAGCACGCCGTCGTCCGGACGGACGGCGCAGAGCGCGTACATCGGAATGCGGGGGAAGCGGGCGGGGAGCGTCAGTCCGACGCCATCGCAGTTCCGCACGTCGAGCACGACCGCATCGACGAGCCGCTGCTCGAGCAGGCGCTCTACCGCCTGGATGGTACGGCACAACCGAACGCTGCCGGCGCCACGCGGATAGCCACGCTGCACCGCGCGCCGCGCGTCACGCCGGGGGTGAAACACCGGCACGACGGGATACGCAGCGCCTCCGCTCACGTCTGCACCAGCGCCAGCTGCATCTCGGCCGCTTGGCGCAGGACGTCGCGCGCGTTGTCGTAGCTCACGGTCTGCCGCGCCTCATCGAGCGGGTGCCAGACGCAGGCGGTGATTCCTTCCGCTTCTTCGGGCACCGGGTCGCCCCGCCGTGACTCGAAGAGAAAGAAATGGCAGTACTTGTGAATCGTTTTGCCGCGGAACCGGAAGTACCAGTCGATCACCTTGATCGGGCCGTGGAGCACAAGCTCGTCGAGGCCCGTCTCCTCGGTGACCTCGCGCCGCGCCGCGTCGGCGGGCGGCTCGCCGGCTTCGAGGTGGCCCTTGGGGAATCCCCAATTCTTGTACGAGTCGCGAATCAGCAGGAAGCGCACCTGGCCATCCGAACCGCGCCGGAAGACCACGCCGCCGGCGCTCGTTTCGCGCTGGGCGCGAGGTTGGGACTTGCGCCCCTTGGAGCGACGACGAGTCATTCTCTAGAAGACGCTGAACGTGAAGTATTTCCGCGGATTGGCCTGAATATCGGAGAGTAGCTGGCGCAGCTGAATCATGGTGAGCGTCGTCTCCCGGTAGAGCGCGGAATCGGCGACGAGCAGGCCGAGCGTGCCGCTGCGATTGGCGATGCGCGCCAGCACAGTATCGGCGTTCTGCAGCACGTGCACGAGACTCTCTTGGTTCTTGTGCGCCGCGCCCATCAGCTCGCGGAAATCCTGGGATGCGCTGCGCAGATCTGCACTCGTGGCAGCGGTGTTATTCAGGATAGTAGCCAGCTGGCCCTGGTTCGTCGCGGTATCTACCCGACCCAGCGTCGTCCTCAAGTCTGTAGCAGCGCGCGACAACGCCTCCGAGCCCTTGCTCAGATGCGCTCCGACGTTGCCGATGACGTCCGCCTGCTCGTTGGTGACCCGCGCCAGGCGATCGGCGATCTGACCGAAATCGCGGATCGAGCGGCGCAGGTCCGTGACAGCCGACGAGTCGAATGCGGTCTGGATGCGGGCCGAAACGGTCGCGATGTCGGTCGCGATGCGGCTCGCCTGGGCGGTGAGCTGGCCGATGTCGGGCAACGTGGCGCCGGGCCACTTCGTCCCCGCCCCCGCCTGCGCCTCGATGAGCGCTTGCCGGACGTTGGGATCATTCGGGAGTGGATCGCTCGAAATGAGCGTCGCCGCCCATTCGCCAAACAGCGACGCCGAGGCCGCAATCACCGCCGGCTTCGGGGGCAGCGTAACACCGGAGTAGACCTTCAGGTCCGCCTCGACCCAATTGCCGGGCGCCAGGCGGATTGCCTCCACGCGCCCGACCCGCACGCCGCGCAGGACGACCGGATTGCCTACGCCCAGCCCCCCGACCGTCCGGAAGCGCGCCGTGACCACTTCTTCGGTCTTACCGAGGTGGGCGCCGGAAAGCCAGAGCGCGCCGCCGACGACCAGCGCGAGCGCGGCGATCACCACCAAGCCGACGGCGAACTCGTTCTCGCGCTTCACTCAGGACGTCCCTCAATGAACTGCCGCACCACCGCGTCCTCCGTCTCCTGAATCTCGGCCACCGTCCCCACCTGGCGGATGCGCCCCTCGTACAGCATGGCGATCCGGTCGCCGACTGTGTACGCGCTCCGCATGTCGTGCGTCACTACCACGCCCGTGACACCAAGGTGCTCCCGCGTTCGCACCATCAATCGGTCGATCACCGCCGACGTCACGGGATCGAGGCCGGTCGTCGGCTCGTCGTAGAGGATGTAGCGGGGACGAAGGGCGATGGCCCGCGCGATCCCCACTCGCTTGCGCATACCGCCCGACAGTTCGGCGGGCATTCGCTCTTCCGTCCCCGACAGATCCACGAGCGCCAGCGCTTCGCGGACCCGGTCCTCGATTTCCTCAGCTGACACCCGGCGGCGACGCAGGCCCAAGGCGAGGTTCTCCGCCACGGTCAGCGAATCGAACAACGCCGCGAACTGGAACACATAGCCGATCCCCTCACGCAGCGCCGTCAGGCCATCGCGGTCCAGCGTCGACACCGCCTGGCCGTCAACGATGACGTCCCCAGCGTCGGGGTGCAACAGGCCGACGATGTGCTTCAGCGCGACACTCTTCCCTGTCCCGGAATACCCAATGATGACCATCGTTTCGCCATCCCGAATTCTTAATGACAGGCCCCGCAGCACCCCTTTGCCGTCGAATCCCTTGTGCAGATCCTGGAATTCGATCACAGCAGCACCACAGCCCAGAACGCATCCAGCAGCAGGATCAACACGGCGGAGTAGACCACGGCGCGGGTCGTGCTCTTGCCCACCCCCTCGGCGCCTCCTTGTGTCGCGAGACCGACGATGCATCCCACGGCGGTGATAGTGAAGCCGAAGGTCGCGCTCTTGAACAGCCCAAACCACACGTCTTTGAACTGGTAGAACAGCTTGAGGCCCTTCAAGAAGTCCGGCGTGGAGAGATCGAGCAACGCGAGACTCGTGAGCCACCCGGTCACGATGCCGGTTGCCATGGCGAACGCGATGATCATCGGAAACATCACGGTGCCCGCGATCACGCGCGGGAGGACGAGATAGCTCTGGGGATCGTAGGCGAGTGTCTCGAGCGCGTCCACCTGCTCGGTGACCTTCATCGTGCCGAGCTCAGCGGCCATGCTGGCTCCCACGCGCCCGGCCAGCGCGAGTCCGCAGATCACGGGCCCCAGCTCGAGCATCATCGTCTTGCCGACGAGGGTGCCGACGAAGTAGAGCGGGACGGCGCCGGTGAAGGTGTAGGAGGCCTGAAGCGCGAGGACCACGCCCGTAAACGCCGCAATGAACAACGTGACCGGAATCGAGTCCACGCCGATGCGGCGCATCTGGACAATGGCGAGCGGCGCCCAGACCCGGATGTCGACAAGGGCTCGCACCATGTCGCCCATGAAGTGCCCGACCCGGCCGACCGCCTCGATCGCGGCAATGGACCGGCGGCCTATGGCTTCAATCACGGGGGAAAAACTAGACCAAAAACAGTAGGGGCGCAGCATGCTGCGCCCCTACACCTTCACGCCGGTCTGTTTACGCGGCGAAGCTTGCGAGCGCCTTGCCTACATCTCCATCGCGTAGCCGCTTCAGCGCGCGATCGCGCAGCTGACGCACGCGTTCGCGAGTCACGCCGAGCATTCCCCCAATCTCTTCCAGCGTGTGCTCACGTCCACCGTCAAGACCGAAGTACAGCCGCAGCACCTTGGCATCACGGCGCTGCAGCGTGTTCAGCGCCTGCTCGATCTCGTCCGACAGGAAGCGATCCATCGCCTGATCTTCCGTGTCCGGCAGGTCCTCGGCGATGAAGCGCTCGATGAGTGAGCGATCACCGTCGGGATCGAGGGGGGCGTCCAGCCGCACGTCGCCGGTGTTCAGCGCGGCGAGCGACTGCACGACCTCGAGCGACAGCTTCGTCGCGTCGGCGATCTCTTCCGGCGTCGGCTCTCGACGCAGCGTCTGCCGGAGATACTCGGCGGTGCGCACGATGCGGGACAGATCCGCGGTCCGGTTCAACGGCACGCGCACCGTCCGGCCCTGCCGCGCGAGCGCGGCGAGGATCGCCTGGCGGATCCACCACACGGCGTACGAGATGAACTTGACGCCCTGGTCGGGATCGAACTTGCGCGCCGCGGTGAGCAGGCCGACGTTGCCCTCGCCGATGAGATCGGTGAGCGGCAGCCCGCGGTTCTGATACTTCTTGGCGACCGAAATCACGAAGCGCAGGTTGCGCTTGACGAGCTCCTGCATCGCCTCCTGATCACCCGCGCGGACCTTCCGGGCGAGCGCGATCTCCTCCTTCTGCGTCAGCAGCGGAGTCTTGGAGACCTCGTGGAGGTACTGATCGAGGATGTCGCGCTCGTGCTCGTGATGGCCCAGACCCGTGAGCAGGCCGCGGCGCCGGGCGCGGCGCTTGACGACCCGTCGCTCAGTCGTCGCGACGGGCGCCTTCGCCTTGGCCTTCGGAGCCGGAGGAGCTGCCTTCGTCTTCTTACGAGTGCGAGGCATCGGGTCGCCCTATTTGGGTGCTCTGTAGTACGCAGTGACAGCAAAAATGTTCATGAAACGGAGCGGAAAATCGCTTGACACCGCCTGAACGCCCCGATAAGATGCCGTGTTCCCGCCGACCGGTTTTTGGGGCGCGGGAATATAGCGGGGGCGTAGCTCAGTTGGGAGAGCGCGTGAATGGCATTCACGAGGTCAGGGGTTCGATCCCCCTCGCCTCCATCGCGAGGCTGGGCTAGGGTCGGGCCAACCGTATACAGGCGGCGGGGTTGGGGTTAGATTTTGGCGGCACGCGGGAATAGCTCAGTTGGTAGAGCACAACCTTGCCAAGGTTGGGGTCGCGGGTTCGAGTCCCGTTTCCCGCTCTCCAAAACGGCACAGTCGATAGCTGCAACAAGCGACGCGGGGTGGAGCAGTCTGGTAGCTCGCCGGGCTCATAACCCGGAGGTCGTGGGTTCAAATCCCACCCCCGCTACTGCAATGCGGAATGCGGAATTCGGAATGCGGAATCGACGCCTTACGTTTCAATTCCGCGTTTCGACTTCCGCATTCCGCATTTGTACGGGCGGTTAGCTCAGTTGGTTAGAGCGCCACGTTGACATCGTGGAGGTCACAAGTTCGAGTCTTGTACCGCCCATGCGCGCGCCCATAGCTCAACTGGATAGAGCGCTTGACTACGGATCAAGAGGTTGGGGGTTCAAGTCCTCCTGGGCGCATGGCTTACCGATGTTATCGGAGTCACGGGGCGTAGCGCAGTCCGGTTAGCGCGCCTGGTTCGGGACCAGGAGGTCGGTGGTTCAAATCCACTCGCCCCGACTGCTGAAGAATGATCAATAATCAATGTCCAATGATCATTGATCAGTGAGTATTGATCATTGGACATTTTTCAGCAACGCGCCAGTAGCTCAGCTGGATAGAGCGTCGGCCTCCGGAGCCGAAGGTCCCGCGTTCGAATCGCGGCTGGCGCATCAGAAGGCGATCGCGAATCCCACCCTGCCGAGCGATTGCTGGATCGGCGCCGGCAATGCCCCGCTGCCGTCGTCCGTCTTCCGCGAGAACCGCTGGAACCCGTAGTCACCCGTCACGAGCACACGGCCGTGCAATGCATCGACCGTGATCCCCAGACCCAGCTGCAGTGCCCCCAGTGCCGACGTTGTGCCGCCCCCCGAGAACTTTGATCCGAAGAGCAGGCCGCCGTTCAACGACATCCGCACGCCGGGACCGAGCACGTACGCCATGCGTGCTCCCAAGGTCACGGCGCCGACGGATTGGGCTTCGAACTCCGGTTTCATCTTGCGGTTGATGAATCCCAGCTCGGCGCTGACGGGACCGGTGACGTAATAGCGAAGCCGCACATCCACTTCCGACGCGTCGAACTCCGCCGTGGCGGCGCTGGTCTTCGGTTTGTATTTCACCTTGGAGAGGTCGACATCGGCCGAGAACTTCTTCCACGTCAACGTCGCCTTCACGCCGGCGCCGGCGCCACGATACTGCAGATCGGACGAGACTTCGCGATAGTCGCCGAAGGCGATTTGGGGGCCGACGCTGAAATGCTGAGCGGAAAGTTGGAATGCCGGAATGACGGAAACCATTATCACCGCCGCCGTCAGAGCAACGGCTCTCATCGCCCACCCCCCGTGCGCGGCAGCGGCACGACGCTGAGCGCGACCTGTTGCCGCCGCCGGGTGTTTTCCTGCGCGATTTCTGTGTTACGGCGGGCGATCTGTTCGCGCAGCAGCGAGTTGTACAGGATGTTGCCGCGCGCGGGCTGCGGGGCCGGCTTCTTCAACGTCATGATGAATCCCGCGAGCACGATCCCGCCACCGATCACCCCGCCCTCGCGCATCGATGCCGAGCCGAGATCGCCGTGCGACAGCGCAGACGTGCCGGCGAGGGCGATTCCGCTGTACACGAGCGCGAGACCCATTGGCCGCCAGCTCTTGGGCGGCACTTCGGTCTCCGGTAGATAGGTGTAGCCCGGCAGGCTGGTGAGATGGGGCAGCGTATCCACCGCGCCATGCGTGATCCGGATCGGCTGAGACGTGGAGAAGCTGTTTTGCCCCACCGTCGCCTCGACCACGACGTTGTAGTTCCCAGCGGGCACCGGATCGCCGTTCGGCATGCGGGCGGGCCAACGAATGTTGACCTGCCCGTTCGCCACGGTCGAATCGATGCGCATGCTCCCCGATGTTCCCCCGGTGACCCGCGTGACAACGCGCGAAGGCTGGGTCACGGTGTAGCGAATCCCTACCACTCCCTGGCCGCCGATAAAATTGACGCTATCGACCCGCAGCTGGCGGATGACGAGGATCTGGGTCAGCGCGACCTGAAATGCGCTCAGCGCTTTGGGCGAGGTCCGGTTCGGATCGAGGTCGCGCTCCGGCTCGATGAGCACGACCTGCTTGAACGCGTCGACCGCCTTGAGGATCGAATCCATGCCGCTGTAGGTGAAACCGAGCAGCTCGTAAGCGCGGGCGCGCTCGAAGCCGGTAAGCCGCTCTCGCAGGGACGCCTGCGCGGCCGTCAGCGCCTGGCGGTAGTCGAGATTATCGAACGACTGCTGCGCGCGGCGCAGGGTCGCGTTCTGGACTGTTTGAGCACGAAGCGAAGCGGCACAGAGCAGCGGTAGGGCAAGCAGCCAAGATCGGCGCATCACTCTGAGCCCTCCTGTTCCAGCACGTAGGTCCTGCGCACGGTCGTGTTCGCTGGTACGTCAATCGTTTCGGTCTTGGTCTTGAACCCGGCGCGCTCGACGCGGATGGTGTGCCGGCCTGGGGAAACCGGTTCCTCGATCACGGGCACCGATCCGAGATCACGCCCGTCGATGAACAGCGTCCCCGGCGGATTTGAGTTCACCGACACGTAGCCTTGAGCGGCGACCGGCGCGGGCGGCGGTGCCGGCGGCGGCGCCGTCTGCCGACGAGTGTCACTTCCGCGCCGCGGCGCAGGCGGGGGTGTCGCGACCGGCACCGCGACCGGCGGCGGCGCCGGTGGCAACGAGGCCTGCGGCGGCGGCGCGGGCGGCGGCTCAGCCTTCCTACCCAACGCGAGATACCCACCGAGACCGGCGGCCACGACGACCAGCGCGCCGACCACCATACCGACGCTCGAACGCTTCTTCTTCTCCGCCGGGATCTTCATGTCCGCGCGCGGGATCGGCGTCGTAGGCGCGTTGGTGACCTCGGTCGGCGCATCGGCGGTGGCAGTGCGCGGCCGGGGCGGAGGCCGGCGCCCGCTCTTGGTGGCGGTCCCCCTTGGCACGGCTACCGGCTGCTCCGGCCACACCGCGGTCGCAAACTCTTCCATCGTGGCAAACCGCTGGTCGGGCTCTTTGGACAGAGAACGCGAGATCGCTGCGGTGAGGAACTGCGGCGCATCGCTGCGCTTGGCGCCGGCACTCGGCACTTCCTCGAAAATGTGCTTATAGAGGATGGTGTGAACGGAATCGCCGGTGTACGGCAGCTCGCCAGTAATCATGCGGTAGCCGACGACGCCGAGGGAGTACTCGTCGGCGCGCCCGTCCACCGTGCCGCCCTTCGCCTGCTCGGGCGCCATGTAGTGGGGAGTGCCGATGATCATCCCGGTGCCGGTGAAACCGCTCGCCGCCTGCAGCGCCTTCGAGATGCCGAAGTCCGTCAGCATGACTCGGCCGTCGTGGTCGAACATGATGTTGGCCGGCTTCACATCGCGATGCACGACGCCGCGCTGGTGCGCATGGCCGAGCGCGCATGCCGCTTCCCACAACACACGCTGGATGTAGTCGATCGTCAACGGCTGCTTCTGATCGAGCACCTCCTCGAGCGACGTGCCCGCGATGTACTTCATCACGAAATAGTTGAGGCCGCCTTCGCTCTCGACGCGGTAGATCGGAATGATGTTGGTGTGGTCGAGCTTCGCCGCCGTCTTTGCTTCCTGCTGGAAGCGCTTGACGATGTGCTCGTCCATCGAGATGTCGGGCGGCAGCACCTTGATCGCGACCTCACGCTCGAGCGTCAGGTCGTGCGCGAGAAAGACAGCGCCCATGCCGCCTTTCCCAACCATGCGCTCGACCCTGTACTTGCCTTCGACGAGCCGCTGCAGCCGTTGCATCAAGCCGTCGGTGCCGCTGGTCGCGCCCATCGTGCCGCCGCCGGTGACGTCGGCGCCGCACGCGTAGCAGAACTTGCTCCCGTCCGGCAGGGGCGTGTGGCACTTGAGGCATTCCATCGTCGACCCGGCGGCTCCCGTCATTGGTGACGGCGTGGGCCGAGGAACGAGCTGCGCCTGCTTCCGGAGACCCTGGGCGAAGCTTGTGGGCGCGCTTTACTGGCTCCGGGGACCACCGGACCTGGCAGGATGAGATTGCACGTGCGGGGTCCAATCGCCGGGACCTGTTTGATGCACATGGAGTAACGCATCGCGACACCGGCGTAATCCACCACCGCCACGTAGTACGATCCGGCGCTCAGCCCGAGGATGAGGTTCTCGGTCGAGCCCGCGTTTTGGGACGATCCCAACTCGGTGACGTTGGACCCGGTCGAGCCCGGCACCGTGAGCACGTAGATGTCGATGTCCGACGAGTCCCGTCCCGCCACAAACGGGCGGCTTTGAATGCGGAACAGCGTAGAGTCGCCGAGACCGGGCGCGGGGACGTTGATGCGATACCAGTCCAATTCGAACGGATTGTCGATGTTGAGGGTGTCGCTGAAGCCCGGCAAGCCGGACGCCCTCGTAGGAATGTTGATCTGCTTACTGTCCGCGTAGTGACACAGATCGTTTTCCTCGAACGCGTCGGGCCTGATGCGTGGGTCTGCCGTGAAATACCCCTGGGCCACGGTCAGTGCATACCGCTGGGTGCGCGAGAAAAAGGTCAGGACGTGCAGATCATGGCTGGGCAAGGTCTTGAGTGCCACGGTCGTGGATTCGCGCGGCGCCTGAAGAGGCTGGAATTCGTCCCCTTTGCAGCGGGAGAAATCCGAGCCGATGAAATCCACGGAGTCACGTCCAAAGAACTTCTCGACCGGGTCACCGGGGGCACCGTAGGCATACGCCAGTGAGTCGATCAGGAAGGTCCTCGTCGCAGTGGCGCTGGTGTCGCCGAACGATGGATATGTGATGAAGAAGGTCAGCGCCTGGGTCGAATCGTTGGTGTGGAAATGGAACCAGTCCTCTCCGAGACCGAGCGTGCGGTCCACGGGTTCGAACGCGAGCGCCGGATTCGTGAAGAGGATCGGCGCGAGCGGCGTGCCGGGC
>JBGQKD010000013.1:0-88769 GCA_041499375.1 Gemmatimonadota bacterium
ACGGCGAACCAGAGCAACTGGCGCACGATCGTACAGCGTGAGGTGGATGCCTACTTCCTGCACGCCAGCAGCGACGCGGGTGCGCTGCGGCCGGGAGCGGGCGGCACGTTCAACGGCGTCGACCATCACCTGTCGGCCCCCAGCGCCATCGCGGTCAATACGTGGACGCACCTGGCCGTCACCTACGACGGTGCGACGCTGCGGCTCTTCGTCAACGGCGTCCAGGTGGGCACGACGCCGGCAACCGGGCCACTGCAAACGGGCACGACGCCGCTGCGCATCGGGGGCAACAGTCCCTACGGCGAGTACTTCCAGGGCCGCATCGACGACGTGCGCATCTACAACCGCTCCCTGACGGCCACCGAAATCCAGAGCGACATGTCAGTCGACGTCGCGACGATTCCACCCAAGCTGGTCATTCTCCAGCCCGCGGCCGGCAGCGTTGTCAACGGGACGACCGTCAACGTCGGCTACGTCGCGTCCGGCGATCTCACCGAGGTCAATCACGTCCATTTCACCCTCGATGCTAATCCGGAGGTCATGGACTTGAGCTTCGACGGGGTCTACCAGTTCACCAACGTGCCGGTGGGCTCCCACGTGCTCCAAGGCTACCTCGTCCGAGCCGACCACTCCAAGATCCTTGGCACCGACGCGTCGGTCTCGTTCACGACCGCGGCGTCCGACGTGACGCCTCCATCCGTCGCGATCACCGCGCCCGCCCCTGGAGCGACGCTCACGGGCACCGTCAACGTGACGGCCGACGCCTCCGACAACTCCGGCGTGGTCGCCGGCGTCCAGTTCTTCCTTGACGGCGCGCCGCTCGGGCCGGAGATCACCACCTCGCCGTTTTCGAGCTCCTGGAATACCGCGACGGCAGCGAACGGGTCGCACAGCTTGACGGCTCGGGCCCGAGACGGCGCCGGGAACCAAACGGTATCGTCGCCGGTCGCCGTCACGGTTTCCAACAGTACGTCTAGCGACCCGGCCGTGGTCGGGCTCTGGTCACAGGTTCTCGACTGGCCGCTGGTGGCGATCCACATGGCGCTCATGCCCAACGGCAAGGTCCTCGCGTACGACGACCACACGGACGGAACGGGGGCCGTGGTTTTCGATCCCGTGACGCTCACGGTGACGGTGAGGCCGTTCCTCACAGCGAACCTCTTCTGTTCGGGCCCCGCGCTACTCCCTGATGGTAGGGTCTTCGTAGCCGGCGGGCACTCCGCTAACCATGTCGGTATCCCCAACGCATCGATTTTCGACGGACCGACACAGACCTGGTCATCGGGGGCGCCGATGGCGGTCGGTCGCTGGTACCCGACCGTGACGAGCTTGCCCAATGGGCGCTTGCTGGTGCTCGGCGGCGAGGTGAACTGCAACGAATGCAACGCGCTGATCCCCGAAGTGTTCGACCCGGTGACGGGAACCTGGTCTCGGCTCACGAGCGCGTCGTTGAACCTCCCGTACTACCCACACGACTTTGTCCTCCCCGATGGCCGGATCCTGGTGACAGGGGCGAACAGGCGGGCGATGGCGACGTATATGCTCGACATCGCCACGCAGACGTGGACGACGGTCGATCCGACTGTGCTCGACGCCGGCAGTTCGGTCATGTACGCGCCCGGCAAGTTCATGAAGTCGGGCTACGGGCGGGACCCGGATCTGGCCCCTTTACCGTCCGTGGCCACGACGTACGTGCTCGACATGAACGCGCCGACTCCACGCTGGCGCCAGACGGCCTCGATGGCTTTCCCGCGGACCGAGCACAATCTGACGCTACTGCCTGACGGCACAGTCCTTACCATCGGAGGGGGGCTCAACTCCGACGTCTTCGACCCCAACGCGCCGGTGCTGACGCCTGAGCTTTGGAACCCGGCAACCGAGAGCTGGGCGTTGATGGCGCCGTCTACCAGGCCGCGGATCTATCACTCCACCGCGCTGCTGTTGCCGGACGGCCGGGTCTTGTCTGCGGGCGGCGGCCGTTTCGGCCCCAGCTATCTCGAGGCGCAGTTCTATTCGCCGCCGTACCTGTTCAAGGGTCCACGCCCGACGATCAGCTCGGCACCGGCGACGCTCGGATACGGCGCAGACTTTTTTGTGGGGACCTCGGCGACCAACATCTCCTCCGTGACCCTGGTCAGGCTGGGAGCGGTGACCCACGCCTTCAATGCAAACCAGCGGTTCCTCAAGCTGACGTTCCAGCCGACCGGGGGCGGTCTCACGGTGCAGGCACCGGCGACGGCCAATCTCGCACCGCCTGGGCATTACATGCTGTTCATCCTCGATGCCAACGGCGTTCCCTCCGTAGCGTCGATCGTGCAGATCCAATGATGTGCGGGGGTGCCTAACTCACTTGGTAAGAGCAGCGGACTGAAAAGACGAGGGGTCCCGTGCGGGCCCCTCGTTTTGTTCTGCGGCATTGGCTCGAAACGCAGCGAGGCCCTGCTCGTAGGACGAGACACCCATGACCGCGTCGATTAGCACCGAATTCCTGGCTCTCCAGGAGCTGCTCGCCGGCCGCTACTCGATCGAGCGTGAGCTCGGGCGAGGCGGCATGGGGATCGTGCTGCTCGCCCGTGATGTGGCGCTCGACCGCCCGGTCGCGATCAAGCTACTCCCGCCACACCTCGCGACGCGCCCCGACGAGCGGGACCGCTTCCTGCAGGAGGCGCGGACCGCCGCCGGCCTCGCGCATCCCAATATCGTGCCGATTCACCTCGTCGAGGCACACGGTGATCTCGTGTTTTTCGTGATGGGCTTCGTGGACGGTGAGACACTCCGCGATCGGGTGGAGCGGGCGGGCCCGCTCCCGCCACGCCTGGCGACGAAGCTGCTGCAGGAAGTGGCGTGGGCGCTGGGCGCCGCGCATCAGCGCGGCGTGATTCACCGGGACGTGAAGCCCGACAACATCATGATCGAGCGCGCGACGGAGCGCGCGGTCGTCACCGACTTCGGCATCGCGCTCGGCAGACGAGCGCCCGAAAATGCGGGCGGTTCAGTCACCGGGACCGCGCGATACATGAGCCCCGAGCAGGCGTGCGGCGAGCCGGTGGACGCGCGCAGCGACCTTTACTCGCTGGGCGCGACGTTCTTCTACGCCCTCACCGGCCGCGCACCATTCGAGGCCGCAAACCTGCCCGCGATCCTCACGAAACACGTCTACGAGCCCGCCCCGCTGGTCCATGCGCTCCGGCCCGAGGTGCCCGCCAAACTTTCAGCCGTCGTCGACCGTCTGCTCCGCAAGGCGCCGCCCGAGCGGTTTCAGACGGCGGACGATCTCGCGCGGGTCGCGGGCGAATTGCGGGGCCGGGATTTTCGCGCCCCGCCGCTGCTGCGCGCCTTCGTGCGGAACGCACAAGTCTCGACCTTGGTCCTGTTGACGTCGGTGCTCGCTGGGAGAGGGACGGGGCTAATAGGGGCGATCCTCCTCTTTCAACTGGTCGTGGTGGCGCGCCGACTCTTGAAGGATGGCTACACGTTCGGCGACATTCGCGCGGCGCTGCTCGCCGAACGGCAGGTGCAGCAGGAGGAGGACGAAGCCATCAAGCGACGCCGCTGGTGGCTGCGGCTGGACTCGTTGTGGTACCGGATCTGGGCCGGAAGAGCTGGACGCTCGTTCTTCTGGCTCGCTGGGTGGGGTCTCAAGACAACCGCGCGGCCGGCGCTGCCCTCGGTCGAGCGGACCGAGCTCGTGCTCGGACGCTCGACGCTCGCCGCCTACAAGGCGCTGCCGGAAGCGGAGCGGCGCCAGGCGCGAGACCTTCCGGCTGTGCTCGAGCGACTTGAGACCGGCGCAGAGGCACTGCGGGCAAGGGGCGAAACGGGTGAATCGCTGACCGAAGCGGTGGCTGCGCTCGAACACCTGCGTCTCGCCCTCGTTAAGCGGCAGTCCGGCGTGGGGTCTGTCTCCGATCTCTCGCTCGTGCTCGAGCGCGCCAAGGCGATCGGAGACCACGTCGACCGCCAGCTCGCGGCGGCGGCTGAAGTGCAAGCGCTCCTCGAGTAGAGCGTCCACTCCCGCCATCGGCGGGCACTGACCGGCAAACATTACGGCAAACACCTTTACGGCCGTGGTGCCGGCTTACACGCGCTGGTCGGGTGGCAGGGGGACGGGCTCGAAGACGGGCGTGGCGATTGGCAGCACGCCCGCTCGAGGGAAGGCGCTGACGCATGCCTCGACGGCCTCAGGATCAAACTGCTTTCCCTTGCAGGACGTCAGCTCCTGGAGCGCGCGCTCCACCGGCAGGGGCGGCCGGTACGGACGGGGGCTCGTCATCGCGTCCAGCGAATCGGCCACGGTGGCCACTCGGACTGCCAGCGGAATGGCGTCCCCGCGCAGCCCGTCCGGCAGCCCCTTGCCATCGAGCCGCTCGTGATGCGAGCGGATGATCGCTAGCGCCGTCGGCCACCTCCCTAGGTAGGGGCCCATGAGCCGCGCCCCGATCACGGGGTGCTGCATGATGTCCCGATACTCCTCCTCGGTCAGCCTCCCCGGCTTATGGAGACACTCCTCCTTCACACCGATCTTGCCGATGTCGTGGAGACGGCTTCCGAGGGTGATAGTGGCAATCGTGTCCTCACCCATCCGCAGCTCGCGACCGATTGCGGCAGCGTACTGCGACACGCGGAGCGAATGACCGCGGAGGTAGAGATCGCGCTCCTCGAGCATATCGGCCCAGGCCTGGAAGTTCCCGAGGGCGAGATCGACGACGCGCCGCTCCAACTCTGCCCGGTGCTGCTCCAACGCCGCCTTCAGGCTGCGCTTCTCAAGCGCTTGCCTGACTCGCGCCCGGACTTCCTCCAGCTGGAATGGTTTCACCACGTAATCCAGCGCGCCCTCGTTCAGGCAGGCCACGGCGTTGTCCACCTCGTTGCTCGCCGTCACGACCACCACGCCGGTACGCTTCCAGCGCCGCGTGATTTCCTTGAGGAGCGTAAAGCCGTCCATCTCAGGCATCCGGAGGTCGGAGATCACGAGCGGAACCTGTTCTCGTTCGAGGACGTCCAGCGCCTCCACGCCCGACCCCGCCTCCCGGCAGGTGAACCCCTCCGCCTTGAGCAGGCGCACCAGCGCCACGCGGATCGCGGCCTCGTCGTCCACCACGAGGACGAGTGCGGGCTCGCCTTGGAGGAAGTAGGAAAGGATCGAGCCGGACGGTGCCGTCGTCATCAACCTACCTCCGTTTGCGAGTCCTTCGGAATGCAAAGTGACAGATCCCGTGCTGCTGCGCGAGCCCTTTCGCCCGCCAGATAGGCCTCAATTAGCGCAATGTTCGCCGGCGCGAGCGGTACGGGCAAGACGATGGTAGTCGAAGTGCTGGCCGACCACCTGCGGTTGGACCTGTACCGCATTGCTCTCAGCCAGGTCGTCAGCAAGTACGTCCGCGAGACCAAGAATAAGCTGCGCACGTGTTCGACGCGGCGGAGGTGGGTGGGGCGATTCTGTTGTTCGACAGAGTCGACGCGTTGTTCGGCAGGCGGAGGGAGGTGACGGACAGCCTCGACCGGTACGCCAACATCCAGATCAGCTATCTACTCCAGCGCATGGAGGCGTATCGGGCGCTCGCAATTGGACGAGGGCGATCTTCGGCCGCTTCAACATCATCGACGAAGCGGATCTCGCCGAGGCCGTAGCGAAGCGGTTCGAGGGGCAGCCAATGGCAAACAAAAGGCAAACAATGGCAAACATTCCTACTGCCATCGCCCCCACGACCCCGCTAAGTTGTTCTGCTGCATAGCCCGGCCAGGTAGCTCAGTTGGTAGAGCAGCGGACTGAAAATCCGCGTGTCGGCAGTTCGATTCTGCCCCTGGCCACTACTCCAGCCCCCGGTCCCGCAGTCGGATCACCTCATCGAGCGAGGGCTTGCCGTACCCGCGCGCCTTCACGCGCTGAATGAACCCTCTGGTCACGCCGTGGTCGCGAGCTCGACGAAGCTCCTGCAGGGACAGCTGCTCGTAGCCCGCCTCTTTCAGCGACGCGATGTAGGATGGATCGACGCCGTGGTCGCGCGACTCTATCAGCTCCTCGGGGTTCGAGGGCGCGTAGCCCATCTCCTTCATGTCCGCGATGTAATCCCCGTCGACGCCGTGATCCCGCAGGCGCACGAGGTCCTCCGCGCCCAGGTTCTTGTAGCCTGCAGTATTCAATGACTCGATGAACTCCGGATCCACACCGTGATCCCGCATCCGGACCAGGCTCTCCAGGTCCCTGAACTGGTATCCCCGTGCCTTCATCTCTGCGATGTACTCGCCGTCCACGCCGTGATCCCGCACGCGCACGAGGTCCGCCGCGCTGAGGTTTTTGTAGCCCGCACTATCGAGTGACGCGATAAACTCGGCGTCCACACCGTGATCCCGCATCCGCACGACGCTCTCGGCATCCCCGAGGTGATATCCCCGCGCTCCGATGTCCCGGACGTACTCCAGATCCACTCCGTGCGTCGCCATCCGCGCGAGTTCGGCGGCGGTTGGACGGTCATACTTCTGCCGCGCCAGTTCGTCGACCAGATCCAAGCCCACGCCCGCCATCGTCATCTGGAACTGCTCCCAGGCCGTCGGCGCGTCGATGCCGCGCTTGGCCAGCTCGGCGATGAAATCGGGATTCGGCTGATACGTGAAATGCCCAGAGCCCTTGCCGCCATCGAACCAGCCCTCACAGTCGAGAGTGCCGGCTGACCGCACGATCTTGAAATGGACCGTGGCTCCCGATCCGCGCATGTCCGCCGCGGAGAGACCCACGAGGTCGCCTAGGGGCACGTCCCGACTCCAGTTACTCGAGTAGCCACGCTCGCCGTAGCGGACGGCGAGCTGGACGGTGCCCGGACGCTCACCGGGGTCGATCAGCCATTGCCCGCCAGAGGGGACGGCGCGCTGGGCCGACAGGACAGGAGTTGCCAGGATGCTGGCCAGAAAAACGACGGCGAACCGCATAGGGACTCCGGGGAGTGGATTTAGGGAGTTGGATAGGACCCGCGCCCTGAGGGTTGCAGGCGGCCTCGCCGCCACAGGAACGCAAGCGAAGCCGCGGCCATGACTCCTCCCGTGAGCAGCCACGCCTGTGCGGTGGCTCGCGCCAGTAATGCCACGATCAAGGCAGTCGCGACCCACGGCACAACGCGCCCGGCCGGCATGACGAACGGCTTGTCGGCGTCGCCCGCCTTGAGCCGTCGCAGCCGCCACACCGCCAGGCAGCACGCCAGGTACACCAGCAGGATCGCCACGTCCGCCATGATCGCCAGTTTGACGTACGTGCCGGTGATGGCGATCGCGCATACGATCGCGCCCTGGATCGCGATCGCAACGTGGGGTGTGTGCTGTGCCCGGTGCACTTTCGCGAGCGACTGCGGCAGGTATCCATCCACCGCGAAGGCGAAGAGCGTCCGCGGAGTAGCGAGCATCGTGGCGGTCATGAAGCCGAAGGTCGAGATGGCCATCGCGATGAGGATCAGCGTGGAGCCGGTCGGTCCGGCGAATTGCACGGCCGCCGCGGCGAGCGGCGCCTTGGCCGTCGCGGGGGCGGCAAGCGCGCTGCCCAGGATGCCCTGGGCGACGAGCTGGACGGCGATGTACAGCACCCCCACACCCGTCACTCCGAGGGCGATCGCCCGCGGCACGGCGCGGGCTGCATCGCGCACTTCGCCGCTCACTTGCAGCGCGGATTCCATCCCGAAGAACGCAAACATCAGGAGCAGCCCGGATTCTCCCAGGCGCGAGAGCGAGGGGAGTGGTCCCACGGCGAGATTCTCCGCCCGGACGTGCGGCAGGCCCAGCGCCACGAACGCGATGAGCGGGACAACCTTCGCGACCGTCGCGATGCCGCTCACGTTCGACCCCAGCGCGGCACCGCGGATGTTGACGACGGCAAGGCTGCCGTATGCCACGATGAGTAACGCGGCGCGCGGCAGCGCACCGCCGAAACCCGGCAGCAACCCGGCGACGGCGTCGGCGAACACGGTGGCGACGGCGCCCATCGCGAGCGTGATGCCGAGCCAGAGCAGCACGCCGCACAGATATCCGGCGTAGGGGCCGAGCGCCGTCCCGACGTACGCGTAGGGACCGCCGCTCTGTGGGACTCGACTCCCGGCCTCGGCGATGCAGAGGGCAACGAGCGTCGTCGCCACGGCGCACACGAGGTAGGCAAGGGGAGCCGCGGCACCCAGGCCGGCTGCCATGTGCGCGGGGAGCACGAAGATCGCCGCGCCGACGGTGATATTGAAGATGGCGGCGGCGAGCCCGCGCACGCCGATCACCCGCTGCAGGGTGGGTTCGGTCACACCGCCGCGCCAATCAGCTCGGAGAATTTCTCGAGGTCGATATTGCCACCGGAGACAATGGCGACAACGGGTCCCGGACCGGCTTTGCCGGTGAGCGCAGCTGCAAGACCGAGCGCGCCCGCCCCCTCCGCGATGACGCGTGCCTTTTCCGCCATGAGCCGCATGGCGCGCTTCACCTCGTCCAGACTCACCACGATGGAGCCGTGCACGACCGGTTGCATGCGCTGCCACATGCGCGGAAACACGCTCTTGCCGCCCGCGCCGTCGACGAACGTGGCTTTCCAGTCCGGGAACACCTGCGCGGAGCCTGCGGCGAACGAGAGCGCGGCGGGCGCGGCGGTCTCCGGCTCGGCGCCCCACACTTTGATCTCCGGGCGCAACGCCCTCACGGCACTTGCCACGCCGGTGATCAGGCCGCCACCGCCGATCGCGGCGATGATGGCGACGGTGTCCGGCGCATCCTCGAGAATCTCGAGTCCCATCGTCGCATGACCGGCGATGAAGTTCTGATCGTCGAAGGGATGGATGAACGTCCCTGAGACGCCAGGATACGACCGGTCGTCCAGCGCCTGCCAGGCGACGCCATACGGCACGAGCACGAGCTTCGCGCCCAGCGCGCGCATGCGCTCGAGCTTCGCGGCGGGCGCCGTCTCGATCGCGACGACGGTGCACGGCACACCGGCGGCCCGCGCCGCGTACGCGACACCCTGACCCGCATTGCCGGCGCTGATCGTCCAGACGCCGCGCCGCCGCTCGGCATCGGACAACAGCGCGACGGCGTTGGCGGCGCCGCGCAGTTTGTAGGCATTGATCGGTTGCAGGTTCTCGAGCTTGAGCCGGACATCTGGGAATCCCGGCCCGAGGTCCAGGCGAACCAGCGGCGTGCGGATGATCGTCCCAGCGATGCGCTTCCGGGCCTCTCGGATCTCGCTCAGTGTGATCGGCCGAACCGGTTCGAGCGAGGCTGTCATCGCTGCAGGACCAGCGCCGCGGCCGCCACGTCTTCGACCGCCACACCCACCGACTTGAACAGCGTGATTTCCTGCGCGCTGCGCCGGCCGGGACTGGTCCCCGCCACGACTGCTCCGATCTCCGTCACCTCGCTCCCCCTCCGTGACGCGATGACGTCGCCCGATTCGCGCAGCGCCGCTTCGCGCGAATCGACGAAGATTCGGGCTGTGGTGACGAGATCGTCGTCCAGTTCGCGCCAGTCGGGGCGGGTTGCGCCGATGGCGTTCACGTGGGCGCCTGGTGACAGCCAACTACCCCGCAGGATGGGCGTCGTCGCATTCGCGGCGACGACCACCACGTCCGCACCGCGCACGGCATCGGCAGCCGACGCCGTGGCCTTCACGCCATGCCGCTGGGCGAACGCCGCTGCGTTCCGGGGACTCCATACGCGTACTTCCTTGAACGACCTGACGTGGCGCAGCGCTGCGAGGTGACTCTTCGCCTGGACGCCGGATCCGAGAATCGCGAGCACCGACGCGTCGGGCCGGGCCAGGCGTTGGGTCGCCACCGCCGACGCCGCGGCGGTCCGCATTTCGGTGATGAGCCGGCCGTCCATCACGGCGAGCGGCTCGCCGGTCTCGGCCTTGAACATGACGATGAGGGCGTGGTGGGTGTGGATCCCAACGTTCTGCGGATAGAACGTGACGAGCTTCGCGCCGAGGGCGCCGGCGTACGCCGGCATGACGGCGAAGAAGCCCTGATGCGGAGCCACGGGAAGCACCGACCGCACCGGTTGCACCACCTTGCCCGACGACAATGCCGCGAGCGCCTGAGCGATAGCGGGAATGAGGTCCTGGTAGTGCAGCCTTTCCTGCACGGCCGGCTCGTCGAGGACATCCATCATATGGAACTACGTCCTGACGGATGTCTCCACAAGCGACTCTGTTGATTCCGTGCCTTCAAAGCTTCGTTCTAGGGCTGGCTACCGCGCGACCCACCCAGTGAGTCCCGTGCCATTCCCGCGGGCAGGCCCTGTGGGAACCGCGCGCGCGCGCGTAGCGTGTCCGGTTGCGGAGTGGTGAGCGTCTGGTAACGAGCACCTTGCAGCGATGGGGCCGACACGAGACCCACCAGGCCCCAGAGCCCCACACTCAGAACGAAGATGCCACCGCAGTCTGTACCTTCGACGCTCGAGCAGGCGCGGGAGAGCGCCGCGCCCGATACCACGCCGGCGATGAGACTCCACAGCAAAGCGCCGCTCGCGCCCATGCCGCCGCGGTCGACGCGCACCTGGGCGACCTCGCTCAGCGGCACGCTGACCAGTCCGTGAGGCTGGAGCAGCCAAATGCTATCCGGGTCGATGGCGATAAGCTCTCCGCCGCGAGCCGGCTGCCCTGCGAAGCTCACCCGCACCTGACTGCCGAACGGAGGGCTCATCCGCTGTGCCGGTGCGGCGGTCGCGGCCACGAGCCACAGCAGTCCTGCCCCCACTGTCATGCGCATACGACTACCTCCCGAATCGACTGGCCCAAAAGTGTTGTTCGAAGCCTTGCTCGACGGCCTTGAATGGCGGAGCGAGCCTGCGAAGCGCTTCGCGCGGAGTCAGGCCGAGAAGCGCGACCATCTGCGGATTCTCCTCCGCGAGCCACTCGCCGCGCATCCATTCGTAGTAGTAGCCGCGTGACTTGATGTACAACGCGTAACTCCGGGCACCGCGCGGGAGCGCGTACGTCAGCCGGTACTCATCGCCCGGATACGTGACCAGGTAGCCGCGGCCGCTTTGCAGGCGCTCGCGAGCGCCTGCACCAGGTCCCACAACGTCGATTGCTTCGAGAGTTGTCGCCGCGCGCTCGGCGCCGAGCGTGACGAGCGCCGCATAGCCGATGCGCCAGCTGCCGCGTGCCATCGTGAGGCGCACACGCATGGTCTCACCCGGCCGGCGGGGGCGGGCGCCCAGGGGGATCAGCTGCACATCGGTAGCGATCGGTCCGGCCTCGTCAAACGAACCGACCTCGCGCCAGCCTGCGACCGAATCGGACACTGATACCGTGATTCGACCGAGCGTGCCCCACACTGCTTCGTACGCCCGGTGCGCGATCCGGTCGCCGCGCTCGAGCGCGGCGAGCCAGGCGCCGGCCTCGTGGCCGAAGTACGCCATCGTCTGGTAGAGCACAAACGTGGAGACGAAGGATTGCCGGGCGCCCAAGACCAGCCCGACGCTCTGATCCGGGCTCACAGGGCCGAACGCGAGCTCGACGGTCTCCTGTGCTGCCAGATCACTCGAGTCGGTCGGGGAGTGCCACTCCAACGAGTCAAGAGCCGACACCGCGGCGCGACAATCGCCGCCGAGCCCGACGCACTCGGCGGGTGGCTCCACGTGCTCCACCCCGTAGAATCGGCCTTCAGCGGTTGCGAAGACTTGATCGGGTCGCCTCGCAGGCACTGCGAGGAGCTGTACGGTGCGGACCGCGTGGGTCTCCCACGCTTCGTTGGCCATGCGGATGGTGACGCGGCGGCCGCCGGGCTGCACGAGGCCAAGCGCATCTACGTCGGTTGCCTCGAGCGCCCGCGCGAAGCTGGCGGAGAAGCCCTCGGCCAGCGGGCGATCGCGGTTGACGGCATCGACATAGAACGTGGGGCATGATCCAAAGCACGCTTTGGGGTCAGCGACGCAGGCAATCGTCAGGATGCCCCACACCGTCGTCATCCCTGCGAGCGCCGTAATGCCGAATGGGTGCAGGGTCTGCGTCCTCTGCGTTTCCACGAGCGCGATGGAGTCGAGCAGGATCCGAAACGCGCCGCTGGTGAGGGGTTGCCGATTGATGCCGTACAGTGTTCCGGTCCCTTCGAGTACCGAGTCGGTTGTGTCGAAGCGCCATTGCGCGAGCACGTACACGGTGCCGGTCAGTGAGTGCACTATGAGGGGCGCGGCGTCGGCGGCGAGTGTCGAAATAGCGCTTGGTTCGTGCAGGGCGGGTTCGCGAACGTGAACACAAGAGATGAGCGCGCCCAGCGAACCGACTCCGAGGAATCGCAGGACAAGGCGTGACGACGGCATTGAGTCCTCCCAGGCAGGATTGAGTTCTGTCTGCCGCGAGAGTACGCGAAGTGTGTCAAGAACCCGTCAAGAGACTACCGCGCCGAACACACCACGGGCTCACTCTCCGCTCCCCCGGGGATGCGGACGCGATAGGACAGGCCCGTTGCCCCGGACCATCGCAGCTCCCACCACGCCAGGCCGCCGCGGCGCGACCGCAAGCGCATCTCCAGCGCGGGATCGTCGTCCCAGCTCACCACCGTGCGGGTCGCGTCGTCGACCACGATCTCGACGCGCGCGTGCGCGGCGACGTCACCGCCAGCGACCGGCCACTCCACCGCCCCGCCGAGCTGCAGCCAGGCGTACAGTGTGTCACCGGAGCACCAGACTCGCTCGATCCGCGGCGGCGGCACTCGACTGGCCGATCTGCGTGGGACGACGTGCCGCTGGTGACCAACGACGAGGTCGAGCGGTGGTGCCGCAGTCGCAGGCAGACTATCTCCGGCCGAGACGGACGCCGCGAGACGAGCCAGCGTGCGGCCGAACATCGCCGCTTCGCCCGGGCCGTAGATCGTCGAGCCGCCTTCGTAGTACTGTGCGGAATATTCCTCGGCGGTGGTGACGTACTCCATGTAGCCGTTGGCGTGGCCCAGGATCAGCGCTGCACTCACCGGCAGCCCGGCCTCGCGGGCGCTCGCCAGCATCTGCTCGCGCATTCGCCTTCCCGCCGTCGTCGTCACCTCCGCCGGGACCGCGCCGATCACCCGATTGCCCAGGCGCAGCACCGTGACCTGCGCGTAGGAGGGCAGGTTCCCGCTGACGAACAGGTGGTTGGGAAGACCGCCGAACGCTGCGTCAAAGAGCTGGCGCTTCTGCGCCTGGCATCCCGGTACGTCTGGATTGGGCGAGCCCTGCTTGAGGCCGACGTCGAACAGACCGAACAGCCGCCACGCCTGAATCCGCGTGTGGGCGTCGTCCGCCCCGACCAAGGTGCTGAGGCCGAGCGCGGGCTCGGAGCAGATGCCGAGTGCGCGCGCGCTGTCACGCAGCGCCAGCGTCACAAATGCCCTCCCCAGCTCCAACCGGTCCGTCAACGCCGCCCCCGCCCCCAGCGCGTCGAATAACGCCACCGCGCCGTCCCCCACACTCTTCCCGATCGCGGTGATCGCCTCTCGCGCAGCATGCCTGCAAGACGCGAGGTGCGTGGCGGTGGGCGAGCGCCATTCCCACAGGGAGCGGGTGAAGGGCCCGGCGAGCGCGGGTAGCGGGACGAGTGTCGGGACGTCGCAGCGGCTCTGCGGCGGCCAGGCCGGCGACACATCGCCTTCTGCCCCGTTCGCGAATAGGTACACGGCGCGGGGCACGAAGCCGCTGTCGCTCTCGTGATTCAGGTCCCGCTCGATGTGCCGCTCCAGCCGCCGCTCGACGAGGCCCTGAATGTCGGAGTCGAGCAGATCGTTGGAGGGTGCGTTGCCCGTGCCGTGCATGGCGAAAATGCTGAAGGCGCCCGCGGGCCGGAACGCGCCGCTCGCGGGGTCGCGTAGATCGACCCGCAGCATGGCGAGCTCCGGATCCACGAGCCCGTATTCCTGCGGCAGCCCGGCGGGTGCGTCGGCGGGCGCGATGGTCAGCGGAATGTTGCGAAGGATGGCGGGAAGGCTGCGAATGCGCGTCTGACCCCAGACGGCACGACTCCCCCACGCCACACGGGCCGGCCGCAGATCTGCCACCGCGGCGTGCACGGCACGCGCGATGCGCGCCGTGAGCGAATCGACCATCACGGGGTCGAAGCCCGCGACCGAGCTGCCTTCGTCATTGTAGCCGGCGGCTTCGACGTAATGACCGGGACCGGCATGCGTGTGGGTCACTGCGATCACAAGGCGATCGACGCCGATGCCATCCGTGCGCGCGGTCAGCGCCGCGACCCGGCGGTGTATCAGGGTGGAGCTGAGGCCGAGATCGGCGACGACGAGAGCCAGGCGGTTGCCGCCGCCGTCGGCCAGCACGAGCACGCGCGCATAGAGTCGCAGCCGGTAACCGCGAGCCTCGGCGCCTTCGGGGCCGTTGCCCGCGAGGCCCACGCCTGGCGGTGGCGTGATGTCGACGCGGGCGAACCCGGCCCGCAACGTCTCTCTGCTGGGTTGCGGCACCGGGGGGGGGCTGAGCGCCCCAGGCACGTGCACGCGCGTGGGTCCGCACGCCACCAGCAGGAGGGCCGCGGCCCCGAGCAGAACCCGGCGGCTCATTGCCCGTTCCGCACGTCGCCGCCCAAAACGATGGTGATCCCCGTCCACAGCCACACGACGAAGTCTCGACTCCGGCCCGGGCCGTTGAACTTCGTGGCATCATCGGCATTGAGTTGCGACCGAGCCCCGAAGGCGAGGGTGGTCGATCCAATGCCGAACGGGCGTCCCGCTCGCACCTCCGTCCCCAGACCGAGTCCGACATGGGTGATGCCCCGGGTGGCGAAGTTGGCGAGCTCTCCGGGTCGGGCGGGATTGGGCCCTTGCCCGATGTTCAGCCCCATTTCGCCCTGGACGAACACGAAGGCATACGGTGGAAAGGGCCACCCGAGAACCGGAAGATCGAGCGACGCCCGGAGATACGCTCCACGCACCCGCTCCACATCCCACCAGGCTTCCAGGGTTGGGTTGAGGTACCGGCTCGTCGTCGACAGCGAAGCGAATACCTCCGTCGTGTTGCGCGCCGGGCCCAGACCCCCTTGGGTCGAGTCGCCGCGGAAGACGTAGCGTACGATGCCGGCGTGCAGACGTGTCGGTCCGAGGACGAACATGGCCCGCCCCCAGAGGTCTGCCTCTCCGAGGTGTCTGCCGCCGGCGCCGGTCTGGGACAATTCTCCTGCCGTGGCGCCGTCCAGCTCGTAATGCAGGACGGCGCCGCCCTCCAGCGACACGCGGTGGACGCGGAGTCCCAGGGCGAGCGATGGCTGCGCGACCAGCCCCGCCGCTCGGGAGATGCCATGCCACACGTAGCGCCCCTCGACGGACACGTCAGTGCGCGCCGAGAGTTGTGCCGCGGTGGAGGAAGGAGCCACCACGAATCCTGCGGCACACAACCAGACCGATCGCACCCGTCTAACGTGGGGTGCGTCGCTGGCGCCTGCAAGGAAGTCGCTACAGCGTCTTCAGAAACGCGAGCAGTGCCGCGCGATCGGCTGCCGGTAGCGCCTCGAACAGATCACGCGAACGCATCCCCTCCCCGCCATGCATTTCGATTGCCTGCTCCAGCGTCTTGGCGCGGCCGTCGTGGAGGAACTGCGTCGCGAGTCTCGTCCCCATCAGCGGCTCGGTACGAAACTCGCTCGGCTTTGCGAGCCCGAAGCAAATGTCGGCCAGCTGTGGACCCATGTCGTGCAACAAGAGGTCGGTGTACGCCGCCACTTCCTTGTGACTCAACGCCGGGATCGGGTTGTCGCCGGTCCGCAGTGTGGGGACATGACATCCGGTACATCCCACCTGCGCGAAGAGGTCGCGGCCCCGGCGCGCCTCGCGCGACTGCTTGAGCGGCGCCGGCGGAGCAAGCAGCCGCACAAACGCGTCGGTCAACTCGAGGCCGCGGGCGCTGAGCTCCGGGTCAGGTGCCGGATCGGTGCCCGTGGGAAGCGGGTTGCCGGCTACCGTGCCTTCCTCCGGGACGGACGGACTCGTGATTCCCATCTCGGCCGAAAACGCGCCGGCGTTGAACTCGCGGAGCGTCGGCACGAGCGCCTTGCGCCCGAAGCGTCCCAGCCGGCCGTCGAAGAAGCGATTCGGCCGGCCGGAAATGCCATCGTGATTGGTGTCGTTGGGATCGGCGTAGGAGAGAATCACGGAATCAGGCACGGCGTCGAGCAGCCCGAAGCCGAAGATGTCGGGTGTGCTACGCTCGGCGACGACCGTGGCGATCGCCGGCCGCGGCTCGCGGTCGATGCCGAGCGCGGCATGCAGGGCCGGTGTCACGCTGTCCTGGAAGACCGGCCCACCCTTGTCGGCGAGCTCGTCGCACATCGCGCCGGCGCGCTCCGGATGGAATACCGCCGCATGGTGCTCGACTTCATCGCCGTTCCCACCAGTGACGGGGTCTTCATGGCACTCCCCACAACGGCTCGCATTGAACAGGGGGCCGAGACCGACTTGCGGCGTGAAGGTGTTGTCGAACACCGCGAGACCGCTGTCGAATTGCGCTCGATCGGTGGCGGACAGGCCGCCCAACGGATCGCCTGGCTGCACCTTGTGGCACGCGGCCACGCCGCAAATGGCCGCCAGGCCGATCCAGCGCCGCGTCATGGTTTCGACTCCACGCCCGATTCCATCCGCCCGACGCGTTCGATCGTGTAGGCGACGAAGCCCGTCCGTCTGCCGCCGAACACGGCGCGAATCACGTCGCCGGGCTTCAGCTCGCTCAGCTTGATGGACTCGCGCTGCCCGGCTTCGCGGCTGGTGATCGGGACAGTGGCGGGGACCTGTAAATGCACGACGCGGAGCGCGTAGCCGACGCCGGTCATCACGTCGACCGAGCGCGCGCGTACGTCGACGGCGTGCACTGCGCCTTGTACGCTGTCGTGCGGCACGGTGGGTTGCTGTGCGCGGAGGACAAGAGGAGCGACGAACAGTACGGCCGATATGAACGTGACCCGGTGCATAGACCCTCCTGCCAAGGTGTCGAGGGGAGTACCCCGGGCGGTCCGGGCGGTTGCGCCGCCCCCTAAACTACTCGGTTATCGGGTGTCGAATCACCCCCATGAATAGAATCGTCCCCGACAGATTCTCCCGCAATGCAAAGAGGAACGGCCGATTGATCTCGATCACCATGGGACCGCTTGTGAGGCCCACGCCAACCTCCGTGACCGCCGCAGCCGT
Source organism: Gemmatimonadota bacterium (assembly GCA_041499375.1). Classification (GTDB taxonomy): domain Bacteria; phylum Gemmatimonadota; class Gemmatimonadetes; order Gemmatimonadales; family GWC2-71-9; genus 20CM-2-65-7. The sequence continues at coordinate 17,118 of JBGQKD010000013.1, forward strand.
CGTCCCCTCTTCGTTGACGTCCACATAAGACTTGTGCTTCACCTCCGTGATGCACAGCTCCGACGGCGTGTGGATGCGCGTGAAGTCCGCCGTCAGCGGCACACATCCGAAGGCGATCCCCATGCCCAGCGAGGAAAGTGAGGGGATCAGCCCGAGATCGTTGGTGAGCTTGAACTTCGGCAGAAACACCTGGTCTTCGCTCGGCTGTAAGGTTGACGTCCAGTCGTTCCATTGCTCCGCCGTCAGTCCAGTCACGAGATTGTCGACGTTCGTCGTGTCCCGCGGCAGTACGATCGTCATCGAAAAGGCTTGGCCGCCATACGGCAAGTCGATAATCGTGGCGTAGGGACGCCACGTCACCCGGATGTGCGGCGCCTGGGCGTGCGTCATTGTCGGAACGGTCACGGTCGACCCGTCAGCCAGGTAGAATGGCCGCGGCTGGGTGAGGGCGGGATCGAACTGCTCCGTCCAGTCGCCCTTGAAGTAAATCGCATCGATGAGATACAACCGCATGCCATCCGGGATCTGATCGACGATGCTGGGGATGAGCCCATGGGTTTGCTCGCTCACCCAATCGTTGATCGTCGTGGCCGCCGCCGGGGACGCGAAGTCGAGCGCCGATACGCGCGCGTCGTAGTAGTCGCGATTCACGTCGAGGAACGGCTGCTCGACCGTGTATCCTTGCTTGTACCAAATCGAGTTTGCGATCGTGAATTGCACGTGCGGGTCGAGCCCGCGGAGCAGCTCGATCAGACTGCGATAGCTCTCATTCACCTCGGGCGTGCTCATCGCGTCCAGCTCGAGCGTCGTGCGCATCGCGTCTTCCGTGGTGCCCGCCGCGCCGTTGTAGGTCATGCCCAGGGCCATGGCGACCGAGAGCGGCGAGACGAACAGATTGGGCAGGGTGTCGCGCGTATCTGCGCACGCTTGTTTCAGCAGCTTGATGGCAAACCGGTTGTCGGCCGCGATCAGGCTCTGCTCTTGCGTCGTCAGCGCGCGCGGCAGCGCGGTGATACGGGCTGGAGGACCAGCAGGATCTTTGGCACAACCAACAGCAAGAACTGCAAGAGTAATCGCGGACGCACGCAGTAGTTTCATGACGGCCTCCTCAGGGAACTATACCCGCGCGATTGCCACCGGCGTCACTGTGGCATGGACGCGACAACGGGCCAAAACTCTTCGCGCAATGTATGTTGCAGCGCCCCCCCCCCTCGCTGATTTCGGAGGCCAGTCCATGCGCACCATCCTTACCGCCCTCGTTCTGCTGGCGCTTCCCACGGCTGATTGGGAATTGCTGGGGACGCGACGCGTGAACTTCACGCTCGATCATGACGCCATCATCGTGGGCGCCCGCGAAGGAGGGTTCACCGCGATCAAACTCGAAGTCGTCGGCGGCAATCTCGAGATGTACGACATCAAGGTGACGTTCGGAAACGGACAAACCTTCTCGCCCGATACCCGCATTCAATTTCACCAGGGATCCTGGAGCCGCACGATCGATCTGCCAGGCCCGGTTCGGATCCTGCGGCGCGTCGATTTCTGGTATCGCAGCCGGTTGCGCCCTGCCCGGGGCGCGGCCACCGTGCGCCTCTTTGGCCGAAAGTGACGCCGGGCGGGGCGGGGGGGGCGCAGGCCGCGATACTCGCGTACGCCATTCTCAGTCGAATGGCGTACGTGCTGTTTGTGGGTTGGGCGTTGCGGCGTCAGGAGAAAAACGGCGTGTACACGGGGCGGTTTGGACGGGTCGAAGGATTCCGCCGCTTCCGGCGCACGGCGGCGCTCGTGATGAATCACGACGCGTTCGCCTTCGCGGTGCTTTGCGTGGCTACCCGCAATACCTGGCACCTGGCGCTGCCCACGGTCGCAACAGTCGCGACGGGTGCGGTTCTGATAATCATCGGCCTGGGCACGAAGCTGTGGGCCGCGCGCACCCTGGGGAGCGACGCGTACTACTGGCATAACTTCTTCGATCCCGAGGCCGCGATCGGCCCTGTCTCCACCGGTCCCTACCGTTTCATCTCGAGCCCGATGTATACGATTGGCTATCTGCAGACCTACGGGCTGGCGCTGATGCTCCGGTCGTTCCCGGGACTCATCGCCTCGGTCTTCTCCCAGGTGACGATTCTCAGCTTCCATTTTCTCGTCGAGAATCCGCACTTTCGGCGCCTGCATCGCTCTAGCTGAGCGCGCCGCGGCGCTTTCTATTCCCAGCCGTGGCACGACCCAGCGACGAACAACCGGCGCTCGCCGAGTGGGCGCGCACGTTGCAGCGGCGCATCCGCCAGCGCGGCATCAACGCGTTCATCCTGCACGGCCCCGGCGTCCGCGACATCCATCCGCTGGGGGCGCGGCGGCGCGGCACCATCGCGGACTTCCTCGCCGAGGTCATGTTCTCCGATCGGACGGTGATCGTCCTCTACGACCGGGGGTCGGGAATCCGATTCACCGATCCGCAGGCGGAGCAGGATTTCCGAACGGTGCTGAAAGCCTACGATCGAGTGGGCGGAACGAACCTCGCCCAGGTGCAGCCGCGCGATCCCGACCGCGCACTGCAATTGCTGGAGACGTATCTCCTCTATCAGTTGAAAGAGAATCCGCGCTTCTCGGCCGCGGTCATCGTCGACTTTGCGGAGACGGTCGCGCCGGCGGGTAATCCAGGCCAGTTGCCCGTAGAAGATCGGAACTCGATCGTGACGCTGCGCCGCTGGTCCGCCGATCCCCTGTTTCTGCAGCGCCAAGTCACATTCTGCCTGGTCTCGGAAAGCACGGCGGCGCTCAACGAAGCCCTGGTCGCCGATGCACGGACCTTCGAACTCATGGTGCCCGTGCCGGACGAACGGGAGCGGTACACCTTCCTGTCCGGCCGTGGCGCAACGCCCCAGACGTTCTCCCGCATCGACGCGCGGAAGGTCGCGGTACTGACCTCGGGGCTGACGTGCCTGCACCTGGAAAGCCTGCTCGCCGAAGCCGATTCCAACGGTGCCGCGCTGGATCCCGACGCGCTCACACGCGAGAAGAAGCGCCTTATAGAGGAAGCGAGCGGCGGTTTGCTGACGTTCTTGACCAGCGCCACCGGCCTGGACGCCGTCGCGGGCAATGACGGGGCGAAAGCGCTGCTGCGGGAGACCGCGGCCGCGCTCCGGCAAGGCAGGCTCGATGTCGTCCCGATGGGGTTCCTGGTGTGCGGACCTGTCGGCACCGGCAAGAGCTTCATGGTCCGGTGCTTTGCCGCGGAGATCGGGATTCCGGTCGTGGAGCTCCTCAATTTCCGCTCGATGTGGCAGGGACAGACCGAGGCCAACCTCGAGCGCATTCTCGGCCTGCTCGACGCCCTGGGACCCGTCGCCGTCGTCATCGACGAAGCCGATGCGGCGCTGGGGAACCGCGAGATGAAAGGCGCCGACTCGGGGGTCTCGGAGCGCGTCTTCGCTTCTCTCGCCGCCTTCATGGGCGATACGCGCCGCCGCGGGAAAGTGATCTGGTTCCTGATGACCTCCCGGCCTGATCTCGTGCCGGTCGATCTCAAACGGCAGGGCCGCGCCGAAGAACACATCGCATTGTTTCCGCCGTCGACCGGAGAAGAGCGTGCACGAGTCTTCGAGAGTCTGCGCGCGCGGCTGCAAATCCCGCTCGAGCCCGGTACGGACGCGGCCACGCTCTTCAACGACGTGCCGTCGGCCATGTCGCCCGCGGATATCGAGGCCGTCCTGGTGCGCGCCAGCCGACGCATGGCGATCGAAAAACAGCCCGTGCTGACGGCCAAGCTGCTCCAGGAGCTGATCGCCGATTTTCAGCCGCCCGCCTATCCTGCGGAGCTCGAGTACCAGCGCCTGATTGCGGCGTTCGAATGCACCAGCCGGCAGCTGTTGCCCCCGGATCTGGCGGCGCTGTCGCACGATGCAATCGCCCAACGGCTGAGCGAGCTCCGGGCCGTGCTGGGGCGACACGGCGACGTATGGAGTCGGTAGATGCGACACGCCGTGCTTCTACTATATGTCCTGGCCGCCGGCGACGATCCCTGGAATGCTGGCCACCACTAGTGTCGCTTGACGGTCTTGCCGGCGAGCGCTAGCACTAGGGCGACGGCTACTCCCCACAGAGGCTTGCATATGCGACGAGTCGGCAAATTACTCGCGTTTCTCTTCATCCTGCCGGCGGTGGTGCTGGCGCAGAATGGCGTCGTTCGCGGCCGCATTGCCGATGCCGCTGGCACGCCGCTCGCCCGGGCGATGGTCTCGGCCGAAGGCAGCGGCCTGCACGCGACGAGCGACGATCAGGGCCGCTATGAGATTCGCGGCCTGTCGTCCGGCGCGTATCTGCTGCGCGTTCGGCTGCTCGGCTATCAGCCGCGCACGGCGCGCGTCGTGGTGGACCAGGCAGCCGTCACGCAGGATTTCGTCCTCACCGAGCAGCCGATCAGCCTTTCGCCGGTGGACGTGGTGGTCGGATCGCGCGCGCGCCATACGGCGGCGGAAGAGCTCGCCGTGCCGGTGGACGTCTTCCCGGCCGAGGTGATCGCCCTGCAGGGCGTGACCGAGACCGGGCAGATTCTGCAGTCGCTCGCGCCCTCGGTGAACTTCCCGCATCAGAGCGTCACCGATGCGACCGACATCGTGCGGCCGTTCACCATGCGTGGCCTGTCGCCCGATCACACCCTCGTGCTGGTCAACGGCTGGCGCCGGCACCAGACCGCGCTCGTCAACACGTTCGCCTACGGCACCGGTGCCGGGTCGAGCGGCGTGGACCTCAACGCCATTCCGTCGAGCGCGATAGACCGCATCGACGTGCTGCGCGACGGCGCGTCGGCGCAATACGGTTCCGATGCGATCGCGGGCGTCGTGAACATGGTGCTCAAGGAAGGCCAGTTCACGCCCTTCCTCAACACGAGCGTCGGCCGGTACCACCCGAACGACTACGCCGACGACGGCACGACCGTCAATCTGAACGGCGGCTGGGGGATCAACGTCGGACGTGGATCACTCGGTCTGTTCGGCGAGTTCCTCGACCGCCAGCCGACGAATCGCGCGTGGGCCGATCCGTATGAGGATGCGGGCACGGGCGTGACCGACTCGATCGTCAACGGCAAGGTCGTCATCTATCGGAATCCCGTGTCGCAGCCCAACCATCACTGGGGCGACGGGCTCGAGAAGGACGTCATGACCATGGCGAACTTCCGGCTCCCCCTGAACAATCAGGGCACGACCGAGCTGTACAGTTTCGGCGGTTACAGCGTGCGGAAAGGGACGGGCAATGGCTACCGCCGTTGCGCGCTCGATTGCGCGAGCTTCATCCAGGCCCGCAGCTGGCCCCAGATTTATCCACTCGGCTACCTGCCCGAGTTCGCGCCGACCGTGACTGATTACTCGCTGGCGGGTGGGATTCGCGCCGCCACGCGCGGCTGGTCGGTCGACCTCGGCACGTCGTACGGGTTCAACCGGTTCGATTACAACCTGCGGCACACGTTGAACGTGTCGCTCGGTCCGTGCCTCGACCCGGCGAATCCCTGCGCGCCGGGCCCGGACAGCACGTTCGGCACGGGCGACGAGATCGCGAACCAGACGTCGTTCTTCGACGGACGGTTGGAGCGGAGCGAACTGCTGGTTGGCATCAACGCGGCGAAGTCCGTAACCATCGGACTCCCGGCACCGGTGAACGTGGCGGTGGGCGGTGCGTTCCGCCGCGAAGGCTATCAGATCACGCGCGGCGAGCTGGCCTCGTACATCGACGGCAATCATCTCGGACCCGATGGCAGTGACGGGCGCCCGTACTCGCAGGTGTTCCCGGGTTTCCGGCCGCAGGACGAATCGGACACGCATCGCACCAATGCCGCGGTCTACGCCGATCTGGAAACGAACCTGAGTCCCAAATTCCTCACCAACGTCGCGGGCCGGTTCGAGCACTACTCGGACTTCGGATCGCTCTTCACCGGCAAGGCGGCCGTCCGCTTCCAGCCGTCGCGGCACCTGACGTTGCGGGCCGCGGGCAGCACCGGATTTCGCGCGCCTGGCCTGGGCCAGTCGCATTTCAGTCACGTGAATACGAACGTGATCGCGGGCGTCGTGACCGATGTGCTGATCGTTCCGGTGGGGGACACGGCGGCGCGGCTGTTCGGGTCGAAGCCGCTGCGCGCCGAGAAGTCGGTCAACCTCAGCGCGGGTTTCGCCTTCAGCCCCAACGACAACTTCACGCTGACGGTCGATGTGTTCCACATTCGCATCAATGACCGCATTCTGCTCGGGGCGACCTTCGACGACAGCGTGACCCTGGCCATCCTCGCCGCGAACGGCTTCAACAACGTCGGCGGCATCCAGTACTTCACGAACGGGTTGGACACTCGCACCCAGGGTCTCGACCTGACCGCCGAGCTGCGCCGTCAGGCCGGCTCGGGGACGATTGATCTGACCGGTGCAGTGAATTACACCAACAACAAGATCCTGCGTGTCGATCCGCTTCCAGCCATCCTCGCCACGAAACCGACGACGGAGACGGGGATCATCGATTCGGTGACGTACATCGGGATTACCGAGGAGCGGCCCGATTGGCGGGCGACGCTGACCGGCATGTACTCGGTGGGTCGCGTGCACGCCCTGGTGCGGGGATCGTATTACGGGAAGTTCTCATCGGCGCAGCCCGGATACTGCGATCTCTGCCGCGAGCGGTACGGCGCCAAGACGCTGTTCGACGCCGAGATCGGCTACCGGTTCGCCAGTGTGGATCTGTCGCTCGGCGTGAAGAATTTGTTCGACACTTATCCGGACAAGCCGAGCTCGCAGGTGATCGTGGATTCGTTCAACGATCGCTCGATGGATTTCAACAACAACTTCGGCACGTTCCCCTGGGCCGCAGCGTCGCCGTTCGGGTACAACGGTCGCTATTTGTACGCGCGCGCGGAAATGCGGCTCAACCAGTGACACTCTTCTCGGAGGAGGGTTTTATGGTCAGCCCCGCAAGCCGTTTCCTGAGCCTCGCCGCTCTCGTCGCCTTGTTGTTCGGGGCCCCGGGGATGGCGCTCGCGCAGAACGGTCGAATCAGGGGTGTGGTGCGCGACGCCGGCGGCGACCCCTTGTCGGGGGTCACGATAAGGGCTCAGGGGGTGGGGGCCGCACATCGTGCGACCACCGGCGCGGATGGCAGTTACAGCATCGCGAACCTGTCCCCCGGCACCTACTCGGTTTCCGCATCGATACCGGGCCTACGTACCCAGGCGCAGCAAAACGTGCAGGTCCGGGCCGACGCTGAGACTGTCGTCGACTTCGTGATGCAGGCAGTGCAGCTGGAAGCGGTCACCGTCACAGCCATGCTGCGCGAGCAGCGGCTGGCGGACGTACCCTTCTCGATTGCAGCGCCAACAGAACAGGCGCTTCGCATTCGCGGCGCCGAAAACATCGAAGCGATCGCCGCCAACGTCGCCGGCTTCAGCGTGCAGAACCTCGGTCCTGGACAGAGCCAGGTCGCGATGCGCGGTGCCTCATCCGGGCAGATTGCCCGCGACCAGCCCGGCGTGAAGGAACAGGTGGGGGCCTATCTCGACGATTCCCCCGTGTCGCTGTCACTGTTCACGCCGGACATCGATCTGTTCGACGTGAGCCGCGTCGAGGTGTTGCGCGGGCCACAGGGGACCCTGTTCGGCGCCGGGTCGGAGGCCGGCACAGTCCGCTACATCAGCAACCAGCCCGAGCTCGCCGTGAGCAGCACGTTCGGCGAGGTTGGGGGACACTGGGTGGGTGGGGGCTCTCCAGGCAGCACCGCCAAGATCGGCGTGAACGCCCCACTGGGCCCGCGGGCCGCCGCCCGAGTCGTAGGCTACAGCAACCACATGGGCGGTTGGATGGACGCGGTGCAACCCGACTTCAGGGTCAATGACGACGTCAACTCGAGCGATCGGACGGGAGTCCGGGCGGCGTTGCGCCTGGAGCCGAGTGAACGTTTCAGCATCACTCCGCGGATCTTCTACCAGCGTGTGCAGGCGGACGGCTGGAACCGAATCGACGCGTTCAACATCCTGGCCAACCCCTACACGACCACCCGCCGTCGGGTCACGCTGGGGGAGCGGCAGCTCTTCACGCAGATCAACGAGCCGTATACTGACGACTTCGTGCTGGGTGACGTGAATTGGAGCTACAAATTTGGCGGGGCCAAGCTCACGTCGATCACATCCTACACGCACCGCAAGATCCTGGTCGTCCGCGATGCTACCGCGCTTACCGGCAGTGTCATGGGCGGCACGCTGGGTTTGTCAGATCGCGTGTACACACTCGACGCTCCGCTCGACGATAGCACGAGGAGCGGAGTGTGGACGCAGGAACTGCGTTTGACCGGCGCCTCAAGAAAGGTCCGCTGGTTGGTGGGCGGTTTCTACGGCAAGAGCAAGCGCGATTATGGGCAAAACGTCAGACCGGTGGGCGTGGATTCGCTCGCCGCGGCCGAAGGCTTTGCACCCAAGGGATGGAGCCGCGGAAACCTGGGCGCCGGCATCGACGTGCTGTTCTTTTCCAAGCTGCACAACAGCCTCACGCAATATGCCGCTTTCGGGGAAGCGACGCTGGCCGCTACTGCTCGGTTGGATGTGACGGCGGGCCTGCGCTATTACAATTTCAACGAGGATCGGTCGTTGATCTTCGATGGCGCATTTGCGGTTCCGACTGACACGACTGGCAAGACCGACGCGAGCGGTGTGGCGCCCCGCTTCATGGTGAGCTACAAGGCCTCGGACGCGGTCACGCTCAACGCGCAAGCCTCGCGCGGCTTCCGGCTGGGTGGTATTAACGATCCCCTCAACGCCGCCCTGTGTACCGCCGCGGACTTGTCGACGTTCGGCCCATTAGCGGGTTCGTGGAAGGATGAAAAAGTCTGGAACTACGAGGTGGGAGCTAAGACGCAATTTGCGCGCGGCCGCGGTTCGCTCAATGTCTCCGCGTTCTATATGGACATCCGCGACCTGCAGCTCACCGTGACAGCAGGCTCGTGCTCTTCTCGGCTGATACTGAACGCCGACAAGGCTCGGTCCGTGGGTGCCGAGCTCGAGTTCACGGCGAGTCCCAATGACCACGTGGATCTTGCGGTTTCGGCCGGCCTGAACAACTCGAAGCTTCTGACCACCTTCAGGCAGGGCGGAAATGTCGTGGCGGGAATTGCGGAGGGGAATCGTCTCCCCAGCGTTCCACGTTTCCAGGGAAGCGCCTCCCTGACCTATGGCTGGACCCTGGGCACAGGGTCGCGGGCATTTGTTTCAGGCGCCTACCAGTACGTGGGGTCGCGCTACACGTTGATCGACGATCAGGGGGATGGAGTCGGTGCCGCCTGCGCCGGTCAGAAATTCGGCTGCCTGGACCTCAACACCTTCGGATCAAACACGATCGGCGGTCCCCTGACGCAGGGGATCTTCCGATTCAATCCACTGCTACCGGCGTATGGCCTCGTCAACCTGCGCGTCGGCCTGACGCGTCAGAGCTGGGAGTTGTCGGTATACCTGAATAACGCGCTAGACGAGACTGCCTTTTTGGCTTTGGACCGCGAGCGCGGGTTGAGAGCGCGAGTCGGGTACCTGACGAACCAGCCGCGCACGCTTGGCGTGGCGATGCGATTCGACTACTAACCGAGGCGCGGACCTGCGCAAGAAGGCGCGGCAGGGTGGATGTCACCCGCCGCGCCTTTTTGCGTCACTGCGCGCAGCTACACCATCACATCCGCGCGCCCATCCCCGCTCCCATTCCAGCACCTTCCGTGTAGAACTTGGCACCGATCACTGTCGCGAGCGGCCACTCGACGAGCGCCACCAGCGTTGTGGTGATCGTGAGATTGTGAGGCATCAGCGCCTGCGGCCACATGAACAACGCCGGCAGTAAAGCCCCTCCGAACCATCCAATGACGCCGGCCTTCGCCGCCGTCGCCACGCCGTGACCAAAGCGCGGCCGGACAGCCGCATACACCCAGACGAGGAAAATGCCCCCCACAAAATCGAGGAACACAAACCACGGGATCTGAGCGTTTGACATGACCGGCTTCCCGAGCGCCTGCATCGCGGCATCCATTTGCGCCCTGAGGACCACACCGAACTGCACGTAATCAACGATGTTCAGGAAGAGACCTGCGATCAAACCGCCGACCAGGACCTTCTGCATGTTGATCTTCCCCATCGAGCACCCCCTCGAGCGAGAGGACAGCATCGAACCGGAGCCAACCTGCCGCCGCCACGGTAGGGAATCGGACCGGAATCGTCAAGTCACAGCACGTTCAGGATCGCGAGGAGGCCCCCCATCCCGTCCGAAATCGTGGCGACGCCACCGGGCACAACCCATTCCTGTCCATCGACGACCAGGTTGAAGTAGTAGGTGCCCGGCGAGAGGCGCAGCGCCGCCTCCCAGATGTCGTCGTCCAGCGCGCGCATTGTAGAGGGCGTCCAGGCATTCCAGTTGCCCGCGATCGCGACCGACTTCGCCGCCGGCATCCGGAAGCGCACGACGATGGTGTCGCCGCCCCGATGTGCCGCGACTAACGGCTGCAGGACCGGCCGTACGTTTCCCGATCGCGGCATGGCGGCGCGCCGCGACGCAAACACACGCACTCCACCAGCGAGGAACCCCGCCCGCGGCAACCCCTGAAATGGATCGCGGAGGTAATTGCCTCCCGCCGCTTCGACGGCAACCGACGGTGTGAGGAAGTACTGGATTGTCGCGCTGGCAGCGCCCGTCGATCCATACGTTTTACTCAGCCGGCCGCTGACCCAGAGGGAACCGACGGTGCGCGCGCCGTCGAACGTGACGCCGCCAACGAGGTCGGCATACCAGGCGCCGAGGAACCGCGTCGCTTCGGTGGTGAGTGAGAGCTGTGCCGGTGCCGTGTTGAGCTGCCACCACGCCCGGCCCCGTAGCCGCAGCGCGCCAACGCCCGGCTCCTGTTGGATCACACCCGTCACGGCGCCCACTCCCAGCGCGACATTGCCGCAGACAGCCTCGACCACCGCCGCGCCCGATCCGGCCGCGACGCCGTCGGAGCGCGTGCTGCCCGCTATCGTGGCACTGACGGCTGGGCGAACGTCGCCGGTCCGCTGCGACAACGCGGCCCAGACGTCCGCGCGGCCCTGGCTGGCCCAGACACCACGCTCGAGCAGCGACACCGCTCCGCTGACACCGAGATAGGTCGACGTCGACAGTCGCTGCGCGGCGGGAGAGACGGTCAGCGCGCTAAAACTCGAGCCACCGGAGTAGCGAACGATGCCTGTCCCAATGCCGAGTGACGCCTGGCGTTGAGCGCAGAGCGTGGAGGGGATGACAACAAGCAGCGCCGAAAACGAAACCGGTCCCATGCGCATGGGACCGGTAAGATACAGCGACTAGAGCACCGCTCGTTTCAGGGCCGGCGGGGGTTGTTGCCGCGCCCCTGGCCTCCCTGGCCTGCGTGGTCGGGTCGATGCGAGGGAGATGCCGGCACCGCGGGCGTTGCGGGGGTGGCGGGAATCGCCCGGGTCGCCGGGCCATCGCCGGGGTGTGTTGCCGGCGTCGCCCCCGTCGCGCGACCCGCGGATGTGGCCGGCGTTACCGGACGGTTGTCCAGGCCGACAGCTTCACCCCGCACATGTGTCGCGCGTCGAGGTTTCGTCGGCGTCTGCGCTACGAGCAGTGCCGGTAGCAGCAGGACCGGGATGAACACGAGTACTCGCTTCATTGCGACCTCCGAATTGACGACCACGCTTCCGGATCGTGAGACGCCGCCAGCGCCAGCTCGGCGCGCGCGAGCTCTCTGGCCATGTCGCGCAGCCACGTCCACACGTTGCGCTGCGGCGGAAACCGCTCGGCGGCAAACCACAGCTGGGTGAACACCTCACGCACCACACGCTCGGCCAGTGCGGACTCGACCAGCATCCCATAGACCTGCGCATACAATGAAGACCAGTGCCGCCGCTCGACTTCGATCAGCGCCGTCGAGTCACGCTGTGCGAGCCGCTGCACTAGGTCGGCATCGGAGGCGAGGGGGCGCTGCGTCTCTAGCATCGGGGACATGACTGCGTAAAGATTCCGGAGTGGGGCCCGGGGTAACGCACGTCACAATGGAACGACGCGGCAACCGTTACCAATGTGGTACGCCACAACTCTTTAGCGGAGGCTGCGGTTGCGCCCTGAGTCCCAAGCGGCGGACGGCGAAATCGTTCGGGCGGTGCTGGCCGGGGATCGCGAGCGCTACGCCCAGCTGGTCGAACGGTACCGCGACCGCTACGCGCGGTACGCCACGAGGATGCTGGGCTCCGTGGACGCAGCCGAAGACGCCGTGCAGGACGCGTTCGTGCGGGCCTATGATCAGCTGGCGCAGTGCAAGGAGCCCGAGAAGTTCGTCGGCTGGTTCTTCCTTATTCTGCGCAACCGCTGTTTCGCGGAGCGGCGCCGCAACCGCTCGTCGGCATCGCTGGAAATGGCGAATGATGTTGCCGCCGTGGATCGCGCGGACGGCGGCGCCGAAACCGCGGAGCAACGCCGCGCACTGCAGCGCGCGTTGCTCGAGCTGACGGCGGATCAGCGCGAGGTGTTCGTCCTGAAGCACGTCGAAGGATTGTCGTACGGAGAAATCGCGGAGCGGCTGAGTACCTCGATACCGTCACTGAAAATGCGAATGCATCGCGCGTATGATAAGCTGCGCGAACAATTGAGAGATCACACATGAGCGGGCACGAGCTTCATCCTCTGATCAAACAGCTGCTGGACGGCGACATCACCCTCGCCGACCTGCCCGCCGAGCTGCGCGCGGAGGGCGAGGCGGCGCTGCGTCTGCTCGCCGGCGTGGATCGCACGGACGTTTCGATGCCCGCCGTCACCTGGCGTGTCATGGCGCAGCTGGAACGCCGGCGTCGCCGTTTCCTGCCGTGGCTGCTCGCGCCGGCCCTCGCGATCGCCGCGGCGCTCGTCGTCTGGCTCGTGCCACGGACACCAGCGCCCGCTTCGCTCGTCACCGTCCGGTTTGTTCTGGTGGCTCCCGACGCGAAGCAGGTGAGCCTCGCGGGTACGTTCAACCAGTGGGATCCGCAGGCGACGCCGCTCGTCCGCGCGGGCGCAACCGGCGTCTGGACGGCGACCCTCACGCTCCCGGCGGGACAACACCAGTACGCCTTCGTCGTCGACGGCGCACGCTGGGTCCCTGATCCCGGCGCCCCCGCCATCGATGACGGCTTCGGCCGCCGCAACAGCGTGCTGACGTTGTGATCACACTCCTCGCGCTCCCGCTCGCTCTGTTGAGCACGCAACAAGGGACCGGCATCGCCCAGCGGCTCGCCGGGCGGGTGCTCCCGCAAATCGCCTCGCTCGTCGAAGAGCTGGGGACAGCCGCTTCCGCGCGCGGTCTGCCAATCGATCCCCTGATTGAGAAGGCGATCGAAGGAAGCGCGAAGGGTATTGCGCCCGAGCGCGTGGCGAGCGCCCTGCGACTCGTCGCAATGCAGCTCGATACGGCCGCCGCGGCGCTGCGGGACGGTGGGCTTGATTCTGACACACTCGCGATCGCGGCCGGCGAGTTTGCGATCACAGCGGGATTGAGCGGGAGCGATATCACGGCGCTGGCGCGGACCGGCGCGAACGCCGCGGCGCTCACAGTTGGTCTCCGCGTGGCAGGCACCCTGGCGGCGTTGGGCGTGCCGCCCGCGGAGGACATTGGACTCGTGAGTGTCGCAATGCGCTCCGGTGAGCCGGGGTCGGCTCTGCTGTCACTGCCGGCGAATGTGCAGTCGGCAATGGCCAAAGGTGCTACCCCCGCACAGGCGGCCGCGGGCCTCGCCCGGGCGGCAGCGGCGCAGGCCGCGCATGGTCCGCCGCCAGGCCGCGGAGGGGGGCATCCGCACCCGCCGGCTCCGCCGCATCCCTAGCGGCGTTACTGCGGCAGGTGGTGCCAAGTACCGTAAAAGCTTAGAACCCGGTAAGTTCCCCCTTCCTCATATGACCATCGCCTCGAATCTGGGCTTCCCCCCCCTGGGCGCCGCGCGCGAATTGAAGCGCGCCACCGAAGGGTACTGGGGCGGCAAGATCAGTCGCGAGCAGCTGCTCGCCACCGGCGCGGAGTTGCGCCGCCGTCACTGGCAGCTCCAGCGCGACCTCGGCTTGGGCCGCATCCCTGCGAACGACTTCTCGTTCTACGACCGCATGCTGGACACCTGCGCGATGGTCGGCGCGGTGCCGCCGCGCTACGGTTTCACGGGCGAGTGGGTCGATCCCGGCACCTACTTCGCGATGGCACGCGGCAGTCAGGGCAAGGGTCGCGACGTCATCGCGATGGAGATGACGAAGTGGTTCGATACCAACTACCACTACATCGTCCCCGAGCTGGAGCGCGGGCAGCGCTTCCGCATGGCGTCCGCCAAGCCGGCGAATGAATACCGCGAGGCGAAGGCGCTGGGGCTCGACGCGACGACGGTACTGATCGGGCCGCTGACATTCCTCCTGCTGGCCAAGTCGAAAGGCGGTGCGTTCGATCGCCTGTCGCTGCTCGACGCGCTGCTGCCGGTGTACGGTGACGTGCTGGAGTCGCTCGCCGCATCGGGGGCGACCTGGGTGCAGCTCGATGAGCCGAGTCTCGCGCTCGATCGCACCGACGCCGAGCGTGCCGCATACCGGCGCGCTTACAAATACCTGGCGTCGCGTGCCGGGAAGCTGCAGCTGCTGGTGGCGACGTACTTCGCCGGCCTCAACGACAATCTCTCCACCGCGCTCGCGCTCCCCGTGCAGGGGCTGCATGTCGATCTGGTGCGCGCGCCGCAGCAGCTCGAGCCGCTGCTCGCCTCCTGGCCCAAAGGCCGCGTGCTGTCGGCAGGGGTGATCGACGGCCGGAACGTGTGGCGGGCGGATCTCGAGAAGCAGGCGGCGTTGGTCGAGCGCGCGGCGGCGAAAGTCGGGAAGGACCGACTGTGGGTGGCGCCGTCGTGCTCGCTGCTCCACACGCCGCTCGACCTCGATCTCGAAACGAAGCTCGATCCGGAGCTGAAGAGCTGGCTCGCGTTCGCCAAGCAGAAGCTTCAAGAGGTCGTCGCACTCGCGAAGGGCGATCGGAAGGCGGTCGAGAGCAGCGGCCGGGCCGCGAAGGCGCGTCGCGCGTCCAAACGGATCAACAGTGCTGCAGTGCAACGGAGGGCCGGTGCCGTAACGGAGAAGGATCGCGTGCGCCGTGTGCCGTACGCCGTGCGCCGGAAGACACAGGTCGATCTGCCGACGTATCCCACGACCACCATCGGGTCGTTCCCGCAGACAAACGAGATTCGGTCGGCGCGGCGTAAGCTGAACGACAATCAGCTCTCGGCCGAGGACTACGATCGCTTCATCGAGGCGCAAGTCGCCAAGACGATTAAGCTGCAGGAGGAGATCGGCCTCGACGTGCTGGTGCATGGGGAGTTCGAGCGCAACGACATGGTCGAGTATTTCGGCGAGCAGCTCGCCGGATTCGCGTTCACCGAGCACGGCTGGGTGCAGTCCTACGGCACTCGCTACGTAAAACCGCCGATCATCTTTGGGGACGTCTCACGCCCAAGCGCGATGACCGTGCGCTGGAGCAGATACGCGCAGTCGCTGACCAAGCGCCCGGTGAAAGGCATGCTGACCGGCCCCGTGACGATTCTGCAGTGGTCGTTCGTGCGCGACGACCAGCCGCGCGCGGAAACCGCCAAACAGATCGCGCTGGCGATCCGCGACGAGGTGATCGACCTCGAGGCCGCCGGCGTCCGCGTGATCCAGATCGACGAACCGGCGCTGCGCGAAGGGTTGCCGCTGCGGCGGGCCGACTGGGCGGACTATCTGCAGTGGGCCGTAGACGCCTTCCGGCTGGCGACGGCCGGGGTGCGTGACGGGACCCAGATTCACACGCATATGTGCTACAGCGAGTTCAACGACGTGCTGCAGGTGATCGAGCGCATGGATGCGGACGTGATTTCGATCGAGAACGCCCGCTCCGGCTCCGAGCTGCTGCAGGGCTTCGAGCAGTACAAGTATCCCAACGAGATCGGCCCCGGCGTGTACGACATCCACTCGCCACGCGTGCCTTCGACGGCGGAGATCACCGGCGCTTTGAAAAACATGACGCGCGTGCTGGACGGCGCACAGATCTGGGTGAATCCCGACTGCGGGCTCAAGACCCGCGGCTGGGAAGAGACGCTGGCGGCCCTCAAGAACATGGTGGCCGCCGCGCGAGAGATGCGGAATGGAAACGGCTGAGATCCGGATAACCGCCGAGCCGATCGACAATCAGCGCTGCAAGTTCGTCGTGAGCGTCCCGGTGCTGACGGGCGGAGTGCGTCGGTTCACAGGAGCCGACGAGGCGAAGGGTTCGCCGATCGCGGAAGCGATTTTCGCGATCCCCGGGCTGGCCGTCAGCGAGCTCATCGTCTCCGGGAACATCATCACCGTCGTGAAGCAGACGCCCGCGCCGCCATGGCAGGCGGTCGGGAAGCCGATTGGAGCGGCCATTCGAACCGCGTTGGCGAGCGATGTGCCGCCGGTGGCCGCGAGCCCGAAACCGCCCGGTGCGGTCAATGACGACGCCCTGTACGAGCAGGTCGCGAAAGTCTTCGACGAACAGGTGAATCCGATGGTCGCGCGCCACGGCGGCCGCGTCGAGCTCATCGATGTGCAGGATGCCGTCGTGATGCTGCGTATGGGCGGCGGATGCCAGGGCTGCGGGATGGCCGACGTCACGCTGCGGCAGGGGATCGAGGGGATGCTTGCGCAGCTCGTGCCCGCGGTTCGGGGCATCGTCGACATCACCGATCACACCTCGGGCGCGAACCCCTACTTCCAGGCCGCGAAGAAATAGCTGCTCGCCTCCTGCTGTTGCTGCCCACCACGACATACCGCACCGCGGCGTTCGTGGAGGCTGCACGGCAGATCGGCGTCGCGCTGACCGTCGCGTCGGAAGAGCCCAGCGCTCTTCAGGCCACCAGTCTTGGCGGCCTTGTCACGCTGCCCCTGCAGGACTCACAACGAGCCGCCACGGAAGCATTGCTCTTCGCGAAGAAGTATCCGATCGCGGCGGTCGCTGGTGTCGACGACGACACTGCGATCGTCGCGGCGGTGATAGCGCAGCGACTCGGCCTGAAAGGAAATCCCGTTCACGCCGTGCAGGCGGCCCGCGATAAACATCAGCAGCGGGAGCGTCTGGGCAAGGCGGGCGTACCGATTCCGCGATTCATGCTCCGCAGGCTGAATGAAGACCCAGCCGAGATCGCCAAAAGCGTGACATATCCTTGCGTCGTGAAGCCCCTGCGTCTCTCGGCATCACGCGGGGTCATGCGTGCCGACAACGCGCAGGGCTTCATCAAGGCCCAGAACCGGCTCAACGCCATCGTGTGCGAGCGCGAGGGGTCGTTTCTCATTGAAGAGTTCATTCCAGGCTACGAAGTCGCGCTCGAGGGTCTGGTCGTGAATCGCCGCATGCACGTGCTGGCAATCTTCGACAAACCCGATCCGCTCGACGGGCCGTTTTTCGAAGAGACCATCTACGTCACACCGTCACAGGTTCCTGCCGCTGTGCAGAAAGCGATCGTCGACTGCGCGGATCGCGCCGTGCGCGCGCTCGGCATCACCGAAGGCCCCATCCATGCCGAGTTGCGCTACAACGAGCGCGGGCCGTGGCTCATCGAGCTTGCGGCCCGGCCGATCGGCGGCCGGTGCTCGGCCGTCCTGCGCTTCGGCGACAAGGGCGTAACCCTCGAGGAGATCATTCTGCGTCACGCGCTCGGCATGCCGATCCCGTCGCTGCAGCGCGAGCGCCAAGCGGCTGGCGTGATGATGATTCCGATTCCCGGCGCTGGAACGTTGCAGGAAGTACGCGGTGTGGCGGAAGCAAAAGCGGTGCCGCTGATCGAGGATGTCCAAATCACCGCGCACCCGGGGGAACGGTTGGTGCCGTTCCCCGAGGGGTCGCGCTATCCGGGATTCATCTTTGCACGGGGAGAGACGCCGACCGTCGTCGAGGACGCGTTGCGCGACGCGCACCGACGCCTCGAATTTGTTTTGGCTTAAACCGCTTCCGCCACGACCTCCAGCCAGTGGCGCGGCACCGACTCAACCTTGAGCTCTTCCATGGTGCGCTCGAGGCCGACTTCGAGGGCCTTGGCGCCTTCCTCGAGCGGCACGCCAGGCAGCGCACCCTCGATGAACAGCGAAAACCGGCCAATATCGATGAGCGCTTGACGGGTCATGTCCACGCGCAGCAGCTCGACGGTCGTGGGGCGATACCCGGCCGCTACCAACGCGCTGCGGTACTGATCGGCCGAGAACCATTCCATCGCTGCCGCGTGACCGCTGTGCTTTACCTCGACGCCCTGCTCCCGCAGCGTCTGCACCGAGCGCACGATCCAACGTCGCCAGAAACCGCTCGTCCCTTCGACATACGCGCCGTTGAAGAAGGTGCTGTTGAACGCGAGCAACCCGCCGGGCTTCAACACGCGCCGGATTTCCTTCAGCACCTGTTCCTTGTCCGGCATGAGGTGGATGGCGTTCAGAAAGACGACCGTGTCGGCCGACTTGACGAGCTTCGACAGCCACTCCGCGCTGCCCTGGACGAACTCCGCCAGCTTCGAAGAAATCGCCGCCCGCGCTTTTTGGAGAGCGGACGGCGATGGATCGACTCCGATGACGCGCGGCGGCGGCTGTTGGCCACGCACGCGCTCGAGAATGAGCTCCGTGACGGCGCCCGGGCCGCAGCCGAGGTCCACGATCACTTGACGGCCCGGACAAATCACCCGCTCCAGAATCCAGCGGTTGACGTACGAGAAAAACGGATGCCGCGTGAACGGCGTGAACGAAAAGCGATCTTCGTCGGCCGTTGGGTTCAAGGCGGTCACAGCTTGTGAATCCCGAGCGGCCCCAGGTGCACGTCGAGATTGTGGTTGACGCGATAGCCCACGACCCCGTTCACGTCCAGGTTCGCGGCATCGCCTGTGTAGACCTCTTTGCCGTTCACCATGAACTTCGCTTTCCCGCCCTGCACCTGGATGCTGAGCTCGTTCGTCGCCCGGCCGCTGGTGTCCGCCTTGGTCACGGCGCCGCTCGCCGTCCATTCGACGACGGCGGAGGGCCGGCTCGCATAGCTCGAGCGCCGGCGGATCGAGTACATGCCGTCGATCGGGCGCACCAGAAAGTAGGTGTAGGTCTGACCGGAATCGGCGAGGTTCTTGCCGCCGATGAAGATGCCGAATGCTTCGGGATGGGCGGGGTTTTTCATCTGACTCAGCTTCGCGACGACGTGGTAGCTGGCCGAGATCGTATCGCGATCACGCCAATAGATCGCCGCGGGTCCGACCGTCGTATGGAGGCCGTCGCCCATGCCCGTGAACTTCACGTTCTCGAGCGGCGCGGGCTGCCCGGTCTGGCGGTTCGTTTCGGTGCGGACATGCCAGCCGGCGGGGAAATTGCCCCCGCCCGCAACGGCGCGGTCCGGATCGGCTTGCGCCGCCAGCGTTCGTCCGGGGGCGAAAAGCAAGAAAACCGCCGCAGCGGTTATAAAACGCATCACCATCGCTGGTCTCTCCGGGTTTAGATCCACGCTCTGGAGGTCTAAGTGACACCACGAAAACGTTTTAGTCAAGTGCCCGCGAGATCGTGGACCGTATCCAAGCTCACGATCTTGAGTTTGCGCTTTCCCATCGGCAGCGTGATGTCGACTTTCTGCCCGACCTTTCCGCCGAGCAATGCCTTCCCGAGCGGCGACGCCATCGAGACGGGCATCTCGTCCGCGCCGTCCTCGCCCTCGATGAACTCCCCGAGTGTCAACGCGTAGACTTCCTTCTTCTTCGTGTCGACATCCTCGACCGTCACGCGCGAGCCGAAGCCGACGCGGTCACGTGGGATATCCTGTTCGCGCACATCGGAGAGCTTCGACAACCTCAGCCGCAGGTGATGCACGCGCGCTTGCGCGAACTGCTGGCGCTCGAGCGCGGCCTTGTACTCGGAGTTCTCGCGCAGGTCGCCGTGCGCGCGCGCCTTCTCGATCTCCTTCGGCAGGACGAAAGAGATTTCGTGATTCAGCCGTTCGACTTCGGATTGGAGCTTTTGTTTGAGCGCTTCGATCATACGGGATACTAACCGACGAACCGCCCCACCGGCTAGCTTTGAGGGGTCGATGCGCACCTACCACCAGCTGACCGACCCCGACCGCTCCGGTCTCGCCGACCAGATCGGCGCCCAGCGCAAGCGGGTCGCTGCGCGCCTGGCCGCGGTCCGGCGGATTGTGGCGGTGATGAGCGGAAAAGGCGGTGTGGGAAAGAGCTACGTCACGGCACACCTGGCGAGAGGCCTGGCCCGCGCCGGGCGCACCGTCGGTGTCCTCGACGCCGACTTGAATGGCCCCACGATTCCGGGGCTGCTGCACGTCCCTCAAACTGCCCGGCCGCCGGCGATTGGTCTCGATGGTGTGAAGTGTATCTCCATGGGGCATTTCCTCGATGACGGCGCTCCCCTGGCGTTCACCGGTCCGGCCGCCGAGAGCTTCGTGTGGCGGGGCGCAATGGAAGCATCGGCGCTGCGCGAGTTTCTGAGCGATGTGGAGTGGGGCGAGCTCGACGTCTTACTGCTCGACCTGCCCCCGGGCATGCAGCGCTACATCGAGCTGTGCGACATCCTCGGTAACGCGCCGGCCGTACTCACCGTGACCATCCCGACCCCTGAGTCCCGCGACGCGGTCCGGCGCGCCATGCGCGCGGCAGTGGACCACGGCTCGGAGCTGCTGGGAATCGTCGAGAACATGGTCGGAGGGGAGCTCAAGGGCAGTGCCGGGGATGATTTGGCGGCGGAGTTTGCGACACCGGTAGTGGCCAGAATCCCCTGGCACCCGACACCAGACACCTGGGGCCAGTTGGCCGCGCGGCTTTCCGGCGCACGATGAAGTTCCTGTGCGTCGAGTGCGACCAGCAGATGGCATTCGCGGAGCGCGAGCTGCCCGGGGACGGGACGCTGGCCGCGACCTTCAAGTGCCCCCAATGCGGCCGTGTCGTGGCGATGCTCACGAATCCGATGGAGACTCAACTGGTGTCTTCCCTGGGAGTTGAAATCGGCGGACGCACCGTGCCCAGCGAGCCGTTGGAGATGGTGCGGGCGAATGTGATTTCAGGCGGTCCCGGCTGGTCGAACGACGCTCAGGAACGACTGTCCCGCGTGCCCAGCTTCGTGCGGGGCATGGTGAAGAAGATCTACGGGGACTACGCCAAGGAACGCGGCATCACCGAGATCACACCGGCGGTCATGGACACCGCGCGCGCCGAGCTGGGACTCGAGGGGATGTGAGCGACTTCGAAGAGCGTACCGTCGGGGATTTGCGCGTGCGGATCGATCGCACATTGTGCGTCGGCTTCGGCGACTGTATCACGGAAGCCCCCGAGGCGTTCGTGCTGGACGAGAGCGGCGTCGCGGTCTTCGTGAACCTGGACGCGGTGGAACGGGAGCGGTTGTTGCGAGCCTGCGACGCCTGCCCCGTCGATGCGATTACGGTTTGGAACGAAACCGGTAGCCAGATCGTCCCCTGGAGCTTGTGAACAAGTTCCTTGACAGCCTCAGGACTCGCGTACATATCCCTTAACTCTGACGGCATCCACACCGACATCTAGAGTTTAGGTCCCGCTCGAGCGGATTCACTCGGGGAGGTAGTGGTGTACCGCGAGATTTTCGTTCCCGTCGACAACTCGCAGCACTCCGATTGGGCCGTCGACCGCGCCATTGAGATGTGTAGGAAGACAGGCGGCAGAATCACCGGTAACCATGTCTACGCTGCCCGCCTCCACGATGTCCGCTTCCGCCAGCTCGAAACCGGCCTCCCCGCGCAGTTCCAGACGCCTGAAGAGATCAAGAAACAACGCAAAATCCACGACAAGCTGATCGAAAAAGGGCTGCAGCTCATCGCCGACAGCTTTCTCGATCAGCTGGGGAAGCGCTGCGAATCGGCCGGCGTGCCCCTCACCCGCCAGCTGCTCGAAGGCATCAACTACGAAGAGATCGTGAACGAAGTAAACCGCGGCGCGGGACGGCTGCCGGGACTGATCGGTTTCGATCCCAATCGCGCCGCGGGCTACGATGGCGGCGACAAAGTCCGCAGCGACGTCAAGCTCGGCGAGAACGGACGCCTCGTCGCCGAGGATGAGGATGCGGCCGCCCGCCTGGTCGGCTCGTCCGGACGGCAGTACGACCTCCTCGCGATCGGCGCCCACGGCCTCGGCCGCCAGCCGTTCTCGCAGCTCGGCGGCGTCGTCGCACGCGTGCTGCGCGATATCGAGAAGGACGTGCTGATCGTGCGCGACCAGCAACCGATTCAGGGCGGCCGGTTCATGGTCTGCGTCGATGGATCGTCCTACAGCTACAAGGCGATGAAGTCAGCACTCGAGCTGGCCCAGGAGTTCGGCGGCTCGCTTTATGTCTGCAGCGCGTTCGACGTCGAGTACCATCACGTCGTCTTCCACAACATCAAGGACGTGCTGTCGTATCAGGCGTCGAAGGTGTTCAAGTTCGAAGAGCAGGAAGAGCTGCACAACAACATCATCGACAAAGGACTGCTCAAGCTCTGCCAGGCGAACCTGAAGCGCGCCGAGGTGATGGCGCAGCAGTTCCCCGATGTGCCGATCAAGACGCAGATCCTCATCGGTAAGCCGTTCCAGGTGATCATGCAGTGGGCGGAAGAGATCAAGCCGAGTTTACTGGTCCTCGGCCGGCATGGCGCACACCGCATCGAGAACACCGAGCTCGGCTCACAATCCGAGAATCTCGTCCGACTTGCTCCGTGCTCCGTGCTTCTGGTCGGTGTGGTGGGAGTGCGTCCCGAAGACATCCCCTGGATCGAAGAAGACGGTCAGGCGGGTCTGCCCTGGGCGCCCGAAGCCGAGGTGCGGATTCTTCGCGTGCCCCCGTTCGCGCAGGGGATCGCGCGCCGTGCCGTCGAGGAGTACGTGCTCGAGAAGGTGGGCAACGCCGGACCGCCGCCAACCGTCACCAACAAATGGCTCGATGAAGCGATCCAGAAGCTGCTGCCGACGCACATGCAGCTGATCATGGGCATCGGGAGCGCCGAGGAGATCGCCCTCGCGGAGGTGAAGGCGACCGAGCAGATGACGGCGACGAAGGTGCAGGGGCACGACTCGGACACCGAGCCCCAGACACCTGTCATTGAGGTCAAATGCCCGGTGACGGGCGCGGTTTCAACGCGCCCGCGCGTCGCAACGGATCCAGTCGTATGGACGCAGGAGGCGTGGCAACGGCTACAGCTCGTGCCTCTGATCGCCCGCCCGCTCGCGCGGAACACGGTCGAGCGCTTCGCCCGCAATCACGCCATTTGGCGTGTGACAACGCCGGTCATGGACGACAACAAGCAGGCGATGATCGAAGCCGACGAATTCGACATCGACACGATGATGGTGATGTTCACCGAGCTGCGCGCCAAGCAGATTCGCGCGGAGGCGGAAGGGAAGGACGCGCTCTCGCCCGAGATGCGCGCATTTATCGAGGAAGCCAAGGCGCAGGGGATCACGCGCTGCCCCATCCGCGACATCGAAGCGAAGATGGAAAAGTGCCCCGTCGACATGAAGACGGTCACGCCCGAAGAGGCGAAACGGGCGGTCGAGAACCTGCTGCAGTGAGCTACGTTCCACACGTCGTCGCCTGGAATCTCACGCGGCGCTGCAACCTCGAGTGCGCCCACTGCTACATCTCGGCCGGGCCACACGAGAGCGCGACGTCCGAGCTCGAGACTGCCGAAGCGTTGCGGATCGTGGACGAGCTGCTCGCGGTGAATCCTGCGCCGTTGCTCATTCTGTCGGGCGGCGAGCCGCTGCTCCGCTCGGACCTCACGCAGATCGCCGGCTACGCTTCGGAGCGTGGCGCAACCGTCGTCGTCGGGACCAACGGCACACTGCTGACGGATGAACGGATCGCGGCGCTCAAGGCGGCCGGCGTGCGCGGCGTGGCGGTCTCGATCGATTCACTCCGTCCGAGCTACCACGACAACTTCCGTCACGGCAAAGGCTCGCTCGACGACACGATCGCGGCGCTGGGCCGGCTGCGGGCGCAGCGGCTCGATTTCATCATCCAGACGACGGCGACCAAGGGCAATCGTGCCGAGCTGGAGCGCCTGGCGCAGTGGTCGGCGGAGCAGGGCGCCGTCGCGTTCAACTGCTACTTCCTGGTGGCGACGGGGCGCGGCGCCGGCCTGTCGGATCTCGCGCCCGCCGAGTACGAAGCGATCCTCGCCGATCTGGCCCGCTGGCAGCACGAGTACCGCGGCCAGATGATGGTTCGCGCCAAGTGCGCGCCCCATTTCATGCGGCACGTGCATTCGGCCGATCCCGAATCGCCGATCCTGAATTACGAAACGCGCTGTCCCTGCGGGACGCAGTACTGCCGCATCACTCCCGACGGCAAACTCACGCCCTGTCCTTATCTGCCGGAGGTGGCCGGCGACCTGCGCGCGCAGAGCTTCGGCGAGATCTGGCGCAGCTCGCCGCTGTTCCGGCAGCTGCGGGAAGGGACGCTAGGCGGCAAGTGCGGTCGCTGCGAGTACCAGAAGCTGTGCGGCGGCTGTCGCGCGCGCGCGTTCGCGCTCGAGGGCGACGTCCTCGCTGCGGACCCGTCCTGCGTCTACGAGCCCAGCGGTGCGGCAATCATCGAGGCGCAGCGGGAAGTCTCATACGGGCAGGAGTTCACACCTGCCCTCACGTGGTCGGACGCCGCGCGGTCGCGGCTCGATCGCATCCCGTCGTTCGTGCGCGGCGTCGTCGCCAAGCGCGTCGAGGATTGGGCACGCGAGCGGGGTCTGCGCGAAATCACGCCCGAGCTGCTGGGCGAAATCCGCAAGGCGATGCCGATCGACTTCTCGAAGAAACGCCCCTTTTTCGTGGCGGATAGCTGATGGTCGACGCCCTGCATCTGCTGCAGGCCGCGGCCGATACCACCGGCGCGTATCGGGACTTCCCGCTCATCGGCAGCCGCCAGGCCATCTGGATCGCGGCCGAGATCCACCTGATGTTCGCGGCGTTCGTGCTGGGCGTGCCGATCTTCGCCGTGGTCGCCGAGGGGATAGGCATCTTTGGCAAAGACCAGCGCTACGACCGGCTGTCGAAGGAGTTCACGCGGCTGCTGCTGATCGCCTACAGCGCGACGGCAATCTGGGGCGCCGTCTTCGTCTTCCTGCTGGCCACGCTGTATCCGAAGTTCTGGGCCTACATGACGGCGATCTTCGGCCCGTCGATGTGGGTGTACGTCTCGATCTTCTTCTTCGAGTCGTTCACGCTGTACCTCTATTACTACGGCTGGGACCGGTGGAAGTACGGCCGGGCGAAGATCGTGCACTGGTGTCTCGGCATCCTGCTCAACATCTGGGGCACGATCGTGATGTTCATCGCCGACTCGTGGCTCACCTACATGATGACGCCGCCGCGCGACATCACACCCGAGACGTCGCCCACCAGCATCAAGCTCTGGCACGCGATCCTCAACCACACCTGGATGCCGATCAACATTCACCGGCTGATCGGCAACGTCGTGTTCGGCGGCGCGATCGTGGGCGCCTACGCGAGCTATCGCTTCCTCGCCGCCAAGACCGACGAGGAGCGTGCGCACTACGACTGGATGGGGTACGTCGGCAACTTCATCGCGATCTCGGCGCTGATCGTGCTGCCGTTCGCGGGTTATTGGCTGGGCCGCGAGATCTATCAATACGACCAATCGTTGGGCATCACGATGATGGGCGGCTTCATGAGCTGGCTGTGGGTGATCCAGGCCTTCCTGATCGCGGTGCTGTTCCTCACCGGTAACTATTACCTCTGGATCGGGATGGGACGCATTCCCGGTGCGGAGCGGTACCAACCGTACACGAAATGGCTGCTGGTCGTCCTCGTACTCGGCGCGTTGGTGTGGGGCACGCCTCATACGATGATCGCGGATTCGCGCGAGCTCGCGGCCATGGGCGGCTCGCACCATCCGCTGCTCGGCGCACTCGGCGTCATGAGCGCGAAGAACACCGCGGTCAATCTGATGATTCTCGCGACGTTCCTTTCCTTCCTGCTGTATCGGCGCGCCAACATCAGGCCGACGGTGCCGTGGGCGAAGACCGGCACCCGCATCCAGGCGGGCATGTTCGTGATCGCCGCCGCCATCGTGCTGTTCTTCGGGATTCGCGGCTATTTTGTGGAGGCGATCGTCCGGATCGGGTATTCGGTCTACCAGGTCGGCGCGGTCCTCGCGTGCATCGTCTTCGTCACGATCATCGACGTACTCATGGCGCGCGGCGCACAGTCGCTCGGCGCGATCCAGTGGGGCAAGATGCCGCCGCGCTCGCAATACGCGCTCTTCATCCTCGCGGTCACGTTCACGTGGCTAATGGGACTGATGGGATTCGCGCGCAGCGGCATTCGTCAGCACTGGCACGTGTATCAGGTCATGCAGGACATGACGCCCTATGCCGCGACGCCAGCCTTAGGGTATGCGGCAATCATGATCAGCACCTGCGTGCTGATCTTCCTCTCGCTCGTCGCCTTCATCTTCTGGCTCGGGGGACTCGCCGAGAAGTCGACGTTCGTGCCGTCGACCGTGGAGGCGCCGCATGTGGGCCACTAATCTCCGCATCATCGGCGTCGTGCTCGGCACGCTCGCGCTCTACACCCTGATCGCGAACAAGATTCCGCAGGTGCAGTCGGAAGTGCCGCAAGCGCTGACCCTCGGCGCGAACGTCACGCCGGAACAGCTTGTCACTGCCGGCGACCAGCTCTATCACGGCGCGGGCGGCTGCACCGCGTGTCACGGCCTCGGGACGCGGGCCCCGAATCTCTTGACCGACGAAAAAGGCCAGGGGCCCATTGGTGCACGCTGCGGCAAGCGCGAGGCCGGCAAAGACTGCAAGGCGTACATCTACGAGTCGCTTACCAACCCACGCGCTTTTGTCGTCCAGGGCTATGAGCCGATCATGCCGGACATGGGCCGCACGCTGTCGCCCCAACAGTTGTGGGCGCTGGTGGCGTTCCTCGAATCGAACGGTGGCACGGTCGACGTGACTGGGTCGGACATCCCTGCCGCCGCTGCCGCCCCTGCCGGCGGTTCTCCACCGTCGGCAGCGTCCGCAGGGATCGCTGGTGGCTCGACGGACCCAATGACCATGATCCGCGGCGCCGGTTGCACCGCGTGCCACAAGATCAACGGTGAAGGCGGCGCGATCGGACCTGATCTCACGCACGTCGGCTCTCGGTTGTCGGCAAACTTGATCCGGGAGTCGATCCTGCAGCCCGACGCCAAGACGGCGAAGGGATACGAGAAGTTCAAAGGCGTCATGCCCAAGACGTTTGGTCATCAGTTCACCGCCGAGCAGCTGGAGGCGCTGGTGCAGTTCCTCGCGGGCCACAAATGAGAGCCTACCTCAAGCATCCGTTCTGGCAGGCGGTCGGCGTGTTGGTGATCGCGTACATCGTCATCGCGTTCGTCATCCCCGTCCTCCCCGGCAGCGCCATCGTGCCCAAGAGTGTCGTGTTGCAGTACATGGCCACGGTCCTGGTCGGGGTGCTGATCTGGGTCAGCGACGACGAGGCGCGCTGGACCGAGTTCAAGCAGCCACTGCAGGATGTGCTCGTGCAGCCGGGCCTCAAGGTCGTGCGCAATGTGGTACTCGCTGCCGTCACGTTGATCGTCGGGTGCTTCACGTACAGCCAGGTCCGCGCGAGCGTCGCCGCGCCGCCGAACCTGCGCTCGATCCATCCGGCGCCGCCGTCGCAAATCACATTCCGCGGCAAGACGATCACGCTCGTGGGTCTCGACAATCCGCTGCGCCGTACCGGTGACATGGCGGCGCACCTCGCGGTCGGCCGGAGCGTCTACTATCAGAACTGCGTGCCGTGCCACGGCGACCATCTGGACGGCCAGGGCCACTTCGCATCGGGACTGAATCCGCTGCCCGCGAATTTCCAGGACAACGGCACGATCGCCCAGCTCACCGAGAGCTTCGTTTTCTGGCGCGTGGCCAAAGGTGGGCCGGGCTTGCCGCGCGAAGGGACGCCCTGGAATTCGGCGATGCCGGCGTGGGAAGACTTCCTGACGGAGGACGAGATCTGGTCGGTGGTGCTCTTCCTCTACGATCAGACGGGATGGAAACCGCGGACGTGGGAAGTGAGCACGGAGCAGGGAGCAGGGAGCAAGCATGATTAGGCGCGCCGTCGCAATTCTTGCGCTGATCGTACTGCTCCGTGCTCCGTGCTCCGTGCTCGCTCAGGACACCACCGCCGGTAAGACCGTCTACGTGAAATGGTGCGCCGGCTGCCACGGTGATAACGGCGCCGGCGACGGCCCGGGCGCGCGTCACATGATTCCGCCGCCCCGCGATTTCACCGGCGCGATTTATCAGATTCGCTCGACGCCGAGCGGGCAACTCCCGACCGACGCCGACTTGCTGCGCTCTATAGATGAAGGGTTGTTCGGCACCGCAATGCCGGGCTGGAAGTCCCGGCTCTCCGACCGCCAGCGCCGCGACGTGCTGGCCTACATCAAGACATTCTCGACGTTCTTTGCCGACACGACCCAGCGGCCACAGCCGATCGCCTTCGGCAGCGCGCCGGGAGGCGGCGGCAGCGCCGAAGCGTTGCGGGTGGGACGGCAGTTCTACGATTCGATCGGCTGCCGCAAGTGTCACGGCGATCAGGGGCGCGGTGACGGACCGTCCGCGCCGACCCTCAAAGACGACGCACAGCACCCCATCTTCGCGGCGAATCTGCACGAGAACTGGCGCTTCAACGGCGGCGGCACGGTGGAGGATATCTACCGCCGGTTGCGCACCGGCCTCGACGGCACCCCGATGCCGTCGTTCAGCGATCTCATCGACAACAAGTTCTTGACCGACGAGCAGCTCTGGCGCGTGGCGCAGTACGTCCGCAGCCTCTCGCCCCAAGAAGCGCCCGCAGTGCGCGACGTCATCCACGCGCCCCTCGCCAAAACGTTGCCGCATGCGCCGGACGACTCGGCCTGGACGGCTGTGGATGTATACTGGTTCCCGCTCGTCGGTCAGATCGTCCACAAGGAGCGCTGGTTCGCGCCGGCGGTGACCGGCGTCTGGGTCAAAGCGGTGCACACCGCGGACTCGATCGCGCTGCGCGTGGTGTGGGACGACCGATCGGAGAGTCCCGACACGTCGTGGCTGACGTTCGTTGGACGGGTGTTCAAGACGCTCGAGAGCGACGACTCGACGCGGGAGCAGCCGGACTCCTGGCCGGATCAGCTGATCGTGCAGTTCCCCGTCTCTATTCCCTCGGGGATGGAGCGGCCGTATTTCCTGATGGGCAGCGCCAGCGCGCGCGTCTATCAGTGGCGCTGGTCGAGTGCCGCACGGACCGCGCCGGTCGCCGGCTTGGCACGCGGGATCGACCGGTTCGATCCGCTCGCTGGGGGGTCAGGCCCCGCAGCGCAGGCCGTCTACGATCACGGACAGTGGCGGATCGTCTTTACCCGCGCACTTGCTTCGACCGATACTGCGAGCCAGCTTCCGTTCCGGACCGGCCGTGCCATCCCGGTGGCGTTCTTCGCTTCGGATGGGTCCAACGGAGAGCACGGGTCGCGCATGGCCATCAGTACCTGGTATTTCCTCGCCCTCGACGAACCGGTGCCGGCCCGCGTGTTCATCTCGCCGGTGCTCGCCATGGTGCTCACCCTGGGGTTGGGCATGCTGGTCGTGTGGCGCGCGCAGCAGAAGACTTCATACCGGAGGCAGCAATGAAAGGCAGAATCTTCAGCGTTGTGGGTGGGATGTTCCTGCTCACCGTGTGCAGCAAAGGCAGCCAGAGCAAAGTGCAGGCGGCTCCAGCCTCGCCCCCAGGTACCGAACCCGCACCCGCCGTTTCGGTGGCGGGCGGGACGATCACTGGGAAGATCAAGTTCACCGGCGTCGCGCCCAAGAATCCGGCGATCGATATGAGTGAAGAGGCGGCGTGTAAGGCGAAATACAAGACGACGCCGACCGAAGAGAATGTGGTGGCCGGTCCGGCCAACGCGCTCGCCAACGTCTTTGTCTACGTGAAAGCCGGCGTGCCCGCGGGTCAGACGTTCCCCGCGCCGACGACGCCTGTGGTCCTCGACCAAAACGGTTGCCGCTATCATCCGCACGTCTTCGGGATCATGGTAGGACAGCCGCTCGAGATTCAGAACTCCGACCCCCTGCTCCACAACATCAAAGCGATCGCAAAAGCCAATCGGCCGTTCAATGTGAGCCAGCCCAACGCGGGCATGAAGACGACGCGCACGTTTGCGGCTCCCGAGGTGATGGTCAACCTCGAGTGCAACGTCCACGGCTGGATGCACGCCTACCTCGGCGTGCGGCCCGATCCGTTCTATGCGGTCACGGGGCCCGATGGCAGCTTCTCGATCACGGGCTTGCCGCCCGGGACGTACACGATCGAGGCCTGGCACGAGAAGTTCGGCACGCAGACGGCGACCGTGACGATCGCGGGAACCGAGAGCAAGACGGCCAACTTGACCTTCGCCGCGCGCTAAGCGCGAGGAGAGCCGCATGCGTTGGTGGCTGCCCGACGCAGGTTCGACGTTCGCCGGTCCGATCGACGCGCTGTTCCTGGCGATTCTCATCATCACCGGAATCGCGCTGGTCGTCGTGGAGGTCGGACTGGTGACGTTCGTGATTAAGTACCGCGCGCGTCCGGGCCGGAAGGCCTTCTACACGCACGGCTCGACGCGCGCCGAAGTGATCTGGACCGCGATCCCCGCCGTGACGATGGTCGCGCTCGGACTGATCAGCAACCACTACTGGGTGCTGATCAAGGACAAGAAGAGCATCCCGCCCAACGCGTATCATGTGGGCGTACATGCGAAGCAGTTCGAGTGGCAGGTGACCTATCCCGGTCCGGACGGGAAGCTCGGCACTGCGGACGACTTCACGATACGCAATCAACTCCATGTGACGGTCAACGAGCCGATCGCCGTCGAGCTCAGCGCCGAGGACGTGATTCACTCGTTCTTCGTGCCGGAGTTCCGCCTCAAGCAGGACGCCGTGCCGGGCATGCACATCACGGCCTGGTTCCAGGCGACGAAGACGGGTGAATTCGAAATCGGCTGCGCCGAGCTGTGTGGTATGGGACACTACAAGATGCGGGGACGCGTGTTCGTGCACACGCCCGAGGACTATAAGGCCTGGGTCGCCCAACAAGCCGCCGGAGGGACCGAATGACGAGCGTTGCGCACGCCAAGCCGGCAGGAGGGGCTCACGATGCACACCACGCACCGATGAGCTTCTGGCGCAAATACATCTTCTCGACCGACCACAAGATCATCGGCATCCAGTTCCTGTTCGTCAGCCTGTTGTTCCTGCTGGTGGGCGGGCTCCTGGCGATGCAGATCCGCTGGCAGCTCGGCTTTCCGGGGAAGCCGTTGCCGGGCGGCGGGATCCTGCCCGAGAGCATGGTTTCGGGGGGCGTGATTCTCCCCGAGTACTACATCCAGCTCGTCACGATGCACGGCACGTTCATGGTGTTCTTCGCCATCATGCCGCTGCTGGTCGGCGTCTACGCCAACTTCCTGATCCCGCTGAAGCTGGGCGGCCACGACATGGCGTTCCCGCGCATCAACATGTGGTCGTTCTGGCTCGCGCTGACGGCCGGCGTGATCATGCTGGCCGGCTTCTTCGTGCCGGATGGCGCGCCACGCGCGGGGTGGACGATGTATGCGCCGCTCTCGGCGCGGCCCGATCTCTCGGGCGCAACGTACAGCCAGAAGCTGTGGAGCATTTCGATCGTGGTGCTGGGATTGTCGTCCGTCATGGGCTCGGTGAATTACATCACGACGGTGATCAACCACCGCGCGCCGGGGATGACCTGGTTCCGCATGCCGCTCTCCGTGTGGGCGCTGTTCATCACGGCGATCCTCGCGGTGCTCGCGCTGCCCGTGCTGCAAGGCGCGGCGATCATGCTGCTGTTCGACCAGACGCTCGGCACGCACTTCTTCGATCCGGGCGCGGGCGGTCAGCCGCTCTTGTGGCAACACCTGTTCTGGTTCTTCGGGCACCCCGAGGTCTACATCCTGATCCTGCCGGCGATGGGTATGGTGTCCGACATCATCGCCAACGGCAGCCGCAAGCCGATCTTCGGCTACCACTCGATGGTGTTCGCCATCATCGGGATCGCGTTCCTGGGATGGCTCGTCTGGGGCCACCACATGTTCATGAGCGGCATGAATCCGACGCTCGGGTCGACGTTCATGGTCTCCACGCTGCTCATCGCGGTACCATCGGCGATCAAAGTGTTCAACTGGCTGGGCACGATGTGGCGCGGCAACCTGCGCTTCCACGTGCCGATGCTGAACGCGATCGGCTTCGTGTCGATGTTCACCATCGGCGGCTTGTCCGGGATCTTCATGGCGGCGACGCCCGTGGACATTCCACTGCACGACACGCAGTTCATCGTCGCCCACCTCCATTACGTGCTGTTCGGCGGGTCGCTGTTCGCGCTGTTCGCCGCGATCCCGTACTGGTATCCCAAGATGTTCGGGCGGATGATGAATGAAGGCATCGGCAAGGTGCACTTCTGGCTGACGTTCCTGTTCTACAACATGACGTTCTTCCCGATGCACATCATCGGCATGGGCGGTCAGATGCGGCGCATCTACGACCCCACGATTTACGATTTCCTGAAGCCGCAGCAGCCGCTCAACGAGTTCATTTCCTACAGCGCGTTCGCGCTGTTCGCCGTGCAATTCCTGTTTGCGTTCAACTTCCTGTGGAGCCTGAAGCGCGGCAAAAAGGCGCCGCAGAATCCGTGGGAGGACAACGGGCTCGAGTGGTCGCTGCCAAATCCTGCGCCGCACGGTAACTGGGCACCGAATACGCCCAACGTGTACCGCGGGCCGTACGAGTTCAGCTCGCCCGAGGCTGGCGATAAAGACTATCTGCCGCAGTACGTGAAGCTTCCCACCGACCGCGACCCAGTGCCGGCGACACTGCCGGCCACGCACTGACCGGAGAGGACGATGACGCACGCGACGCAAGCCCTCGATCAGATGCGGCCGCCACACCCGGCCGAGCCGGGATCGGGCGTTTACAGCAACAAACTGGGGATGTGGGTCTTCCTCGCCAGCGACGTGATGTTCTTCACGGCGCTGATCGGCTCGTATATCGTGCTGCGCTTCGGCATGCCGTCGGGGTGGGCGCACCCCGGCGCGGTCCTCAACGTGCCGCTCACGGGGCTCAACACCTTCCTGCTGATCTGCTCCTCCGTCTCGATGGTCAAGGCGTACGCCGCGATTGCGGACGGCAAGAAGTATTTCTTGCGCAAAGTGCCGGGGAAGACGCTGCAGGACGGCGGGCTCAAGTTCTGGCTGCTCGTCACGATCATCTGCGGCGCCGGCTTCGTCGGCGTACAGGTGTTCGAGTACATCAAGCTCGTCGGGCACGGCTTCACGCCGACGGGCTATCGTGAAGGCTCGCTCCTGGCCGAGCACGCGCTCGCGGATCCCGTGAAGTACGGCGCCGGTGTAGCCGGCATGTACGGCTCCACGTTCTTTACGATGACCGGCTTCCACGGCTTCCATGTGACCTGCGGCGTGATCAGCATGCTCTATCTCTATTTCACCAAGGTGCTGCCCGAGAAGTATTCGGCGCAGGACTACCGCGGCATCGAAGTCATCGGGTTGTACTGGCACTTCGTCGACCTGGTATGGATCATCCTGTTCACGATCGTCTACCTGATCTGAGGCCCGGCGCGCTATGACGACTTCTCCAGCTCCAGAGACGCATGTTCGTCCCCACTACATACGGATCTGGCTGTACCTGTTCGTGATGACGATCGCCGAGGTGCTGCTGGCCTTCAAGCTGCCGGTCGGGCCCAACACGAAGCTGATTCTGTTGCTCATCCTGGCCATCTGGAAGGCGCTGCTCGTCGCATTGTTCTTCATGCATCTCAAGTTCGAGCGCTGGCGCTTGCGCTTGATCTTCATCGTGCCCTTACCGCTCGCGGCGATTCTGGTGACCGCGGTCATCATGGAGAAAGTATTCTAGCCAGGTCGCTGCTCGAGCTCACCAAGCCACGAATCACGCAGCTGGTGCTTCTCACCGCCGCCGCGGGGTTCTACCTCGGCGCGCAAGGTCACGTGGATTTGCTGCTGCTGGCCAACACGCTGATCGGGACCGCCCTCGTCGCGGGCGGCACGAATGCGTGGAATCAGATCCGCGAGCGCGATGTCGATGCCCGCATGGCCCGCACGCGGCGGCGGCCGCTGCCGTCCGGACGCCTGACGGCGCGCGCGGCGATCTGGTTTGCGTCGGCGATCACCGCCGGCGGCGTCCTCTATCTGGGTGCGACCGTCAATCTGCTCACGGCTGCGCTCGCGGCGCTGACGTTCGCGAGCTACGTGCTGGTCTACACGCCGCTGAAGCGGAAGACGTCGCTCAACACCCTGGTCGGCGCCGTGCCTGGTGCCCTGCCGATCGTGGGCGGCTGGACCGCGGCCGGCGGCAATTTGGGCGCCGCCGTGGCCGCGCTGTTCTGGATCCTGTTCTTGTGGCAGCTGCCGCACTTCCTCGCGCTCGCCTGGCTGTACCGCGAAGATTACCGCGCCAGCGGTCTGCGGATGCTCAGCGTCGCCGATGACGACGGCCGGGAGACCGGCCGTATGGCGCTGCTGTATGCGATGGCCCTGCTCCCGATCAGCCTATTGCCCACGCTGCTCGGCGTGACCGGCGCGTGGTACTTCTTTGGGGCCTTGGCGCTGGGGATTGGGTATGTCGCTGCCGGGACCGGATTGCTCATCGGAGCCACGCCGTCGCGCGCCTGGCGACTCTTTTTCGTGTCCATTCTCTACCTGCCGGCCTTGTTGACGCTCATGGTGCTCGACAAAGCAGCCTCATGATTCCGTTTCATCGCGTGCTCATTACGACCGGTATCGTGTTCTGCGGCGGGTTTGCGCTGTGGTCGCTGTGGCGCGGTCAGATGGTGCTGGGTATCGGCTTTGCCGCGCTCGGGGCAGGTCTCACGTATTACTTGCGTCACCTCAGACGCTTCATCGGCCGATGATTCCAGTACTCGCGATGCTGCTGCACGACGATGGCATGGACATCATCTACTTCTGGAGCTCGATCTTCATGGTCGCCCTGCCGATCGGTGCGTTCTCCTGGTTGACGTATGTCCTCATCAAGAAGTACCGACTTGAAATCCGGGAGAAGGGAGAAGGGGGAGGTACGTAACGGCCCACGGATAGTACATCTCCCTTCTCCCCTCTCCCCGTTAGATTCAGCGCATGCCTTCCGAGCATCCCGAAAAACGCCAGGTCGTCCGCTACGCCTTCTACAAGCTGGACCTCGCCTGGCGTAGGCTGACCGCCGAGCGGCAGGCTTCTGCCAAGCTCGAGTTCGGCGAGACGCTCGAGCGCTACAATGGCCGGCTGCTGCTCCGGCCGTATGGTCTGGTTGGGATCCGCGGCGACACCGACTTCCTGCTGTGGCAGGTCGCAGAGGATCTCGACGCGCTGGTCGAGCTGCAGACGGCGCTCAACCGGACCGATCTGGGCGCGTATCTCTCGGTCCCGTACAGCTATCTCGCGATGACGCGGCGGTCGATCTACGAGTTCCCCGCCCCTCCCGATTCGGGGCACGAGCAGCGGCTCGTCATTCAGCCGAGCGCCGCGAAGTACCTCTTCGTGTACCCGTTCATCAAGACGCGGGCGTGGTACGCCCTGCCGAAGCCTGAACGCCAGCGGATGATGGACGAGCACGTCCGCATCGGCCGCAAGTATCCGACGATTCGCCTCAACACGACATACTCCTATGGACTCGACGACCAGGAGTTCATCGTCGCGTTCGAAGGCGACAACCCGGGTGAGTTTCTCGATCTTGTCCTGGAGCTGCGGGAGAGCGAAGCGTCGTCCTACACGCTGCGCGATACGCCCACGTTTACCTGCGTACAGATGTCGCTGTGGGACATGCTCGACACGCTGGGTGGCGCGAGCGCGGCGCAGGCGGTGGCGCGGCGGCCCGCGCGCGCCGACGGCTTCACGCCGGTCGCGAGTCTGTCCGAGCTGCCGCCCGGCAGTGCCAAACGCGTGTACGCCGCCAACGACGCGGTCGCGCTCTTCAACGTGAAGGGCACGGTATACGCGGTGGCAAACCGCTGCACGCACGCGCGCGCCAGCCTGTCCGAGGGCACGGTGGATGCCGCCCGCTGTACCGTGACCTGCCCCTGGCACGAGGGCGTGTTCTCGCTCGAGACCGGCCGCGCCCTCGGCGGCCCGCCCGTCCATTCCGTGACGACGTATCAGGTGAAGCTGGACGGCGATACCATTCTCATCGCTCACGAGGCGCCTCAGCCTGCGGTTTCTTAAAGCGTGCCGTCGGGAGCGCACCGACGTCACACCAGTCTGGTTCATGCGGCAGGCGGGTCGGTACATGCCGCAGTACCGCAAGCTCCGGCAACGCCATTCCATCCTCGATCTGTGTCATAATCCCGAGCTCGCCGCCGAGGTCACGCTGCAGCCCGTCCATCGCCTGGGCGTCGATGCCGCGATCATCTTCGCCGACATCTTGCTGCCCTTCGAGCCGCTCCGTCTGGGTCTGAGTTTCACCGCGGGAGAGGGCCCGCACATCGAGCGCCCGATTCGCGACGCCGCCGACGTCGAGCGCCTGCCCTCGTTCAACGTGGACGCCGAGCTCGGCTACGTGATGGACGCGATCCGGCTCGCACGTCGTGAGCTTCCCGAGGATGTTCCGCTCATCGGCTTTGCTGGCGCGCCATTCACGCTCGCGAGCTACGCGATAGAAGGCGGAGCCAGTCGTACATTCACCAAGACCAAGAAGCTGATGTATCAGGCACCCGACACCTGGCACCTGTTATTGAGCAAGTTTGCCGATCTCATCGGCCGCTATCTCGCCGCGCAGGCGCGCGCCGGGGCACAGGCGCTGCAGCTGTTCGACAGCTGGGTCGGGTGCCTCTCGCCCGACGACTATCGCACGTACGTGCAGCCGCACAGCCGCAAGGCGCTGTCGCTCGCGAGCGCGGCGAACGTGCCGCTCATTCACTTCGGCACCGGCACCGCCACGTTCCTCGAGGACTTCGCCGCAGCGGGTGGCGACGTCATCAGCATCGACTGGCGCATTCCGCTCGATGCCGCATGGGCCCGCATCGGAAATCGAGCGATCCAGGGCAATCTCGAGCCGGCGGCACTGCTCGCACCCGCCGCGGAGCGGACACGTCAGGTCCGCGCCATCCTTTCCCAAGCCGGTGGGCGTCCGGGCCACATCTTCAATCTCGGCCACGGCGTGCTCCCGGAGACGGACGTCGCTGCAGTCCGGGCCGTCGTGGATCTCGTCCATGGCGGCTGAACCCCCCCGGGTCGCCGTGATCGTGATGGCGTACGGCGGGCCCGGCAACATCGACGAAGTCGAGCCTTACCTGATGGACGTACGCGGCGGACGGCCCACCAGGCCGCAGCTCGTCGAGGAGATCCGCGCGCGCTACGCGCGCATCGGCGGACGCTCACCGATTCTCGCGCTGACTCGCGCCCAGGCCGCGGGGATCGGGCGAGCGCTGGGCGACCGGTTCAGCGTGTTCGTGGGAATGCGACACTGGCATCCCTACATCCAGGACGTCGTCGACGAGATCGCGCGGGCTGGCCACACCCGAGTCGTCGGGGTCGCCATGGCGCCACATTACTCGAACATGTCGGTGGGCGCGTACGAGAAGAAGCTGCTGCAAGCCGCGGACGGGCGACTCGACGTCGCATTGATTCGCACCTGGTGGCAGCAGCCGCAATTCCTCGACGCCGTCGCGAACCGTGTAGTGCAGACGCTGCAGCGCTTTCCCAGGCCATCGAAGGTGCAAGTCGTCTTCACAGCGCACAGTCTGCCCGAGCGGATTCTCGCATCGGCGGACCCGTACCCGGACGAGCTGAAGGCCAGTGCGACCGAGGTCGCGTCGCGCGCTCGCCTGAGCACGTGGCGTCTCGCCTACCAAAGCGCGGGCGCGACCCCCGAACCGTGGCTCGGTCCCGACGCGGCGACGGTGTTGTCGGAGCTCGCGAAAGCGGGCCATGAAGCGGTGCTGCTCGTTCCTATCGGTTTCGTCTGCGATCACGTCGAAATCCTGTACGACATCGACGTCGAGTATCAGGCGCTGGCCCGCCGGCTCGGGATCCAGCTCGAGCGAACCGCGTCGCTCAACGACGACCCCGGCCTGGTAGCGGCCGTGGCCGACGCGGTCCGCTCCGCGGCGGCGGCGCGAGCGTGGGGATGAGGGTCGTGGTCGTGGGTGCCGGCATCGCCGGGCTTACCGCGGCGTGGGAACTGCTGCGAAACGGGGGAGTGGACGTCACCGTGCTGGAGGCCGAGCGCCGTCCCGGCGGGGTGATTGTGACCGAGCAGGTGGGAGAATTCATCGTCGAAGGCGGCCCCGACGGTTTCCTCGCCGGCGAGCCCGAATTGCCCGCGCTCGCGAACGAGCTGGGAATCGACGACCACATCGTGAGCCAACAGGCGCGGGGAACAGCGCTCTGGACGGGGGGGGGCACGGCGCTCGAACCCATCGAAGTGGGCCGCGCCGCCGAGCTGCTGGGGATCGATGCGTCGAGTGCGGCGGTCAAGGCGGGATTTCGCAGCTTTGCGCACGGGATGGGCGAGCCGGTCGCCGCGCTCGCGCAGCGGCTCGCCGGTATCCTACGCGTCGCGCAGGGCGTGGCCGGCCTCGTTCGCAAAGGGCCGCGATGGCACGTGGCGGTCACCGGCGGCTCGGCGCACGACGCGGACGGCGTGGTTCTCGCGCTTCCGGCGTATTCCGCTGGTCGTCTGATCGAAGGGGTGGGTGTCCCCGGCGGCCGCGCGCTCGGCGAGGTCGTCTACGCGCCGAGCATCACCGTCTCGCTCGCGTATCGCGCAGAACAGATCGGGAATCGGTTCGAGGGGGCGGGGTTCGTCGTCGATTCGAATTTGGTACGGGCGCAGCATGCTGCACCCCTACATCTCAGGGCATGCACCTACGCGTCATCCAAATTCCCCGGCCGCGCGCCGGATGGCCACGTCCTCCTGCGGGGATATCTGGCGCCGATGGATGGCGATCCCGCGCAGACAGCGCACGCCGAGCTCGCCGGAGTCCTCGGCATTCGTGGTGAGCCACTGTGGTCGCGAGTGTTCTACTGGAATCGCGGGCTGCCGCGCTACCGAGCCCGTCATGCGGAGCAAGTCGCGGCGGTGCGTCATCGCCTCAGCCGGCTGCCACCCCTCGCGATCGCCGGAGCGGGCTACGACGGCGCCGGCGTCTCGGCGTGCGTCCGCTCGGGGCGCGAGGCGGCGGATCTTATGCTTCGGCGACTATCCGCTCAACTGTGAGTCCGAACTCCTTATAGACCCGCTGATAGGGCGCCGATTCGCCAAATCGCTCGATTCCGATGATCACACCGTTCTCACCCACCCAGCGATACCAGGACTGCGGGGCCGCCGCCTCCACCGCGATGCGGCGCACGCCGGGCGGTAGCACCGAGGCACGGTAGCTCTGCGACTGCTTCGCGAAGTACTCGAGGCAGGGCATCGAAACAGCTCTCGGCCGTCGGCCAGCGGCTTTCAGCTTTTCATACGCCCCGAGAATCAATTCCACCTCAGAACCGGTCGCCATCAACACAATGTCTGGGTTCGGGGAATCGGCGAGGAGATAGCCGCCCTGATGGAGCCCGGCGGCCGGCGCGTACTTCGTGCGATCCACGACGGCGACCTTCTGGCGTGTGAGGATCAGTGCCACCGGTCCGTCGCGATGCATGATCGCCGCGCGCCACGCCTCGACGACCTCGGTCGCGTCTGAGGGCCGGATGACCGTCATGTTGGGAATTGCGCGCAGGGCGGCGAGCTGCTCGATCGGCTGATGCGTCGGCCCGTCTTCGCCCAGGCCGATCGAGTCATGCGTAAAGACGTAGATCGGCCTGAGCTGCGTCAGCGCGGCGAGACGAATCGAGGGCCGCATGTAGTCGGAGAAGATCAGGAACGTGCCGCCGAACGGAATGAAGCCGCGATGCAGTGCGATCCCGTTCAGCGCGGCCCCCATCGCATGCTCGCGAACTCCATAGTGAAAGTTTCGGCCCGGACCGCCACCCTTTATTTCGGTGTTGTTCGAGCCCGTCAGGTCGGCGGATCCGCCCATCAGCTCCGGAAGCTTCGCCGCGATCGCATTGAGTACTTTGCCCGACGCGGCACGCGTCGCCTGCGCGTCCTTGGGACCGAAGACCGGCAACGCCGCATCCCAGCCCGCGGCCAGGCGGCCGGCAAGCCGCCGCTCCAGCTCGGCCGCAAGCTCCCCATGTGCCGCGCGATACGCGTCCCATTGCTGCTTCCAGTCGGCTTCGAGCTGGGCGCCGCGGGTTTTGGCCGTGCGCCACTGCTCGAGCGCGTCGTCCGGAACGTAGAACGGCTCGAGCGACGGCCAACCGAGGTTCTGCTTCGTCGCTTTCACCTCGTCGGCGCCCAGCGGGGCGCCGTGGGCCTCGGCAGTGTCCTGCTTGTGGGGGCTGCCCCACGCGATGTGCGTCCGCACGATGATGAGCGAAGGCCGGTCGGTCACTCGCTTCGCCTGCGTAACGCTCGAGTCGATCGCCTCGAGATCATTGCCGTCGGCGATTCGTTGCACGTGCCAACCGTAAGCTTCAAAGCGCTTCGCGGTGTCGTCGGTGAAAGTGAGATCGGTCGACCCGTCGATCGTGATCCGATTGTCGTCGTAGAACCCGATCAGTTTGCCGAGCTTCAGGTGACCGGCGAGCGAGCACGCCTCGTGCGAGACGCCCTCCATGAGATCGCCGTCGGACGCGAGGAAATACGTGTAGTGATCGATGATCGCATGTCCGGCGCGATTGAAGAGAGCCGCGAGCTGCGCCTCGGCGATCGCCATGCCCACGGCATTTCCGGTCCCCTGCCCGAGCGGTCCGGTCGTCGCCTCGACGCCGGGCGTGACGCCGTGCTCGGAGTGTCCTGGCGTGCGGCTGCCCCATTGGCGGAACTGTTTGATATCGTCGAGCGTGAGGTCGTAGCCGGTGAGATAGAGGACGCTGTACAGCAACATGCACGCATGGCCCGCCGACAAAACGAACCGGTCGCGGTCCAGCCAGTCGGGATTCGCAGGATTGTACTTGAGATGGCGCTGCCACAGCACATACGCGAGCGGCGCCAGTGCCATCGGCGTGCCAGGATGCCCCGAATCGGCTTGTTGCACGGCGTCCATCGCGAGCGTGCGGATGGTGTTGATACAGAGCTGATCGAGCTCCACGCGGGCGACGGTGGGGGTCTCGGTCATAGCAACCCGGACTTGGCGGCTTGCCACAATTTGGTCAGGCGATCGAAGCCATCGACCAGTAGCTCGACCTGTTGCGGCGACGGCGACGCCTGCGCCGCGATCTTCAGCTCCTCGACCAGTCTGGGCATTTCATGGCGCCCTTGCTTCAAGCTTTCGATTCCGATCTGAATCAGCAGATCCATGATCCTCTGACGCGCGGCCGGGTCCTTCGGGACCTGCCACAAAAACTCGGCCGTCTGTTTCCCGTCGGCACACATCTGACCGAGCGGGTCCATGAGCGGCTGGCGCGACGGACGGGGGGCTTTGGGATCATTCATTGGAGCAGATAATCTAACATTGCCTGGGGCTTTGAATGCTTCTAGCTTGCGAGACCCATGCTACGCATTCTGCTCGCCGCGCTCCTGCAGGCGGTCCCTGCCGACTCCGGGGAAGTGCACCTCCAGAACATTCGCCAGCTGACCTTCGGTGGTCAGAACGCGGAAGCCTATTTCTCGCGCTCGGGGCGTCAGCTCATTTTTCAGCGGCAGGCCGGGGACACCGGGTGCGATCAAGAGTTCGTGATGAATATCGACGGAACCGGCCTCCATCGCGTGTCGAACGGGAGGGGCCGCACCACGTGCGGCTACTTTTTCGACAACGACCGCCGGATTTTCTATGCTACCACCCAGCACGCCGGCGCGGCATGTCCGCCCCGACCCGACTACTCCAAAGGCTATGTGTGGGCGCTGTACGACTACGACATCTACGTCGCGAGCGCCGACGGCCAGGGCTCCCGGCGGATCACGAACAATCCCCGCTACGACGCTGAAGGGACGCTCTCACCGGACGGCACGACGATCGTCTTCACGTCGCTGCGCGATGGTGATCTCGACATCTACACGATGCGTGTCGACGGGACGCACCTGAAGCGTCTGACGCGGACCCTCGGCTACGACGGCGGTCCGTTCTTTTCGCCCGACGGCAAGCAGATCGTGTATCGCGCGTGGCACCCGGAGACGGCCACCGATTCCGCCGATTACCGTTCCCTGATCGCGCAGAACCTGGTGCGGCCGGTGCGCATGGAAATCTGGGTGATGGACGCCGACGGCTCGCATCAACACCAGGTCACCAATCTCGGCGGCGCCAACTTCGCCCCCTATTTTCATCCGGACGGCAAGCGCATCATCTTCGCATCCAACTCCAAGAACCCGCGCTCCCGCAACTTCGATCTCTTTCTCGTGAATGCCGACGGCTCGAACCTCGAGCAGATCACGACGAACACCGAGTTCGATGCATTCCCGATGTTTTCGCCGGACGGCCGTCATCTTGTCTGGGCGTCCAACCGCAACGGCAAGGTTCAGGGAGAGACGAACATCTTCATCGCCGATTGGATTGAGACCCCGTGACCTCTGGACGTCCGTCACAACTCCCACGATCCTCCACCACTCCTCCACAACCGCCGCCGCCGAAGACGGTGCGGGAGGAAGCGATCGCGTGGCTCAAGGCGATCGGTGCGGCGTTGCTCATCTGGATCGTGCTGCGGTCCTTTCTCGTCGAAGCCTTCCGCATTCCCTCGGCGAGCATGGAAAACACGCTTCTCGTCGGGGATTTCCTGTTCGTCAACAAGGCAGTGTTCGGGGGCGAGCTCGAGATCCCGCTGACCGGCATCCATTGTTGCCGGCTCCCGTCCTTCGGAACGCCGCACCGCGACGAGGTCGTGGTCTTCCGCTCGGTGGAAGATTCGACGCCAGACCTGAACATCGTAAAGCGGGTGATCGGCACGCCGGGGGACACCCTGCAGATGGTGCACGACACGCTCATCCGTAACGGGCATCGCCTGGAGGAGCCCTACGCGCTCCACACGGCGCTGACTCCCAATCCCGATGACATGTACCGCCCCCAAATGCGAGCGTTGCAGCTGCCGCAGTATGTCGGCAAGGATCCGGACCACTATCATCCGACGACGCACGACTGGGGGCCGATTGTCATCCCCCCGCAGCATTATTGGGTGATGGGCGACAACCGCGACGAGTCCTACGACAGCCGCTTCTGGGGATTCCTGCCGCGCGACCACGTCCGGGGGCGGCCGCTGTTCATCTATATGAGCGTGGCGTCTCAGCCGTTCCGCATTCGCTGGAACAGGCTGTTTCGCCACCCTCATTGATTTATTTGTAGCGGTACGTGATTCGGCCGCGCGTCAGGTCGTACGGTGAGAGGTCGACGGCCACGCGGTCGCCTTGCAGAATGCGGATATAGTTCTTCCGCATCTTGCCGCTGACATAGGCCAGTACTTCATGTCCATTTTCGAGTTTTACGCGGAACGTCGTGTTGGGAAGAACTTCAGTGACGGTCCCCATCATCTGAATCGCGTCACCAGCCACGATTGTCCTCGCTCATAGGCTCCTGGGATCCATGGTTGCGTCGCGCGGGGGCTCCATTCCGCGCGTGATGTAGAAAGCGTGGCGGCTACAGGCCGCGCACGTCAGGCTGATCCGTTCGGCGGTGAAGAGTTCGCCGGCCCCGCCGGCCCCGCCGGCCCCGCCGTTCCCGCCGTTCCCCGCCCGCAGCACGCGGCGACGGGGGGAACGCTGAATCGTGCGAGTCCCGCACGAGGGGCACACCAGTGGCTCGTGCGCCCGGTCTGCTGCAATGAGCGCCAGTGCCTCCGGCGCCCGGTACTCCTTGATCCCCCGTCTGCCCACGGCGACTCCCCTCCGGACCGAAATCTATACTACCCTGGTCCTGCCGCACTTCCCCTGGGGGTCCCCTGAGGCAATTCTTGACGCCCCCGGGGGGGGCATGTACCTTGCCGCCACCTTTACCACCCTTTCATGCCAGCTGAACTAGGTGGTTCCCAAATCTCGTCATTGCTCGAAGCCTTACCCGGCATCGCCAGCGTGCTGCGCAGTCCCGTGGCGGACGCGCTCATCAAAGCCATGCGCGGCGCGGCCGGTCTGGCCGACTTTACGCCGGAAGACGCGGAAGAGCTGGTGCGCTATGCGGTGCGGCGTGGGTTAATCGGGCCCGACGAAGGGGACCGGGTACTCGCGGAAGTGCAG
Source organism: Gemmatimonadota bacterium (assembly GCA_041499375.1). GTDB lineage: Bacteria > Gemmatimonadota > Gemmatimonadetes > Gemmatimonadales > GWC2-71-9 > 20CM-2-65-7. The sequence continues at coordinate 61,383 of JBGQKD010000013.1, forward strand.
GAAGGTCTGCGGAAGAAGAAGCCGGTCGCCGTTAAGAAGGCGCCCGCCAAGAAAAAGAAAAGCCACCGCTAGATCCGGAAGCCGCGAACCAGCCCACGCAGTTTCTCGGCCGCCTGGAGCAGATCTCCGGCGGCCGCTGCCATTTCCTGCGTAGATGCCCCCTGCTGCTCGGTCGCCGCCGTGACTTGCTCGGCGCTCGAGGCGTGCGCCACCGCCCGGCTCACGACCTGCTGGGCCTGCGCGCCGAGCTGCTCGGTGACCCCGCGGTTCTCCTGCGCCGCGCGCGTCACGCGCGAGGCCGCCAGCTCGATCTGCTCCACAGCCGCGACGATTTCGGTGAGACCGCGGGCCGCCCCTTCGGCGACCGATTCGATGCCGCGCACCTTCGCCTGGCCGACCGCCATCGTCGCGGTCACCTCTTCGACCTGTTCCCGGATCACGCGCGTGGTGCGGGCGACATCCTCCGCCGCGCGCGCCGACTCGTCCGCCAGTTGGCGGACCTCCTCGGCGACCACCGCGAACCCGCGCCCGTGCTCGCCGGCGCGCGCGGCTTCGATGGCGGCGTTCAACGCCAGTAAATTGGTCTGCGAAGAGATTCGCTTGATGAGATCGACGAAGTCATCGATCGCCGAGCTCTGCTCCGCGAGCTGCGTGACTTCGGTGCCGGTCGTGCGCACGACTTCCCGGACGTCGAGCAGCGTGTTGCCCGCCGCCGCGATGTCGTTGCGATGCCGGTCGGCGACGGTGCGAATCTCCTCGCCCAGTCGCGCGACGCGGGATGCGGCGTCCGCCATCTCGGCGGTTGTCTTGCGCTGCAGCTCCAGCGCGGACTGCGTCGAGTTCAGCTCGTTGCGCTGATTCTCCGCGCCGCTCGAGATCTCGAGCATGGCGCTGGAAACCTGGCTCGAGGACGCGGCCAACTCCTGGCTCACCGCGGACAGGTCGCTGGCCGACGCAGCGATCTTGTCCGCCGAGCCGACGACCTCGGAGACGATTCCCCGCAGGCGTTCTCCCATTAGCCGCATCGCGTCGGCCAGAACCTGGAATTCGCGCGGCATGCTGCCGGTGGTTACGGGGCGCAGGTCGCCGCTGCCGAACCGCTCCGCCGCGGTCACGAGCCGGACCAGCGGGCCTTCGACCCAGCGCAGGGTAAACGCGCCGACGACCGCGCCCACGAGAGCCGTGGCGATCAAAACGAGCCAGAGCACGATCTCGCGCTCGCGCGCCAGCGCCGCCAGTCGCTGCCCGACCGCCGCGGCTTTTTCGGACTGGCGCGTCGACAGGTCACGCACGAGGCGCGTCAGCTCCGTAACGTCGGGACGTGCGCTGACCGCCAACGCCTGCGCTTCCCGCGTCCGGCCGATATCGAGATCGGCATGCGCGAGTGAATAGTCGACATGGATGGCCGATTGCAGTTGTTTGATGCGGTTCACGGTGATTCGATCTGCTTCGGTCAGCCCCGGCAGGCCGTCCAGCCGCTTCTGGTAGCTGAACGCCGAGTCGACGGCGGTCTGGAACTGATCGCTGGTCTGCTGGCCACGCTCTGTGAGATACTGCTCGGCCGCGCGGATCTCATCGAACACCGCCGTGACGAGGCCATTGCCGATCTCGCTCGATTCCCGGAGGCGCCCGATCTCCGTCGACAACGAGCGCCGCAGCGTCGCGAGCGACGTCACGCCCACGACGGACGCGACCACCAGTCCCGCGAGCAGCCCCGAGAGGCCGAGAATGATCCGCCAGCGGATCGTGTCGAGCGTCATTGTCCCGGTTCCGTGATGAGCCGGCCGTCACGCACAGTGCCGATCACCACGGATTTGGCGGGGACGTCACCGCGCGCGTCGAACGCGATGGCGCCGGTCACGCCCTCGAAGGCGGGGAGATCTCCGCCGATGCGCGCCACGCGATCACGGATGGCGCGGCGATCGGTGCCCGATTCCGCGAGGACGCTGGCCAGCAACTGCACGATGTCGTAGGCCGAAGCACCGCGGTGATCGGGACGCTCGCCCGGGTAGGCGCGCGCGTACGCGGCCACGAACTGCGCGTTCCGCTCACCGTTCTGGTCCACGAGGTAGGCGACTGACATCCTCACACCCTCGGCCAATGGACCGTTGGTTTCGATGCCGCTGAGCGCGTCGCCCCCCAGCATCGTCCAATGGACAGCCATCCGCCCCATCTCCCGCAGTGCGAGCTCCGCCCCGACACGGTCGGTCGCGAGCATCAGGGCGTCGACGCCCCCCTTCTGTCGCAGGCGGGAGAGGTACGGCTCGAGGCTGGACGTGGCCGAGAGCATCGGATCTGCTTCGATGATGTCGCCGCCCAGGCGCTTGAACTCCGCCGTGAAGCTGAGGCGCAGGCCTCGACCATAGTCATCATCCAGGTAAATCACGCCGACGCGCTGCGCGCTCAGCATCTGCCTGGCGTAGCGGGCCAGCTGCGCGCCATGACTCAAATCGCTCGGGCAAACGCGGAACATGTAGGGACTGGCCCCCGAGAGATCGGGGCTGGAAGCGGACGGCGAGATCATCACGAGCGGGCGTCGGGCTTCGCCGTACACACGCCCCGCTGCGAGCGACGCGCTCGACGTGAGGTGTCCAACGACCGCCACCACCGCAGGATCATCCGCGAGCTGCTGGGCAATTCGGATGGCGACTTCGGGGCGCCCACTGTCGTCCATGACGCGCAGCACCAGCGGCCGTCCCCGAATTCCGCCGCGGGCATTGATCTCCTTTACCGCCAACTCCGTGGCATGCTGCATCGACACGCCGCGGGGCTGCGAGAAGGGGCCCGCGAGGCCGAGGACAATGGGTCCGCGGCTGCTTCCACCGGAGCAGGCAGTAAGCGAGAGGATCGCGGCGAGGAGCGCCCGGCACCTGCGCATGAGCGGGCAAGGTTAAGCCTGCGAATGGGATAGCGCAATATCCACGGGCTTTCCACATTACCGGTATGGAAGCGATTCGGCAGTTGTGTGGATTTGCGGCGGGACTCGAGCGCCTCCTCGTCGCGAAGAGCGCCGACGAATTGGAAGCCACGTGGGATCAGCAGAACCTGGGACAACTGGGATGGGAGGCGCTCTCGCTCGCCCGCCGCGCCAACACCGAAACACTGGAGCCGGCGCTCGCGGTCGTCGATCGGCGCCTGCTCGCCGCGCTGGAGCGGTGTCGCGCGTTTCTCGATCCCCACATCGTCACGTTTCGCGTGCCGGAGCTGGAACGCTGGCAGCATGCCGCCGCCGCGGCACTGGTCGGCGCGCGCTGGGGCGTCGCTGGTCTGCGCACCGTCATCGCCGACACCCAGGCGCCGCTGGGCCGCCGCTACTTTGCATTTCTGGCGCTCGCCGAGCGCCATCCGAAAGAAGCGTGGCCTCTATTTGCGAAGTATCTGCAGACGCCGGGCGCGCACCACGCCTTTGTCGCGGCCGCGGTCGAAGCGGCGCGTTACTATCCCGGCCAGGCGCAGAGCGTAATCGCGCTGTTCCAGCGGATTCGCGGTGACGAGATGCTGCGTCGCTTCCTTGCGCCGAAGATCCTCGAATCCCTCTACGTCCTGGGCGACCCGGCAGCGTTGCCGCTCTTCGAGCAGCTGCTCGTTGCGGGTCACACCGACGCCGATGCCGGCCGCTGCGAGGTCACGCGCGCCCTCGTCGCCGTCCGGAAGTTCACGGGGCGCGTGGCCGCCAGCAGCAAGTTCCCCGATCCGGAAGAGCCGACGGTGATTCGGGCGCTCGACGAGGCGCAGCGCATCTTTGAGGAGGAGAAGGACCGGCTCGAGCCGGTCGTCGTTATTTGACGAAGCCCGCCAGTTTTTCTTTGTACGCCTTCCCGCCCATGTCGTAGGTATCGTTGTGGCCCGCCCCCTCGATCATCACGAACTCCACCGGACCACCGGCGGCGGCGGCCACGTCGCGGCCCATCTTGATTGGCACCAACATGTCGGCGGTCCCGTGGAAGATCAGTGTAGGGCAGTGAATGCGGTGTATGGCGCCGACGTTGTCCAACTGGAGCCGCACCAGAAAACGTGGGAAGATCCTGTAATGTCGGGCGGCCATTCCGCGCGCACTCGTGAAGGGTGACTCGAGAATCAGACCGGCCACCTCGTGCGTTGCGGCCGTATGCGTGGCGGCGGCGCTCCCCAGGGAACGGCCGTAGACATACACGCGATGGCGATCGACGTCAGGACGAGAGATAAGCGCGTTGTACGCGAGATCGGCGGCCTCATACATGCCCGCTTCGGTCGCTCGGCCCCCGCTTGCTCCATAGCCCGGATAATCGACGACGAGCAGGGCGGCATGGGGTGGCCGGAAATCGCGGATTGTCGGCCAGATGGCGCCAATCGTCTCACCGTTGCCGTAAAACCAGAGCAGGGCGGCGGAAGGCGGCGAAGGGCGGCGAAGGGGAGGCAAATACCAGCCAACGAGTTTCGTCCCATCCTGCATCTGCAGCTCGATCTTCTCACCGTAGCCGATCGTGCTTACGGGATCCGGCAGAGCGGCCCGCGGTGCCGGGAAAGTGATCTTTTCCTGGAATGCCCACAGCACCACCGAGAGGACGATGTAAACCCCCGCGAGTCCCAAAACGATGGCCATGGCCGGTGTTAATTTGTGGCCCAATGGACCGGGGAGACCCACAGCTTGTCTCGCGCGCCCGAGGCGCGTTGCTGGGCCTTGTCGCTGGCAATCAGTTGGGCGTCCCTACTGAGCACATGGGCACGCCGGACGCCATACGCAAAGCCTTCCCGAATGGCGTCGTCGATCTCGCGCCACCGCCCAAGAACTCCCCCTACGATGACGATGCCGCGATGGCATTGTTGCTCGGCGAGTCGCTGCTGGCGTCCAAGGGGTTCGATGCGAACGACGTCGCGCGGCGCTGGGTGAAATGGATGAAGGTGGACGGTCGCGGGATCGGCATCACGACCAAGCGCGCACTCACGTTGATCGACCGCGGGAAGGAGCCGTTCGAAGCGGGCCGGCTCGCGAATCAGGAGAATCCGGGCCGTTCGGCCGGCAACGGCAGTGTCATGCGCTGCATTCCCGTCGCGCTGCGCTACCACGACGACCCCGATCGCCTGATTCGCGTGTCGACCCAGCAGGCGGCGATCACTCACGCCGACGAGCGGTGCACGTGGGGCGCTGCCGCGGTGAACCTGGCCGCCCGGGAGCTGCTGCACGGCAACATCTACTTCGTCGACGAAGTGATGCACCGCATCGGCGACCGCGCACCGCGGGTGCTGCGCGAGGCGATCCATCGCGTGCCGCGCGAGCGCGAGAGCGACCTCCCGATAGCGCGAGCCGGTGAGGCGGGTTACGTCGTGCACTGCGTCGAGATCGCGTTCTGGTTTGTAACGCACGACCGCTCGCTCGAGGAAGCGCTCATCGCCCTCGCCCAGGCGGGCGGCGACACCGACACCAATGCGGCCGTCGCGGGCGCCCTGCTCGGCGCGCGGTATGGTGACGTCGCATTGCCGCCCCGCTGGATCGACCAGATCACCGGAGCGCATGGAATCGCGCAACTCGCCGAGCGTCTCGTGTCGGCGCTGTGAGCTAGGGCTTTTTGGCAGGTGGTCGTGCTGCTGGTCGCGCGGGCCGATAGCGAGCGATGCGGTCCATCACATCACGGTCGTTCAGCGTAATCGAGATCACGCGCCAATCACGACCGCCGCGCCAGTTGAGCCGGATGAAACGCCGGCCCTTGGTCCACTCCCACATGCTACGCTCGCGGCGCTGCGGGACGCCCAGGCGCTTGCGCAGATCGTCTTGTGTGCGACGCACCAGCGCGACCTTCCCCGAGTCCACGAATGAGATGACCGACGTCCGGCTCTCGATGACGTTCGCGCTCAAATAGAAACGCGCGCTGTCCACGGGGTCGCGCACGCGAACGCCGCAGTCCATCACCTGCGCGGTGGTGTGCATCGTCTGACAGGCGAGAATGTCGTCGCTGCTCTGGGCCATGGCGCGCGCTTGCGCGGCAAAATCGCGGTATGGCATGCCCGGCGCGAATCCCCGATAAGCAAACGGCCGCGGTGCAGGTGGTGCTTGCAAGAAGACGATCGCGAGGAGGACCGGGACGGGAGCCATGGCGACAATATATGAAAAAGCAAACGGGCCCGGTGTGATCCGGGCCCGTGCCTCTGAGCTGGAGTCGCTCAGACCTTGCGAACGTTTTGTGCTTGCAACCCCTTTGGACCCTGGGCGACGTCGAACTCGACGTTGTCACCCTCGGCGAGGCTGCGGAACCCCTCCGCCTGGATCGCTGTGAAGTGGACGAACACGTCTGGACCCGACTCCTGCGCGATAAAGCCAAAGCCTTTCGCGTCGTTAAACCACTTCACCTTACCCTTTGCCATACCGTTAAGACCTCTGCACAATGGGGCACGGCCCCGGACAGGAACGACCCACGCCACCGCGGTCGTGGGACGGGCTCAAACAAAAATCCGCGAGACATTTGGTCCTCGCGGAGCGCAGACATCCGGTGACGGTGCCACGTATGCTTGAACCGCGGGCTAAGGTATTAACCCCCCCATACGCTGTCAATCACGACTGCCGTTTCTTCTCGCAGGCACTATTACGACATCATCGTAACACTTCCGGTCGGGCCGAAGGCGCGATAACCTCCGTCTCCCCCCTTTACCCGCCGTCGGATGGAGGCGTTCTCATGTTGCTGCCAGCGTTACTGTCATTAGTCGTACTCCAGCAGGCTACCAGCACTACCGCCCCACAGCCACAGATCGCCAAAGTCGAAGTCCAACCCAGCGGCGGCGAAGTGCCGGTCGGCGGCAAACTCAAGTTCACGGCTCGCGCGCTCGACGCTGCGGGACAGCCGGTACCTGGAGCGCAGATCGGTTGGTACGACAACGCCATGCAAGGTGAAGTGGATTCGACCGGCGTATTCACCGGCGGATATCAGGGATACTCGCGTGTCACGGCCGTAGCGTACGTCCCAGGTGTGACGGGAAGCCAGGTGTTCGGCACCGCGCTCGTCCACGTTCTCCCCGAACCTCCGGCGCGCATCGACCTCGATCCGCAACCCGCTCGTCTGGTCGCCGGCTCGCGACTCACGGTATCCGCGACGGCGTTTTCGCGGCACGGCGACCGTCGTTCCGATCCGGTGACTTTCACCTCGAGCAACCCTCGCGTCGCGACCGTGACGAATGATGGCCGGCTGCGCGCCGTTGCTGCGGGCCGCGCCACGATCACCGCGACTGCCGGTCCCGCGACGGAAACACTCGCGCTCCAGGTGTTGCCGAATAACATCGCCCGCGTCACCATCGAGCCCCCGACATCGAACGTGCGCACCGGTGACGTCGTGAAATTCTCCGCCACCGCGCGCACCGCGGCCGGCCGCCCGGTCGCCGATGCCGCGGTAGACTGGGCGGTCTCGGCGGGGTCCGGTGTGTCGGAGATCGACCCGAGCGGCACATTCGTCGCCGAGCTCGCGGGTGACTACACTGTGACGGCGTCGATCGGCGGGAAGGAGGCCGACGCCGTGGTGCACGTGGCACCGCGTGAAGTCGGGCGAGGCATCGAAGTCCGGGGTCGCGTGCCGATCACGATGAGCGCGGCCGAGGTCTGGGTGCATCCGTCGGGGACGTGCGCCTACCTCTCGACCATCGCCGACCGCGTATATGCGATCGACATCACCGACGTGACGCATCCCAAGATCGTCGACTCGATGATGACAAATGCGCGCATCGTGAACGATGTGATGACGACTGAGGACGGGAAGTACGGCGTCTTCTCACGCGAGGGTGCGTCGGACCGCAAGAACGGCATCGTCGTGTTCGATGCGAGCAATCCGTGCCATCCGAAACCGGTCTCCGAGTACACGCAGACCGTCTCGGGCGGAGTCCACAGCTCGTACGTCTACAAGGGCTACGCCTACATCACCGACGACGCGACCGGCTCGATGCGCGTGATCGACATTCAGGATCCGCAGCACCCCAAGGAAGTCGCCCGCTGGCAGACCGAGCAGACCGAGGCGGGGCGCTACCTCCACGACATCATGGTCGTGGACGGGCTTGCTTATCTGGCGTACTGGAACGACGGGCTCGTGATTCTCGACGTCGGCAACGGGATGAAGGGCGGGAGTCCGACGAATCCGCAGTTCGTCTCGCAATTCAAGTACGACCTGAACGCGGTATACGCGCGCGTCTGGCAGTTCTTTGGGCAAGGGTTCGTGCGCGGAACTCATACCGCGTGGCGGCAGGGCCGCTACGTGTTTGTCGGCGATGAGGTATACGCCGCGCATCCGTACAAAGGATTACAGGACGGGAACAACCTCACATTCGGGCGCCTGCACGTCCTCGATGTCTCCGACATCACGAAGCCGCGGGAAGTCGCCTGGTACGAGCCCACCGACGGCGGAGTTCACAACGTCTGGGTCATGGGTGATACCCTCTACCTCGGCAACTATCAGGGGGGCGCCCGGGCGGTCGATATCTCCGGTGAGTTGAAGGGAGATCTGCTGCGCGAAGGGCGGGAGATGAGCTGGATATTGACCGTCGACTCACTCGGTCACCGCCGCGCGCCCTTCGCCTGGGGAGCGGTCGTAAGGGACGGCAACATCTTTGTCCCGGATATCAATACGGGCCTCTGGATCCTGAAACTGGAGCCAAAACAGCAACCCGTTCCATAGAAGGCGCCAAGACGCTAAGACGCCGAGTGGCTAACAGTATGCAGCGATTAGATTTAGCGAATCACTGCTGACTGACCGTCTTCGTGCTGTCAGGCTTAAGCGCAGTACGGAAGGCCAGCAACGCATCGTCATAGTTCTTCAAACGCGACGTAAGTGTGGTTGACACCGTTGAAGGATCCCGTCCGGCCGTCTTCTCGCAGACCGGCAGCGCCGCATTCAACGAATCCAGCCGTACCGTCAACTGCTTCGCCAGGACGCGCATCGTATCGGCGTAGGCGGTCGCCTGCATCCTCGGCCGGCCGCTGACGATGAATGACCGCGCGGTGCCGCACAGCCCGCCGAGGCGGCGAGCGGCACGGCGGCGCGTCAGCGAATCCGCTTGCTGCGTGCGCACGACCCGGTTCACGCCGTCACGGATCTGCGCGACGCCGCGTGTCGCGGTCTTCAGGCCTTCCATGTACCGGATCTGTTCGATCGTCGGCGGCGGAGGGGGCACCGGTGCCTGGGCCGTCACCGGTGCCGGCGGCAACGAGTCCTTGTGCGTGACCGTATCCTGTTGATACGCGACGAGCGTGACAACCATCACCAATCCCGACAACATCGCTGGTACTCCTCTAACAGTTGAATTCCTGCCCCGTTATTATCCCGGGATGTCTGTTCCCGCAACTACCCGCATCATGCGGCCCTTTGAGGACCGCGCTGACGCGCTTGCTCACTTCTTCCAGCGCGCCGGTGAAGCACCGCGTCTCATCGCCTACGACGACGCGGTCGGCTTACCGCTCGATCAAGCACTTGCGGCGCTCGAGTGGACCGCCCAGGTCGGCATTCTTGCCGCCGAGGATCTCGTGCACGCCGCGCGCCTCGGCCCGGATTCGGCTGCCGTCGTCGTCGAGCGCCGAGACGGCGACAACCGTGTCTTCGTCTACTTCGGACCGCGGATGGACGCGCCACCCGCCGATCCATACGAAGGTACCCTGCTGTATGACGAGCCGGGAGTCCGCTCGTACATTTTCGCGCAACGCGGCCACGCCATTGCGCATTTCTTGCGCGCCACGCACGGACTCGGCGCCGCGTTGAGCTTGTTGTCACGCCGCGCGCCCGAGCTGCGTCACATTCGCCGCTGGACGCAAGCCTTGTTCGCCGAGCCCGCGGTCGGACGTTCGACACAATTGCTCGCCGGCTGGTACGCGACGAGTGGCGCCGGATTTCTATTCATTCCGGCCGATTCAGACCAGCCGTTTGCCTACTGCGAGGTGGCTGTCGAGGGGTAAATACCCCGATGTGGGAACGTGCGCGCTGTGGATACACAACTCCACATCATGTGGATGATTGCTGGAATGCACGTCACAGTCGTCAGTTACCGTCCACAAGGCGTGCACATCGAAGTGAGCTAACCCGAATAAACATCGGCACTTGCGCGCTTTTTGAGCACCCCTATATTGATGTCACGCGGGTTGGAGGGAAGGGTTGGGACCTGGCGTCTCAACAACGCCTTTAACTCGAGTCCGAACGGAAATTCCGGGGAGGGCGCCGATGCAACCAAGGGCTCAGGCGCTCGTTGATCCGGGAGTCAACTCGCCGGGTCGGACAGCTGGGGCCAGTCGCGTTGCCCTAGCCACGTCGAAATGGTGCCTCGACGTGCAGTGCGGAAGGTCGGTCCGCGACCCGATCTGACCCGTAGCACTCACATTGGTGAACCGAGCGACCCGACGGGGTTGCTTGGGGATGGAAGCCGGAGCCTCTGCTTGCCCTACCGAGGACGAAACAGTCCATAGGTGGCGGTGGAGAGAAGAACGAAGGGCGCAAGCCCTCGACTCCGGGTAGCCAATGTGTCGGAGCCCCCGGGCGCGCTTATTGAGCCGTCCCGGGGGCTTCGTGTTTCTAGGCAGCTCGGAGTTCTTGCACGAGTCCCATAATGAGAGTTAGTGCGGCGGGAGCTGGAGTCTGGGAAGGTTGGTGTCCACTTCGTGGGCCTTGTGGAACGGCAGCCTCGGCCCGCGAATGGGAACGAGGTGCGCGATCGAGTTCGCATAAAACTCGAGCAGCGGGCGGCCACGCGGCAATACCACCAGCGTGTCGCCCTCGGCGACGACCAGTCGCCGCATCCGCAGCATCCGCCAGGCGCGATCCCAGACCTCGGCGATCCGGGCGCCGCCGCGTACGACTTTGCCGTTCACCTCTTTCAACCGATCGCGCAGCTGGTCCATGCGCTCGAGCAGCGCGTCCTTCTGGACGACCGTCTGGCCGAACGAGAGCAGCGCGGCCGCGGCCAGCGGAACGGGCGTGACGGGAATGATCGCCCCGATGCGCGCCTGCATCTCGCGGGCGAGCCGTTCGAGCTCCGGCAGGCGCACCTCCTTGGGCAGCGTCAAGACGTCCGGCGGCGCCGTCTTGAGCCAGGCGCGCAGCGACAGCGGTGTCCCGAAGTTCACCGCGACACGCCCGTAGCGTTTGAGCCGGCCGGTCAATAGCCTGACGGTGTTGCTGACGAGGTAGGAGAGCACCGTGCCGAGCTGGGCGAGCCGGCCGGGCCGGTCTCCCTCGTGAATGAGCTCGCGAATCAGCGAGCGGTCTTCCAGCACGCGGTCGTAGTTCAACGCGACCGGGACGAACCAGATGTCACGGTCGAATGTCGGATCTGTCAGCGTGCGGCAGATGTAATCGAGCAGGCCCAGTTTCGGGGGCCGAAGCTTGCCGTCGCGCGACAGGCCGCCCTCGGGAAAGATCCCCTGCGTGACGCCATTGCGGGTGATGAGCTGGACGTAGCGCTCGAGCACCGTGTGATACAGCGGCTCGCGGAACCGTCGCCGGATGAAGTACGCCCCGAACGACTTGAAGACGTACTCCAGGGGCCACGCCCGCGCCCACTCGCCGACCGCGTAGCTCACGTGGACGCCGCGGGCGAGCACATACGCTACGACGACGTAGTCCGCATTGGACCGGTGATTCATGAGGTAGACCACGACGTCCCGCTTGGGGATTTGCGCGAGCGCGCGCTCATCCTGGTAGTCGACGCTGGTCTTGTAGAGGAGATTGACGACGATCTTCGCGACGTTGTACCCGACCTTGTAGTACGACAGCACGTTGAAGTGCGGAATGATTTCGTCGAGGTATTTGCGGACCTGTCGCTGTACCGCTTTCTCCGATAGGCCATGCTCGGCCATGTGTGCCTGCACGGCCACGGTGATCGCGGGATCGTCGGCGAGCGATCGCCGCGCCAGGCGCGGCTCTTGGAGCTTGTAGCGACTTAGACGGGCGTGGAAATCGCGGATGAGCCTCCCTCCTTCTTCAGCTGCGCGTATCCCATGCCCTTGAGCCGCGAGATCCGCATGCTCATCGGCGGGTGCGTGGCAAACCGGTCGGCGAGCCATCCCTCCCTGTTCGTCAGCCTCCGCCCCAGCGGGTCGCAGATGCACAGATGTGCCGCACCGCTCTTGATCGCGCTCGTCGGCGCGGCTGCTCCCTCGATCTTCTGGAGCGCGCTGGCCAGCGCCAGCGGATTGCGCGTGAATTGCGCGCTCATGGCGTCGGCGAGGTATTCGCGCCGCCGGCTCACCGCGAGCGCGAGCACCTGGGTCACGAGCGGGGCGACGATCCACGAAACGATCCACAGCGCGAGCAGGATCGCGAGCAGCGGCCCCGCGTTCTTTCCTTTCCTGCCCCGGCTCGGGATTCCACCGCCACGCATCATCCGGCCCATTCCTTCGCGCGCCAGCAGCACGGCGCCGACGAGCGCGGCCAGCGTCGTCATCAAACGGACATCGAGATTCTTGACGTGCCCCAGCTCGTGGGCGATCACTGCCTGGAGCTCGTCGCGGTTGCAGATCTTCAGCAACCCGCGCGTCACCGCGATGTGCGAGTCGCGGGGATCGTGGCCGGTCGCGAATGCGTTGGGGTCGTCGTCCGGGATGATCCAGAGCCGCGGCCGCGGTATCCCGGCGGCGATGGCCATCTCGTCGACGACGTTCGCTACCTGGCGTTCGGCGTCGGTCTTCGGATCGATCAACTCCTGCGCGCCGGTCGCCCACAGGACCTTCTCGGGCCCGGTCTTGTAGGTGTGCCACGCGGTGATGATCGCGACCGTCGTGAGCAGGATGCCGACCCAGGGGAACGGGTGATGGCCCTGCAGAGCCCAGACGTAGTCGCCGCCGAATCCCAACCAGGCGAAAAACAGGACGAAGCCAATCACCAGCCAGGTCGTGCGCCGGCGATTGGCTTCCTGTTGTTGAAAGAGATTACCGTCGGGAGAGGTCAACCTGCGGTACCGCGCGTTCAGCTTGATCTTCGATCTCCCACAGGTCCGTCCGCTCCGCGTGTGCCAGGCCCGCCACGAGTGTCGTGGGGAACTGCTGCTGCTTGGTGTTGTACTGCGTCGCCGTGTCGTTATAGAGCTGCCGCGCGAACGCGATCCGGTTCTCGGTGGACGTCAGCTCTTCCTGCAGCTGGCCGATGTTGCCGGTCGCCTTGAGCTCGGGATAGCGCTCCACCGTGACCAGCAGCCGCGACAACGCGCCTGAGAGCGCATTCTCCGCCTGGCTGATCTGTTTGATTCCTTCCGGACCTGACGCATTGACCTTCACCGCCTGATTCCGCGCCTGGATCACCGCTTCAAGCGTTCCACGCTCGAAATCCATGGCGCCTTTGACGGCGTTGACGAGATTCGGAATCAGATCGTGGCGGCGCTTGAGCTGCACGTCGATCTGTTTGAAGGCATTGACGGTCTGATTCTTGAGCGAGATGAGGCCGTTATACGCGCTCACCACCCATAGACCAATGATCACCACGAGTACGAGCAGCACCCACATGTTATCGATCTCCTGTTACGGATGTGTGATGTAGGGGCGCAGCAGGCTGCGCCCCTACCACGACATTACGTGCTGTGTGGCAGGAGTTTCGCAATTGCCTGGCGGATGGTCTCCGCCAGCCCGCGGTCGTCGGAGCCCAGCCGGGCGATCGGGTGATCGGCATCGACGTGCAGCTCCACGCCGCGCGTCACGGGAATGCGGCGCCAAACCGTCGGCCCGCTCGTCTCCTTGTCGGCGTCGCGCGTCAGCCAGGCGCTGAGGGCCCGGCCCGATCGGCCGCGCGGCATCCCCTCGGCGCCCTTCAGCGGCAGGCGGTCCGGCGTGGGCAGCGAGGTGCCCAGCACCTGGGCACAGCGCCGCTCCAACACGTCGCCGGTCTGATCGTGCATGTCTTTGGTGATCGCCGCGAGCGTCGCGCCTTCCATTTGCCGCAACTTGATCGCGAGTAGCTGCAGGAAGTGCCGGTACGAGTAGGTCGCAGCGGTCCCCCGGCCTTCCGGAGGGCTCACCAGGCCGCGTGTCACGTAGAATCGGATGGTCCGCTCGCTCGGCGCCGCGCGTGCGGCCGCGTTGATCGGCGTCACCGCCGACGCGTCGAGCACCGCCCCGACCACGACGGAAAGATCCCGCAGGTTCCAGGGCGCCAGATTTCGGTATTCCCGCAACACGTGCAACGGATCGGCGTGAGCGACGGTCGTCATGCATCCATCGCGCCCGACGAGCGGTCGCGTTGCAGCGCGGATGAGACCCAATCCGCGACCTGCTGAAGGTTGAATGGCTTGCGAATCACGGTGCACCGGTGGTGGTTCAGCCAGGTGCGCACCTCCTCCGCCTCGGCGTCGCCCGTCATGATGGCGATGTGCCCCTCGAGCGCCGGCCAGCGATGAATGATCGCCAGGTAGAGGGCGAGCCCCGACATCGTGGGCAAATGAATGTCGAGCAGCAGGGCATCGGCCGTTTCGGCCGCGAGGATCTCGTAGGCCGATTCTGCGGTGCCGGCGCTCAGCACTCGATAGCCGTGGCGCTCGAGGAACCGCTCGAGCACGCGCCGGAGACCCGCCTCGTCGTCGACGATCAGGACGGTCGCGGGCTTGCGCGGAGGCGAGGTCATCATGAGGCGCTGGCCGCTTTCCGACGCGCAGGCGTCAGGGTGAGCGCCTTCTGACGCGCCGGCGTCAGGAATCCCTGGACGATGCGGGCGGTCGCTTCGTCCGCCGTGAGCGACAGGCGCATTTCACCGGCGGTCAAGCCGAGATACTTGCGCGCATGCTGTTGCAACGTCTTCGCCTGGGCGTAGCCGAGCCGCTTGGCGACGTCCTCGATCGTGAAGCCCGGGTCCTTGAGCAGGCGGTGCGCGTACAGTACCCGCGCGGCGGCAAGGATATCGCGCGGGCTGGGCAAGCCGGCGCGCGCGAACCAGCGCGCGCAGGTTCCCCGGTCCACGCGTGCCTGCGCGGCGACCTGCTGGATCGTCTGCACCGCGCCGGGGGTGCGCATGGACTCCGACAGCACCCACCGTAATTCCGGCGGCAACGGGGCGAGCGCCGGGGCGAGCTGGTCGAGTAACCGATGGGACGCCGACTGCATCGCTTCCTCGGACAGGAGGTCGCGCAAACGTTTCGGATGGTCTTCGGTGGGACTCAACACAACCTGAGTGATGCCGCATTTCCCCATCGCCAGCAGCACCGGGGCGAGCTCGGGGGTCATCACCGGCGTATAGAGGATGAGCGGGAGGGACGGGAACAGCACTCGGAGCCGCTCCACCTCCTGGCCCCGGGCCCCACCCAGCATCGGATCGACGACCGCGATCTCGACCGGCCGGCCCCGGATCGTCTCGAGGGCCATATCCCAGGTGGCGGCACGAGCGAGGCCGAAGGGCGGCACGACTGCGCCGCGCAACCTTTGGTATTGCAGATCCGAGACAGCCGCGAGTACCAGCATTTCCCTACACGTCCTCCGCAGAAATACCTGATGCCGCAAAATCGCCCTACGATGCCGCAAAAATGCCCTAAACGAATCGATGTCTTTCGCTCAAGTTGGCTGTGTTTGCAACCCCCAATCACCAGACCACGGAGGCATCATGTCCCGCCGCATCCGCTTCGCCCTAGCGTTGGTCCTCGTCTCGCTCGCGCTCACCGCCTCGGCTTGTGCTGACACGTCAGGTCCGAGCGGCGTCTGCGATACCAGCAATCCGGTGACCTGCCACTAATCTACGCACCGAGCATCGCGAGGGAGGCGGAAACCTCCTTCAGCGACTCGGCTTCGTAAACGACTCCAGCCGCGGCGCTTTCGACTTGTTCGGGAGCGCCGCAGTCTTTCGCGCCGGCAAGTATCGGCTCGACGCGGAAGACCACCTCGTGCAAGCCATGCGCGGTAGCGATCTCGAGCGCTTGGCGGAGCAGCGTTTCCGACTTGCGAGTGTTTCCGAAGCGCGCATAACCGATTCCAGCTTTCTCGCTGAAATCGGCGCGGATATTTGGAGGCGCTTGCGGAATGTGTTCGAGGCAGCGTTCCCGCCACCGTTCGAACCCCAACCGGTCGCGACGATACGACGCGCAGTGCATCAACTCGATCATGGCGTTCGTCAGGTTTTCGCCGCCGACTTGTTCACGCCGTACAACTTCGCCGAGTGCTCGTTCGGCATCGCCGACGTGCCCCAGGCGCAGCATGAGGATTCCGAGGTCGTTAAGGACGCGAAGTTGTGACGACTGTTCATCGTATAGCTCGTACGCCCGCCACAAATGCGGAGCGCCTTCCTGCAGCTGACCACGACGGTTCAGCAGGTTTCCAAGGCCATGCTCGGCCTGCGCCATAACACCGCGGTACGGTGTTCCGACGGTGTCGGCAAGGATCGAGCGCCACCGACGCTCGGCCTCTGACAGGTTGCCGCGAAAATAGACGACGTTGGTTTGACCAACTTGACTGGTAAGCACTGCCTGGCGATCGCCAACACTTGATGCGATCCTGCCCGCCTCCGCGTACGCGTCGTCGGCCTGATCGAAAGCGGCTTGCAGACGCCGGACTCGCCCCAGTCGCAGCCACCCGGAGATCGCATCGGATGCCGGTAGACGTCCGCCGCCAACACTGATCATCGTGAGTAGCGCGTCTTCCGCCTCTTCGAAATGCGATTCCTGCTCGAGATAGAGAGCGTACGCAAACAGGGCGGGAGCGAGCAACCGGATGTTTCCGTCGCGATGCGCTTCACCCGCCGCGCGCACGATGCAGCTGAGATGGGACGCCTCAGTCCCCTCGCCGGAAAGCTCGGCGCAATAGCGCTCGGTGGCCGCCCATTGATAGCGGAACACATCGGGAGTGGGTGGCTCGCGGTCGGGAGCGAGCAGATCGACAAACCGCAATGTGAGAAACGCGCCCTGACCCAGACGGAGGTCTGGGGAGGTGGCCGGTTCATCAGCCACCCGTTGCAGGAAGACCGCGTGGGGCAGGCCCGCGCGGCGAGACTGCAGTTCAGTGCTCACGCGCGCCCCTATGTGCACCGGACATGCCGGACGGCAAGACCATCACGCGCACCAACATAGCGCTCACCGTCCCGGTGCGTTAGCCCGCAAATGGCGCGTTTTCTGGCTTTTCGCCGGGTTTTCCGGATGCCGCAGGGTTTCGCCGACACGGTATAAATAGCGCATGTCCAAGGGGTTCACACTCCTCGAGCTGATAGTCGTGATCGCGATCGCGGCCGTGCTGGTGGGATTCTGGGTGCCCCGGGCCGCCAACCTGATGGACTGGATCGAGACCGAGCGCGCGGTCCGTGACGTGACGACGGCGCTCGCGGTCGGACGCAACGGCGCCGTCCTGCAGTCTACTCGCGCTCGCGTCACCATCGGTCCCGACACGTTGCGGATCGATCGGTTCGGGGCGCAGGGGTGGGAACCGTGGTGGCGGACGCCGGGTCCGTCCAGTCATGGCGTCACACTCGCGACATCGAATCCTGTGGTGATCTTCGGGCCCACAGGGATGGGCTGGGGTGTGTCGAACACAACGGTCGTGCTGCGCCGAGGGTCTCAAGCCGAAACGATCACCATGTCGCGGGTGGGCCGCGTGAAGCACTGGTAGATGCAACCGTTCTGTGGATCGGTGCATCTAATTCTTTGAAACCTGATTGCGATGCAGGACGTAAATCGAAAGGTCGCGGCCGAAGTGTGACGGCCACTTCGCCCGACCGCCAACCCCGGGGAGATTCTCGCCCCGGGGTTTGGTCTATTTGAGCGCTGGCCCGACGTCCTCGTCGAGAAAGACCAGCGTTTGCCTGCGGCCGACAATCCTGACCAGTGCGTCGTAGACCTTGGGGTCCAGTACGGTGCCGGAGAGATCCGCCATCCGCTCGACCGCCTGCTCGGGCGTCATCTTTTCCTGATACGGCCGCGCGGTGGTGAGCGCATCGTAGACCTCGGCCGCGGCGATCACTCTTCCCCCCAACGGCACTTCCTCGCCGCGCAATCCATCGGGATAGCCAGTGCCATCCCAGCGCTCGTGATGGCTCTTCACCATGGCCACGATGTGCCCCAGGTGAACGAGCGGTGCGAGAATCTGGGCACCGATGATGACGTGCTGCTTCACATGCTCGAACTCGTCCGGGGTGAGCGGCCCTTCCTTATTAACCACCGCGTCGCGCGTCCCGATTTTGCCGAGATCGTGCAGCCGCCCTCCCATCCGAATGTGGTCGACCTCCTCCTCGGACAGGCCCATCTCGGTCGCAATATTCGCCGACAGGTCTGCGACACGCGCCGAGTGGCCACGCAGGTAGGGGTCCTTGGCCTCCAGGGCGTTGACCAGTGCCTCGAGTGTCGCGGTGGAGATCCTCTCCAGGCGGTGGCGCTCGCGGTGCAGCTCGGCCGAGCGGGTCGTGACTTCTTCCTTGAGCCACTGGTTGAGATGGCGATTCTCGAGATGCATCTCGCGGCGCTTGAGCGCGCGCTGGACGGCGCGGCCCAGATCAGCGAGCTCGATCGGCTTGGTGAGATAGTCCATCGCGCCGCGCTGCATGCAGAGCGCCGCGCTGGTGGCGTCGTTCACGGCGGTGAGCATCAGGATCGCGAGATCGGGCTCGATTTCGAGCGCCTGCGGCACGAGGTCCACACCACTGGTGCCCGGCATGCGGATATCGGACAGCATCAAGGCGACCTTATGGAGGCGCAGCTGTTGCAGTGCCTCGTCGGCCGAGCTTGCGGCGTACACCTCGAACTGCTGCTGCTTCAGGTATTTCCGCAGCGCGTTCCGGATCGGCTCCTCGTCATCGACCACGAGGACGGTGACGATGCCCGGTATGGGGGGAGCGGTCAACCCGATTCTCCTTGAGAAACCAAGGCCAAACTAGGAATCGGCTGCAACGAACGCCAGGTCTACAGGGGCTGGAATGAGCCGGGCCGCATGGGCGCGCGTCAACAGCTCGGCGACGGCCCGCCGCCCAAGCTCACCGTAGTCCACCGTGTAGGCGTTCACGTACATGCCAACGAAGCGGTCAGTGCGGTCTGCATCGAGCCCCCGACTGAAGCCCTGCGCATGTCGCAAAGCCTCGGCGCGGTGGTCGAGGCCGTATTCGATACTCGCCTTCAAATCGCGGGCAATCCCGCGCATCAGCTCCGCACCGAGGTCGCGGCGCACGACGTTGCCGCCCAACGGCAATGGCAGCCGCGTCTCCTGATGCCACCACTCGCCCATGTCCGCCCAGAGATGCAGCCCGCGGTCCGCGAACGTCAGCTGACCCTCGTGAATGAGGAGGCCCGCATCGGCCTTGCCGGCCGCGACGAAATCCTCGATCTGATCGAACGGGACGACCACGTGGCGCGCCGCGGGCTGATACAGCCGGAGTGTGAGAAACGCCGTCGTCAGCTCCCCAGGGACGGCGACAACGCGTCCAGCCAACGCCTTCCGCGGATCGGCAGGTGGACGCTCCCGCGCCACAATGCGCGGACCGTAGCGATCTCCGATGCTCGCGCCGTGGGCGAGCAGGGCGTAGCGATCCGCGAGATACGCGTAGGCGTGCAGCGAGACGGCGGTGACCTCCAGCTCTCCGGCCAGCGCGCGCCGATTCAAGCTTTCGATGTCGCCGAGCTCGTGCACGTACCGACGCCCGCCGGTGTCGATCTTCCTCGCCGCCATCGCCCAGAACATGAAGGCGTCATCGGCATCGGGGCTGTGGGCGACGTGGATCGTGCGTGCAACGGTCACCGTCACGACGTCGGTCTCCTCGGACTCTGTGCCTGGCGCAGCGCTTCGCTATGGAAATTCGTCAACGCCTCGCGGTGGTCGTCGTATTCGGGCCGCTTGACCGCCAACTCTGCCTGCTCGTGCCGCAGGAAATCGGCGTACGCCCGCTGTTCCTGGGCGGTATTGCCTTGCGCCTGGTAGGCGTGTGCACGGAGAACATAGATGAAAAGGTGATTCGGCACGGCACGCTGCATCGTGTCGGCCTGCGCGAGCGCCGCGCCAACATCGCCGCCGGCGAGCTGCAGCAAGCCGACGTGATAGCGCGCATCGGCGTCGAGCGCCGGCAGTTGGCTGTAGGATGCCAGTGCCATAGGGAGGAAAAAGTGCACGCTATCCTGCTTGCCGGCCTCCGCGAGCATCATGACGCGGTTGAACAAGCGGTTGGCGCGTTCTTCCGGTGACATCTGGGAGATGTCGGGTGGTCGTCCGCCTCCGCTGCTGGCGAAAGGCGCAGCCGGCTCGTCGTTACGTGCGGGAGAGGGCGCGCTTGCGCGCATGGCGACCACGGCGATCAGGGCGCCGAGGGCGGCGCCAGCAAGCGCCCAGGGCAACCCAGCGCGCCACCCGGTGGCGCCCACAGTCGCGACGGTCGCGCCGCACTTGTGACAGAAGCGGGCCGTCGAGGAGAGTTGTGCACCGCAGGCATGACAGGTCATGGGTGGAGAATGTAACTCGGGTAAGCGGGCTGGCGGGGCGCTTGAAAGCCGGTAGAGTAGTGGCCCATGGCGAGTACCGAGTACGGCAAGCACATGGGAGAATTGAAGCGGGGCGAGCAGCGCTGGGACGTCTATCTGGAGGGCCAGCCCGACACATCGCTGGGCGCGGTGCGCGGACGGATTCACTTCGTGAACGGCCAGCTGCACAAGGTGACGGGATGGATCTTCCTCGAATGGCGGGAGAAGGATATTCAGGACCGGTTCGGGGAGTTTTCGGCGGTCGAACTGTTGCACTTCGTGGAAGCGTTGTAGCGCAAAAGCTGCACATTCAGGCGGACAGTTTGCACATTTCCACAGGGTAAACATCCCCTCAGGCGACTTTTCGTGCAGTTTGTGCAGGGATTTCTTGACACCCCCTCTTAAGCCCTCTACTTTCCCGTATGGCCCGCCGCTTGCAAAGTGTCTCACCGACTCGGGAAGGAGACCCCGCTCAATGACAGCAACGTTGGAACCCACCATCACCGGTGGGAAGGCCGCTACCAGCACATCGCCGGCGGATGTGATCCGCCGCGCGAAAGAAGCAGGCGTGCAGATCGTGGACGTGCGGTTCACGGATCTGCCCGGCACCTGGCAGCATTTCTCGATTCCGTTGAAGGAGCTCGAGGAAGACACGTTCACGGACGGTTTGGGATTCGACGGCTCGTCGATCCGCGGTTTCCAGGCCATCAACGAGAGCGACATGCTGCTGCTGCCCGATCCGGCCAGCGCCTTCGTTGACCCCTGTTTGGAAGTGCCGACGCTTTCCCTGACGTGCGACATCGTGGATCCGATCACGCGTGAGCCCTACTCGCGCGACCCCCGCTACGTCGCGCGCAAGGCCGAAGCGTTTCTGAAGAAGAGCGGCGTCGCCACGACAGCGTACTTCGGGCCCGAGGCGGAGTTCTACATCTTCAATTCCGTGCGCTTCGATCAGAACGCGCACGAAGGCTATTACCACATCGATTCCGAAGAGGGCATCTGGAACAGCGGGGCGAACGGGACGGCCAACCTCGGCCACCGCCCGCGTCACAAGGAAGGTTATTTCCCCGTTCCGCCGACGGACCGTCTCCAGGACCTGCGCTCCAAGATCATGCTGGCGATGATCGCCGCCGGTATCGAAGTCGAAGTGCACCATCACGAGGTCGGCACGGCGGGCCAGACCGAAATCGACATGCGCTACAGCACGATGGTGCGCATGGCCGACCAGGTCATGATGTACAAGTACATCGTGAAGAACGTGTGCGCGAAGAACGGCTACACGGCGACGTTCATGCCGAAGCCGATGTTCGGCGACAACGGCTCGGGGATGCACGTGCACATGAGCCTGTGGAACGGCACGAACAACCTGTTCTTCGACAAGAACGGCTACGCGCTGATTTCCGACTCGGCGCGCTGGTATATCGGCGGGCTGATCAAGCACGCGGCCGCGCTGCTCGCCTTCGCGGCTCCCACGACGAACAGCTACCGGCGCCTGGTGCCGGGCTATGAAGCGCCGATCAACCTGATCTATTCGCAACGCAACCGGTCGGCGATCTGCCGCATCCCGATGTACTCGACGTCGCCGAAGGCCAAGCGGCTCGAGTTCCGGGCGCCCGATCCGTCGGCCAACCCGTATCTCACGTTCGCCGCGCTGCTGCTGGCCGGCCTCGACGGCATCAAGAACAAGATCGAGCCGCCGAAGCCGATGGACGTGGATCTGTACGAGCTCGAGCCGGAAGAGCGGAAGCACGTCAAGAACACGCCGGGAACTCTCCTCGAGTCGCTGCAGGCTCTGGAGGCCGATCATGCGTTCCTGCTCGAGGGCGGAGTTTTCACGCAGGACCTCATCGACACCTGGCTGAAGATGAAGCGAGTCAAGGACGTCGACGCGGTGGCCTTGCGGCCGCACCCGTACGAGTTCTTCCTGTACTACGACGCATAACTAGAATCGGCGGGGGAGGGCGGCGAGGGGCGGCGAAGGTCGTGCCGCCCCTTCGTCGCCTCCTACTATGACAACCAAACGCGAGATCCTCGAGTTAGCGAAAAAACAGGACGTCAGTTCGCTGCGCCTCCAATTCACCGACATCCTCGGCGTCAACAAGAATGTCGAAGTGCCCGAGAGCCAGTTCGAAAAGGCGCTCGAGGGCGACATCATGTTCGACGGGTCGTCCATCGAAGGCTTCGTCCGGATCGAGGAATCGGACATGGTGCTGCGGCCCGATCTGGACACGTTTCGCGTGCTGCCGAACGGTGACGCCGCGGGCAAGGTCGCCCGCGTGATCTGCGACATCTACAATCCTGACGGCTCGTCGTTCGCCGGCTGCACGCGCCAGGCGCTGCAGCGCCAGATCGCGAAAGCGAAGGCGCTCGGCTACGAGATGATGGCCGGTGTCGAGGCCGAGTTCTACATCTTTCAATTGGATTCGGACGGTGAGCCGACCACGGTGACGCACGATCACGGCGGCTACTTCGACCAGACACCCGTCGATCGCGCCGAGGAGATTCGCCGCCTAATCGTGAAGGAACTCGTCGCGATGGGGTTCGAAGTCGAAGCGGGACACCACGAGGTGGCGCCGGGGCAGCACGAGATCGACTTCCGCTACGCCGAGGCGCTCGAGACGGCCGATAACCTCGCGACATTTCGATTCGTGGTCCGGAACGTGGCGTACCGGCATGGGTTCCTGGCGACCTTCATGCCCAAGCCGATCTTCGGACAGAACGGATCGGGCATGCACACCCATCAATCATTGTTCCGGAAGGGTGGCAACGCCTTCCACGACCCGAAGGGGCAGTGGGAGCTGTCGGATGTCGCCCTGTCGTATATTGCCGGCCTGTTGACGCACGCCCGCGGCTTCTGCGCCGTGACGAACCCGCTCGTGAACAGCTACAAACGGCTGGTGCCGGGGTATGAGGCGCCCGTGAACGTCGCGTGGTCGATGCGGAATCGCTCGCCCCTGATTCGCATCCCGGACCGGCGGGGCATGGGAACGCGCTGCGAGCTGCGGATGCCCGATCCATCCGCGAATCCGTATCTCGCGCTCGCAGTGCAGCTTGCGGCGGGCATCGATGGGGTGCAGAAGAAGCTGACGCCGCCCGACCCGGTGAACAAAAACATCTTCGAGATGAGCTTTCGCGAGCGCCGGAAGTACCGCATCGACGAGCTGCCCCGGGACCTCCACGAGGCGCTCGACACGCTGGAGAAGGACGACGTTATCAGAGACGCGCTCGGGACGCACATTTACGAACGGTTCGTCGAGGCCAAGCGGGGCGAATGGCAGGAATACATCGGAAAGGTCAGTGAGTGGGAGCTCGAGCGGTACTTAAGTGTGTATTGATGCTGGGAGTGGGGATCGCGGCCGGCGGGTGCGAGATCCTGCCGCGGCCGGGTGACACAGAAGGACTGCAGCAGGCAGGACGGTGGGAGCAGCACGGCCGCATCATCGTTGAACCCGACCCGCGCTACACGGTGGTCCACCTGCGCGTCGATACCACCGTCATCGAGCGGCACGACGTCCTGCTCGCGCGGTTCGATTTCGATCCGAGCGACGCAATCGGTGATGAGTACGCGCTGACCGTCGGGCTCGATCTCGGCGACGCGCGGCGGCTCTCCGCCGGCCATCACTATTCGTTAGGAGACTCGATTCCGGCCTGGGCGACCGTGACGTGCCTGTGCCGGCCACTGCGACCGGACTCCGTGCGTGGGACGTACATGATGCAGACCCGGGGCTCGCGGCAGATCGCCGGTCGGATCGATGCGACACTGTATTTCACCGCCTGGGACGATCGGACCAAACACGCCACGTATCGACTGCGGCAGCGGATTCACGGAGTAAGACCCTGATGGGCGGATGGGCGGATGGCCGGATGGGCGCTGTGGTGTTCGCGTTGCTCGCGGCGCTGGCAAGTCCCTTCGTCCGTCTTACGGCGCAAACTGCCAATCCGCCCATCCGCCCATCCGCCCATCAGACGATCGATACGATCATCATCGAGAACGGCAACATCTTCGACCGCGCGGACGCGGCGCCCGATTGGGTCGCGCACCTCGCGAACCGGCTGCATGTGCGGACGCGCCAGGGGGTGATCCGGCGACGCTTATTGCTGAACCGCGGCGACCCCTTCGATCGGGCGCGCATGGAGGAGAGCGAGCGGTCGTTGCGCACTCTGGGGGTGTTTCGGTCGGTGCGTGTAGACACGGTTCGTGCCGAGCCGGGCGGCAAGCTCGCGCTGCGCGCCGTCACGTCGGACGGCTGGAGCACCCAGCCGCAGGCCAGCTTTACGAGCGTGGGCGGCGACAAGACGTGGGACATCGGGCTCATCGAGCGAAATTTTCTCGGCACGGCGACCGAGGTGGCGCTCATATATGGCCGCAACCCCGATCGCAGCCACCTCGATTTCGATTTCTTCAATCCACAGTTCTACGGCCGCCGTACGGCGCTGACGCTGCGGTACCGGGATCTATCCGATGGCCGGCGCGGTGAATGGCGCTTCGGCTTGCCGTTTCACGAGACCGCCGCGCCACATGCGCTCGAGATCTATGGTGAAGCCGCTCAGGAACGGGTGCTTCGGTTTCGCGACGACGCGCTCCTCGACAGCACGCGCCATCACCTGCTCCGCGCGGGAGTGATCGGCGGAATCGCCGTCGCCAGATCGAGCCACCACTACACCCGGCTGTGGGGCGGGTGGGAGTGGCGCCGCGAAGACTTTGGCGCCACCGATACCTCGCGGGTCCCGTATTCGGTGTTCACGACGTTGCGGGCGGGCATCGACGTCGGGTCGGTGCGCTTCCGCGTGCTGGAGCACTTCAACTCCTACGCTCGGCGCGAGGATGTGGACCTCTCGCCCACCTTGCATGCGGGTGTCGTGCTGTCTTCGGGAGTCGGGTACGAAGTGAGTGGGCGGACGTCTGCCGTCTGGAAGCGCGGATTCGCGGTCTTGAGCGTGAACGCCGGCGGGTTGGACACGACGCGCACGGTCGGGCAGCTGACCGTCGTGAGCCAGGACATCCCGCGCCACACGCTGATCGCGCACGCCGAAGGTGGATTCGTGACGCACCCGAAGCCCGGCGCGGAGTTCGATCCGTGGGCCGTACAGCGCGGGCCCAGGTTGTTCGGGGTCCATGATTTCAGCGGCACGCGCACGACCTGGTTCGTGCTCGAGGACCGCATCCTCGTCGCCGACGACATTCTGGGGCTGCTGGCGATGGGCATCGCGCCGTTTCTCGATTATGGGGGCGCGTGGTATGGTGACGAGCCGGCGAGACAAGGTGGCGATGTCGGGCTGTCGCTGCGCTTTGGCCCGACGCGGGCGGTCCGCGGGGAAGCCGGGGAAATGGCGTTTGGTTACCGGTTCGGGGACGGCGTGACGGGGAAACGCTGGGCGTTCACGTTGCGGAAAGGCTTTTCATTCTGACAGGAGCAATCATGGAGCCGTCGCAGGAAATCTTTGATGCCGTGCGGGCCGGTGATACGGGACGCCTGCAGGCATTGCTCCGGGCCAATCCCGGCCTCGCCAACGTCCGCAACGAGCGCGGCCACACGCCCGTGCTCATTGCGCAGTACCGTGACAAGCCCGAAGCTGTGGCGCTGCTGCTCGCCGCTGAACCGGAGCTCGACATTTTCGACGCCGCCTCGGTGGGCCGGACACAACGCGTCGCCGAGTGGCTGGAGCGCGATCCCGGGCTGCTGGACGCGAAATCGACGATGGGGTTCTCACCGCTCGGGCTGGCCGCCTTCTTCGGGCATCAGGACACGGTGAAACTGTTGCTGGCCCGTGGCGCCGATGCCAAGGAAGCTATCGGGCTGGCCGTCACGAAAGGACGTCTCGAAGTCCTGAAACTGCTCAAGGGGCAGGCATGATGAACAAGATCGACTGGATCGGCTGGCTGGCGACCGCCGTCTTCCTGGTCTCGTACTTCACCAAGACGCCGCGAGGGTTGCGGCGCGTGCAGGGAGTTGCCGCAGGCCTGTGGGCGCTGTACGGCGTGCTGATCCACTCGCTCCCCGTCATCGTGGCCAATATTCTCGTTGCCGGCGTCGCTGTTGCGTCGTCGTTCAGGAAGCCTTCCGCTTTGGCTTCTCCTCCATGAGTGCCATCGGGTTGTTGTCGGGGTCGTGAAAGAACGCCATCCATAGGTCGTAGTCGGCCGCTTCGTGCACCCGATGCGGCTTATCCACGAATTTGACGCCGCGTCCCGCCAGGGAGCGGTGTATCGCTTCGATGTCCTTCACCTTCAGATAGAGAACCGAGCCGGGGTGATCCTGCTCGGCATTCTCGGGCGGCGACAGCATGAGCCGCACGGAGCCGATCTGGAAGAACGCGAGTGACGGCGGCGCCTGAAACAGGAGCGGCAGGCCGAGCGTGTCGCGGTGGAACTTCACGGCGCGATCGATATCGTGGACGACATTGGTCACCTGTGCGAGCTCCATTGCTCCCCCGGGGGAAGTAGTTAGCTTACGCTAAGTAATTATGGAGACCGCGCCCCGTCAAGCCCCTGCCCGGGCGATCGCCGACCGCTTGCACTCCGCCGCCATCCATCTGCTGCGGCGTCTGCGAGTTGAAGACAAGGCGCTCGGTCTGACCGGCCCGCGAGCGTCCGCCTTGTCGGTGATCGTGTTTCGAGGACCCCTCACCATGAGCGCGCTCGCGGAGGCGGAGCAGGTGCGGCGGCCCACGATCACGCGCCTCATCGACGGATTGGAGCGGCGCGGACTGGTGCGCCGCGTAAACGACGCTACCGACGGCCGCGTGCAGCTGGTCGAGGCGACCGCAGCAGGAAAGCGCCTGTTGCAAAAGGGCCGTGCGCGACGCGTCGAGCGACTCATGCAGGGTGTTGCGCAGCTATCAGAGGACGATCAGCAGGTGCTTGCTCGCGCTGCAGACTTGATGGAGCAGGCCCTTTTGGTGAGCTTTTGACGCCTCGGCGCCGTAGCCAAGTGGTAAGGCAGAGGTCTGCAAAACCTCGATTCGTCGGTTCGATTCCGACCGGCGCCTCT
This sequence comes from Gemmatimonadota bacterium, assembly GCA_041499375.1. Lineage (GTDB taxonomy): Bacteria > Gemmatimonadota > Gemmatimonadetes > Gemmatimonadales > GWC2-71-9 > 20CM-2-65-7. The sequence continues at coordinate 88,703 of JBGQKD010000013.1, forward strand.
CCCCCCTGAAGTGAGCGTAGGCATGGTCGCGACATACGCTTTGGTACTCGGGATCAGTTCAACGTTG
>JBGQKD010000014.1:0-87564 GCA_041499375.1 Gemmatimonadota bacterium
CTCCCCCTCGTCATCCGTCGAATGGTGCGCCGAGGATGACCTCGAGCAGCCGTGCGAGATCGTCGTTCGAGTAGAACGACAGGTGGATTTGCCCTTTCCCTTTCGCGCGCAACGTCACGCGCACGTCGGTGCCCAGCCGGCGGCGCAGCGCATCTTCGACGCGGCGAACTTCGGGAGCGGCGCCCATCCCCCGTTTCATGCGCGGGCGGCGTTCGGGCGCGCGTCCGCCGCGGACCCGATCCTCCACCTCGCGAACGGAGAGATCCTGGGCTACTGCTTCGCGGGCGAGATTCGTGACGATGCGCGGATCCTCGAGTCCGAGCAGCGCGCGCGCGTGACCCACCGACAGTTGCCCCTCATGCAGCATCTGCAGTACCACTTCCGGGAGTTTGAGGAGGCGGAGGGCGTTGGCGACCGTCGACCGATCGCGACCAACTGCGTCGGCGACGTCCTGCTGCGCGAGCTTGAATTCCGCGATGAGGCGCTCGTAGCCGCGCGCCTCATCCACCGGAGACAGATCGTCGCGCTGCAGGTTCTCGATGAGCGCGAGCGTGAGCAGTGTCCGATCGTCGGCATCCCGCTGCACCGCGGGAATTCGCTCCCAACCGAGCTGCTGGCAGGCGCGCAGGCGGCGTTCGCCGGCGATCAGCTCGTATCCTCCATTTACGCGCCGCACCACCACGGGCTGCAACAAGCCGGCTTGCTTGATGGACGAAACCAATTCCTCCAGCGCGGCCGGGTCCACGGTTTGGCGTGGTTGGAACGGGTTCGGTTTGATGTCCTTGATCGGGAGCTCGACGAGGCTCCCTTCCCGCTCCGCGTCTTCGCGCGTCGGCCCTAAGAGAGCCTCGAGGCCACGGCCGAGGCGGCGTCTTCCTGCGGCGGTTTCCGTCATGCGGATACCTCCGGCTGCGGTTCAATAGCGGGGAGGCTTGGCGAGGGAGGAGCGTCCTGCTCGACCCGGCGAATCAGCTCCTGGGCGACGGCGAGGTAACTCTTGGCGCCGACCGATTGCACATCGTACAGCAGGATCGGTTTTCCAAAGCTGGGCGCTTCCGCCAGTCGCACGTTACGCGGAATCGTGACATTGAACATGCGGCCGCCGAAGTACTCTTTCGCTTCTTCGGCGACCTGTTTGCAGAGATTGAGGCGCGCGTCGTACATCGTCAGCAGCACCCCTTCGATCGCGAGCGCGGGATTGAAATTGCGCTGCACGAGCTTCACGGTGTTGAGGAGTTGCGAAAGACCTTCGAGCGCGTAGTACTCGCATTGAATCGGGATGATCACGCTGTCGGCGGCCGTCAGCATGTTCAGCGTGAGGAGGCCGAGCGACGGCGGGCAGTCGATGATCACATAGCCGTACTCGTCGCGCAGCTCCCGCAGGGCCTCGCGCATCCGCGTCTCGCGGGCTTTTTGATTGACGAGCTCGAGCTCGGCGCCGACCAAGTCCTGAGTCGCCGGGACGACATCGAGATACGGGAAATGCACGTGCGGGAAGCGCGCCTGCGCAAGCGACGCGCCGTCGATGAGGGCGTCGTAGAGCGATTTGCGGATGCGATCGCGCTCGATGCCAACGCCGCTCGTCGAGTTGCCTTGTGGATCGGCGTCGACGAGGAGCGTCTTGCGCTCAGCCGTTGCAAGCGACGCGGCGAGGTTGACGGCGGTCGTCGTTTTGCCGACGCCGCCCTTTTGGTTGGCGATCGCGATTACACGTGACATTATAAGTCGTTGTTTAGCAAAGAGTTATATAGCTTTCAAATTAACGAGAACCCAATATACGTTCGTTTCACGTGAAACGAAAGAGCATACGTTTCACGTGAAACTGCAACCTTGGGGTCTAGGCGACCCTCCGGCGCCAGCGCGTTGCCTCGAGGACGAGGTTGTGGAGGTCGCTGGGCGTCACACCAGGGACGCGTGCCGCCTGCGCCAGCGAACCGGGACGCACACGGTCGAGCTTCTGACGGGCTTCCGTCGCTAGTGTGCGCAACTCGAGATAGGGCAGGTCAGGAGGCAGCACAAACGCCGCGAGCTCGGCGAGGCGCGCTGCCGCCTCGCGCTCGCGCGCGAGATAGCCGTCGTATTTGATCTCGATCTCCGCAGCCACGATCGCCTCGGACGCGGCCTCGGTCCCAACGCCGGCCGCCGCGAACAGCGCGGCCAGCGAGACACCAGGCCGCTTCGCGATCACGGCGATGCGATCGCCCTCCGCGAGTGTCGTACCGCTTTCAGCGAGTGGACCGGCTGCCTCTTCCGGAGTGATCGTCGTCTCGCGCGCGAGCCGCAGCGCCGACTCCTCGGCATCGAGCCGTCGCTCAGCCGCCCGCAGCTCGTCGTCGGTCAACAGACCAAGCCGCTCAGCGAGGGGCAGCAGACGACGCAGCGCGTTGTCCTGGCGAAGGAGCAGCCGGAATTCCGACCGCGACGTGAACAGCCGGTACGGCTCGTCGACTCCGCGCGTCACCAAGTCATCGACCAACACTCCGACGTACGCATCGTCGCGTCCAAGGACCACCGGCTCGGCGCCGCGGACCCGGCGCACCGCGTTGATCCCGGCGACGACGCCTTGGCCCGCCGCCTCTTCGTACCCAGTCGTGCCGTTGATCTGGCCGGCAAAGAAGAGGTGCTCGATCGTCTTTACCTCGAGCCAGGGTGTGAGCTGAGTGGGCGGATAGTAGTCGTACTCGATCGCGTAGCCCGGCCGCGTCATCCGGGCGCGCTCGAGACCAGGGACGGCGTGCAGGAACTCGAGCTGCACGGCGACGGGCAGGGAAGTCGACAGACCGTTCACGTACAGCTCGGTGGTATCGAGCCCCTCCGGCTCGAGGAAGATCTGGTGGCGCTTGGCCGCTGGGAACTTCACGATCTTGTCCTCGACCGAGGGGCAATAGCGTGGCCCGCGACCGCTGATCGCGCCGCCGTACAACGCAGACTCCTTCAGGTGGCGCTGGATGATGTCCTTCACTTCTTCGCCGGCCCATGTGATCCAGCACGGCACCTGACGCGGCCGCTCGACGCGCTCGTGGAACGAGAAGCGGAAGTCGGGGCTGTCGCCGTCTTGCCGCTCGACCTTGCTCCAATTCACCGAGCGGCCATCGACGCGCGGCGGAGTGCCGGTCTTGAAGCGCGCTACCGTAAGCCCAATACGTTCAATGACTTGTGCCATCTCTACTGATGGCTGATCTCCCGCACGGCCCGCCGGAATTTGCGTGTCGGTGCCGAGGTGAATGCGACCGCGGAGGAAAGTGCCGGCGGTGATGATGACGGCGCGCGCGGTGAAGCGCCGTCCATCTTTCGTCTCGACCCCGGTGATCCGCGTGCCGTGCTGATCGAAGAGCAGATTTGTGACCATGCCCTGCGTGAGCTCGAGGGCAGGGAATTGCTCGAGCAGCGAGCGCACGGCGCGACGATAGAGGGTGCGATCGGCCTGTGCGCGCGGGGCCCAGACGGCCGGGCCCTTGGAGCGATTGAGCATCCGGAACTGGATCGTCGCGCGATCGGCCGCGCGGCCCATGATACCCCCCAGCGCATCGACCTCGCGGACGACGGTACCCTTCGCTATTCCACCAATAGCAGGGTTGCAGGACATCTGGCCGATCGTGTCAAGGACGGAAGTGAGCAGCAGAGTCTTGGCGCCGAGGCGGGCCGACATGGAGGCGGCCTCAGTACCGGCGTGGCCACCACCGACGATGATTACGTCATAATCGAACATGGAGGAGAAACTACAAAGCGAGGACCGGCAACGGCTAGGCCACAGACGCACCGCGTGCCACGGTCAACGGGATTTGGGACGATCAACCGCCAGAGTGACCTTCCGAAGCAGACCAAAGAGCGTCTTGCTGGTTTCGGTTGCAAGTGCCTCGAGGCGTCCGTATTCGGCCGCTCGGAGGTACCCGATGTCGCGCGCCATGACGAGTGCGGTTTGTACTTCGGCGAGAGAGCCCCAGGCCGTGTCGAGAAACTTTCGGTAGTCCCTGGTGCCCTTCCGGGCCGATCCCTCGGCAATGTTTAGCGGAATACTGTACGAGGCTCTCCGAAGCTGGTCCGCAAGCCGTTCTTGTTCGAAGTCGGGAAAACGCTGCGCCGCCCGAGAGCACTCAACGGCGAGTCTCTCCGCATGCTGCCACGCTTTCAGTGTGTGATGGTTCGGCACTCGAGGAGGATAACCAGAACACAGCTCACCACCGCATCATTTCATCTCGTCCAGTGCCCTTTGGACTCAGGACCGCGGTGCGTCTGCTGCCTAGTCTTTGCATGTCCCCGCCTAGTTGTTAGGCAGTTCTCACCCAGCGGACCAGTTCCTTCATCGTGGGCCGTTTGCCTGTCATTAGTATCCCGACCCTGTAAATGCGCGCGGCGACCCACGTCACTCCTACGATGCCGAGCAGCAGGATCGCCAGCGACGCCGCCAGCTCGCCCGCTCCCATACTGCCGGCCGTCCAGCGGACCGGCGTCGCGATCGGTGACGTGAATGGCACCATCGAGAGCGTCCGCGCGAACGTCGAGCTCGGATCATTCGTGAGGCCGATGATCGAGAAGTACGAAATCATCAGGAGGTAGGTCACCGGCTGCTGGGCCTGGCGGGCCTCCTGCTCGTTGCTCGACATCGCTCCCACGGCCGCGAACATCGAGGAGTACAGGAGGAAGCCGCCGAGGAAGAACGCCATGAAGACGGCGAGTGTCGCAAACGGGATATGTGGCAGCGTCATGCTTTGCGCGGAGGCGGCATCCGCACCGAGCGCGCGGGCAATGGGGACGCGCAGGCTGATGAGCAATCTCGCCGAGACGCCCCAGATGACGAACTGGAAAAAGGATACCGCCCCGGCGCCGACCACCTTTCCCAGCATGAGCTGGAACGGTCGCAGCGATGAGACCAGCACCTCGATGATGCGAGTGGTTTTCTCCTCCAGCACCGAGCTCATGACGTTCACGCCGTACAGCAGAATCGCCATGAACAAGAGAATGGCCATCACATAGGCGAGGATGAACGACTCGCCCGCGCTCTCCTTGGTGCACGCACCCCGCTGACACTTTTTCTGATCGAGGGTAACCCTGAGCGCCTGCGCCCAATCGACGACGGTTGGGTTCACGCCCTTGCCTTCGAGGCGCGCCTTTTCGACCACGCGATTCAGGGTACGCTGGAGCTCCTCGATGGTCTGCAGTGACAGATTCGACGCACGGTACTCCGCCTTGCCGTCGGTAGGCAGGGAGTCACCGACGATCAGAAAACCGTTGAGTTGCTTGGCTTCCACGAGGCTCGTCAACGAGTCCAGTACGGCAGGACCGAGTTTCACGCCGTCTGCGCGAATTGACCTGCTCGCGCCGAGCGCCTCCACGATCCGCGATCCGTAGCCGAGCCTGCCCGTGTCCACAATGGCGATGTTGCGAACCCCACCCCCCACAGACTGCATGATCTGGAACACGATGACGCCCGCGAACAGTACCGGGCCCAAAATGGCGGACACCCAGAACCATTTCGTGCGCACCCGCTCGATGAACTCACGCCGGATGACCGCCCAGACTTTACGCACGGGCGCCTCCGTTCCCGCCCGTGGCCGCCGGCGTGGCAGCTTCGGGACCGACCAGGTCGACAAAAATCTTGTGCAGCGACGGGCTCGCCAGCTCGAAGCGCGCGAGGCGTGCACCGGAGCCGACGAGCGCCCGCAGGATCTCCTGAGCGTCCGCACCAGGCGCGAGCTCCAGCTCAGCTTGCTGACCGAAATCCTGGATCTTCGCCACCAGGCGCCGGTCGGCGAAGATCTGCTGCGCGCCCCCCTGACTGCCGTCGAACGCGACGATCACGTGCTTGCCGCCATGGGTGCTCTTCACCTCGGCGAGCGTGCCGTCGATGAGTTTCTTTCCCCGCGCAATGATGCACAGCCGGTCGCAGAGTTGCTCGGCGTGTTCCATGATGTGCGTCGAGAACAGCACGGTCTTGCCCGCGCGGCGGTACTCCACGACCGTGTCCCGCAGCACCTGCGAATTGACGGGATCGAGTCCGGAGAACGGTTCGTCGAGAATGATGAGATCGGGATCGTGCAGAATTGCCGAGATGAACTGAACCTTCTGCTGCATACCCTTGGAGAGCTCGGAGACCTTCCGCATCCGCCAGTCGGCGAGGCCGAGTCGATCGAGCCAGGTGCTCGCCTTCTCGCGCGCCACACGCCGCGCCACACCCTTCGCTTCCGCGAGAAAGATCAGTACGTCGAGCACACGCATCTTCGGGTACAGCCCGCGCTCCTCGGGGAGGTACCCGATGTGCGCGGAATGCTGCCGACCCCCGCCGACCTGGCCGAAGAGTCGCACGATGCCCGAGTCCGGCTCGTAGATGTCCATGATCATGCGCAGCGTGGTGGTCTTCCCGGCGCCGTTGGGACCGAGCAGACCGTAAATGATCCCGGAGGGAACGCTCAACGAAAGCGCATCGACCGCGGTGTGGCCCGCGAAGCGCTTGGTGACGCGATCAACGATGACAGGATCAGCCATGGCCCCGACAAGCTAGGGGCTAAGGGGCTAATGGACTAGGAGGCTAAGACTCCGAACAACTCGCCGGCTCTGCGAACCGCAGTCACCAACGCATCGATGTCGTCGACGTCATTATAGATGTAGAAGGATGCGCGCGCGGTCGCCGCTACGCCGAGGCGACGCATCAACGGCTGTGTGCAATGATGGCCGGCGCGAATACAGACGCCATCCTTGTCCAGGATCGTCGCCAGGTCGTGCGGATGAATGTCGCCGTATGTGAACGGCACAACGCCGGCACGGTGGTCGCGCGGTCCATAGATCGTGACGCCCTCGATCTGCGACAGGCGCTCGATCGTCAGGCGCGCGAGCTCCTGCTCGTGCGCTGAGACCTTGTCCAGTCCCAGCTGCTCGAGATAGGCGATGGCGGCGCCCAGCCCGACGGCGGCCTCCACGTTGGGAGTCCCGCCTTCGAACTTGTGGGGAATCTTGTTCCAGGTAGAACGGTCGTCCCACACCCGCTCGATCATCTCGCCGCCCCCGTGGTAGGGCGGCATCGCTTCGAGCAGGGCCGGCTTGGCGACGAGGGCACCGCTGCCCATCGGAGCGAGCATCTTGTGGCCCGATAGCGCATAGAAGTCGCAGTCGATCGCCTGCACGTCCACCCGCAGATGCGGGCTGGATTGCGCCCCGTCCACCACCGTCACCGCGCCCGCGGCGTGCGCCAGCTTGCTGAGCTGCGCCGCGGGATTCACGGTGCCCAGTGAATTCGAGACGTACGGAAACGCGACGATCTTGGGCTGCGCCTCCAGGGCGTGCCCAAAGTCGGACAAGTCGATGCGCCCGTCCTCCGTGATCTCGACCATGCGCAGCGTGGCGCCCTTTTCCTGACACAGGATCTGCCACGGGACGATGTTCGAATGGTGATCCATGGCGGTGACGACCACAGTGTCGCCGCGCTGGACGTTGGCCCGGCCCCACGACGCGGCGACCAGGTTGATGGACTCGGTCGTGCCGCGCGTGAACACCACGCCCTCACGCGCCCAGGCGTTCACGAACCGGGCCACCGCGGTCCTGGCGGCCTCGTACGCGTCCGTAGCCGCGACCGCGAGGGCATACGCGCCGCGGTGCACGTTGGCATTGTGGAAGCTGTAATAGTGGACGATGGCGTCGATGACTTTCCGCGGCTTCTGGCTCGTCGCCGCGTTGTCCAGGTAGACGAGCCGGCGCCCGTTCTCTTGCTGCGCGAGAATCGGGAAGTCGGGGCGGATCCGGCTGGTGTCGAGCATCAGAAGTCTTTGGCCGACTCGGTGGTCACGGGCTCGGCGCGGTTCTGGAGCGCCGCGTGGAGGGCGTGCCACGCGAGGTTCGCACACTTGATCCGGCTCGGGAATGCCCGCACGCCGGAAAAGGCCGCCAGTTTGCCCGGTGCGTTCGCACCGCCGGCGAGCATATCGCGGAACGCGGCAAACATCGTCTCCGCGTCCTTCACGGGTTTGCCCTTGACCGCGTCGGTCATCAGTGACGCGGAAGCCTTGGAGATGGCGCAGCCGGAGCCCTGCGGCATTTGAAACCCGATGTCGCTGATCGTATCGCCGTCGAGCTGCACGTACAGCTGAATGCGGTCGCCGCACAGCGGGTTGTTGCCCTCGGCCCGGCGATTCGCCGAGTCCAGCCGCTTGAAGTTCCGCGGATTGCGGTTGTGATCGAGAATGACCTGTTGGTAGAGCTCGCTCAGATCGCTCATGACTCCGCCAGGCGACCCCGCACGATACTGTCGAGCTGCGCCCGCAGCGGCGCGACTTCCATCCGGCCGAGGATCTCGGCGGCGAATCCATAGGTCAGCAGTCGCCGGGCCTCGTGGTCGTCCACGCCGCGACTGCGCAGGTAGAACAGCGCGCGCGGATCGAGCGGTCCCACCGTCGAGCCGTGCGTGCATTTCACGTCGTCGGCGTAGATCTCGAGCTGCGGCTGACTGTCGGCGTGCGCGTCGGTCGACAGCAGGAGGTTGTTGTTGGTCTGCTTCGAATCGGTCTTCTGCGCGCCGGGCCGGACGATGATCCGGCCGGTGAACACGCCGCGCGACTTCCCGTCGAGCACGCCGTTGAAGTATTCGTGGCTTTCACAGTGGTCCGCGGCGTGATCGATCGTAGTGTGATGATCGGCGTGCTGCGCTCCGCCGAGCAGGTACAGGCCGTTCAGGATCAGCCTGCCACCCGGACCCGCCATGACGGCGCCGATGTCGTGGCGCGCGAGTGCGCCACCGAATGCGACGGTGTGCAGGTTGACCGTGCTGTCTCGACCTTGATGCGTCTGCGTGGCGGCGACGTGATAGGCGCGGGGACTCTCGCGCTGCACGCGATGATAATCGACCCTGGCCGCCTCTCCCACCACGACCTCGGTGACACTGTTCGTCCAATACGGACCCTCGCTCAGCGATGCGTACGTTTCGACGATGCTCGCGCGAGCTTCATGCTCGAGCACGACGAGATTGCGGGGGTGCGTGACAACCTTGTTGCCACTCGCCAGGAACAACAGCTGGATCGGCTCCGCGATCGTCGCCTTGGCCGGCACGTGAACAAATGCGCCTTCGCTCACGAACGCGGTGTTCAATGCCGAGAACGGCCGGTCCTGCATCGCGACGTACTTGCCGAGATACTGGCGAACGAGATCCTGACGATGGGTGACGACGTGGGCGAGACTCTGGATGTCGTCGAAGAAGGGAGTGGAAAGCGAGGGCTGGAAGAACCCGTCGACGAAGACGAGTCGGTACCCGGCCTCGAGCAGCAAGAACGGGCGGATGTCTTCGAGCCGAGGAATACGCGCCGGCGGCTGCGCCAGCTCGAACGATCCTTCGGCAATCGGCGCGACGCTGGTGAAGCGCCACGCCTCCTGCTTCATGTTGGGGAAGCCGAGATCGCCGAATCGAGCGATGCCGCTCGCGCGCAGGTCCTTGAGCCAGGCGGGAGCCTGAGAAGCCCCGTTCGTCGCCCACGCGTTGTAGGAGCCGACCAGCCGTTCTACCGAGCCGGATTTCACTGCCATCGTCACGACACCATTACGCCATCACGCAGCCAGTCGTAGCCGCGGGCCTCGAGTTCCAGGGCCAATTCGGGGCCGCCGGTTTTGACGATCCGGCCGTCCGCGAGGACCTGGACGATATCGGGCTTGATGTAGTTCAGCAGCCGCTGGTAATGCGTCACGATCAGGAAGGAACGATCGGGGCTACGCAGCTTATTCACCGTCTCCGCGACGGTCTTCAGCGCGTCGATGTCGAGCCCTGAGTCGGTCTCATCGAGGATCGCCAGGCGCGGCTCGAGGACGGCGAGCTGCAGGATTTCATTGCGCTTCTTTTCGCCGCCGGAGAACCCCTCGTTCACCGGACGGTTCATCATCGAGTCGTCCCAGCCGATCGCCTTGAGCTTTTGTTCGAGAAACTGGAGGAAGTCGATCGGATCGAGCTCCGGTTCCCCCCGCTCCCTGCGCAGCGCGTTCAGCGCCGACCGAAGGAAATAGGAATTCGTGATCCCGCGAATCTCGACCGGATACTGGAACGCGAGAAAGACGCCGGCACGCGCCCGCTCCTCCGGTTTCATGTCGAGAAGATCCTTGCCGTCGTACTGCGCGGTCCCGGCGACCACCGTGTATGCCGGATGCCCGGCAAGCACCTGCGCGAGCGTGCTCTTGCCGGAGCCGTTCGGGCCCATGATCGCGTGCACTTCGCCCACGCGAATCGTGAGATCCACACCCTTCAGGATCTCGGTGCCCGCGACGGAGACGCGAAGACCTTTAACTTCGAGCAGCGCCATTTTAACCCACACTTCCTTCCAGACTGATTCCCAGCAGCCGCGTCGCTTCTACGGCGAACTCCATCGGCAGCTCTTTGAACACTTCCTTGCAGAAGCCGTTGACGATCATCGAGACCGCGTCTTCGGACGACAGCCCGCGCTGGCGCAGGTAGAAGATCTGGTCCTCGCCGATCTTGGACGTCGACGCCTCGTGCTCCATGATCGCCGTGCTGTTGCGCACGTCGATGTACGGGAAAGTGTGCGCGCCGCACTTGTCGCCGATGAGCATCGAGTCACATTGCGAATAATTCCGCGCGCCCTCGGCTCCCTTCATGATTTTCACGAGACCGCGATACGTGTTCTGCCCGCGGCCCGCCGAAATGCCTTTCGACACGATCGTCGAGCGCGTGTTCTTGCCGAGGTGAATCATCTTGGTGCCGGTGTCGGCCTGCTGGCGATGACTCGTGACGGCGACCGAATAGAATTCGCCGATCGAGTTGTCGCCCTGGAGGATGCAGCCCGGATACTTCCAGGTGATCGCGGAGCCGGTCTCGACCTGTGTCCACGAGATCTTGGAGTTCGCACCGGCGCACTTGCCGCGCTTGGTGACGAAGTTGTAGATCCCGCCCTTACCCTCTTCGTCGCCCGGGTACCAGTTCTGAATGGTCGAGTACTTGATCGTCGCGCGGTCGAGCGCGACCAGCTCGACGACCGCCGCGTGGAGCTGATGCTCGTCGCGCATCGGCGCGGAGCACCCCTCGAGGTAGCTCACATAGCTGCCCTCGTCCGCGATGATGAGCGTCCGCTCGAACTGACCCGTGGACGACGCATTGATGCGGAAGTAGGTCGATAGCTCGAGCGGACAACGCACACCCTTCGGCACGTACACGAAGGAGCCGTCGGTAAACACCGCCGAGTTGAGCGCGGCGAAAAAGTTGTCGTTGTGTGGGACGACGGTCCCGAGATACTTCTGGACGAGATCGGCATGCTCGCGGATCGCCTGCGAGATCGGACAGAAGATGACGCCGTATTTCGCGAGCTCCGCCTGAAACGTGGTGGCGACCGACACGCTGTCGAACACCGCGTCGACCGCGACACCGGTCAGCCGCTTCTGCTCTTCGATCGGGATGCCGAGCTTCGCGAAGGTCGCGACCAGCTTCGGGTCAACCTGATCGAGCGAATCGAGCTTGGGGAGCTTTTTCGGCGCAGCGTAGTAGCTGATCGCCTGATAATCGATCGGCCCGTACTTCACGTTCGGCCAATGCGGCTCGCTCATCTTCAACCAGTTGCGATACGCCTTGAGCCGCCACTCCAGCATCCATTCGGGTTCGCCCTTCTTGGCCGAGATGACGCGGATCACGTCCTCGTTCAAGCCGGCCGGCACGACCTCGGATTCGATGTCGGTGACGAAGCCGTACTTGTACGGCTGCTGGACGTGCGCTTCAATACTGGTCATTTTGCCCCCGGAAGTCGTTACCGGACATACGCTTGGCAGTGAAAACGTCGCCTCAGATGGGAATCCTAATGGTTTTGTCGGGATTACGCTAGTAGATGTCCCGATTCCACTCCCTCACGAGCCGCTCGTAGTCCTCGGGAGTGTTCAGCTCGTCGATGACAGCCGGATCGTCAACGGGAACAGCGACGACTTCCATGTCATGCCTGTGCAGCACCGCCCGAGCGCCCTGGCGCGTCGCGTCCGGGCTCTCCAGCAGCTCTCCGAACAATGCGGATCCCCAGATCACCGGATGGCCTCGCCGCTCGGCGAAGGTCGGAACGACCACTGACGCCCGCGCGCGACGGTGCGTTTCGAGGATGCGTTCGACCGTCGTGACGCGGACGTGTGGGAGATCGACCGGCCAGACCAGCACGGCGCTGGGCTGCACTGGTTGGAGGGCGCGCAGGGCTCCTCTGAGGGATGCGATGGGGCCGGTTTCAGGCTCAGGATTCTCCACGATCATGCAATCATGGCCGGCCAACACAGGCTGAATACGGGGAGCGTCTGGCCCAAGGACGACCACTCGCGTCTTAACCTCGAGCGCTTCCAAAGCCTCCAGGATTCGTACGACGAACGGGAGACCGAGAAAATCCAGCAGGGCTTTGGGAGAGCCCATTCGGGCCGACCGGCCAGCCGCCAGCACGACGCCCGCTAACGACATAGGGGCTAGGAGACTAAGCGGCTAAGTGGCGGTCTGGCTAGAGGGTAGTTGCATGACGGGCGGAAAGGGGCAATTTTGGCGCGCCACATGGCAGCTCGACGCATTCGCCAACTCGGCGACCCGATCCTGCGGGTTCGCTGCACCCCGGTGGAAGATCCCAAATCGCCGGCGGTGCGGCTGTTGTCCGACGACCTGCGGGACACGCTCCGAACGGCCCGCAAGAAGTACAACATGGGTCGGGCCCTCGCCGCACCCCAGATCGGTGCTCCGGTGCGCGTTGTCCTGGTCGAGGTCGGGAAGTTCCGGGCGACGATGATCAATCCGGAGATCACCGACGTCGGATCCGAAGACTTTCACGTATGGGACGACTGCTTTTCATTCCCGAACCTGTTGGTGCGGGTGACCCGCGCTTATCGCGCTACGATTCGCTACACCGACCTGAAGGGCAAAGTGGTGACGATGGACCTGGATGGCCCGATGGCGGAGCTGCTCCAGCACGAGCTCGACCATCTCGACGGCATTCTTGCCGTCGACCAGCCGAGTGGGCTCGACCCGTTCGCGTACAAGGCCGAATGGGAAAAGCATCACAAACCCGCCGAACGGTACGGACCTCCCAGGCCGCGCGAAGTTTAGAACCAGCTACATTCCATTTCATTGACAGGGGTGCCCGCCGCGCTGGTGGGCTGAGATCACACCCTTAGAACCTGATCCGGTTCGTACCGGCGAAGGGAGCTCCGCATGACCTGCCGCACCCAGATGTTGTTCGCCCGCCAGGGCACCGTTACTCCCGAGATGCAGCGCGTCGCGGAGCGGGAAGGGCTCCCGCCCGAGACGATTCGCGAAGAAGTCGCGATCGGTCGGCTCATTATTCCCGCCAACGTCAATCACCTCGCGCAGCGCCTCGATCCGATGGCGATCGGCAAAGTCGCCAGCGTCAAGATCAACGCCAACATCGGTAACTCGGCGGTCGAGTCTGACATCGACAGCGAGCTCGAGAAGCTGCACCATGCCGTCCACTACGGCGCCGACACGGTGATGGATCTGTCGACCGGCGGAAACATCGACGCGATTCGCGAGGCGATCATCGCGGCCTCCCCGGTGCCGATCGGCACGGTGCCGATCTATCAGGCCATCCAGATCGCCGGCGACATCACGAAGCTCACCGTGGACGACATCCTCGACAACATCGAGCATCAGGCGCGGCAAGGCGTGGACTACGTCACGGTGCATGCCGGGATTCTGCGCGAGCACGTTGGTCTCGCCTTGGGTCGCGTCACCGGAATCGTCAGTCGCGGCGGATCCCTGATGGCGTATTGGATGACGCAGCACGGCAAACAGAATCCGCTCTACGAGCACTACGACCGCCTGCTGGACATCGCGCGTGAATACGACGTGACGTTGTCGCTCGGCGACGGGCTACGTCCCGGCTCGATTGCCGACGCCACCGACAAGGCGCAGCTGGCAGAGCTCACGGTGCTCGGCGAATTGACGGAGCGTGCCTGGAAGAAAGACGTGCAGGTGATGATCGAAGGACCGGGGCACATTCCGATGCATCAGATCGAAGTGAACGTGCGGCTCGAGAAGGAGCTGTGTCACGAGGCGCCGTTCTACACGCTCGGCCCGCTGGTCACTGATGTGGCGCCCGGCTACGACCACATCACGTCGGCGATCGGCGCGGCGATGATCGGCTGGTTCGGAGCGGACATGCTGTGCTATGTGACGCGCAAGGAGCACCTCGGCCTGCCGAATGCGGAAGAGGTGCGCGAGGGGGTCATCGCCTACAAGATCGCGGCGCACGCGGCCAACATCGCGCGCCGGCGCCCCGGCGCGACGGAGCGGGACGACGCGCTCTCTCGCGCGCGCTACGCGTTCGACTGGAACGAGCAGTTTCGGCTGGCGCTCGATCCCGCGCGGGCGCGCGAGCTGCACGACGAGGCGTTGCCGGCCGAGTACTTCAAGAGCGCCGAGTTCTGCGCGATGTGCGGGCCGAAGTTCTGCTCGATGCACATCACGCGGGAAATCGAGCGCTCGCTCGGCAAGCGGGAGCCGCAGAAGCAGCCGACGCGGGAGGCGGTGGGGGCGGATTGAGGTTCGTCCCCCACACACGTTGGGGTAAGATTCGCATGCTGGCGATCGCAAGCATTCTGCCGATCGTCTTCCTGATCATCTGGCTGTTCACGGTCCGCATGCCGGGTCCGGCGTTCGCGGGCCCGCTGCCGCCGCTCACGCCCACTCAAGAGCTGATCCGGGCGGGGCTGCAGCGCCACGTTCGAGCACTGGCGCACGACACCGGCGTGCGCAGCGACCAGACCTATTCCAATGTCCTCCGGGCGTCGGCCTACATCGAACGCCGCCTGCAGGATCTCGGCTACAAAGTGGAGTCGCAGGAGTTCGCTGCCGGCAATCGCAGCTATCGCAATATCGAAGCGACGTTAGGTGGCGTGCCGGGCCACGCGCATGAAGTCGTGGTGCTGGGGGCGCACTACGACACCGCAGAAGGTGCGCCGGGCGCAGACGACAACGCGAGCGGCGTCGCGGGCGTCCTCGAGCTGGCGCGGATCTTTGCCCAGGAGCGTCAGGCCCGCACGGTGCGCTTCGTCTTTTTTCCGAATGAAGAACCGCCGTCGTTTCCGACGGCCGACATGGGCAGCCGCCAGTACGCGTCGGCCGCGCGGGAGCGCAACGACCAGATCGTCGCCATGCTGTCGATCGAATCGATCGGCTACTACGACACGGAGAGAGGCAGCCAGCGCTACCCCTTCCCGCTGAACCTCGCGTATCCGAATGTGGGCGACTTCATCGGGTTCGTGTCGAATCTCAAGTCGCGCGGGCTGCTGCATCGCGCGATCGCCGCGTTTCGCGCCCATGCGACAATGCCGACGCAGGGTGCGGCGGCCCCATCCTGGGTCCCGGGTGTCTGGTGGTCAGACCATTGGTCGTTCTGGAGGGTGGGATATCCGGCGATCATGATTACCGACACCGCGCCCTACCGGTACCCCTTCTACCACACGCCGCAGGACACCCCCGACAAGCTCGACTACGACCGCATGGCGCGCGTCGTCCACGGGCTGACTCACGTGGTGCGCGCACTCGCGAACTGACGAGGGGGCTAGCGGTCGAGACGCGCGAATGCGCGCACCGGAAAACTCCCCATTCCCTTCACCCGCGGAGGCACCGCAAAAAAGCGGAAGCCAGTGTCGGGAAGCGCCGCGAGGTTCGTCATGTGCTCGACGGTCGCGACGCCGGCGCCGAGCAGGATCGTGTGGGCGGGGCGGCTCCCGTCCTTGTCGTCGTCGATGTTGAGCGAATCGATCCCCACGAGCGTCGCTCCGGCCTGCACCAGATATTCGGCCGCATCCTTCGTGACGAACGGGTGTTGCCCGTCCGAGTATGTGTCGGTGCGCCAATGCGCGTCCCAGCCAGTATGGACCAGGACAGCCTTCCCTCTTACGTCCTGGCCCTTAAAGCGCGACGCCTCGATCGCTCGCCCGCCCGTGTTGCTGGAGCGCACAACGATGCCCGGCAAGTCGGCCACGGCCTCCAGCGCGTAGCCCGCGACATCGCGACCGCCTTCGTACCGGTGGAACGGGGCGTCGATGTAGGTGCCGGTGTTGGCGAGGAGCTCGATCTTGCCGATCTGAAATGTGGTGCCGGGGCCGTAACGAGCGGTCGAGGCGTCCCGCGATAGCCAGTCGCTAACCGTCGGCGAAGGAAGACCGCGGTAGGTGACCATGCCGTGCTCGATCTCGTGGCTCAGATCGACGAGGTTAGCCATTGAACACGCGAGCGAGGGCTTTCAACAGTTGACCATCTGGCGATGCGCCATCGGGCGCCTCCGACAGCACCGTTGCCAGCCGGCGACGCAACAACGGATCACGCGTCGCCTGAGCAGCAAACTGAACCGTGAGCGGAATGAACCACGAAGCCTGCCGCGCGCCCGAGCCGGCACGAGCGACGGCGGCATACTGCTCGAAGAGCGCGAGGAGAAAGGCACCCTTAGAGGGAAAGTGGCGATAGATCGCGCCCTTCGTGAATCCGGCGGCCAGCGCCACCTCATCCAGCGTCGCGATCTCGAAGCCGCGCTCGGCGAACAACTCGAGGCCAGCCGACACGAGGAGGGCTCGGGTCTCGGCCTTGCGACGCTGATGAACGATTCCCACGGGTATCTAGGATACTGGCAGGGACCTTTCGCGCAAGTCTCGATGGCCCAAGGGGACGTGGATTAGATACCTGTTGGTATCGGAGATACCAGATGGTCCCTTGACTGAGCTAAACGTCCGTCTAGGTTTGCGATTCGCCGTCGCTCTGCTCCTCGATTACGCACTCAGGAGACGGAATGCCGTACATCATCGCCGAACCGTGCATCAACGTGAAGGACCGGTCCTGCGTGGACGTGTGTCCGGTGGATTGCATTTACGAAGGTCCCGACATGCTGTACATCCACCCGGACGAGTGCATCGACTGCGGCGCGTGCGAACCTGAGTGCCCGGTCACGGCCATCTTCCCCGAAGAGGACACGCCGCCGCAGTGGAAGGACTACATCGCGAAGAATCGCGATGTCTTCCAGAGCGAGAACCCGCCCGGCAAGCCGCAGCGCAAGGGCTCCTAACTCAGAGCTGAGCTAGGAAGGCATTCAAGGCGTCGTTCACCGCCTGCGGTTGTTCCAGCGGCGACAGGTGACCCGATCCAGGGATGACCGTGAACTGCGCACCCGGAATAGCGCGAGCCATTTCCTCCATTCCTTCGGCCGGCGTAATCTGATCGTCGTCGCCCGCAACCACCAGAATCGGAATCCGAATCTGCCCAAGTAAGGGCGTCGAATCGGGGCGGTCTCGGAGCGCGCGCAGCGTGACGACCATTCCATATACTGGCTGCCTCTCGATCATTGTTGTCACCTCGCGCACGACCGCCGGTTGACGCTCTCGCGTGACCCGCGCGAGCAGCTTGGGCACAAGCTCCGCAGCGATCGCCCCCGGGCCCTCGCGCTCGGCTTTTGCGGCCACAGTGTCTCGCCCGCGTTTTGCCTCCGGGGTGTCCGCAGTCGCTTTCGTGCTGCAGAGAATCGCTGCGCGCACACGCGTCGGGAACGCGCGGAGCAACTCGAACGTGATGTAACCGCCCATCGATTGACTGCACACCACTACGTGGTCGACCTGCAGATCATCGAGCATGCCAACAAGACTGGTCGCCTGATCGGCGAGCGAGTACGGACCTGCTGCAGGGGGAATATTGACCAAGCCCGCGCCCCACAGGTCCGGTACAACGCGTTCCCAGCGCGACAGCCCGGCGATTTGGTGTCGCCACATCGCACCGTCGAACGGGAAGCCGTGAATGAAGAGTACCGGGAAATCGATCATGGCCAGGCAAAGGTATGCCAGAAAATGGCACGTAGCGTGCCATCGCCAGTCTTCACGAAATAGCTGAAGGCCTTTGCCCCATACGTCGGATCGAGACGCACGGCGTACTCGGCAGCGAGCGTGCGGGCACGCTCGCCCTCTCGCGTGGGATGGCCATAACCCTTCCCCATTGCATCGATCACTCGGACTCGAATCGCCGATCGCGGAACGTTGAACTCGATCCCGGTCCGACGGATCAGCGCCGCGGTTTTGCGCGCGAGTCGCAACGTGCGCCACCGATTCGCGACGAGCCAGGGCGCGACACGCACCGCGACGACCTCCGTGGACCAACCGAGCCATGCCACCCCGAGGGCGATGCCGGCCGCGGTTCCACCGGTGCCCAGCGGAACGACGATCGTGTCGGGCGGCGCATCGAGCTGCGACTCAAGCTCGAGCGTCGCGAGGAAGTGGCCGATGACCGCTCTTGGGTCGGCGCCGCCTCCGGGAATCCAGTGCGGCGTCCCTCCTCCCAGATGACGCGCCGCCCGCCACGCGCGCAGCACCGCCCACGGCACCGTGACCATCGATGATGAACGCACAACCAGATTCGCGGTGGCGTTGGTGGCCGCCGCGATCGCTCGGCTCGCGTCGGTCTCGGGTTGCGGAAATATGACGACGGCGGTGCGGTAGCCCAGGGTCTTGGCGCCACGCGCGGTCGCGAGGCAGTGACTCGACCCCATGGCACCGATCGTCACGAAGACAGATCGTGGTGGAGCGCCCACGAGCAGGAACTCGAGACCGCGCACCTTGTTCCCGCCGGTCAGATCTTCACGTTTCAGCCACAGCGCCTCCAGGCCCAGCGCGCGCGCGAGCGCCGGGTGCGCCTCGAGCGCACTGGGCCACGCGCCCAGACTGCACGGCGCGAAGGCGGTGCGTATCTTTGTGGCCAACACTGCGGAGCGATCCATGCAAGTGACCACCGATTACATACGTCATGCGGCGCGAGCCGCCCGCAAATGCGCGGGCGATCCGCTGGGCGGAGCCCCTCAGGCTCCCGATCCAGAATTCTACAAGACGCTAGCCAAGGCGCTGGAGCAAATCGCCGCCGGGATGGAGGCGCTAGGGAAGCAGGAGTGACCCCGCCTACATACGTCGATACTCCCAAGGCATTGGCGGACTTTATCTCCGCCGTTCGACGCGAGTCGCGCGTCGGCGTCGATACCGAAGCCGCGAGTTTCCATCGGTACCGCGATCGCATCTACCTGCTCCAGGTCTCGAGCCCGACACAGACCGCGCTCATCGATCCCGTCGCGATCGCCGCTCCCGACCTCGGCCCGTTCGGAGCGTTGCTGGCCGATCCCCAGCTCGAGAAAGTGTTCCACGACGCCGACTACGACCTGCGCGTGCTCGACCGGGACTACGGTTTTCACGCCGTTCGCCTGTTCGACACCCGCGTCGCGGCGCAGCTCGCCGGCGAGCCAGCCATCGGTCTGGCGGCGCTGCTCGAGAAGTACGCCGGGGTGAAGCTCGACAAAGAACACCAGAAAGCGGACTGGTCGCTTCGACCGCTGACGCCGCCGATGTTGGCGTACGCGGCAGCCGACACGCAGCACCTGCTCGCGCTGCGGGACGCGCTGGAGCAAAGACTCGTGGAATTGGGACGCCTCGCCTGGGCTCAGGAGGAGTTCAAGCAGCTCGAGGCGCTGCGCTGGACGGGCCCGGCCGCTGCTGGGGAAGAAGACAGCTATTTGAGGCTCAAAGGCGCGAAAGGACTGGGCCCGCGCTGTCTGGCCGCGCTACGACTGTTACATCGCTGGCGGGATAGTGTCGCTGAGCGGGAAGACAAAGCGCCGTTCCGAATCATCGGTAACGACTCCCTCATCGCGGTCAGTCGGGCGCTGCCGGCGGGCCCAGCCGACCTCTCAACCATTCGAGAGCTACCCAAATCGCTGGCGAGACGTCACGGCGACGCCCTGCTCGAGGCCGTGGCGCGCGCGAAGGCACTCCCCGACAGCGAGCTCCCCCGGCTCGAGCGCCGGCCGCGTCCGCACAAGGACGCCGGGTTCGATGCGCGTATGGAGAAAGTCAAAGCCGTTCGCAACCGGGTGGCGACCGAATTGGGACTGGAACCTGGTGTGCTCTGCGGCAGGACGACGCTAGAGTCGGTGGTGCGGGCTCGGCCCACGGATCGCGCGGGCCTGGAGCAGGTCGGGCAGCTGCGGCGGTGGCAGATCGACGTGTTGGGCGACGCGTTGCTCGAAGCGTTGCGCTAGAACCCCATCATCGCACGGATCTTCGGGTCGATCCGCTCCGGCGTCCAATAGGGCTCCCACACGATGTCGATATCGACGTCCTTCACGCCCTCGATGGCGCGCACGACTTTGTAGATGTCGTTCGTGATCATCGGCCCCGCCGGGCAACCGGGCGAGGTCAAGGTCATGTTGATGCGCACCAGACCGTCGTCGACTTCGACGTCGTAGACCAGGCCGAGGTCGACGATGTTCATGTCGAGCTCGGGATCCTTCACCTGGCGTAAAGCCTGGCGGACCGTTTCAGCACTGAGCACTGCAGTCGTCACGGACGTTTTCTCCTCCTGGCGAACCTAGCGACCTGGGATACCGCGCACCAGACAGTGCCGCCGGATCGCGATCCGGGCGTAGATTCGGCGAGCGAGCGGCAGCACACCGGGGATCGCGAACAGGGGCGCCAGCCAGCGCTTACCCGGAAACAGTCGCAGCAACTCAGGGATGGCATCCGCGCCCGGATAGACGCGGCCATCCGGCATGACGAGATGCATGGCGGCTGCGAGCGCCGGCAGCGCGATCCCGAAGCGCGCCACGGCGACTGCGTCCTGAAACGGGACAAAGCGGAGAACATGTTCCCGGTCCCAGCGGCGCAACCATGCAACCGCCCGCTGACAGATGCCGCACTCGCCATCGTAGATCAGCGTCGGATCTGTCGGATTAGCGCCCAAGGGCATCGACGGTGCGCGCTGCCGCGTCGGCCACGCGCCCGCGAACTTCTTTCAGCTTGGTAAACGAGCCGCGAACCCTGGGATCGTACGCGCGATTGGTGAGCAACACGACAAACAGGTCGCGGTCGGGATCGATCCAGAGCGACGTTCCAGTCCAGCCGGTGTGACCATAGCTGTGCGCACCGAACAACGTGCCGGCGCTGGAGGTCTCTTCGCCGGTTGGCAGTGCTTCCCAGCCCAACGTGCGGGCGCTGACGCCGCGGCGCGCCGGAACGGCAATCTGGGTGAATTGGTGAACCGTTTCCTGTTTTAGTATTCGCGGGCGACCCGGCAGCGTACCCTCGTTCAACATGAATTGCGCGTAGCGCGCGAGTGCGCCCGCAGTGGCAAACAGGCCGGCATTCCCGGTCACGCCACCGAGTTTGTAGGCGCTCGGGTCGTTGACGATCCCTGCGATCGGATGACCGTGCCAGAGGTTCGTAGGAGCGGTCCTCGGTACCAGGCGCTTCGGTGGCCGGAACAGCATCTGCTGCGCGAGCTCGAGCGGCGTGAAGACCTCGCGGCTGACAAACACGTCGAGTGGCGCTCCGCTGACACGCCGGACGATTTCGCCCAACAGGATCGCGTTGAGGTCGGAGTAGATCATCTGCGTCCCCGGCCGCGCGATCGGCACCGTTGTCAGCACCATGTGTAACGCGGCCGCACTGTCACGCGCCTCCTTCAAGGGAAGCGTCGCTCGAAGGCCCGAGGTGTGCGTCAAGAGATGCCGCACCGTAATGCCCGACGTTCCTGGACTGTTGAATTCCGGGATGTAGCGCACGACGGGCGAGTCCAGCGCCACTTTCCCCCGCTCGACGAGTAGCATCAGCGCCGGCGTGGTCGCCACGACTTTGGTGAGCGAGGCGAGATCCCAGAACGTGCTCTCGACGCTCACCGCCGGACTCGTCGCGCTCCACGTCAGCCGGCCGTACCCCTTGGCGAACAGAATCGTGTCATGGCGCCCGACGACAAGCGCAGCACCCGGGTACACGCCCAACTGGATCCCGCGAAGGACATGTGAATCGAAGACGGTGTCGAGCGAGGCCTTCGGCGTCTGGAGGGAAAGCACCAACAGCAGAGCTACGACCAAATGCCTGGAATCCGCCGGCTACAGGAGGGACAGCGTCCGTCGGCTCCGACACGCTGCTGCTTGATGACGTAGCCGTAGCGCTCGATCAGCAAGTCCCCGCAATCGGGGCAATAGGTGTGCTCCCAGCGGCCGACACGACCGGGGAGATTCCCCGCGTACACGAATCGCAGCCCTGCCCGCCTGCCGATTTCGCAAGCGCGCAGCAACGTCGCCACCGGCGTGTTCTCGGCGTCCGTCATCTTGTAATCCTTGTGGAACGCCGTGACGTGCCACGGAATCTCGGGCGACACCGACGCGATCAGCTCAGCGGCGCGGGTCAACTGAGGGTCGTCGTCGTTGAACCCGGGCACGATCAAGGTCACGATCTCGAGCCAGAACCCCCGCTCGTGGACCATGCGGATGGCGTCGACGACGTGTTGGAGCACGCCGCCCAGTTCGCGATACCGCTTATCGTCCATCGCCTTGAGATCGATCTTGTAGCAATCGGTCCACGGCCGGATGTAGTCGAGCACTTCGGGCGTGGCGTTGCCGTTCGAGATGAACGCAGTCTTCAGACCGGCGGGCCGCGCGGCTTTGAACACATCGACCGCCCATTCGGCGGTGATCAGCGGCTCGTTGTACGACGACCCCACCATGCGCGCTCCCTGCCGCCGGGCGAGGGCCACGAGCGCATCAGGCGTCACATCGCTGGGCATCACGCCGGCCGCGTCGTCGCGCAGCGCCTGGGACGTGAGCCAGTTCTGGCAATAGCCGCAATGGAAATCGCAGCCGAGCATCCCGAACGTCAGCGTGTCGCTCCCCGGGAGGCAGTGGAAGAACGGTTTCTTCTCGGTGGGATCGCATTGCAGCGCGGCAACGTAGCCCGCCGGCGTAAAGAGCGTCCCTTCCTTATTGAATCGGACTTTACAGATGCCGCGCCGGCCGGGCTTCACGAGACAGCGGTGGCCGCAGGCAAAACAGCGGACCGCCCCCTGGTCCAGTTTTTCGATCAGCTCGGCTTCCCGGACACGCGTGTCGAGCGTCTGCGCCAGCGATGGAGGAGGTGCAACGTGCGGCAGGAACGAGGTGATGCTGCGAGGGCTCAGCGCAGACTCCCCGGCGTGAGCTGATACAGCAGCATGACCGTCCGCACATCACGGTCCGACAAGTCCCGCACCTTCGCGGTCGGAAACATGATGTCGGTCGAGTCCTTCGAGTGATCGAGACCCAGCAGATGGCCGACCTCGTGCGTGGCAACGATGCGGATGTCATCCGGATCCATGGGCCGCCCTTTGGGATCGAACGTGGCGAGCGTGATCGTCGCGCCCTGAATGTGGCCGTTCTCGTCCCAGGTGACGTCGGTTTGTCCGGTCCGCTCGATCTCGAACTGAATGCGCCACTTCACGGTGACTTCGACGTTCGTCGAGTCGCCAGCGAAGTCGAACCGGACCGGGACGCCGGCGTTGGTCCACTGGCCGAAGGCCGATTTGATCGCGTCGATGAATGCCGGCTGGAAGTTCGCGGCGTGCGTCGGGGCGAACCACACGTGGATTGGCGCGGTCGTGCGATTCTCCCAGCGCCGCAGCGTAGAGTCGCCTCCCGTCTCGAGCATCTCGCCCAGGTAGGTGGTCGAGCCGCTCGACCGGATGCGGCGCCGTGTCTCCGAGCGCGCCAGCAGCTCGATGTACGTCGGCTCGCGGCCGTTCGGACCCGCTAGGATCCCGGTCCCCTGCGAGGTCGTCGTGGGCGGTTGTGCCTGGGGCGCGACCTGGGACGGAGGCGCGGGCGGTGGCTCGGCGATTCTGAGCGGCGCGTTGGCATCGAGATCCGGCGCGGCGGCGCGGCGGGGCGTGGGTTTAAACGCGTCCCAGAAAATGAACAGGACGATGAGTACGACCGCGGCGGCGATCATCCCTGTAAGCCGGCGTTCCACCATGCGCGCAATATGCGAAGATCGCAGGCCGCGACGCTAGCTTTGCACTTCGCACGTCTCTATGATTGTGGCCCGCATGTGCTTGGATCGCAGGTGATCGCGTTACCCGCGCGGCAGGTCGTCCGCTGGCGTGTCTGGGTCATCGGCGCGTGGGCGGTGCTCGCGCTGCTGTTCGTCCCGAAGGCCGCCCACGTGCAGCGCGTCCTGGCGGTCCGCGGGATGAACGTCGAGCAAACGGAATCCGCTCGCGCCTCGCAGCTCATCCGCGAATCGTTTCCGAACCCCATCGCGGAATACGTGGCGATCGTCGTGCACGGTCCCGTGCGCTACACCAACCCGCGCTTCGCGGCCGTGATCGACACCGTCTCGACGGCACTCGCCCAACAGTCGTACATCAGCCAAGTCATCTCGGTGCGCAGCATCGGCGAGTCGACGTTCGTCAGCGCCGACCGTCACACCACGTTTCTCATCGCCGCGCTGACGCCGGCCAGCACGAGCGACGTGGGACGCACGGTAGTCCCGGATCTGCGCCAGACGGTGCAGAGCGCGCTGGCACGAATCCCGAACGCGGACGGGTTCGACGTAAAGGTCACGGGAAATCCAGCGCTGGATTACGACGTGCGTACGATCAGCACCGCGGACACTCGGAATGCCGAGCGACGGGCGCTGCCGCTCACGCTCGTCGTGCTGGTCCTGGCATTCGGCGCGCTCGTGGCCGCCACACTCCCCATCATCGTCGGGGTGCTCGCGATCACGATCGCGCTGGGCATCGTGGCCGTGGCCGCGCAGTTCCAGACGATGTCCGTCTTCGTGCTCAACATCACGACCATGGTCGGCCTGGGCGTCGGGATCGACTATTCGCTGCTGATCGTCACACGCTTTCGGGAGGAGTTGAATCGCGGCCTGTCACCCGCCGATGCCGCGGTGCGCACCATTCAGACCGCGGGCTCGGCGGTGGTGACCTCGGGGCTGACCGTCGTGGTCGGATTCGCGGCGCTGATCCTGACACCGCTCACCGAGACCCGCTCGGTCGGGGTCGGCGGGCTGATCGTCGTCGCGGTGGCGGTGTTGCTCGCGACGACGTTCTTGCCCGCGGCGCTGGCGATCCTGGGCCGCGACATCGACCGGCCGAGGTGGCTCGCGCGGATGCTCGCCTGGATTCACACGCCGCAGGGTTGGGAGCGCTGGGCGCGCTCGCTCGGTCACCATCCCTGGCGCGCCATCCTGGGCGGTGGTCTCGTCGCCGCGCTCCTGACGTTCCCGCTGACCCAGATCAAGATCGGGCTCCCCGCCCGCAACTGGTTTCCCCCCGACGCCGAGTCGGGACAGGGGCTCGCGGCCTTGCGAGAGATGGGGGCGAGCGGCGTGATCCAGCCGCTGCGCGTCGTGGTGCAGTTGCCTTCCGGCGAGTCCGCGTTGTCGGGTCGCCGGCTCCCGGGACTCAAGGCGTTGAGCGACTCGATCGCCAAGGACCCGCGCGTGCGGGAGGTGCGCGGCGTCGCGACGCTGCGGCCCGGCATGTCTACGCTGCAGCTGGCGATGTTCTACGAAGACCCGGACGCGGTGCGCGAGCGCTATCCCCAGTTCTTCAACGCGTATTTGAGCACCGATCAGCGAACGACACTGATCGATGTGATCGCCGCGGACTCGGTGTCGCTGACGGGGATGATGGATCTGGCGCGTCATGTACGGCAGACGATCACGCGCAGCACACGCCTGCGCGGCACCGAGGTGGTCGTCGGGGGATTCGCCGCGTCCAGCCTCGACCTACAGGAGAACCTGCTGGCCCGCTTCCCCGGTATCGTCGCGATGATTCTCGGCGTCACCGCGATCATGTTGTTGATCGCCTTCCGCTCAGTGCTTGTGCCGCTCAAGGCGGTTGTCCTCAATTGCGTTTCCGTCAGCGCGGCGTTCGGGATCACCGTCCTCGTCTTCCAGCACGGGTATGGCGCCAGCTTATTTGGTCTCGACGGTCCGACCGAAGCGATCTTCGTCGTCGTGCCAGTCCTCGTCTTCGCCACGGTCTTCGGGCTGTCGATGGACTACGAGGTATTCTTGCTGACACGGGTGAAGGAAGTGTTCGACAAGACGGGGCGGAACGATTACGCGACGATGGAAGGTCTCTCGACCACTGCATCCACGATCACCTTCGCCGCCCTGATCATGATCATCGTGTTCGGGAGCTTCGCGTTCACGCGCGTGCTCGCGGTGCAATTCATCGGATTCGGGCTGGCAGTCGCCGTGCTGCTCGATGCCACGCTGATCCGCATGGTGCTCGTCCCCGCGATCATGCACATCGCGGGACGGTGGAACTGGTGGCCGGGCGTTCGAGCTCCCCGGCGCGATGTCGAAGGGGTTACTTAGGATCCAGCAGGCGCAGCTTTTCCCCCCACACATCCCAATGCCAGGCCTCCACGCGGATCCCGGTGTCCGGATCCTTGAGCGGCTTGTACTGGAGCCAACGGGCGTGAAACCCAAGCGCTTTGCCCAGCTCGAGCAGTCGTTCCCTATCCGAGCTCACCAGGTGGACCATCGGCTCGTCGTGGATCTTGTGGCGATGAAGCCAAACGCCGCCGTTGAGGGCGAAGCGCATCCCCTCACGGCGGCGTTGGAATTCCCGATACGACGGCTCTACGTGCAGGTAATCCGGCCCTCGGCTGTCGCCGGTGCGACCGGCGCCGCGTTCCCCTGATACAGCACGCATTGGCGCGTTGTCTGGGAGTGGACGGCCTGCGCCGACCAACCGCCGGGCGTGGCTTCCAGCACGCTCAAGGTCACTCCGGTCGACGACCGGAAATTGTTCAGCGACGCCAGGCTGGTCGTGTAGTACGTGCTGTCATAGAAGAAGGCTTCCTCCGCCGTCGCCAGATTCTTGAGGTCAGACTTCATCTGGGCGACGTACGCCTTCTGCTTCGTGCTGGAGAGCTTCGGGATCGCAATCGTCGCGAGCAACCCGATGATCACCACCACGATCAGCAGCTCGATCAGGGTGAAACCACGTGCTTTCACTGCTTTACCCTCCGGGCGCGAAAGGGCGTCGACCCGAAAAGCCCGAATCGACGCCCCTATTGTGGGCACCGCCCCCCATTCCTGCAAGAGGCGTGCTTAACCCTTCGCGTCGATCCAATTCTTTCCGGCGCCTATAGTTACGACGAGCGGCACGCGTAAATTGGCCACCCCCTCCATCTCGCGTTTTACAAGGGCAGCGGCATCCGACCGTTCGTGCTCAGGGGTCTCAAACACCAGCTCATCATGCACTTGGAGGAGCATCTTGGTCCGCAGACTTGCCTGTTTCAGGGCTGCGTGGATCCGGATCATCGCGATCTTGATGAGGTCGGCCGCAGAGCCCTGGAGTGGCGAGTTGGTCGCGGTCCGCTCCCCAAAAGAGCGGATGCTGAAGTTCCTGTCCCGGAGCTCGGGGATGTAGCGCCGCCGCCCGAACAATGTCTCCACGAACCCCCGCTGGCGTGCCTCATCGACGGTCTTGTCGAGCCAGGCACGCACGCCGGCGAAGCGCTCGAAGTAATGTTTGATGAACGCCTTCGCCTCTTCGAGCGTGATGCCGAGCTGGCGCGACAAGGCCAGCGCCCCCTGCCCATAGATCGTCGCGAAGTTGATGGTCTTGGCGCGCGCGCGCATCTCGGCCGTCACGTTCGCCTCCGGGACGCCGAAGATCACCGCCGCCGTTTGCCGGTGGATGTCGCCGCCACGCTGAAACGCCGCGACGAACGCCGGATCGTCCGAAAAATGCGCGAGCAGCCGCAGCTCGACCTGGGAGTAGTCGGCGATCAGAAGGAGATGGCCGGGCGGCGCCACGAATGCGCGACGGATCTCGCCACCGCGCTTCGTGCGCACGGGGATGTTCTGGAGATTCGGGTCGGACGACGACAACCGCCCCGTGGCGGCGCCGGTCTGATTGAAGCTCGTGTGGACGCGGCCCGTGTCCGGCCGGATGTATCCGGGCAGCGCGTCGACATACGTGGACTTCAACTTCGTGAGCTCGCGGTACTCGATCAGCAGGCGCGGGACCTCGTGGCCTATCGCTGCCAGTTGTTCGAGCACCTCCACGTCCGTCGACGCCCCCGTCTTGGTTCGCTTCTGTACGGGGAGCTTCAGACGCTCGAAGAGGACCGTTCGGAGCTGCGGCGTCGAGTTGATGTTGAACTCGCCGCCCGCGGCTCGATAGATGTCGAGCTCGAGCTGGGTCAACTCCTTGTTGAAGCCGCGCGACATCTGGCCGAGCAGTACGCGATCCACGAGGATCCCGGTTGTTTCCATGTCGACCAGTACCGGAACGAGCGGAACTTCGATTTCATCGAGCAGCCGCACCAAATGGTGGGCTTCGATATCGGAACGGAACGCCTCCTCGAGCCGCAGGACCATCTCCGCCTGCGCGGCGGAAACCCGCGCCGCTTCCGCGGGCGGGACCTGGGCAAACGTGCGTTCCGTTCCCCCGCCCTTCCCCTTTCCCAACAGCTGCGCCGTCGTGGGCAGCTCGACGGACAGATGCTCGCGTGCCAGATCGTTGATGGCATGCGAGCGATTCCCCGGATCGAGCACAAAGCTCGCCAGCATCGAGTCGTACGCGACGCCGTCGAACGGAACCGCGGCGCGTGTAAACGCGACCCACGCTGCCTTGATGTCGTGCCCCGCCTTGCGCACGGCCGGATCGGCGAGCAGGGCGCGCAGCGGCGCGAGGGGCTCACTCGACAGCGCGGGCAAGTTGCGCGGGGGCGCGGAGTCGAACTCGCCTTCGCGCGGCTGGTGACCAAAGGGGAGATACCAGGAGCGCCCGGGCGCGACCGCGAACGACAGGCCTGCGAGACCCGGCTCCGCCTGGAGCGCGACGAGTCGTGCGCCGCGGAGCTCCTGGACCAGCGCCGGAAGGTCGGCGGGATCGTCGACGATGCGCGGATCGGCGAACTGCACCGCGCGCGGGCCCGTCGGAGGCGCGGGCGGAGCGCCGGGTTCAACCGGTTGGACGACGCCCACCGCAGCCAGATCGCCGAGCTTCGGGATCAGCGTACGGAATTCGAGCTCCGTGAACAGCGTCGCCAGTGTGTCGGTGTCGGGCGTGCGGACGCGCAGCTGATCGAGATCCAGCTCCACGGGCACATCCCGCCGCAGCGTCACGAGCTGGCGAGACAGGCGTGCGTTGTCCGCCTGCTGCAGCAGCGCCTCGCGCGGCCGCTTGCCCGGGATGTCGGCCGCGCGCGCCAGAATCGCGTCGAGATCTCCGTACGTTTCGAGGAGCTGCACCGCGGTCTTGTCGCCGATGCCTTTCACGCCGGGAATGTTGTCGGAGCTGTCGCCGACGAGGGCGAGGTAGTCCACGACGCGTTGGGGCGCCACGCCGAGCCGCTCGCTCGCGTTGGACTGATCCACCCACTGCTCCTCCACGGCCGCCTGGCCACCGCGCCCCGGGTTGAGCAGCGCGATTCCCTCGCCGATCAACTGATAGAAATCCTTGTCGCCGGAGACGATGACCGCCTGCAACCCTTCGCGCGCGGCGCGCTCGGCGAGGGTCGCGACGACGTCATCGGCCTCGTAACCGTTGATGGCGATGACGGGGATGTGAAACGCGTCGAGGATCTGACAGACGCGCTCGAGCGAGCGGTCGAAGTCTTGCTGCAGCTCCTCGCCCAATTTCTCGCGCGTCGCCTTGTACTCCGGATACTGCTCCTGGCGGAAGGAGACGCCCCGGTCGTGCACCCACCCGATGTATTGGGGGTGGTAGTTCTCGTAGAGGCGTAGCAGGAAGTTGGTGATGCCCCACACCGCCGACGTGTTCTCCCCGCTCTTGGTGGTGAGCGGCCGCGCGATCATGGCGAAGAACGCGCGGTAAATGAGCGCGTAGCCGTCGACGAGGAAGACGTTCGTCTTTCCTGCGGACGTAGCGGGGATCGGCGGTGCGGGGCGCGGCGGCATGGGCGGAAAAGTAAACCCCGGGGCCATGCCCCGGGGTCACGACAGCGGTCGGGTGAAGGGCGCGCTTTAGACGCGCACGACGTTCGTGGCGTGGAGCCCCTTGTCCCCCTGCTTCACGTCGAACTCCACCACCTGACCCTCGGCGAGCGTCTTGAAGCCGTCCATCTGAATCGCCGAGAAATGCACGAACACGTCTTCGCCGCCTTCCTGCTCAATGAAGCCGTATCCTTTGGCGTCATTGAACCACTTCACCTTTCCCTTGATCACGATCCGCCTCCTGCAGAGTCTGTTACTGGGCGCCCAGCGTTGGATGCCTGCCCGGCGGTGGTGTCGGGCCGCGTAGAAATGGTGGGCGGTCCGGAAAACTGTCAAGCGGGATTTCTACGGTTCGTACAATGCCCGATACAACTCGCGATTGCGCAACAGGCTGCGCACGTAACCCCGGGTTTCCGGGTAGGGTATCAGCTCGATGAACCGATCGGGATCCGCGGCGCCCGCGCGTTCGAGCCAGCGGCGCACCGGCGAGGGACCCGCATTGTAGGCCGCGATCGCGGCGTCCACGCGCCCGAACCGCTTGAGCAGCTCCGCGAGGTGCGCCGCGCCGAGGTGCAGGTTGAGATCGGGGACGGTGATCCACTCCGGATAGAATGCGACGTCCAATCCGCGGGCCATCAGCGAGGCCGTACTCGGCAGCAGTTGCGCGAGCCCGCGCGCGCCCGCGGGCGACAGCGCCTCGACGTCGAAGACGCTCTCCTGACGGACGAGTGCCGCGAGCAGCAGCGCGTCGACGCCGAATTCCTGCGCCTCCGCTTCGACCGCCGCGCGGTTGGGCCAGGGAAAAATCGCGCGCAACACGCGAGTGTCGCCCGGCGCCTGAAGTGCAGCCTGCCAACCGAGCCGGACGCCGGCGGAGCCATAGCCCCGTAGGCCAAGTCCCTCGCTCCAGGCGAGGAGTGTTTGGAGATCGGTCGGCGGGTGCGCCAGCACGACGCGGACTTCAACCTGGGCTTCGCTGTCGAGCCCGGCGAGGAGCAGCGTGTCGATGCGCGCGAGACCGGCCGCGACGTCCGCCGGAGGTGGAGGCGGCGTTGGCGACACGACCGGCGCCGCAAAGGCGAGCGGTGGAAGACCAGTTTCGCGCCGGGCGCGCATGCCGTAGTAACCGAGCGAGTCCTCGCGCGCCAGCGCGAGCCAGATGCTGCGCGCCTGCGCCGAGTCGCCGCGTGCCTCCGCCATCTTGCCGACCCAGAATCGCGCGGCCGTGCGTTGCGGGCCCGCCGCGTCGATCTCCGCTTTGTACAGGGACGCGGCGCTATCGGGGTTTCCGCTGGCTTCAGCATGGGCGGCAAGCCGGAAGCGTGCGAGCGAGGCGCGCGCGTCAGCGGGATACCGCTTGATCAGCTCCCCGTACCAGCGGCCGGCTTGCACCCAATCGTCCCGGCCGTCGTTCACGTCGCCGAGGATGTACAGGGCTCCCGGAGCCGCGCTGTCGTTCGGGTAGCGCACCGCGAATCCGGAGAGCGCCGGAAGCGCGGTCGAGTCGCCGAGCCGCACCAGGACGCGCGCGCGGCGATAGATCGCCAGCGGCCGGGCCGCGGAGTCGCGCGCTGCGGCGGCGTACGCACGCACCGCGTCGCGCAGCTGCCCGGAGGACACGAGGAGCTCGCCATACAGAAACAGGGTGCCCGCAGTCGAATCCCCGGCGCGCAGCGCGCGCTCGACATGGATCCGCGCATCGCGCACCGATGAGCGACGATTCAGCGCGCGCGCCATCGCGACGTGCTCGTCGGGCGCGCGGGGGGGCAACGGACCGAGTGCCAGAGCGACTCCGGCTGCGCCATCATCGCTGAGGGGATCGCCCGCCAACATGCTGTAGAGCAGCGTGCGGGCGCGCGCCGAATCGCCCGTCGCGAGCGCCAGACGGGCCGCATCGAGCCCCTTCCCTGCCTTCGCAAACGCCTCGAGCGCGCGTGTCGTATCGGCGGCGAGGAGCAGCGAGCGGGCCCGCGCGACCGGGACGTCGCGCGCGGCGGGCGCCGGAAGGTCGGCGACGAGCTGACCGGCGGCGGCCGTGTCGCGCGTGACGCGCGCCTGGCGCACCCGCAACCACGGGTCGATGCTCGCCAACTTTCCGCCCGCGCGGGCCGCCGCGAACGCGGCCGCCGCGCTGTCGGCCTGATCCGCGGCATCGAAAGCGACGCCGGCGCGTACCGCCAGCAAGGGCACGCGGGCGGCGGGCGCACGGGCGCGCGCCATTTGAAAATGCGTCGCCGCCTCGGCGAACCGCCCCACGCCAAACTCCGCCTGCGCCAGCACGGCCAGCGCCTCACCGTCGAGGTAATCGAGGAGCCACGGTTGACCCGCGAGCAACGTGCGCGCGTGCTCGTACCGTCTGGCATGGACCTCTGCCTTCGCGCCTTCGACGATCAGAAACGCGTTGGGATTCGGGTCGCGCCGCGCGGCGGCGAGCAGCGTCTCGGCAGCGTGCCACGGGCGCCCGGACAGGCGGAGCGAATCGGCCCGGTAAGTGGCCGTGTGATCGGCTGGGACGGCGGTCTGCGCCCGGCTCGATGACGCCAGCAGCAGATCCCCAGCGAGCGCTGCGATCCAAAGGGCGCTGTAGTGTTTCACGATCGGGCTTGCCTCACGCGCAGCAGCGCGCGCTGAAATTCCGCCCGTGACTGTGGGGTCAGGCGATAGCGGCTGAACCCGGTCTGATCCTGGAAGTAGAGGACGAGGCGTTCCGACGCGTACGTCCAGCGCAACACCCGCATGCCGTTGCGATCGATTCCGTTCGACAGATCGAGCATCTCGTCGGGCTCGCCGAGCGAGATGAACACCTCGCCACGCTCCGTCAGCCATCCCGGGCCCCCCTCGTCCTGGAATCGGATGTTGGCTTGCTGGACCCGCCGGAAGTAGTCGTCGATGGCTTCATTCTCAGGAGTCAGCGGGACGGGATCGGTGGCCTTCCAGAACTCGCGCCACACCTCTGGGCGGCGATCCGCCGACCCGTGGCGGAGCGAGTCCACCCAATCCTGGCGTGGGAAGTAGCGGAGCAGGCTCATCATCTCCTCGAAATTCGTAATCACCCACTGATTCGAGAAGCTCACAAGAAACGGGGCGCGGGTCGTATCACCGCCGGCGATCGGCAGGGCCTGCAGCTCGGCCTGGCCCACAGGCAGGTTCGCGGGCACGACGACAATCGTCGCTGACGACACATCGGGGCCGCCGGTCAACGGCACGGAGTCGCGCCATAGCTCGTGATCGCCGCCGTCGACGACGCGCGCCACGATCGGGCCCCCGCCCGGTGGCGCCCCGTAGCTCTCGACATAAAAGCGCATCGAATCGGGGCCGTACGGCAGCGTCGCGCGCGGGTTGACCACCAGTTTCGGAAGGGCGTTGCGCTCGGGCCGGCCCTCCGCCGTGTAGACCGCGATTGGTTTCGTCATCGCACGCCCGCCGAAGCGTGGCGCGGTGTCGGCCCGCTCAGCGCGCGCGAAGGCGGGCCCATTGCGATCGCGCACCATCGCCATGACGTAGTAGACACCGGGCGGCACCATGACGAACTGCTGGTAGATGACGCTCTCGTCCGTGCGCAGCGTCTCCTGAAAGGTGCGCACTCGCACCTTCTCATCGCTCCCGATCTGGCGCACCGCCGAGAGACTGGTGCTGTCGGTGCGGAACGACGCCTCCACGTGATATTCCGCGACGAACTCCGACCCGCGGCGTTCGAACGTGAGCGTCTGATTCGTGAGCGAGACCGAAAACAGGGCGAGCGTTGAGTCTGGTGTCGGTCCGGCGAGATAGCGCACGGACGCGACGAACGGCAACGCCCCGCTGCCGACGAGCGCGCCCATCGACCGGTAGACCGATGACGCGTCGAACAGCCGCGGCAACGCGTTGCCGCGGCGCGGCGCGGTGTCCGCCGTGCCCGCGCGCTGCAACGATCCGCAGCCCGCGGCGAAAACGGCCGTCAGCACGAGTGTCGCGCCTCGCATCACTTGCCGAGCCTCAAATCGGGACGTTAGTTTCGCGCACAAACATCATGGCTCTCGAAAACCTGGCCGGCAGGTCGATTGCCGGCTACCGTCTCCTCGAGCGCGTCGGCGAAGGAGGGACGGCGGAGGTATACCGCGCCGAACATCCCGAACGCGGCGCGTGTGCGTTCAAGGTATTGCGCGAGCGCCTCAGGGGCGACCCCACTGTCGTCAAACGATTCCTGCGGGAAGCGGGATATGGATCTCGCGTCGTGCATCCGGGTGTGGTCCGCACCTACGACTTCGGTGAAGCGGACGGCCTCTACTACCTCGCCCTCGAATGGGCCACCGGAGAGCCGCTAGCCGACTTCTTACACCGCGAGACCCCGCTCGCTCCTGCGGACGCCGTTGCGCTGGTGCGCCAGCTGGCCGACGCGCTCTCGGCCGCGCACGCGGCCGGTATCATTCATCGCGACTTGAAACCCGAGAACATCATGTACGACCCGCGCGCGCGCAGCGTGAAGCTGCTCGATTTCGGAATCGCGCGAGACGCCGAGCAGCCGCCGGAAGAGCGGCTGACCAAGACCGGCTTCTTCGTCGGGACATTGCAGTACGTCGCGCCGGAAGCATTGTCAGGCGAGCTGGTCGACGGCCGCGCCGACATCTACAGTCTCGCGAAGATCACGTACTACATGCTGACGGGGCGTCATCCGCACGATGGACGCAGCCCGCGCGAGCTGTTCCAGCAACTCCTGAGCGGGAAAGCGACGCCGCTGTCGGAGGCGAGCGATCAAAAATTCTCACCCGCGCTCGAGGCTGCGGTCATGAAAGGCCTCGCGCGCCACCCCGGCGACCGCCAGCCAACGGTGCGCGCATTTGCCGACGACCTCGAAGCGGCGCTCGCGAAAACGAAGGATGGGGCCAAGTCCGGCGGCCTGCTGGGAGCTCTCAAGAACATTGTCGGCAAGCGGCGAAGTGAATAGTAGTAGCGACTACTACTACCTCAGAAATACGCTCAAGGATCTCCTCCTGGCGCGCTCCGTGAAGCGCGGCGATTTCGTGCTCTCCTCCGGCCGCCGGTCCTCTTTCTACGTCGACGCCCGCCTCACGACGATGTCCGGTGATGGTCTCGCGGTGATCGGCGGGCTCGGGCTCGATCGCCTGGCCGTCCGAGGCTGGAGTCCTCGCGCCGTCGGCGGTCTCACGCTCGGTGCCGATCCCATCGCCTATGCGCTCGCGCTGACGGCCCGCCGCCGGGGACAGCAGTTGGACGCGTTTACCGTGCGCAAGCAACCGAAGGACCATGGGACCGGTCAGCGCATCGAAGGGTGCTTTTCGTCGGGCTTCCCCGTCGTCGTTGTCGAGGACGTCCTCACCACGGGCGGATCGGCGCGCGAGGCGATCAGCGCCGTGGAACGCGAAGGAGGGCACGTGCTCGGTGTGATGGCGGTGATGGATCGCGAGGAAGGCGGCCGCGAGGCGATCGAACGGGAAGGATATCTCGTCGAGGCATTTCTCACCGCGACGGACCTGGGTTTGGGGCTCCCCAAGTGACCGAGCCCCGCCGTCTCTCGTTCGCGGCTCGCGCGCGCGGGTGGCACGACGACGCCACCGCGCTGGAGCAGCGGTTCAAGGATCTCGAAACATTCGAGCGCAGTCATCGGCGCCGGTGGTGGATCGCGGCGGCGCTGTTCGTCCTCGGCGTGCTCGGAAGGTTGGGCGGCATCAGCAGCACGAGTTTCGGGACGATCGTGTTGGTGTCGGGCGGCGCCGCCATAATCAACGCGATCGTCGGGCTCATCAACGAGCGCGGCTGGTACCGCTGGTGGTTCATCTATTTGCTGCCGCTGCTCGACGTGCTGCTCGTCAACGTCCTCGTCGTGTGGTTCGGTCACGGCGGAGTGGTCGCCGCGCTGTTCATCGCCGTGCTGCCGTACGCGTTCGATCAGGGGCAGGCCGTCGGCGACTTCCTCGTGCTCGTCGCGTCGATCGCGTATCTGCTCGCGAGCTGGGCGCACGGCCAGCTCTATCCGGGCGGCTCCGGTCTCGATACGACGGCGTATCTCGAGACCGGAGTGTTCATCGTCGTCGCGATGACGCTCAAGCGGATTCCCGCGACGCTCATCCAGCGCATTCGCCGCGCGCGCAGCGTGATGGGCGAAGCGGAGCAGGGGTACCTCGCCGTTCGCGCGGCCGCCGCCGAAGCCGACGAGCTCGGGTTCCTCGAGAAGAGCTTCAACCGCATGCTCGAAGAGATCGGGACGACGATCTCGTCGGTGCAGCGCGAGGCGGACGAAGTCGCCGCATTCGCCGAAGAGCTGGCGGCGGCCGCGCAGGAGCTGCACGCCACCACGGAATCGTTGACGCAGTCGTCACAGCGCCTGGCCGGTGACCTCGGCAGTCAGCGCGCCCTCGCCGACGGCGCGCGCGGCGAGAGCGCCAAGGCCGCCGATCAAGCGGAGTCACTGCGCGTGCGGGCGGAGCTGATGCAGGTCGATGCGTCGCGGCTCGTCGGCACGGCGGAGCGGGGACGGGAGCGCGTCGCCCGCGCCAGCGCGACACTGCGCGCCGTGGGCGAGGAAGTGCGGGCGACGGCGTCGACGGTCGCGGGGTTGTCCGGGATGTCGGAACGGATCGGCGTCTTCGCGCAGACGATCGCCCGGATCGCGCGGCAGACACACCTGCTCGCGCTCAACGCGGCGATCGAAGCGGCGCGCGCTGAGGAGCATGGCGAGGGGTTTGCCGTCGTCGCCGATGAGGTACGCACGCTCGCCGCCGAGGCGGGGAAGTCGGCGCGGGAAGTCGCTGAGCTGGTAAGCGACCTGCGGACCGGGATCGAGGCGGCCGGACGCGCGATGCAATCGGGCGAGGCCAAAGTGCGCGACATCGGCGCGGTCGCGGCCGAGGCCGACGGCGCACTACAGGAGCTCCATCAGGGCGTGCAGTTGATGGGCGATCTGGTCAATGCGACGGCCGAGGTCTCACGCAGCCAGGCACAGCGTCTGGCAACTCTCGCACAATCGCTACAGCAAGTCGCCAGTATCTCGACAGCGTCGTCCGACAGCGCCAATAACACGGCTGCTGCGACTGAAGCTCAGATCACGTCTATGGGCGAATTGACGGCAACATCTCAGCAGCTCGCCCAGCTCGCCGAGCGGCTGCGCGGCGGGATCGCCCGGTTCTCGGTGCTGCGCCGCGAGCAAAGCACCGTTGACCATCAGATCAGACCCGCGGCCGATTGAAATTCACAGGCGAACAGAGAAACTCACCCCGCCCAGGAGACCGCTCCGGCGCTCGGGCCTTGGTCCCACGACCCCGCGTTGAAGGGGTGTAGCGCACGCAGGGCCTCCCGGTACGGGGTGATGAGCAGGTCGATGTAGCGCGCCAGCGCCACGTCGAACGGAAAGCGGCGGCGAAATTCTCCGGCGGTGACGCCCAGCACGGCACGCAGATGACGGCCAAAGCTCTGCGGTGACGAGTAATCCATTCGGTAGGCGACGTCCGAGACCGACAGGCCCGGGTTCTGAAAGAGGAAGGCGGCGTGCAGCAGACGCATGCCCGCGAGATAGCTCTTGGGCGAAGGGATCCCGGCGCGATGGAAGCGTGACATCAGCGTGCTGGGCCGCACGCGCAGGTGGCGCGCCAACCCGCGCACCGTACTGAGCGCCGGAGCGAGCCTCGCCACCGCCTCGAAAAACAGCCGCGTCTCTTCCGACGCGTCGCCCAGGGCTGGGACGAGTCGCGCGAGGATACGGGCGGCAACCGGCAAGGCGGGATGCCCCACGAGGTCGCGCAGCCGTCGCCAGCCATCGGGCTCGGTGCAGTCCACCGCGTTGCGCACACCGGTCGCACCCAGGCGGAGCAGGGTCTCCGTCGCTTCACGGTCGTGCCGTGAGACGAGCGCGACCGCGGGAATGGCCGGAAACTCGCGGACGAAGCGCGCGACGCCGGGCAACGCCTCGCCGTGACAGCGATGCACGGAGATGATCACGGCGTCTACGCGCCGGCGGCGCGCGACGTACAACGCTTCCCGCAGCGAGTCGGCATGCAGGGTGTCGAAGCAGCCGTCCCCCGCGGCGTCGATGCGGGGGCGCTCACCGGGAGGGAGAACCGTGCATACCGTGACCATGCGCCACCATGGTACAGCAGGCGCTTCAACTATTGGTCACCGGCACTGCATTGCGCGGGGCAGGACGGGAGGTGAATTTCCCAACGGAGCCTATGCAAAAATACGCTCTCCCGACGCTCTGCCTGCTCGCACTCGCGTGCGATGCGTTCCCCAAGTTCCAGCTGCAACTCCAGTCGGAGATCCAGCGAGAATTTCACATCACCAACGCCATGGTGATGGTCGTCGATACGACGTACATGCTGGTGGCGATCTTTGACGACGCGCACGCCGCGGACCAGGGGAAGGAGCGGGCGGCATTTCAGGAGCAGGTAGCACAGTACGCAGTCACGCACTACCACCGATCCAAGCTGCGGACCCTGGGCGTCATGGTCGGCCGAGCGACGCGCCGCGGGTCAGACCATGAGCCTGGGGCGACGCTGTTCGTGCCCGAATATCACCCCGACGGCACGGTGCGCCTGGCGCTGATGCCATCGCGACGGACGACGCCGCGGCCGGTACAGCAGAAGCAGTAGCAGGGTTCCCTGACCTCAAAACGTTGGCTCATCGGACTATCCGCGCTGGTCGTCATGCTCACCATCGCAGGGGCGGTGAGCTTCGTGCGCTACGCGCAACGCCACCGCGCCAATCCCTGGCTCGCGGCCGTCGCGCCGTTCGACATCTACGTGCCGGGCCTCGAAGCCTGGCGCGTGCGTCTGGCCGAGGAGCTCACGGCGCAGCTCGACAGCATGAAGCCGCTCGACGCCGTCTCTCAGGACGTCGTGCGCGAGCGCTGGCGCGGACAGGCACGTCCCGAGCTCGCCGCCGTGGAGCTCGCGCGCCGCACCAGCGCCGGGGTGGCCATCTACGGGCGCGTCGATCCGCTCGCCCGCGCTCGCGATTCGGTCCGCGTACAGTTGATCGTCGTTGACGCGGGAACCGGACAGCTGCTCATCGCCATCGACCAGCCATGGCCGATGCAGCGCACCAGCCTCGCGCGGGCGCTCGCCGAGCGGGTGAGCCAGAACTATCGTTATCCGCGTGACTGATCCGTTTGCAGAATTGAACGCCGCGCTGCCCGATCACTACATCATCGATCGGGAGTTGGGCCGCGGCGGGATGGCGCTGGTCTACCTGGCGCGCGACACGCGCCACGAGCGATTCGTCGCGCTGAAGACGTTGCGCCCCGAGATCGCGATTGCCCTCGGCCGCGAGCGGTTCCTGCGCGAGATCAAGCTCGCCGCCCGCCTCCAACATCCCAACATCCTGCCGGTCTACGATTCCGGCGACGCGGGCGGCACACTCTACTACGTGATGCCGTATGTCGAAGGCGAATCCCTACGCGACCGGCTCGACCGCGAGCCGCAGCTGCCCGTCGACGATGCACTCCAGATCGCCCGCGAAGTGGCCGAAGCGCTCTCGTATGCGCACGAACACGACGTCGTCCATCGCGACATCAAGCCGGAGAACATCATGCTGTCGGGTGGTCACGCGATCGTCGCCGACTTCGGCATCGCGCGCGCCGTCAGCGCCGCGGGCGGCGACAAGCTGACGCAGACCGGGCTCGCGATCGGCACGCCGGCGTACATGCCGCCGGAGCAGGCGTCGGGAACGGGGCAGGTCGATCGCCGCAGCGACATCTACAGTCTCGCCTGCGTGCTCTACGAGATGCTCGCCGGCCAGCCGCCGTTCACCGGCCCGACGGCGCAGGCGATCATGGCACGACACTCCCTCGACGCGGTGCCGCGGCTCAAGATCGTGCGCGACGCCATCCCGGACGATCTCGAAGTCGTGATCGAGCGGGCGCTCGAGAAGGTGCCCGCCGATCGCTATCAGACGTCGGGAGAATTTGCGAAGGCGCTCGCCACCGCGAGCACGGGTGCGGTTTCGCGCGTCACCGCGGCACGACGGCCGACGCGCGCGCAGCTCATGTGGCGACGGCGCATGAATGTCGGGATCGGCGTCGGCGTCATTGTGCTCGCCGCCGGCGGCTGGCTGTTGTTCGGCCGAAACCGCGGAGCAGGCGGGGCGGGGGCGGGAGGTGGCGGCCTCGCTGCGAATCGCGTCGCCGTGCTCTACTTCAGCGATGAGAGCCGCGATAGCTCCCTCGGCTATCTCGCCGACGGGCTCACCGAAGCATTGATCGATCAACTCGGCAATATCAACGCGCTAGATGTCGTGTCGCGGAACGGCGTCGCGCCGTTCCGCGGGCGGGCGGCCGCGCGTGACTCGGTCGCGCGGCTTCTCAACGCCGCCAACATCGTCGACGGAGCGGTGGAGAATCTCGGCAACCGGGTACGAGTCACTGTGCGGCTGGTGGACGGCGCGAGTGGTGCGGATGTCGGGCGGCAAACGTTCGAGCTGCCGGCCAGCGCGCAGCTTGCGATGCGCGATTCCGTGGCGAACCAGACCACACTGTTCTTGCGGGAGCAACTAGGAGGCGAAATCCGTCTGCGTGAAGAGCGTGCGGGCACGCGCAGCGTGGACGCGTGGACCCTGGTCCAACGCGCGCAACGTGCCCTGAAGGACGGTGAGGCCGCGCTCATTCGTGTTCCGCCCGACAGCTCGTTCGCGGGGTTCAACCAAGCCGACTCGCTGCTCACAGCCGCGGAGCGCGCCGACCCGCAGTGGAGCGAACCCACGTTGCAACGGGGACAGATCGCTCTACGACGCGCTCGCCTGGCGCAACGGACACCCGCCGCGGCCAGCCAATGGATCACGGCAGGGTTGGGGCAAGCGGGGCGTGTCCTGAAGCGCGAACCGAACAGCCCGCCCGGGTTGCAGCTGCGGGGGACACTGGAGTACGCGCGCTGGGTCCTCAATTTGGATTCCGATCCAGCCGAACGAGCCGCCGTGCTCGATAGCGCGCAGCATAATCTCGAGGCGGCCGTGCGCGCCGACCCGCATCTCGCTGCGGCGCACGCCACACTCAGCCAGCTGTTGTACGCCCGCAAAGATGTCGTGTCCGCCGTGCTCGCCGCGCGAGCCGCCTACGAAGCCGATGCGTATCTGCGCGATGCGGAAACGATTCTGGATCGTCTGTTCTACGGATCGTACGACCTGGCGCAATTCGGGGAGGCGAAGCGGTGGTGCGCCGAGGGCGCGCGTCGTTTCCCAAAGAGCTACCGCTTCTTCGATTGTCAGCTGTGGCTGATGACGACGCCGAATGCCGTTCTCGACGTCTCCCGCGCCTGGCGGCTGCAACATCAGGCCGACAGTCTCACCCCAGCGCCGCGCCTCCAGTATTGGACACGTGCCCGGCAGTTCCTGATCGCCAGCGTGATCGGTCGCTCGGGACGACCGGACAGCGCCCAGCGCGTGATTGAGCGCGCCCGCAGCACCGATCCCAGCATCGACCCGACGCAGGAGTTCCTGGGATTCGAGGCCGTCGCGCGCGCCGTGATGGGACAGAACGACAGCGCCATGGCGGTGCTCAAGAGGTATGTCGCAACCCACCCGGAGCATTCGTTCAAACGCAACGGCATGCTGCATTGGTGGTGGCGCGGCCTCGAGCGGTACCCGGAGTTTCAGGCGGTACTGGCGAACGAGCACTGAGCGGGAGAGTCGCGGCGATTGTTGCACGGGTGCAACAGGTTATCCGCTTGCTACAGCCTCGCTCACTTCTTGACGGGTCGCCATTTCGGCGCCCTTTTTGCTCCGTATCTCGAAAACCGCAGTCGAGCAGGCCGTCACAACCGTCCCAGATTCGCGCCCAGCTGGGGGTTGTACCAGGCCCCAACTGGGAGTCGCCCTATGAAGCGAATCGCCTTGCTGTCTCTCGTTCTTGCCGGAATCGTCAGCTGTCGCGCAGATCGGGCGCTGCCGCCGGGACCGTCGGCGGACATCGTGGACGCCACGCACGGCGACGATGGTAACCGCTTTTTCTTTTGGCTCCCACCGACCGTAAACCAGCACGCTCCATCAAGCCAAGTCTTTTCGAGCAAACTCCGCCCGGTCATCACGATCGTGGATCAGGGCCCTGCGGGCACACCCTCGACCAACTGTCATGCCGGCAGCACGCTGCGCACGTTTTCCGGGTCCGACATCACGGTGAGCAACGCGGCCTACCATGTGAACTGGCACACCGACCAGTATGACCTCCACGCGGAGTGCACGTATCGCATCAAGGTAAACGTCGGGCCGAGACTGAATTCGCCAGACCTTGGTTATGCGGACGTCGATGTGGTAAGCAGTGGTAGGCAGCTAAAGAACGTCGATACCGACGAGTTTATTCCCCTGCTCGATGATCGGACGTTGCCGATCACGTTTTTCATCGGTGTGGGAGCGACCTGCAACCCAGCGGGGGGCTCGGACTGCGGTGAGGGAGTGGCAAGACCGGGTGAGAACACGCTCATTGTCACCAACAGCGGCAACGCTGGTGTGTTCATTCCCGCGGGTGCGGTCGATAATGAAACCACCATCACCATCCAGTCAGTCGATCAGCGATTTAATGAGGGCGAAGAATGCATTCCGCGGTTGGGCGGCCAATTCCCCGGCACGCCAAAGACACTCGATAACGGCTGTTACGACTTCCGCGCCGACCCGTCGCTCGCTGACGTCAACGACAATGACGGCGGCACCTTTAATGAAGGGTTCAACGCGACCGTCGGGATCTGCCCGCCGATCGCCGCGCTGAACCTGGATCATGAGACGCTCGATCAGATTCAACTCTTCCGGTTCGACGATTTCGGCACCGTCCCGCTTGACAACGTTCAGGCCCCGTTCCTGCGTTGCGACCCCCACTTTTCACCATCGTTTGGATCGCGCGGCTCGCTCTTTGGGGACTTGGCCCGAGCGTTGGCGGGTATCGTCAGTCCGCGCCCGCTCTACGCGGGCACCCGTCGCATGATGTTTGATGTGGGCGCCGGCGGCAGCACGGATGGCTTCAGCCGTTTCGCGTGGGCTCTGCCGTCCGGCATCGAGTAGGACAATTCCTAGCGGCCGGGCGGATGATGAAAACGGGGCGGCTCTTCGGAGCCGCCCTTCCTTTTTGCGTTCCGGGACCGCCTATTGTGCCGCGGTGGCTCGCGACCTTATCGGCCGGGTGCGTCAGGCGTTGGGAGACCGCTACACCGTCATCACCGCGGTGGGGCGGGGCGGCAATGCCACGCTGTACGGCGCCTTCGACAAAAGTGGCCGCAAGGTCGCGATCAAGGTGCTGCATCCCGAGCTCACGGTCTCCGTCGCCGCCGACCGCTTCCTGCGCGAGATCCGCTGGGCCGCCAAGCTGAACCACCCACACATCGCGCCCCTGCTCGATTCCGGCGAAACCGACTATCTGCTCTGGTTCGTGATGCCGTTCGTGACGGGTGAGACGCTGCGGCAGGTCATGCGGCGCGAGCGCACCCTGCCGATCGATCGCGCGGTGCGGGTCGCCACTGAGGTCCTCGACGCGCTCGGCCACGCCCACGATCACGGACTCGCGCATCGCGACATCAAACCCGACAATATCGTGCTCTCAGAGAAAGAGGGCGGCGCCATTCTCGTCGACTTCGGAATCGCGCGCGCGATCGCGAGCTCGGGCGAAGACCGGGTGACGCGCAGCGGGTTCGTCGTCGGCACCGAGGAGTACATGAGTCCCGAACAGGCGAGCGGCTCGCCGGACATCGACGGCAGGACCGACGTCTATTCTCTCGGCGTCCTGCTGTTCGAAGCGCTCGCCGGCCGCCCGCCGTTCTCCGCCGCGAGCGCGGCGGCGGTGCTCGACATGCAGCAGCACGCGCCCCCACCCGATCTGCGCAAGCTGCGGCGCGACGTGCCCCGCGCGCTGAGCGATGCCGTGATGAAAGCCCTCTCCAAGGCCCGCGAGGCGCGCTGGCAAACCGCGGCCGACAT
The DNA here is from genome assembly GCA_041499375.1 of Gemmatimonadota bacterium. Lineage (GTDB taxonomy): Bacteria > Gemmatimonadota > Gemmatimonadetes > Gemmatimonadales > GWC2-71-9 > 20CM-2-65-7. The sequence continues at coordinate 43,600 of JBGQKD010000014.1, forward strand.
GCGGCACGCCCTGCTTCCCTATGCATTGGTGACCTGAGATGCGATGGCTGCTCGCGCTGCTCCTCTTCCCGTCCGCCCTCCCGGCACAAGGTCGTCCGCGCGCCCGCGATCTCGGCGTCCCCTTCGACGGCACGCCCGGTCCCCTCAACGCCATCACCGACGTCGCCGGCGTCACCGTCGGCCACGCCACGATCATCAAAGGCCAGGGCACGCTCGTCGTGGGGCAGGGTCCAGTGCGCACCGGCGTCACCGCAATCTTCCCGCGCGGCGCGACGAACGGCGATCCGGTCTTCGGCGGGTGGTTCACGCTGAACGGCAACGGCGAGATGACCGGGACGACGTGGCTCGAGGAATCGGGATTCCTCGCCGGGCCGGTGATGATCACGAACACCCACAGTGTCGGCGTCGTACGCGATGCCGTCATCGAATGGCTCGTGCGCAAAGGATTCGAGTTCGACTGGTCGCTGCCGGTCGTGGCCGAAACGTGGGACGGCTCGCTCAATGACATCAACGGGTTTCACGTGACGAAAGCGCACGCGTTCGCGGCGCTCGACAGCGCGCACGGCGGGCCGGTCGCGGAAGGCAACGTCGGTGGCGGGACCGGCATGATCTGCAACCAGTTCAAGGGCGGGATCGGCACCGCATCCCGACGGCTCCCCGCCGACCGTGGGGGGTACACGATCGGTGTCCTCGTGCAATGCAACTATGGGTCGCGCGCCCGGCTCTCGATCGCCGGCGTCCCCGTCGGCCAGGAGATTCCCGACCTGCTGCCGTGTTTCGACTCGCTGCCCGGGACGACGCGAGCGGGCCGCCGCTGCGTGGATGCCGAGAAGGGATCGATCATCATCGTGGTCGCGACAGACGCGCCGTTGCTGCCGCATCAGCTCAAGCGCATCGCCAAGCGCGCCGCCCTCGGCGTCGGCCGGCTGGGCGGAACGGGCGGAAACCCGTCCGGCGACATCTTCGTCGCCTTCTCGACCGCCAACCCGGGCGCCGCGAAGCCCGATGCCAACGTCAGCGTGACGATGCTGCCGAACGAGCGGATCAGCCCGCTGTTCGAGGCCACGATTCAGGCGACCGAAGAGGCGATCGTCAACGCGATGGTCGCGGCCGAGACGATGACGGGCATCAACGGCATGCGCGTGTACGCGCTGCCGCACGAACGGCTGCGCGCTGCGCTCCGGAAGTACAACCGTCTGGTCGAGCCCCGAAGGTGAGGCGCCTGTGTCTCTTCCTGCTGTTGCTCGTTGCAGCTTGCCAGACGGAGGCGCGTCGCCTTCTCGTCGTTGACCTGACGCTCGCCGATCCCCTCACCCTCGAAGCCACCGCAGCCCCGTGGCACGCGGCGGGCTACCGTGTGGAGTACCGCCGGTTCTATCCGCATCTCACCAGGCAGGATCTCGTGCGCTATCGTACCGTGCTCGTCCTCGGTGGGCGCCAGCCCGAGAGCCTATCCGACGCGCTGACGATCGGCGATCTCGCGATTCTCACCGAGTGGATCCGCCGCGACGGCGTCGTGGTGCTCGCATACACCGAAGACGGCGGCGCGCTCGACCGCTGGATCATGAACCAGTGGCTCGCGTCGCAAGGCGCCGGCATCGCCATCGCAGAGGGGGCGGGGGGCGCGGGGGGGGCGGGGGGGGGGACGGGCGGCGCGCAGCTGCTCGACGCCACGCCGCTGCCGCATTCGGCCCTCGACAACGCGGGCTTCGCGCCATTCCCCGCCGGGCGGAATTATCCGCTGCAGATTCGCGATAAGAGCCAGACTCTGGCGCGCGGCGGCGGGACGGCGCTCGTCGCGGCGAGCCGCGTTCAGGATGGCCTGATCGTCGTGGCGAGCCGCAGCCTGCTGGCATCGGCCGATGCCGACTCCCGCGCGCGTGACTTTCTCGTTGCGCTCGCCCGCTGGACGCGGCGTCCCGCCGAGTGGGCCGGCATCGGCGCCGCCGGCCGACCCGCGCCGCTGCGGCTCGCCGAGGGCCCGGAACACGTCGTCGTCCATCCTCCGCCGCTCGCCCCACCAGCCGCAGCGGACAGCGCCGTGATCGTGCTGCCGCAACCGGTCTCCACCAATCGCGAAGATCCCGTCGTGGTCCCCAGCTGGATCAACCGGCAAGGCATGCGCGTCTTGTGGAGCCGGTTCATGCTGCCGGCGCTCGATTCGTTGCTGCGATTCGTGGATGGGGCTGCCTTGAACGCGCTGGCGACGACGATTCCGGAGGCCGCGATCCTCGACACGGTGAGTACGCGCAACCTTTGGAAGATCACCGCCGACCGATTGCAGACGACGAGCATCCGCTGGTTCCCCGCCGTGGCATTGGCGAAGATCCGGTCTGAGGGCGCCGACGAAGTGGATCGGCATGGGAGGCTCATACCAATCGCGTGCGGGCTCGATTCGCTGTACTGGCGCGGCGCGCTGCGGCCCACCTACCGTGTCATGGCCCGGCTCGGCGGCGCGCGCCCTGAAGTCCTCGCCGGCGTCGCGCTCGATCTCGACAGCGCGATGGCGTACTACCGCGGCAGCGGCTTCTGTGACGCGGACTACCGTGTGGGATTGGCGGCGCTGGGTCTGGACCGTGCCGAAGTGGAGCGGCTCGCGGCACTGCCGCCGGTGGTTCGGTACGACACGTTGCTCGAGCGCGGGTGGTTGGGCGGCTACTACAAGGGGCTCGAGGCCGCGGTCGCCGAGCGCGCCATCGTGCTGCGCGCCGATTTGCGGCGGCTGCATCCCGATCTGCGATTCGCGTTCCACGCGAGCGACGTCCCGGCCGACTGGTTCACACTGGGCTTGTTGCGCGGCTTCTCCAGTCCGGACGCTCCCGTCCTGCTCTGGCTCAAGGAGCGGCGCGGACGCGACCTCATGCGACGCTACCGGGAGCGCGGCGTGTACGCACTCTCTGCCATTGGGTTGGAGCCCGACCGCGCCACGTTCGTTCCGAGCGAATGGCAACGGTTGCGATTCGCCGCGTTCAACGAGCACGCCGGATTTTGGCTCGACGGGGCCGCGACCGACAGTTTGGGTCGCGTGATCCGGCGCTTTGTGAGGTAAAGCCTTGCCCCTTTGCCCTATGGGCCGGTAATTTCCTGCTCTGGAAGTGGTGGGGCCGATGGTCGCGGTGGATCGGCAAGAGGGGTCCATCGAGGAAAGTCCGAGCTCCACAGGGCAGACCGCCAGGTAACGCCTGGGCGCCGCGAGGCGACGGAACAGGGCCACAGAGAACAGACCGCCCTTGTATCCAAAGGGTAAGGGTGAAACGGTGGGGTAAGAGCCCACCGCGTGCCTGGCAACAGGCACGGCACGGCAACCCCCGGTCGGAGCAAGGCCAAATAAGCAGCGAGACCCGGCCCGGGTCGTTTGAGCTGCGGGTAGGCCGCACGAGATGGCTGGTGACAGCCATCCCAGAGAGATGACCATCTGCTCGTACCAACGAGTAAACAGAACTCGGCTTATGGTCTCACCACTTCCTCCCCCGTGACCACCAAGCCATCCCACGCTCCCTATCCACCCCACTGGGAGAACGTCGCCGATCTGCGTGTCTTTCGGACCACCGCCGAAGAGTGGGAGAAACTCATCACCTGGCGGACCGACATGCGGAAACGCGGATGGAAATTGCTCAAGGTGACGAGCGAGGAGACCGAGGTGGTCGCCATTTTCGGACGTACCAAGACCAAGGAGTAGAATGCGGCGGCCACTGATTGTTCTGGCGGTTCTCATCTGGGGCTGTGCTTCGCACACCAAACCAACCACGATACCGGCGCCGGGGAATCGGCCCGCCGCACCACCCCCCGCTCCGCCGCCGGCTGCAGCGCAGGGACTGCGCCTGGGACCGAGCGCGCAGCGTTACGTGATGCGCACGGTTGTTCACATCGATCAAGAGTTTCAAGGCATGCGCCAGCCGCTCGATTTCGGACTGCGGGCGTTCTTCGGCGTGACGATCACCGGGCCGGCGGACAGCCTCGGCTATCCCACGACGATCACGATCGATTCCCTCGTTCCTGATTCCGGGACCACGCCTCCCATGGGCATCAACCTGGCGGCGGCGAAGGCGCTGTCGTTCATGGGACGGCTGACCCCCAAAGGCGAGTTCCGCAGTCAGAGTGTGTCGGACAGTGTGGCGGCCCAAGCGCTCTCGCCGATCGTCGGGTCGTTCAAGAACTTCTTCCCGCGAATCCCGCCGGGCGGGTTGGCGCTGGGCGCGACCTGGACGGACACGACAACCGAGAACGACCGCGCCGCAGGCAGCGTGACGGTCACGAGCGTCAATCGCGCACGCGCGGCGGCGTGGGAGGATCACAACGGCACGCGAGTGTTGCGCGTCGAAGTCGCCTCCGACTTCACGATCAAGGGAGGCGGCCAACAAGCGGGCCAGCCGTTCGAGGTCGCGGGGAGCGGCGTCCGTACCGGGCTCGACTTTGTCTCCGCAGACGGACGGTATGTGGGCGGCGAATCGCGCGATTCGACATCGATGACGATCACCCTGCCGATTCAGGCGATGACGATTCCGCGCACGCAGGTCTCGAGGACTACCGTGACGGTTCTTCCGTAGTGACCGGATCGGCGGATCGGCGGATCGGCGGATTGATCCTTGTCATTGCGATCGCTCAATCCGCCAATCCGGCGATCCGGCTATCCGCCCAGTCCGTCGCCCCCAACCGCTCCGCCACGTACCTCTTTCCGACCGACGTCCGTGACGCGCGCGCCATCTGGGTCAATCCCGCGGGCCTCGGCGTGGCGCGCGAAGCATCGGTGTATGCGGAAGTGGGAGTCGGCGATCCCGGCGCCCGGGGGCGGCTGCGCCAGATAAACGCCGGGTTCAACTCGCGCGGGCTGTCGCTGGGGTATCAGCGGGACTTCCTCGACAACGGCGTACGCGGCACCACGCTCCGCCTGGGACTCGCGGGAGGGACGCAGGGGCTCGCCGCGGGGTTCGACATCGCACGCTACAGCGGGAACGGGGTGAATGCGACCGGCTGGGATATTGGCGTGTCCTACGTGGCCCTCTCTCAGCTCACGGTGGGCGCGGTCGCGGCGAACCTGGGCCAGCCGATCGTGCGTGGACTGCGACAGCAGTTCACCTTCATTCCCGGCCTGACGTGGCGTCCGGGTCCCGTGCGCGCCCTCGCGGTGTCGACTGACGCGCGCATCACGCGGGACTCGATCGAATCCTATGCCTTTGGTCTCGCCTGGCGGACCACGAGCACGTCCTCACGCTGGCCGGTCGAGATCATCGCCCGGCTGGATACGGATAACGGCCTGCGGCGCGGTGCCTTCGCACTGGGATTGTCAATCGGTGGGGAGAATCGTTTCGGCGCCGTCGCGTCCACGCCCGGCGATGTCTCTGGGATCGATGCCCTCAGCGTGTACGGACTGGTGTCGCGGGAAGCCAGTACCAGGCGTCGTTAGGACGGCCGTCGCGTGCGTGTGCGGCTTCGTGGCGGCGACCGGGACTTGGGGGGACGCGCCGGAGGTGGTGGCGGAGCAGTCACGCGCGGCCGCACGGCAGGACGTGTCGCAGGCGCGGGTTCGGGTGCCCGGTTGAGCTGCGTTCTGAGCTGCACCATGTCGCGGAACGAGAGGCTGCGGTAGACCGTATCGGCGACCGTTGCCGAGTGCCGTCCGTAGATCGCCAGTCGAAATGCCAAACCGCCATGCAGAATGAGATCCATGTCTCGCCGCACGCTGTCGCGCGCGTAGGAACGCACCTCATGCGGCGTGACCACGACGGTGCGGCGCCGCGTGAGCAGTAGCATGGTCGTGTCTTCCTGTCCCGCGGGCCGGTACGCGAACATCCCGGCGTCTCCGGGAAGGAGCGCGCGCCGGTCGCGCAACATGCGCGCGAGGCTATCAGGAAACGGCGACCGCGCCGCGACCTGTGGCGGCTTGCTGAACACGTAGTACGCCACGACGGCGCCGCCGCCCGCAAAGGCGATGAACAGCAGGCATCCCGCCACGCTCAGTCCCACCAGGGAGCGGTAGAACATTGCCTTGAGCCGCCGCCGCAGCGGGATGTGCACGCGATCTCGCGCCGCGGTCGGAAGCGCGCCCACCAGCGCACGGCTGACCTCGCTGGCCATCTGAAAGCGCTCATTGCGCTTCTTCGCCAGCATGCGATCGAGCACCAGCGCCATCTCTTCCGGCACGTCGGGGCGGTGGCGGCGAATCGGCTCCGGTGCCTCGGTGAGCTGCTGCGCGAGAATGTCGGCGGACGACGGGCCATCAAAGGGTGGCGCGCCGGCGAGCATCTGGTAGAGCACGATGCCGAGCGAGTAGATGTCGGATCGCCCGTCGAGCGGATCACCGCCCGCCTGTTCGGGGCTCATGTACTGCGGCGTGCCGACGACGACGCCTTCACTGGTGAGCTGCGTGGATGCCCCGGTCTTTTTCTCCTTCGCCGCCTGCGCGGCCTTGGCGATACCGAAGTCCGTCACCAGCACGTGGCCGCTCTTGTCGAGCAGGATGTTGTCCGGCTTGATGTCGCGGTGGACGATCTCGTGGCTGTGCGCGTAAGCGAGCGCGTCGGCCACTTGGCGCGTAATACGCGCCGCGTCGCCGATGTCGAGCTTCTTCTGCGTCTCGAGAAGTTGGCCCAGCGACGGACCGTCGATGCACCGCATGATGATGTAGAAGATCTCTTGGTGCCGGCCGACCTTGTAAATCGGCACGATGTGCGGATGCTCGAGGCGTGCCACGGTTTGTGCTTCGTGCATGAAGCGTTGGGCGGCCGTCGCGGTCGGCGCGAGCTCGACATCGAGCACCTTCACCGCGACATCGCGATTCAGCACGTTGTCGCGCGCGCGAAACACGGCGGCGAAGCCCCCCTGACCCAGCAGCGGGCCAACGGTAAATTCCGAGCCAAGCGCTTGTTGTAAGCGCCGTTGGAGGGCTTCGAGGTCCATGGCGGTGCAAAAAGATAGGATTGCCCGACGTGTTGTGCTATGGATGGCCGCACTCTTTGTGGTGTGGCTGTTCGGCGTTTGGCCGCCGCCGGTGTGGTGGCGGACGCACGAGCCACGCTGCACCGCGATGATGCGACTGCGCGACGCTTGTCGGTCGGGCCGACGGGCGGTAGGGCCGACGGGCCGTCGCGACGATACACACGTTCTCGAGCGCATGATCATCATCGCCGAGGACTCGCGATTCAAAACGCATCACGGGATCGATTTCATCGAATTGCGAGACGCGTGGGCTGCCGGTGGGCACCGCGGCGCGAGCACGATCACGCAGCAGCTCGCCAAGAATCTCTATCTGTCGCCGTCCCGCTCGCTGTTCCGAAAAGTCAAAGAGGCGGTTACTGCACTGCGGCTCGAGCTGGCGCTGAGTAAGACCCGAATCATGGAGCTCTATCTCAGCACTTCGGAATGGGGCCCTGGCATCTGGGGCGCCGAGGCGGCGAGTGCCGCGTACTTCGGTGTGCCGCCGTCTCGACTGAGCGACGCGCAAGCCGCGGCGCTGGCGGCCACGCTGCCGCAGCCCCGCACCTCAAACCCGGCGTTCCGCCCCGCCCGCATGCTTGCGCGTCGGGATCTGATTCTCGCGCGGTATTACGGAGGAAAGACACCAGTCCCACCCGCGGACGAGGACTCGATACCGCAAATCGCCCCAATTGAGCCACCGATTCTTCCACCGATCCCGGACACGCTGGTGATTCCCGATACAACGAAGGACCACCCAGACTCGGGTGGTCCCGTCGACTCAACACAAAATCCCGCGATGCGTCTGTGGCCTAGTAGTGCAGGTCCGCGCCTTTCAGTCTACCAGCCGTAGGGGCATCACCAGCGCCATGTACGAGGCTGGATCGTTCCAGCCAACCGGCTCGATCGTCGACGCCCGCTCCGGCGCCTTGAACGTGAAGCGCACCTCGTCGGTCGGCATGTACTTGAGGATCTCGAGCAGGTACATCGCGTTGAAGCCGATCTCGAGCGGCTCACCCTCGTACGTCACCGCGAGCTCGTCTTGCGCTTCGCCCAGGTCCGGGGTCTGCACCGAGAACTTCACGTTGCCGCCCGAGAACGCGAGGCGGATGCGATGCGTCTGGTCGCTTGCGACGACGCTCATGCGCCGCAGCGCGGCGGCCATCGCGGCCTTATCGACGGTCGCCTGCTTGTCGTTCTCGCGCGGGATCACCTGCTCGTAATTCGGATACGGACCCTCGATCAGCCGAGAGAAGACGAGCGTGCCGCCGGCGCGGAACCCGATGTGGTTGTCGCTCTTCGCAAGCTCGATCTCGGCGTCGCCCGGGTAGAGCCGGCGGACCTGCTCGAGCGCCTTGGGCGGGACGATCAAGTCGGCGGTCGAGCCCCCGGTCGCGGGCACGTCCATCTTGGCGAGCCGGTGCCCGTTCGTCGCCACCATCCGCATGCGATCGGGTCGCAGCTCCCAGAGCACACCGTTCAGGATCGGCCGGCTTTCCTCCGTCGACGCGGCGAACGCCACGTGACCGACCAGCTTGTGGACCACGCCGGCCGCCGCCTTCCACGCCTTCTCGAACTTCACGGCGGGGAACGACGGATACTCTTCCCGCGGCAGCCCGAGCAGCTTGAACTTGGAGCGTCCCGACTCGATCGAGACGCGCGCTTCGCCGGCCGCGGTCACGCGCACCGGGCCGGACGGCAGCTCACGGGCGATGTCCACCAGCTTCTTGGCGGGCAGGGTCACGGCGCCGTCGGCATCGACTTCGGCGGGAACCGTGGTGCTGACGGCGATGTCGAGATCGGTACCCGACAGACGCAAGCCGCCGGCTTGCTTCGAGGCCTCGACCAGGACGTTGGACAGCACGGGCAGCGTCGTTTTGGCGGGGATGGCTGCCGCCACTGCGGCCAAGCCTTCCTGCAGCTGTTCTCGCGTGATCGTGAACTTCATGCCGGGCGCGTCGTCTCCAAATGGGGAAAGTCTTTACTACTGCTTCTCTATATAGAAATACTAGTAGTAGTAGTAGACACCGGGGATATGTGGGCGATGTCGTTAAACCGCAACTGGTGCATCACCTGCCTACCGTCACCTGATGTTGGCGTACTGTTGGGACTGTTGGCGCTTTGCGGATAGCTCTGACGATTTCCCCATCACCCACACCCTGCGCCGTTTTCCCCATTTCCCGAATGTTGGTTACAGTGCGGACAATTCCTGCCGCGCCATCTCCACACGCTCCTTGAATGTCCGGTCGCGCATCATCTGGCGCTCCACCTTGTCCACGCTGTGAATCACCGTGGAGTGGTCCCGGCCGCCGAACGCCTGCCCGATCTCGACGAGCTGCATCTGCAGCATGTCGCGCGCCAGGTACATCGCCACCTGACGCGGAACCGTGAGCGTCTTAGTCCGGGCCTTGGAGCGGAGGCCCTCGGGGGTCACGCCCCAGCGCCGCGCCACCACCTCCTGCACGCGGTCGATGCTGGGCGCCGACTGGCTCCCGCCGCCGTATCCTGACCCCTCTTCACCCTGGCGGATCTTGTCCGACAGCGCTTCACGCGCAAGCTCGATCGTGACCTCGCGGTTCTTGAGCGACGCGAAGAGCAGGAGCTTGATGATGCACCCCTCGAGCTCGCGCACGCTGGAGCGGATGTGCTCGGCGATGAAGCGCAGCACGTCGTCCGGAATCGTGAGCTCGAGATGATCCTGCTCGGCCTTCTTCCGGAGAATGGCGATGCGGTGCTCGAGATCGGGATGGCCGATGTCGGCCACCATGCCCCACTCGAAGCGCGAGATCAGCCGGTCCTCGAGCCCCGGGATTTCCTTGGGCGGCCGGTCCGAGGTCAGCACGATCTGCTTGTGCGCCTCGAACAACGCGTTGAAGGTGTGGAAGAACTCCTCCTGGGTCATTTCCTTGCCTTCCAGGAAGTGCACGTCGTCCACGAGGAGCAGATCCACGTCGTTGCGGTAGCGCCGGCGGAACTCGGACATCGTCCGCGCGTGAATCGATTCGATCACGTCGTTGATGAACTGCTCGGCGCCGAAGTACTGCAGCCGCGTCTCGGGATTTCTCTCCAGAACGGCGTGGGCGATGGCCTGCATCAGGTGCGTCTTGCCGAGTCCCGTCGCGCCGTAAATGAAGAGCGGGTTGTAGGTCTTGCCCGGCGCTTCGGCGACGGCATGTGCCGCGGCCGCCGCGAGCTCATTCGACTTCCCGATCACGAACGACTGGAAACTGTACCGTTCGTTGAGCGGTGTGGTCCCGATGTTGGCGGCGGTTGCCGTCGCCGTGCTCTCGCGTGGCGCGACGAAGAAATCCATCTGCGGGCGCCGCTGCCGGTCCTCCTGGACGCGGAAGACGACGGTCGTCGGCCTTCCCAGCACTCGCTCGGCGACGCGCGCCAATAACACCGCGTGTTTGGACTCATTCCACTCAGCGGCGAACTGATCGGGCGCGCCGAGAATGAGGCGGCCCTCGTCGAGTGCGATGGGCTCGGTTGGCTCGAGCCACGTGCGCACTGTCGCCTCGGGAAGTTCACGTCGAGCTTCGTCGAGGAGACGCTTCCAAGCTTCGTTTACCGATTGCTCCATTACGATTTTCTGATTTTAGGAAGGACGTCCAGCAAGGGCGGCCCGAAAGTACGGGCCGCATGTGGAAAAGTCAACCTTGACCGGCGCGTCACGAGCCGGGTAACTTTCCCGGCCTTACACGAGGAATTCATGGGCCCGACATATCGGCCGCGGAATCGGCGGCGCATCAATAAGCATGGTTTCCGCGCGCGGATGAAAACCGTTTGGGGCCGTGCCACATTATCTCGCCGACGCAAGAAGGGCCGCAAGCAGCTCGTCGTCCGCATTCCATCCAAACACCGGAGCCGGTAAACGGAGCGGTACCCGCGCCGCGTGCGTATCACGCGCGGCTCGGAGCTCACGGCCTGCTGGGAAGCAGGTCGCCGCAGGCGCACGGAGCATCTCGATCTGGCCTGGCGTCACAGTGAATTGGGTCACGCGCGCCTCGGGCTCATCGTTCCCCTGCATCAGTCGTCGGCCGTGGCGCGCAATCGGCTGCGGCGCCGGTTGCGTGAGATCCTGCGACGCGACGTGCTGCGAAATCTTCCCGCCGTCGATCTCGTGATTCGCGCGAAGCGCTCGGCGTACACCGCCTCATTTGCAGTGCTGCGCGCCGAATTGACGGGCGCCGTGGAGACGCTGCCGTGACGCTGCAACGACTGCCGCGTCGGGCCGTAATGACACTCATCCGTGGGTACCAGCTCACACTGTCGCACCTGGTGTTCACGCAGTGCCGGTTCGAGCCGTCGTGCTCGCGCTACACGTACGAAGCAGTCGAGCGCTATGGAGCGCTGAGAGGGAGCTGGCTTGGGATCCGACGCATCCTCAAGTGTCATCCGTTCCACGCGGGCGGCTATGATCCCGTCCCGTAGGACTGTTCGTGGATAAGCGCAATCTGCTGATCGCGTTCGTGCTGATGATGATCGTGGCGGTCGCGCCGTCGCTCATCTGGCCGTCTAAGAAGCCGGTCGGACGGCCGGGCGGCCGGACGGCCGATAGCGTTGCGGTGCACGACTCGGCGCAACAGGCTGAGGCGGTTGCGCCGCAGCCATCCGCCCATCCGCCGATCCGGCCATCCGTCGACACGGGCCGCGTCGTTTGGGTGACATCGCCTCTGTACCGCCTCGGCTTCAGCACTCGAGGGGGCCGTCTCGTTTCCGCCGAACTATTGCAGTACCAATCATTTGCCCCGGGCGATTCTGTGAAGCCGGTGCAGCTCGTGCCGCCCGGCGACGCCTTTCTGCGCCATCGCCTCGTTCTCCCGAGCGGCGACACAGTGTCGCTCGACGACTGGGATTTCCAGCCGAGCCCCGACGCGCCCGGTATCGTGGTCTCCGCTGGCCAGGGTGCCAAACCGTTGCGCTTCGACGCGGAGCTGCGCGGGTCCCACGTGACACTCGAGTACCGCTTCGTGCCTGAGGAGTATCGCTTCGACGTGCACGGCTCCGTGACGGGACTGGGCAGCGGCGGCGCGATCTTGTTGATCGACCTCTCCGACGGACTGCGGTCTGCAGAGAAAGATTCGCTGGACGACTATCGCCATTACTCCGTCGTCACGAAGGCGTCCAAAACCGAGCGCACCGACTTTTCCAGGATCAAGCCGGGCGAGCGCACGATCCTGAACGGCCCGTTCGAGTGGGTCGGCGTCAAGTCGAAATATTTCTTCGTTGCCGCGCTCGCGTTGGAGGAGGGGCAACCGACATTTGCCGGCGCGATCGCCATCGGCGGACCCCGCAGCGGCAAAGCGGCAACGCGCGCCAACGTTCTTGTCACGATGCCGGTGCAGTCCGCCGGGACCTTCCGATATCAGGTGTTCACCGGTCCGCTCGATTCGCGGCATCTGGCGCGGATGGGCCACGATCTGGACGACGCCAACCCGTATGGCGGCATCTTCCGGCCGATCATTCAGCCGGTGTCGCAGATCGTCCTCACGGTGCTGCTGTGGATGCACGAGCGCCTGAATCTCGCGTATGGGTGGGTGCTGATTCTCTTCGGCATCGTCGTTCGCATCGTCCTCTGGCCCCTAAACCAGAAGGCGATGGAGTCGGGGATCCGCATGCAGGCGGTCGCGCCGCTGATAAAGGAGACTCAGGATAAGTACAAGAACGACCCCGAACGGCTGCAGCGCGAAATGCTGCGCATCTATAAGGAGCACAAGGTCAATCCGTTCGGCGGCTGCCTCCCGATGCTGCTCCCGATGCCGGTGCTGCTTGCGCTGTTCTTCGTGTTCGCGAACACCATCGCGTTCCGCGGTGTGCCGTTCCTGTGGCTCCCGGATCTGTCGCGCCCCGACCCGTACAAGATCATTCCGATCATCATGGGGCTGTCGATGTTCGCCCTGTCCAAGGTGGGCCAGATCGGTGTGCCGCCGAACCCGCAGACCAAGATGATGGTGTACGTCATGCCGATCGTCCTGACGCTGCTCTTCCTGAACTTTGCGTCCGGGTTGAACCTGTACTACGCGGCACAGAATCTCTTCAGTATTCCGCAGCAATACATGATCGCCAAGCGCCGCCTGCGCGAAGCGCCCGTGACTGCCGGGGGAGCTCGTGTCGTGACGCCCCCCCCTCCTCCGAAGCCGCCGCCGAAGACCTAGACTGCTCTCCGACCCCATCGTCGCGCTGGCGACGCCACCGGGTCGCGGAGCGCTTGCGCTGATTCGCCTGTCGGGCGTCGGATCCTTCGCCATCGCCGCCCGCTGCCTGGATCCCTTTCACCCGACGCCGCCACGCACCGTGTTCCGCGCGCGGCTCCTGCATCCCGAGTCCCGTGAGCCGGTCGACGACTGTCTCGTCGCTTGCTTCCCCGCTCCCCACTCCTACACGGGCGACGACCTCGTCGAGATGTCGACGCATGGCGGTCTGGTCGTGCCCGCCGCGGCGCTCGCCACCTTGGCGGCCGCCGGCGCGCGTCCGGCGCAACCGGGCGAGTTCACGCGCCGCGCCGTGCTCAACGGCAAGATGGACCTGCTCCAGGCGGAGGCGACCGCGGATCTCATCGATGCCGGGTCGCCGGTGCAGCGGCGCCGGGCGCTGCAGCAGCTCGAGCGTGGCCTGTCCGACCGGCTGACGGCACTCCGCAGCGAAATCCTCGAGCTCGAGGCGCTGATCGCCTACGACATCGACTTTCCCGAGGAAGACGAGGGTCCCGTCTCGCCGGAACGCGTGCGTGGTGCGTGGGAGGTGGTGCGCGGGCGCGTCGCCGATTTGCTCCGAACCGCCCCTGAGGGAGAGCGGCTGCGTGAGGGGGCGTTGCTCGTAATTGCGGGCCGTCCCAACGCCGGCAAGTCGTCGCTGTTCAACGCGCTGCTCGGTACCGAGCGCGCGATCGTGACGGAGATCCCCGGAACCACCCGCGATGCGATCGAGGCACACGCCGTGATCGAGGGCTTCCCGTTTCGCATCGTCGATACCGCCGGGCTGCGGGACGCAGGCGAGCGAATCGAACAGCTCGGCATCGAGGTCAGCAAGAAGTATCTCGCCGCGGCGGACCTGGTCCTGTTTTGTGAGGAGCGCGACGACACGTCTCGCGCGGCCTTTCTTGCGCAGGTTACCGCTCCCGTCGTCGTCGTGCGTACGAAAGCGGATATCACGGGGGAGGGTGTGTCGGCGGTCACCGGCCGCGGCCTGCCCGAGCTGCGCCGGCGGCTGGCGGAAGTCGCGTTCGGGAAGCTGCTCGCGCTGGGTGACGTCGAGCCGGTCGTGACGCGCGCGCGCCATCGCGCCGCGTTGGAGCGTGCGCTCGGGGAGCTCGATGCGTTCTGGTCGGCGCGCGCGGGTGGCGTGGATGCGGCGGCGACGGCAACCCATCTCCGTGCCGCGGTGCTGGCCCTCGACGAGTTGATTGGAGCGGTTACGCCAGAGGATGTGCTCGACCGCGTGTTCGCGGCATTTTGCGTGGGGAAGTGAGCGCCTCGATCATCGTGCGCGCCTTGGCGAGCGTTTCCTCGTACTCGGCGGCGGGCTCTGAATCCCACACAATGCCTGCGCCCGCATGGAAGGTCGCGCTCCCGCCCTGCAGAACGATGGTCCGGATCGGAATGTTGAAGTCCATCGCGCCGGTCGCCGAGACGTAGCCGATCGCGCCGCAGTACAGGCCGCGCGGTGCCCGCTCCAATTCCGCGATGATCTCCATCGCGCGAATCTTCGGCGCGCCCGTCACCGAGCCGCCCGGAAACGCCGCCCGCAACAAGTCGAACGCGTCGGCGCCCTCCACGAGCTCACCGGTCACCGTCGAGACGAGATGGTGCACGGTCGGATGCGACTCGAGCGCGAAGAGTTTCGGGACCCGCACCGACCCCGGCCGGCAGACTTTGCCCAGGTCGTTGCGGAGCAAGTCCACGATCATGACGTTCTCGGCGCGGTCCTTCTCGCTCTCCAGCAGCTCGCGCGCCAAGACGGCGTCCTTGGCCGCCGTCGATCCGCGCGGGCGGGTCCCCTTGATCGGCCGCGCTTCCGCCGCGCGCGTCGTGGCGTCGAGTCGCAGAAACCGCTCCGGCGAGATGCTCGCGACCTGAGCTCCGGCGAACTCCAGATAAGCTCCAAACGGCGCGGGATTGCGGGCGCGCAGCCGCCGATACAGCGCCAGCGCCGAGCCCGCGAATGGCGCGTGAAAGCGCTGCGACAGGTTCACCTGATAGACGTCGCCCGCGGCGATGTATTCGCGAATGCGCGACACGCCGGCTTCGAACTCGGCTCGCGGCACGTTGGATCGAGGTGGCTCGGGTGCCGCCACGGGGTGATCACGAATGGCCGGCGGGGGCGGGGGCGCCAGAAGCCGGTCGCGGACCCAGGCGGTGCGTGCCGTCGCACGTTCGTCGTTCCCAATTGCGATGAGCCACGCCTTCTCTTCCCGATGATCCCATGCGATCACCCAGTCGTACAGGGCGAGTGCGACGTCGGGCAGGGAGGGCGACAGGCGGTCCGCGGGCGGCCGGACGACGCGCTCCAGCTCGGCACCCCAGTCATAGCCCAGATAGCCCGCAATGCCGCCCTGGAACGGCGGCAGACCGGGGAGTGGATGGTGCTGATGCGCGCGCAGCATGTCGCGTGCCGCTTCCGGCGAGCGCGCGACCGCGATCGGGTCGGCGGCGAGGAAGGAGTATCGACTCAGCGCGCCTTGCGCCGAGCTATCGAGAAAGAGGAGGTAGGGGAGTCCGCTGAAGCGAACGCAGGTGCCGAAGGGGTCCGGGGCAGGAACGAGAGGTAGGACGAGGGTCACGATCCCACGAATTTCTTCGTCGTCCCGCGCAGCGCGCTGCCGCTTGGTGGCCGCCAGAGCGCCGTCTGCTCGATCAACTGTGCGAGCTCCATGTCGCTTGCCGTGACGCCGCCGGCGCTGTGCGTCCAGAGCTTCACCTGCACCTTCCCCCAGCTCACGGCGAGATCGGGATGATGGTCCGCGGCTTCCGCGAAAAACCCGATCGCATTTACGAGCATCAGCGTGGTGGGCCAGCCATCGGTGGCGTATTCCCGAACGATCGCACCGCTCTCGAGCTTCCAACCGGACAGGCTCTTCAGGCGATCAGCGATCTCTGCGGGCGAAAGTTTAGTCGAGGGTTTCACGGTAGCTCGCTGATTGGCCGAAGTTTTCTTCCACTTCCACTTCGATTGTCTTGAGGTTCAGGGAACCGAGCTCGCCGCGCACGCGGCCGGCGAGATACTGCGCGAGCATTTCGACGGTCGTGTTGGGGATCGGCAGGATCACGCAGTCGCCGGCGGGAAAGACGTAGCGCGGTTGACCCTCGAAAGCCACGCGCACGGTGCCCTTCTCCTCCGTAATCGCCAGCTTGGGATTGTCGCGCGGCAGGAGCACCCGGTGATCGAGCTCCGCCGTCAGGCTCCGCATCACTTTCTTGACCGCGGAAAAGTCCACGACGAACCAGCTGTCTTCCTCGAGACCGCCTTCGACCACGAGGCTGGCTCGATAGTTATGCCCGTGCAGCTTCTCGCAGCGATGGCCCGCAAACGTGATGAAATGCGCGGCCGCGAAGACGAGGTCTTCCTTGGTGATGGCTACCTTGAATTCGCCTCGGGTCCCCATAGTCGGGTAATCTACTCGGGCGGGGGAGCCTCGCCTGTTGCCACCCGCCACACCTCATCCGCGAGCCACTCCAGCCGCTGCTGGGCGTAGTCGAGCTCCGCCGGCGTCATTGTCTTGGCGCGGCGGGCAATGTCCCGCGTGTGGCTGAGGAGCTCATCCAGCCCCTCTCGGAGCGGGCGATTGCGGCGGCGCTCCGCTCCCGGCGGGAATGCGGACGGGGAGGATGAGGGTGGGGGCCGGGCCGGGGCCGGGGGCGGGGGCGGCTTTTTTCCGCGCGGGCTCACGCGGTTTGGATACCCGATGCGCGATCGTCCGCCTGTCGCAGCTCTTCGACGGCGGCCCGCACAGTCGACGCGGCCCCATGCTCGGTGAAATAATTCTCGACCAGGCGGAGACCGAGGTAGTAGCCGGAGCGTTCGGGCAGAACCTTGCCCGCGAGCAGCCGAGCTGCCGGGCTCATGCCGCCGGACAGATACCGCAGACGCAAACCCAGACCTGTCGAGTCGAGGTCCGCGAGAGAGGCACGGCGCAGGAAGGCATCGAGCTCACGCAGCCGGCGATACTGTCGCCGGTTGTAGCCGAAGTACTCCCACGGATCGAAGCCGGGCGCGACCGCCTGTGAGGCCGCGATCGCTGCGCCCTCGTTGACGACGAGCTCACGCAACGTCGCGCGCGAGCCCATTTCCCATCCGTCGTAATAACCACCCAGCTCGCCGACGAGGCGCCGCATCGCCGCGCGGCTCGAGGGCGCGGTATAGCGCAGCGCGTGGGCAACCTCGTGCGCGATCCACAGCGGCAACAGCTCGGGCGCGAGTCCCATGCCGTAGGTCTGCGCGTTCGCCCGCCCGGTGAAGTGCTCGAGGCAGACGAACGCGATCCCGCGTCCAGCGATGACCAGCTCCCCGGCATTCGCCGCGCCCACGCCGACCATGACGTAGAGATCGACCGGGCAATCAGCCTCGAGCATTTCGGTCGCGCGGCGCAGCGCGTCTTCGGCCACCGCGACCACGTCGACGTCTTCGAGCAGACGTTTGAGATCGGAGCGATCGGCGCGCAGCGCCGTCTCGATGATCGGCTCGGCATGCGGGGACTCGGGATCGAGCACGTAATTCTGCCAGTAGGCGCTCAACACCGGACGATGGCGATCGAGATACTCGTGGTACGCCGCGGAAGGGTCTGGCGCGGCCAGCGTCGCGAGGAACTCCGGAACGAGATTTACGAGCATTGCGCTGGTTGCCGCCCAATTTGGGAAGGCGCCCAGCGGATATCAATCTCGGCTGTTACCGACTCCGACTTGACACTACGCCTTCGGTGGCGTACGCAACCGCCGGCTGATTTCGGTGAGAAACTTGTGCTCGGCCGGCGTCAGACTGTCGACGCCGCTCGCGATGATCTTGTCGAGCACGCGATCGATCTCGGCGTTGGCGCGCGCGTCGGAGGCACCGCGCGACTTGGGCGCTCGAGCGGAGGGCGGGATCGCCCCGCTGCGACTCACACGGGGCGGCTGCGACACCAGCACACTCGACTCGGGCGGGTGGCGTCCGCTCCGCTCGCCGCGCGTCGCCCGCCAGTCCTGCCCCTTGAGGTAGAGCAAGGCGGTCGCCACACCGCCGAGGTGAGCGAGGTGGGCAATGCCGTCGCTCACGCCAAGCAACGCGATCACGAGATCAAGCCCGACCAGGAACGTGACGAGCCATTTGGCCGGAATCGGATCCGGCAGCGGAAAGACGAACACCGGGTGATCGGGCCAGTACCAGGCGAACGCCACGGCCACGCCGAGCACCGCGCCCGAGGCGCCCAGCACCTGCGGGACGACCACGGCCTGCGTCAGCGGGAACGAGGCGGCCGCTCCACCAATGCCGCAGAGCAAATAGAAGACGATGAACATCCGGCCGCCCATGCGTTCTTCCACGGACGAGCCGAACACGAACAACACGAGCATGTTGAACGCGAGGTGGAGAATCCCCGCGTGCAGGAACATGTACGTGACGAAGGTCCACGGTTGGTCCCAGGCGACCAGTGGGTTGAATGCGAACGCCTTGGCGAAGTTGGGATTCGTCGCGAACAGCGTGTTCTGGACGAGAAACACGAGCAGGTTGGCGACGAGCAGTCGCCGTACCCATGGAGTCAAACCGTACATCCGCTGCGGGCCCATCTGATCTCCTACGTGTCCTTTGGGGCGTTTGGTTTTTTATCCCCCCTATACTGCCCTGTTGTTCCGAGCCAAGCTCGCGATGCGCTCACAGAGCTCGGGAAAGGGGATGCCCGCGGCCTGCGCGGCCTGAGGAAACAGACTTGTGCGGGTCATTCCCGGCAGGGAGTTGGCTTCGAGACAGAAGATGTCTCCCTCGGGACTCACCCGGAAGTCGATCCGTGAATAGCCGCTGAGCTTCAAGGCACGGTGCGCCATCACCGCATACTCCTGCAATTGTCGGGCTAGCAGCGTATCAATCTTCGCAGGGAAGGTCTCATCCGACATTCCGGGTGTGTATTTCGTCACATAGTCGAACAACTCATGCTTGGGGACGATCTCGCCCACGGGCAGTGGCATGTCGCCGAGCACCCCTACGGTCAGTTCACGCCCCGCAATAAACTGTTCCGCCATGACCTCGTCGTCATAGCGTTCCGCCAGCTTGACCGCATTGTCCAAGTCCTGTGCCTTCTTCACCAGCGTCAGGCCGACCGAAGACCCCTGCTTGGAAGGTTTGACGATCACCGGCCAGCCCAGACCCGTGCTCACGTCCTCGGGGCCCACCGGGGCCATGAACCACGCCGGGACGGGCACGCCCGTCGCCCGAAACAGCCGTTTGGAGAGATCCTTGTCCATTGCCAGCGCGCTCGCGAGCGGCCCGCTGCCGGTATAGGGGACCCCAACCACATCCAGCACAGCCTGCAGCGTGCCCCCTTCCAGCGCGCCGCCGTGCACCGCCAGGAAGAGCACCTCGGCGGTCCGGACCGGTTCGAGCTCGGCCAGCCCCTCCGACAGCATGTGCCGTTGGCGCTCCGCCAGAGCGTCCACGTCCGGCGGCGTGAGCCCCACCGCGCCCCCCAGCAGCTCACCCTCGGCGCGGTCGTCCAGGAGGCCGCCGGCGAGATCGACGACGCGGACCTCGTGCTTGCGGCCGCGGAGTGCGGCCACGATTTGGGAGGCGCTGGCAAACGCCACGGCGCGCTCCGCGGTCGCGCCACCCGTCAGCACGGTAATCCGCATCAGCGGATGCCCGCGAGCTGGTGCAGCAGGTCGTAGCGCGTGACGATGCCCAGGACCGTGCCGTTGCGCCCGCCCCGCACCAATGCGGCAGGCGTCGTCCGCGACAGCAACGTGGTCAATAGCGCGACGGGCGACTCGCTGTCGACGACGGGGAACGGCGGATCCATGACGTCCCGCACGGCGCTGTCGAGGATCTTCGGCTGGCCGATCGCCCGGGCCATCAGCGCCTGCTCGGAGATGGCACCCACGCCGTCATCGCCGTCCAGCACCGGCAGCTGCGACACGTTGTAGGTCGACATCAGATTGAGCGCCTGGCGGACGGACGCCTCCGGCGCCACGTGAATCAACGGCGGAGCGTCGCTGTTCTTGGCAGCCACGAGCCGCCCCACCGTCAGCCGCTCGTCGTCGATGAGCTGGTTCTCGCGCAGCCACTCCTCGTTGTAGACTTTGCTGAGGTAGCGCTCGCCCGTGTCGGCCAGCACGGTCACGACGAGTGCCTTGGGATCATCGATCCGGCGCGCCACATCGAGCGCCGCCACGACGTTCACGCCGGTCGACCCGCCGACGAATAGCCCTTCTTCTTTCGACAGCCGGCGCGCCATCTGCATGGCGTCCTTGTCGCTCACGACGACCCATTCGTCGATGACATCCCAGTGCAGTGACGTGGGAATCTTGTCGCCCCCGATGCCCTCGACTTTGTACGGCGCTCCATCGCTCTTGTGGCGAGTCCTGGCGTAGTCGGCGTAGATCGATCCCGCGGGATCACCCGCCACCACCCGGATCCTGGGATTCTTCTCTTTCAGGTATTTGCCCGCGCCGCTTACCGTGCCACCGGTGCCCGGCGCGCAGACGAAATGCGTGACTCTGCCCTCGGTCTGCTCCCAGATCTCCGGTCCCGTCGTGTGATAGTGCACGTCGGGATTCACGGGGTTGTAGTGCTGGTCGGCGAAGATCGCATTCTCGTGCGCGGCCGCGATGGCGCGGCCTTTCATGATGTAGTTGTCCGGGTGATCGGGCGGCACGGCGGTGGGGGTGATGATGACCTCGGCGCCGAGGGCGCGCAGCAGCCGCGCCTTCTCCTGCGACATCTTGTCCGGCATGGTGAAGATGCAGTGGTACCCCTTCACCGCCGCCGCGATCGCCAATCCCACACCGGTGTTACCCGACGTCGCTTCGACGATCAAACCGCCGGGCTTCAGTTTTCCCGCGCGCTCGGCCGCCTCGATCATCGCCAGACCGATGCGATCCTTGACCGACCCGCCCGGATTGAAGAACTCCGCCTTCCCGAATACCGGCGTGCGGATCCCGCGCGTGACCTTGTTGATCCGGATCAGTGGGGTCCAGCCGATCGTCTCGAGGACGTTGGCGTACGGCTTAATGTGCTGTGGCACTCGTGTCCATGCGCGCCTTGGTTGTGTCAGAAGGTGGGTGAGTCGTATCGACGGGCGCGGGGCGCGCCCTGGTTGTGTCGGCCCCTGTTGAGTCCGGCCGGACGACCGGCGGACGGGGTCTCGGTCTGGCAGCGGGCGGAGGAGCAGCAGCCGGTGGCGGCGTCGGCGCGGGTGTCGGAGGCAGCGTCACCGTCCCCGTGCGTGTCGTGCCCACCTGGCGGAATTCGACCGGCTGGAGGAACGCCGTGGCCACCGCGACGCCGTGCCGCTTCGCAGGCGCAAACCGCAGCGTCGTCGAGCCGGCCAGCGCCGCCGAGTCGAGCGCGGGGTAGCCACTCGGCTCTGCGACGCGCGTGGATTCAGGGAGGAGCTTGCCCGTCGAGTCCACGAAGAGGCGCAGCGTCACGTCCCCTTCGACTTTCTGCTCGAACAGCGCGGGAGGATACGCGATCGGTACGTCGGGATTGAGCGCGACCGGCGCTTCAGACTCGGGCGGCGGCGCCGCCTGGCTCGTCTGCCCGCTGGACTGCTGTGATCCGCCGCGGCACGCGGTCAGGACGAGCGCGACGAGTAACATCGATCGCACGTCAGGAGCCTCCATCTTTCCGGCGCTTCTGCCACGCCGCGAGTCGATTTAAGGCATCGAGCGGCGACAGCGAGTTGACGTCGAGACCGTCGAGCTCGAGTAGTAAGGGGTCCGGGGCTGGCGCCGCAAACAGCCCCAGCTGCGTGGCATCGAGGGGCGAAGGGGGCCGCTGGTGCGCCACGTGGTGACCAGCCTCCAGCAGTTTGAGGACTTGCCACGCGCGCGTGACGACCGGAGCGGGCAGTCCCGCGAGCCGGCCGACGTGAATCCCATAGGAGCGGTCGGCGCCGCCCGGCTCCAGCCGGTGCAGGAACACGATTTCCTCGCCGACCTCGCGCACCGCCACGTTGAAGTTACGGACGTGCTCGAGCTCCTCGGTGAGCTGCGTCAGCTCGTGATAATGCGTCGCGAAGATCGTCTTGCAGCCGATGCTGTTGTGCAGGCACTCGGTGACCGCCCAAGCGATGGCCACGCCGTCGTAGGTCGACGTGCCGCGCCCGATCTCATCGAGGAGCACCAGGCTCCGGCCGGTAGCGGCGTGGAGGATCGCGCTCGTCTCGCTCATCTCGACCATGAAGGTCGATTGGCCGCGCACCAGGTTGTCGGACGCGCCGACGCGCGTGAACAGCCGATCAACGACCCCGATCCTCGCGCGGCGACACGGCACGAACGAACCGATCTGCGCGAGCACGACGCAGAGCCCGACCTGACGGAGCAAGGTGGACTTGCCGGCCATGTTGGGCCCGGTGAGAAGCACGACGCGCCCGGCCTCGTCGAGCGTCACGTCGTTGGGAATGAACGCCTCGCGCCCCATCATTCGCTCGACGACCGGATGCCGGCTGCCCTCGAGTTGGAGCCCGAACTCGCTCGTCACCTCCGGGCGCACGTAGCGCTCGCGCTCGGCGACGTCGGCGAGGGCGGCCCAGGCGTCGAGCCGCGCCAGGAGACCCGCGGTCGCCTGCACCCTCGCGATCATTTCCGCGACGCGGCGCCGCAGCTGGTCCAACACTTCAGCCTCGCGCGCGGCGATGCGCTCCTCGGCGCCGAGGACTTTGGCTTCGTACTCTTTCAGGTCGGGCGTGACGTAGCGTTCCGCGCCGGTGAGCGTCTGGCGCCGCTCATAATCAGGCGGAATGCGGTCACGATGAGTGTGCGTGACCTCGATGTAATAGCCGAAGACCTTGTTGAATCCCACCTTGAGCGACGAAATGCCGGTCCGCTCGCGCTCGCGCGACTGCAGCGCCGCGATGTACTGTTTGCCGCCGTCGCGCGCGGCTTTCAAGTCATCGAGGCCCGAGTCGTAGCCCGGCTTGATCGCATCACCGTCATCGAGCTGCACGGGCGGGTGCTCGACGAGCGCGCGCGACAGCTCCTCGCCGATGTCGGTGAGGAGGTCCAGCTCGTGGGCGCTCGCTTCGAGCAGGGCGGACCGCTCGCGTCCGTCGAACCCGCCGATCGCGCCCGCCACGTCCGGCAGCCGCAGGATCGAATCGCGCAGTGCGCCCATCTCGCGCGCAGTGGCCCGCCCGAGGGCGGCCCGTCCCGCCAGGCGTTCCAGATCGCGCACGCCGTCGAATGCCTCGCGCAGCCGCTCGCGGCCGCGGCCGTCGCCAACCAGCACGGCGACCGCATCGAGTCGCGGGTTGATCGCGGCTGGATCCACCAGCGGCGCCAGCAGCCAACGGCGCAACAGCCGGCCGCCCATTGGGGTCAGGGTGCGGTCGATGACTCCCAACAGCGTCGCGCCCTCGGTGTCTCCACCCGATCGCAGCGGCTCGACGAGCTCGAGATTGCGCCGCGTCATCTCGTCGAGCGGCAGCACGTCGCCGCGCCGTACGATGGTGGGGTGCGCGAGGTGCGGCAGGCCCCCGGGCTTCAGCTCGCGGGCGTAGCGCAGCAACGCGCCGGCGGCGCCGATGGCCGGGCCATCGTCGGTGCCGACGCCCAGCCCATCGAGCGAGGCGATCCCGTAGGTGCGCGTGAGGTCTTCCTGCGCGAGTGCCGGGTCGAATTCCCATGCCTCGCGGGTCGTCAGGGTGCTGACGGACACCCTCACGGGATGGTCGGCGGGTATGACGAGCTCGCGGGCCTCGTAACGCCCGAGCGCCGCGTCGACGTCAGCCGCGGGGACGACCTCGAGGATGAGCTCACCGGTCGTGATGTCCAGACTGGCGATTCCCGCCGTCGTGCCGCGGGGATCCACCGCCACGAGATAGTTATTCCGATTGCGAACGAGCCAGTCGTCCGTGAGGACCGTGCCGGGCGTCACCGTCTCGACCACGGCTCGGCGGACGACGCCCTTGGCCAGCTTGGGATCTTCGATCTGCTCGCAGATGGCAACCCGGTGCCCCTTGGCGATGAGGCGCCGCAGATATTCGGTGGCGGCTTTCACCGGCACGCCCGCGAGCGGGACCTCCGCCGCGCCGCCGTTATTGCGCGAGGTGAGGGTGAGGCCCAGCTCACGTGCGGCGAGCTTGGCGTCGTCCTCGAACATTTCGTAGAAGTCGCCCATCCGAAAAAACAGAATGGACTGCGGGTGGCGGGCCTTGATGTCACGGTACTGCTGCATGAGGGGCGTTTCGGTCATTGCTGTCACGGCTCATCCACCACGAAGGGCCGCCCGCCGACTTTTCGCTTCAGGCGTGCCTGCGCCCGCTGCGCTTCCTCGCGCGTCGCGTAGCGACCCACCCGGACCTTGAAGAATCCGGTCGAGTCCCGCACGACGCGCGCCTCGAAGCCCATCACCTTGAGACGGGTGAGCATGTCGTCAACCTGAGCCGCGCTCTTGACGGCGAGGACCTGCACGGCGTAGGCGCGCGGCGTCGACGGCACTTTGGCTGACGTGTCGGGCGATGCCGGCGTCGAGGTTGCTGTCGTCGTCGTGGTGACGGGAGTCGCTGGGGGACTGCAGCGCGACGCGTAGAAGCTCACCTGATTCTTGAATTCGACGTCGTCCCCTGCGCCATCCAGCGCGTTTCGGATCAGCTCGCAGCCTCGCGCTTCATTCTTGAGGTCGAAGTAGGCGCGCCCGCCGTAGAAATTCGCGCGCGGCCGGAACGGCGAATCCGGATAGTCGCGGTTCAACCGTTCGGCGGTCTGGGCGGTCTGGACGGGATCGTGCTGAGCGAAGTAGAGCTGCGTGAGCAGCAGGAGCGCGTCGTCCGCCCACGGACCTGCGCCGTATTCGACGACGATCCGGTTGAGATTGCTGGAGACCGTCTGGGCGTCCGGGGCGATCTTCGCGGCGGCGAGGAGGGCCTGCGGAAACACCGAATCGCCCGGTGAGAGGGACGCGAGCAGCCGGCGTACGATGGCGCGGCCGGAATCCACCTGACCCGATTGCGCCAGGCGCAGTGCCTCGACGAGACGGGCGTCCGTCTGTGCGGCCAGACGGCCGGACGGCCGGACGGCCAAAAGCAGCAGCCCGATGAGCAGTCGGTTCACGCCGCCTCTCGCTTCGACGCCGCAAATCCTAGAACGAGCTGAGTCACGATTCCCCGGTCATCAGACACGGTTGCCGTCTTCAACGCGTTATCCGCGGCAAGCGCGGCGCGGAGGGCCCGCCCCAGCTCGCGTGCGGTCCAGAACGCACTCCAGGCGACCCAGCGTGCGGCTTCTTCTTTATAGCTGCGCACGCCGTACGGCCGGACGCTCTGCATTTGCCGGTAGATCGTGTCCGGCAAGCGCGCGGCGTGGACGCCCCGATCGCGCTCCGCGCGCGCGAGCGCGGTCCCCACCAAGTGGGTGCCGAGCAGGGACACGATCTTGACGCCGCTCATCCCTGCCTGCTCGAGCACCGGCTCCACGAGCTGGGCCGCGCGCGCGACACGTCGCTCCAACGCGGCTTCCACCAAGTCGAAGACGGTTTCGTCGCGACGGACCCCTACCAGGTTGGACACATCCTCGGCCGTTACCGAACGGCCTCCCTCTGCCGTCAGCGACGCCAGCTTCTCGAGCTCGCGGCTGAGCGTACTCAAGTCATTGCCGACTGCTTTGAGGAGCAACTCGGTCGCATCCGAGGCAAGTGTGAGTCCCAGCGACGATGCGCGGTGTTGCAGCCAGCGAGGTACCCGCTCGGCCGCGAGCGCGTCCAGTGCCACCGATGTCGACGCTCGGACAAGATCGGCGTCGGGCTCCTCGCCCGCTGCGACGACGAGCACAAGCAATGTGGTGGGATTGGGCGATGCCAGGTACCGCACCACCTCGTCGCGCAACTTGGTCTTTCGTTTGCCGAGCTGTTCCGCTCCGCGAATCACCACGGCGCGCCGCTCCGCCAGCATCGGCGGCGTGTTTACCAGCGCATGAAACGATTCGGGAGTTAGATCGGGGGCGAAACGAACGTCGAGATTGAAGTCGCGGCTGGACCCCACCGTGGCATCCACCAGGGCGCGGATGGCCTCGTCCTTGAGGACATCTTCGTCACCGTGCAGCAGGTAGACGGGTTCGGGGAGGGGAGCGCCCTTCTTGAGACTGCGAAGGAGCGCATCGAGGGTGAGCACCGCCATCCAGCGAAGTTACCGCGCCCCTGTGCCCGGAGAAAGGCCGAAACGTCGCTAACGTGAGGCCGACGCGGGCGTAAACAGCGTGGTGCCGTACGGATATGGATTTCCGCTGACGACACGAGCGCGGGGGTCTTGGAAAGAGACGAACGGCAAGCCTGCACTGGCCACCGGGTTGGGGAACGCGACCGGAGGCAGCAACGGCGCTCGCGCGATGCGCGGGCGCTGCGCGAGCTCGAAGAAGAAGAGCGCAAATGCGGCGAGCACCAGTATCGTTGCGGACACGCCGGCGTGCGCAGGCGGCCGCGGCACCCGGCGGCGCTCGACCGCAAGTCGCGCATCGAGGCGCTGGCGAAAGTCCGGTGAGGGGGCGATGGGCGATGCGGCGTGCAAGGCTTGTACGGCTTCACGGATCGTGGCGTCATAGCGTCGGCACATGGTGCAATGGGCCATGTGTCGCGCAAAGCGACGCAGCTCCCGAGACGACGTGATTAGCCCGTCCCGGAACTCGGTGTGCCGCTCGAGAAATTCCCTGCAAAGCATGGGAGAAATGTACCACCCCGGCCACGGGGAGTTCCGCAGCCGGGGTGGAAACAGGCCAGGTTGTAGCTAAACGAGGATGGGGCCGATGAGCTGGGCGAAGCTGTTGCGGGCCCGATTCAGCCGGCTCTTCACGGTCCCCAGATTGCATCCCGTGATTTCGGCGATCTCCTGGTAGCTCTTCCCCTCGAGCTCGCGGAGCACGAACACCTCCCGGTGGTGCTCCGGCAGCCGCTGGACGCACTGGTCGACGGCGTCCTTCAGGAACCGCTTGCGATAGAGATCATCCGGCCGCGCCGTCGTATCCTCGAACTGCAGGGGCCGATGATCGGCTTCCCAGTTCTTCTTGATCGTCTGGAACAGCACCAGGGGGTTGCGGCTACGGTTGCGCAGCTCGTTTTTCGCGAGGTTCGAGGCAATCGTGTAGATCCATGTCGAGAATTTCTTGGTCTGATCGAAGCGGTGCAGATGGCGGAAGACCCGGATAAACACTTCCTGCACGAGGTCTTCAGCGCGCTCGCGGTCGCCGATTGTCCGATTGACGAAATTGAGGAGCCGGGTCTGATAGCGGTCCACCAGGGCCCCGAAGGCTTGCGGCTCACCTGCCAGGTGTCGCATCACGACCTGCCCATCATCCAGCTCATGCAGCGCCTCGCGCTGCAGCGCACGCTGAGGGTCAATCGCCGGTGTGGGACGCTTGAGTGTGGTCCGCATAGCTACCCTTGCGTTTCGAACGGGAACACGGAAACCGCTGCCTTGACTCACTTTATGTGGACTTGGCACAAACCGTGCCTCCCAGGCTGTGGAAGTAACTCATTATCGCGTAACCGGTTACGACTCGCAGGGATTTGCGAAATGGGAATATTGTCCCAGCCTGGGGACGACGCAATTCCACATTTGATCTAGATCGGAAGAGTGGGAGCGGACTAATGCTCCAGAACGAAACCAGCCACGAAAAGCAGCGCCAACGCGGTTTTTGCGTCTAAAATCACGCCGCTGCGGATGAGCTCCAAGGCCTCCGATAGCGGTTTTGGCGTCACGTCGATGAATTCGTCCGGCTCGCGGGCATGTTTGTCCGCGGTCAGGTCGGCGGCCCAAAAAAGGTGAATGCGCTCGTCCGTGAAGCCGGGCGTTGTCCATATAGTAGTAAGACGCTCGAGCCGCCCGGCTTTCACACCCACCTCTTCGAGCAGCTCCCGCTGCGCACATACCCGCGGCTCCTCTCCCGGATTCAGCCGGCCCGCCGGGATTTCGATCACTGTCCCATCCGTGGCGTACCGGTACTGCTGAATGAGCAGGATCGTGGGGTCGTCCCCCCGTGGATCCGATGCAAACGGAACCACGGCGGCGGCTCCCGGGTGCCGGATTATCTCGAGCTCTCCCGTCGAGCCGTCGGGAAAGCGCACCGTATCTACGTCCAGGTTTATGACCCGTCCAGTGTGGATTCGTTTACTGTCGAGTTTCATCAGTGCCCCCGTGCGTGGTTCAGCGCTGGAACAGCCACGTGAAGGGCACCTTGAACCCTTCGGCGAACAGATACCCGGCGTTGCGCCGCATGTTGGCATGGATGGGTGAGCCTGCCGCCGGCGACGTGTATGGCGTCAGCCCCAGGCGTCTCGCAATGATCTGCAATCTCAACATGTGGAAGCCGTCGCTGACCAGCAGCACGCGGCGGCTGTCGCGCCCAGCGAACCAGCGCTTTACCTGATCGATCGACGTGAAGGTGTCGTGACCGCCGATGAGGGAAAGCACTGCATGGTCAGGGATGCCGAGTCGGACTAGATAGTCGCGCCCGACGTCGGCTTCGTTGAGCGTGTCGCGGACACCGACGCCGCCGGTGACCAGGACGGTCGGTGCCAGACCGCGCTGATAGAGTGTGGCGGCGTGATCGAGTCGCGCACGAAAGACGGGTGAAGGCCGGCCGTTGTACTGCGCGGCGCCGAGCACCACGATGGCGTCGGCGCCGGTAGCCTCGTCCTGAGCCGCGTGGATCGCGACCGTCACGACCACCGCCGCCCAGGCGAGGGCGATCAGGACGATCGCAAGGAGGATCCCGCCGAGGGCACGCCGTCCGTTCCAGAAAGGCATGCCACAAGATACTAGGGGCGGGTCAGCAACTCCTCGAACAAGGACAGCGCACGGGGGTCGTCCGATTGACCCAACCAGAAGATCGCCTTGCGCCGCAGGTCAGGGTCTTTGTTGCCCCTGGCGATCCGGATGAGCGCGGGCACTCCTTCGTCGCGGGGCCGCTGTGACAGGGCGAACACCGCGGTCTCGCGCACCTCGCGATCGGCACTCCCGTCCTCGACCAGGTCGCTGAGCCCACGTGTCGCAGCATCGCCGGCCGCCTGCCCCAGCCAGAAGACGGCGGAGCGACGCACTTTCCGCGAGACATTGTCGGCCTTCGCGATCTTCAGAAGATCGGGCCAGATCGTCACGCTGTCGGCCAGCACCGCCGGGAAGATCGCCTTTTCGGACGCGCGGCTTTCATCCTTGAGCGCCAGTGCGAGCAAGTACGTCGCGGCGTCCTTCGTGCCGACCGTGCCGAGATCGGTGGCCGAGGTGCTGGCGCGCCACTCGCCGCCAACGTAGACCCGGAGGTCGGTGATGCGCCCGCTGCTCTTGGTGAGCGCGACCCGCACGGGACCCGAGTCGCACGGCATGTTCCAGTCGTCGTGATCGTCCCAGTTCCCATCGACCTGGCGATTGTGGCAATTCCCTTGGTCACAGTCCCAGCTGATCATGTTGGGGCCATTGCCGTAGACGCCGGGCTTGGCTGCGAAGCTGAACCGCACCGAGCCGTCCGGCGCCGCGGCGACGCGCCGTTCTAGCGGCTGCTGGAACAGCACCAGAGCTGCGAGTGTGAGCGCGATCATTGGTTGATCAGGTCCTGGAGGTACTGGGCCGCGCGCGGGCTCCGGGACTGGCCGATCCAGAAGATCGCCTTCTTGCGGAGCTCGCGGTCGGGATCGTTTTTCCCGATCTGGAACAGTTTGTCGAGCGCTGCATCTTCGCGCCGCTGCGAGTACACGAAGATCAGCTGCTCCCGCATCTCGCGGTCGCTCATGCTGTCGTAGAGCTTCACCAGATCCGCGACATCGACATTGTGCCCCTGTCCCGCCCAGAACAGCGCTTTCTTGCGGATCTCGATGTCCTCTTTCTGGTTCAAGGCGATATCCATGAGCCAGCGATAATTATCCGCACCGCCCATCTGCGAGAGGGAGAAGATGATCTTCTCCTTGAGATCGTCGTTCTCCACCTTGGCATACAGATCCTTGAGGAACTGCGCATTCTCCGGTGAACGGCGCTGGCCGAGCCAGAAGATGGCCTTCTCGCGCATTTCCTGAGGCGCATCACGCCGCTCGGCGTAGGTGCGGAGGATTGAGGCCGAACGACTGCTGTTGTGCTGTGACAGCGCGAAGATTGCCTTGTCCTGAATGTCTGGGTCGGTCCGGGAGTCACGGAGGATTGAATCGAGCGCCGCGACCGTTTCGTCGCCCGGAACCTGCGACAACCAGAACACTGCCTGCTCGCGCACTTCCTGGTCGGGATCGGAGCGAACGATCTGCAGCAGCAACGACGACGTCTCTGAGGTGCGCTTCTGGGACAGCAAGAACACGGCCTTGCGCCGCAGGCACGCCGATCCCGCATCGCGCCGGGCAAGCACCGTCTTGAGCAGGGGCACGGCGCGATCGGGGTCCATCTGGAGCACCGCGTTGAGCGCCGCGATCCGCATGTCATCATCATCGTCGTCATCGCAGGCTCCCCCGCGCCCGCCGCGCCCGCCTGGCGTGCCGGCGACGACCGGACCCACCGGACCCATCACGGCCCCCGGAACTCCGGGAGTCGTGGCGATGGCAGGTGGTGCGGCGGTTTCGCCCTCGCGATTAACATCTTCGGCCGCGTCGGAGTCACCGCGCCGAGCGAGCTCGCCCTGGACACGGCGCAGCAGCACGCGGGCGTCGCGGCTCGTCGTGGCCTTGGGGTAGCGGTCGGCCTGCGTCTGCAGCGCGGTGCGTGCGTCGCGGAGGTTGTCGTCCGAACCCGCGCGATACAACGCGAATGCTTGCCAGTAGTAGGTATTGGGCACGTACGTCGAACGCGGGTAGCGGTCGCGGATGCTGCGGAAAAGCTCCGCCGCTCGATCGTACTGATTCTGGTTCAGCGCCTGCCGCGCGGCGCGGTAGAGCGAGTCGGCCACATCGGCCTGCGCCTGATCGGGCCACCTGGGGTCGCTGACCTCTTCGTCATCATCGCCGTCCCAGAAGAACACCGGTGCGGCGAACGCAGCGGGGGCCGCAGCCAGGGAATACGAGGCCATGTCCAGCGCCCTCGCTGCCTTGGCGACCGCGGGTGCGGTGAGCGCTTCGATATCCGGCTGCGCCATGACTTGTGCCATGAGAAGCGCCTGCGCGGCCTCAATATTCGGCTGGGCCATGATCAGCGCCTGCGCGCCGGCCTCGAGCGCGGCCACGGGCGCGACGAACGGTGTGACCGTGATCGCGCGCGTGCGCTTGTGCGCCCGCGCGTGTGGAGCTGGCGCCGCGGTGGCTTGCACGGCGCTCGTGACGGCGAGCAAGAGGGATACGTAAGACAACATCAGAGTGCTCCTTCTGTGCGCACCGGTACGGGCCCGGCGGGAATCGCCGAGCGTAACTTGGGCAACACGTTCGATTGGTTCATGCCTTGCGTGATGAGATCCCTGTCATGGCTGCTGCCCTGCGACTGCGAGATCTGTACGAGCACCAGCTCGAGGTCTTCGAGCAGCGACCGCAGCCGCTGATCCTTGCCGGCCGGCGAGTCGAGCATCAGACGCGTCGTGCTCAGGAGATCGCGCGCCTGGCGTGCAAAACGCACGCTGTTCGCCGCCCGGTGCGACCCGATGTCGGCGCGGAACGACGTCAGAAACGCCTCGGTGTGCGACAGGTATTGCGTGGCGGCGATCTGATACAGGAGATCGGACTCTGACGGTGATGCCGAATCCGTCACGGCGGCAACAGTGGTCGTGCCGGTCCCGGCTGGTTGATGCGCCGTCCAGCGGCCGATCCCGATGCCGAGAATCAGCACGGCCGCGGCCGCTACCACCCACCGCATCCAGGGCCGGAGCTCGATAACGTGCTTGTTACGCCGCGCGGCGGCGATCCTGTTCCACATCTCATCGCGAGGCGTGGGATGTGGGACGTGGTACGCCTTCGCGGCGTCCTTGAGCCACTGCTCGAATTTTGGGTCTTCGTGCTGGTCCGTCATTGCACCCATTCTCCTGCGAAGTCCGACAGCGCCACGCGCAGTTTTGCCCGCGCGCGCGACAGCTGTGCCTTCGACGTGCCGGTCTCGACGCCCAGTGCGGCGCCGATTTCTTCGTGTGTGTAACCCTCGACATCGTGCATCAAAAACACCGTGCGGTAACCCTCCGGCAGATCATCGATCGCCAGCTTGAGCCGCGCTTTCAAATCGGGTTCGGCGTGCCGTTGCGCTACGCCGATATCGTGCGCGTCGTCGATGTCTACTTCCCGTTGCCGAAACCGCTTCACCTTACGTAAGCCGTTCAAGACGACCGTGGTCGTGATCGTGTGCAGCCAGGTCGAAAACGCGGCATCGCCACGGAACGAGCCGAGCCGGTCGAACGCGCGAATGAACGTTTCCTGGGTGAAATCCTGCGCAAGGGCATCGTCGCCCGCGAGCCGGAAGGCCAGGCGGTATACGCGGTCCACATGCGCGTCATAGAGCGCGCGCTCTGCAGCGCTATCCCCGGCGCGGACGCGGGCAATAAGCTGTGATTCGTCCACGACGCTCCGAGGTGACGGACTGGTCTCGTAACTACTGATGGGACACGGAGGACGACAAAAGGGTTACGTCGGGGGGCCCTACCTGGTGCCAAATAGGCGGTCGCCGGCATCCCCCAGGCCAGGAAGGATATAGCCCTTGGAATTCAGCTCTCGATCGAGCGACGCGGTATAGACGGGCACCTTCGGATGGGCGTCCAGCATCGCCCTTACTCCCTCGGGAGCGCAAACAAGGCACATGAACCGAATCCGTTGCACCGGGGCCCCAGCACGCACCAGGGCGCTCACCGCCGCCACCGCGGACCCCCCCGTCGCGAGCATCGGATCCAACAGAAAGAAGGCCCGGTCCGCCTCACCCGAGGGAATCTTGAAGTAGTAATCCACCGGCTGGAGCGTGTCGTGGTTGCGGTACAAGCCGATATGGCCTACCCGCGCCGACGGAATCAACTGGGAAATGCCTTCGACCATGCCGAGGCCGGCTCGCAGGATGGGAACGAGCGTCAGCTTTTTCCCTGCCACCTGGCTGCCACTCATCTTCTCGAGCGGCGTTTCGATCTCTACTGGCTCGAGAGGCAGGTCTTTGGTCACCTCATAGGCCATCAGCATCGCGATCTCGTTCACGAGCTGCTTGAAGTCGCGCGTGCTGGTGCGCTTGTCGCGCAAGATCGTCAGCTTGTGCTGGATCAACGGATGCGACAGCACCGTGAGGTTGGGGAAGTTGCGAGACGAGACAGACGCCATGGCGGAGAAAGTACGCTTGTGGTTGCAAGCGCGCGACCGGCGGCTATCTTGTTCGTCCCGCTAGAGGAGCTGCCTCGCATGAAGCGTTTGACCGTTGCTCTTTTCCTCGCGGCATTCGCGCTCAGCGCGGCGCCGCTTTCCGCCCCCGCCCAGTCTGCCGACAGTCTCATCGCCAAGTACGTCCAGGCGTCCGGCGGCATGGCCCGCATCCAGGCGCTGCAATCGCTGCGTCGCACCGGCAAATTCACGGGCGGCGGCGGGTTCGAGGCGGTCGTGGTGCAGGAGAACAAACGCCCCAACAGCGTGCGCGAGGAATTCTCGATCCAGGGCATGACGGGCATCAATGCCTACGACGGCAAAAACGGCTGGAAGATCGAGCCGTGGCAAGGCAAGCGCGATGCCGAGGCGCTCGGTGAAGAAGAGATGCACGGCATTCTCGACGATGCCGACTTCGACGGGCCGCTCGTGAACTATCAGGCGAAAGGCAATCGCGTCGAGTATCAGGGCATCGAGCAAGTCGAGGGGAGCGACGCCTACAAGCTCAAGGTTACACGACCGAACGGCGACATCAGCTTCTACTATCTGGATACTGAGTACTACGTCCCCATCAGAATCGACACGCAACGCATGATCCGCGGCGCCCCGCAGGAGTTCGAGACCTCGCTCGGCGATTACAAGCAGGTCAACGGCGTGTACCTGCCGTTCTCCTCCGAGTCGGGGCCGAAGGGCAGCAGCAGCGCGGACCGTGGGAAAATCACGTACGACAAAATCGAGGCCAACGTCCCGCTCGACGATCAGCGGTTCGTACGACCCGGGGGGGGGACCCGCCCATGAACGCGCTTCTGTTGCTCCTCATGGTTCAGCAACCCGCGGTCAAGGTGGATTCCGAAACGGTTTCCGGCCTCGGCGCCCGGAACATCGGCTCGGCATCGATGAGCGGGCGCATCGCGGCGCTCGATGCCGTGCACGAGGGCGCCCGGCTCACGATCTACGTCGGCGCGGCAAGCGGCGGCGTGTGGAAGTCGACGAACGGCGGCACGACGTTCAAACCGGTCTTCGACAAGCAGCCCGTCCAGTCGATCGGCGCGGTCACGATCGATCCGAAGAATCCCAAAGTCATCTGGGTCGGCACCGGCGAATCGTGGATGCGGAACAGCGTGTCGATCGGCGATGGTGTGTATCGCTCGGACGACGCCGGCGAGAACTGGACGAACATGGGGCTCAAGAACTCCGAGCACATCGTGAAGATCCTCGTCGATCCGACGGAGACCAACACGGTCTACGTGTGCGTGCCGGGGAAGCTCTGGAGCGATAGCGACGAGCGGGGCGTCTACAAGACCACCGACGGTGGCAAGACGTGGACCAAGGTGCTCCGGGGCGCGAACCTGTCGACGGGCTGCTCGATGATGGCGATGGACCCGTCGCATCCCAAGACGCTCTATGCGGGGATGTGGGATTTCCGCCGACGCGGTTGGACGTTCCGTTCAGGCGGCGACAGCGCCACGGCGCCGAGTGCCTCCGGAATGTTCAAGAGCACCGACGGCGGCGCGACGTGGACTGAGCTGACGTCGGCCAGCGCGTCGGGATTGCCTCCCAAGCCGTGGGGCCGCGTGGCGGTTAGCGTCGCGCCGTCCAAGCCGGACGTCGTGTATGCCTTCATCGAAGCGGTGCCGCCGCAGAACGCGCTGTATCGCTCCGACAACGGCGGCAAGACGTGGCAGATGCTCGATCGCAGTCAGAACATGATCTGGCGGCCGTTCTATTTCGCGAACCTGATCGTCGATCCGGCCAATCCCGACCGCGTCTACAAGCCCGACGGCGGGCTCATCGTCAGCACCGATGGCGGCAAGAGCTTCAGCGGCATTGCCGGTGGCGCGCACGGGGACTTCCACGACGTCTGGATCGACCCAAAGAACACCGACAACGTGATCACCGGCGACGACGGCGGGCTCTGGTTCTCCTACGACGCCGGCAACAAGTGGGTGAAAAACGAGAACCTGCCAGTCTCGCAGTTCTACCACGTCAGCGTCGACATGGAGCGGCCGTACAACGTCTATGGCGGACTGCAGGACAACAGCTCCTGGGTCGGCCCGTCAGAGTACCCCGGCGGGATCACGAACCATCAGTGGGAGAACATGTACGGCGGCGACGGCTTCTGGATGTTCGCCGACCCCACCGACCCTGACTATCTCTACGCGGAAGCCCAGGGCGGCTACATCGGGCGCGTAAACCGCAAAACCCATGAGAGCCGCAGCATCCAACCGTTACCGCATTACCAGGAGAAGAAGCTCCGCTTCAACTGGAACACGCCGATTCACATCAGTGCGACGCAAAAGGGCACGATCTACATCGGCGCGCAGGTGCTGTTCCGGTCGAAGGACTTCGGGCAGACGTGGGAGCGCATCTCGCCCGATCTGACGACCAACGATCCGCAGAAGCAGAAGCAGGAGCAGTCCGGCGGCATCACCGTCGACAACTCGGCGGCCGAGATGCACACGACGATTTACGCGATCGCGGAATCGCCGCGCGACGGACAGGTGATCTGGGCCGGCACCGACGATGGCAACCTGCAGGTCACGCGCGACGGCGGAAAGACCTGGACGAATGTCGTCGCCAGCATCGCGGGTCTCCCCAAGAACGCGTGGGTCTCGTCGGTCGAGCCGGGGCACTTCGCGAACGGAACGATCTACGCCACGTTCGACCTGCACATGTTCGGCGACACGCGGCCGTACGCTTACAAGTCGACCGATTTCGGTGCGACGTGGACGCCCCTCGTGGCACCGGACAGCCCCGTGCGCGGCTACGCGCACGTCATTAAAGAAGACCCGGTCAACGGCAATGTGCTGTTCCTGGGAACGGAGCTCGGCCTGTGGGTGTCGGTGGACGGCGGGAAGCAATGGGCGCACTACAAGGGCGGTGATTTACCGGCCGTCGCGGTGCGCGATCTGGCCATTCATCCGCGCGACAACGACCTCGTGATCGCCACGCACGGTCGCGGGATCTGGATCGTGGACGACATCACGCCGCTCCGGGCGCTCACACCCGAGGTGCTGGCCAGCCCCGTCGCGTTCCTGCCGGGACGTCCGACCGCGCAGCGCCTGCAATCGGGCGGTGGTTGGGCTAACGGCGACGCCGTGTTCGTCGGCGCGAACCCTCCGAGTGACGCCGTCATCACGTATTACCAGCGGCGCCGGCACATCTTCGGCGATATGAAGCTCGAGGTGTTCGACGCGAACGGTAAACTCCTCGGCACGATGCCGACGAGCAAACGCCGCGGCTTGAATCGCGTCACCTGGTCGATGCGGCTCACGCCGCCGAAAGTACCCCCCGCGGCGAGTGCCGCGTTCGGCGCCGCGTTCGGCCCGCGCGTGCTGCCGGGGACCTACGCGATCAAGATGACGAAGGATACCGCGACCTACACGACACAGCTCGTGCTCGTGCCGGATCCGCGGGCAACGCACACGCAGGCGGAGCGTCAGGCGGCGCTCGATCTGGCGCTCAAGATGCAAGGAACGCTGGGCGACATGACGTTCGCGGTCGAGCGCATGAACAGCGTTCGCCAGGCGCTCGATGATCGCGCCGCGAAGCTGCCGGCGGGCGACGCCGTCGCGAAGCGCCTGCGTGCCGCGTCGGCGGTGGTGGATTCGCTGCGCAAGAAGATCGTTGCGACCAAAGAGGGCGGGATGATCACCGGTGAGGAGCGGCTCCGCGAGAATCTCACCGACCTGTACAGCAACATCGTGTTCTTCGACGGTGGCCCGACGCAGACCCAGATCGAGCGCGCGGACGCGCTGGCGCGGGAGCTGGCGGATGTGCAGCGCGGCTTCGACGCCTGGGTCACACGGGAGCTCGCGGGAATCAACACGGCGCTCAGAGGCAAGAAACTCGAGCCCATCGCGGTGATCACCCGGCAGCAGTGGGAGGCGGCGGGGCGGTAACAGCGGCTATTGGCTACCGGCTATTGGGTTCGACGCGCGGGTCGGGGCGCACGATGAAGGTCTGAGTCAGTGCCCGGCCGTTGACGGTCAACCGCGCCGTGAACGGCCCGGTGAGCCGCGCGCCACCGCCACGCCGCGGGCCTCCTCCGCCACCAGCCGCAGGCGGCGAGGGAGGTTCGACCGGGCGCCAGGCAACGCGGTGCATCCCTGCGCCCGTTGCGAACACCTCCGGCACGGGCTGCCAGAGCGGCGAGACGCGCGGGAGCCCCCCGGCCCCTCGGCCGCCCCTCGGCGGCTCTGCCTCGCCAGGCCACTTCCGTAGGACTTTGCCTGCGGCGTCGAGAATCTCCAGCGTAACAGCTCCCGGCGCCGCCGCTTTGAGATAGAAGTCTAGAACCGCGCCCTCGGGTGGGTTCTGAGCTTGCGGCTCGTCGCGCTGGAAGGGTGTGCCGTTATCGTCGCCCTGAATGAAGTTGATGGCGTCCGCGGGCCGGAAGAGCCAGGCGTCGGCCTGGAGCACCTCGCCCGAGACCTGCCGCAGTGCGCTGATGTCGTCCATTACCCAGAAGCCGCGGCCATGCGTGGCGACGATGAGGTCGTTGCCGTACACCACGAAGTCGCGTACCGATGTCACCGGGAGATTGCGCTGCAGCGGCTGCCAGTGATCGCCATCGTCGAACGACACGAACGCTCCGCGCTCGGTCCCGGCGAACAGCAACCCGCGGCGCAGCGTGTCTTCCTTGATGACGTGTACGTACACGCCATCCGGCAGGCCGGTCGTGATGCGTTGCCAGGTCCGGCCCTGATCGCGCGTGCGGTAGATGTACGGCGCGAAGTCCTGCAGCTGGTGCCGGTCGACGCTCGCGTACGCTACTCCCTCGTCGAAGTGCGACGCTTCAATGCCGGTGACTCGGCTCCAGGCGGTCATGGCGGCCGGCGTGACGTCGCGCCACGTCGTGCCATCGTCGGCCGTGACCTGGATGAGCCCGTCGTCGGTGCCGATCCAGATCAGCGGCGGGCGCAGCGGCGACGGTGACACCGCATAGATGACGCCGCGCTTGCCGTTGCGATCGGTGGCCTCCGCGGCGGTCGCGTCGAGGTTGGGCGGGATGCCGGGATCGGGGCGAGTCAGGTCCTTGCTTATCTGCGTCCACGTGTGCGCGCCGTCGGTCGTCTTGAACAGGAACTGGCTTGCGTAATACAGCGCGTGTGGATCTGCCGCCGAGAGTACGAGCGGTTGAGTCCAGTCGCCGCGATCGGTCTCGGTGCCCTTGGGCGCCGAGGTGTTCGGGACCGAGAGGTTGGTCTCGAGGTCCCAGCGGCTGCCCTCGCCGCCGTAGATGATGCCGGGATGCAGCGGGTCGCCCATGGCGTAGCCGCTCTCGCCGGCGGCGCCGATCGGCTCCCAGTCGCGCTGCGAGATTTGCGCGAACTTGCCGCGCGAGCGCACCGCCACCGCGCCCGAGTCCTGTTGCGCGCCGACGACCCAGTACGGGAAGCGATAGTCGACCGAGGCGTGGTAGATCTGCGCGGTGGGCTGATTGAGCCACGAGCTCCACGTCATGTCGCGCGGATCGGCGGTGCGCGCGTTCTTCGTGATGATGGTGCCCTGGTCGCTCGCGACGATCAGGATGTTCGGATTGTCGGGCGAAATCCAAATCTGGTGATAATCGTCGCCGCCGGGTGAGCCGCGGATCACGTCCCATGTGGCGCCGCCGTCGCGGCTGCGGTTCACGGCCACGTTCGGCACGTACACGATGCCCTCGTCCTTCGGATCGACGGCGATCTTCTCGAAATACCAGCCGCGGCCCCACAGCGCCTGGTCACTGCCGACGCGCTGCCAGGTCGCCCCGGCGTCGTCGGAGCGGAACACGCCGCCCTGTCCGGGCGGTGGCGGGGCGGGATGTCCGGGCGCAGGAGGCGGGGGCGCCGGCGCTGTGGGATCGGGCACCAAGCAGTCGACCACGGCGTACACACGCCGCGGATTGGACGGCGCCACGGCGATGCCCGTACGTCCGATCCCGGCGGGAGGGAGGCCGGTCGTCAGTTGTTGCCACGTCGAACCGGCGTCGGTGGATTTGTAGATCGCGCCACCGGGGCCATTCGTCGGCGCGTAGACGAACCACGGCGGTCGCCGCGTATTCCACAATCCCGCGTACACCACGCGTGAATCGGTCGGATCGATGACGACCTCGACCGCGCCGACGTTCTCGTCCTTGTAGAGCACCTTCTGCCAGGTGCGGCCGCCGTCGCGCGAGCGGAACACGCCGCGCTCGGGGTTCGCGGCATAGAGGTGGCCAATCGCCGCGACGAAGACCACGTCGGGGTTCTTGGGATCGACGGCGATCTTGCCGATGTGCTGCGTGTCGCTGAGGCCGAGGTGGGTCCAGGTGCGGCCGGCGTCGGTGGATTTGTAGACGCCATTGCCGAAGCCCACGGAATCGCGCAGCGTCGATTCACCTGACCCGACGTAGATCACGTCGGGCGCCGACGGCGCAACCGCGAGTGCGCCGATCGAGGCGACGGGCTGGTCGTCGAATATCGGGAACCAGCTTCTGCCGGCGTCGATGGTTTTCCAGACGCCGCCGTTCACGTGGCCGAAGTAGAACTCGTCGGGCCGGCCGGGCACGCCGGATACGGCGTCGCAGCGGCCGCCGCGGAATGGGCCGAGCATGCGCCAGTCGAGGCCGATCGGTAGGTCAGACGCGCGCAATACCGACGGACGCGACTGAAGGCGGAGCGTGGAGAGCGCGACGCCGGCCTGAGCGAGGTTGACGAGGAAGTCGCGACGAGTCGTCATGGCCTTACGGGCTGACGCTACCGAAGTACACCTCGAGATTCGTCGGGTACTGGCCGAATGTCTTGCCAGGTCCCGTCCACGTCATCGCGGCGCTGCCCGGCAACGACACGATCCCGTCGTAGTCGCCGATGAAGGGACGGATGCCGTTGGCGCAGGTCGAGCACGGGACACCGAAGGCCGAGGGATCCCAGCTCGTTTTCGTGACGCGCGTGGTGGACCACGTTTTGCCGCCGTCCGCGCTCGTGATGTACGAGACGTCGAACAGCGTGTTGCCGCTATAGCTGCGGTCGTTAGTCATCAGGTCGAGCCGGCCGCTCGAAGGCTCGACGCTCAACTCCACATTGATGCGATCGCCTGACGCCGGCGCAACGACGGCTGGCGTCGACCATTTCGTGATGTCGCTGACGTTGGCGTACGTCAGGAAGATCTGTGCCTTCCCGCCCACGATATCGGTGTAGGCTACGTAGAGCCGGTTCGTCGTCGGGTCGAACGCGGGCGCGGGGTAGGAGCCGGGCGCGCGGAACTGCCCGCCGGAGATGTTGAAGCAGGACGGCGGGTAGAGGCACACCGGGTTCTGGAAGGTGGCGAAGCGGAATGACTTGCTCCACGTCGCGCCATGGTCGGTCGACACGCTCACGAACATCGCAGTGCCTTTGCCGCCCTGGACGGAGTTGTCGAAAGTGACGTAG
Source organism: Gemmatimonadota bacterium (assembly GCA_041499375.1). Classification (GTDB taxonomy): domain Bacteria; phylum Gemmatimonadota; class Gemmatimonadetes; order Gemmatimonadales; family GWC2-71-9; genus 20CM-2-65-7. The sequence goes on from JBGQKD010000014.1 coordinate 84,294, forward strand.
GCGTAGTCGGTCGCGGGGTCGATCACGACGCGTGCATCCTGGTCGTTGCGGACCGAGCCGCTGGAGACCTTGACGGGGAGTGCGAAGCTGTTGCCGCCGTCGTGCGAGACGCCGATGAAAATTGGCGAGTGCGCGCTGAATCCCGTAAAGTGCGCCCACGGCACGTAGATCGTTCCATCGTCTCCGACCGTCATGGACTCGTGATCCGGGAATTGCCCGTTCGATCCTCGCGCCTTGCCTTCGCCCTGGAACGCGCTGACGAGCGTGAGCGGATGGTCGGGGCGACCGGCGGTCCAGGTCCGGCCGCCGTCGCTCGAGCGGGACAGCCACAGCGCCACGGCCTTCCCGCGATATCCAAAGCATGTGAAGTAGGCCGTTCTGCCATCGGGGCTGAAGGCGACACCCGGATCACCGCCGAAGTCGTAGGGGCCGGTTCCGGGAACAGACGGGTCGTTCGTGAACTGCGTGATCCCCGGGATGAAGCCGCTCGGTAGCGTCGGCGTCCAGGTCTTGCCGCCGTCGAAGGTGGCATTGACGCCGCAGCCGTCGTTGTAGTTCCAGTCGTTGTTGCCGGTGATCATGTTGCTGGGGTTCGCCGGATTGACGGCGAGCGGGGTCTCGTTCTGGGCGGTGGTATCGCGACTGACGTTGACGACGAGCACCGCGCCCGCGCCACGTGCGCTGAAGCTGGACGTGCCGAGCTCCTGGGTCGTGGTCGGTGCTTCGCGGCAGGCGGCAAGGAGGATTAGGACGAACGCGTAACGCATACGGGCGCTCCAAAGAAGGAAAGGGAAGGAGAGGGACGAAATAGAGACCCGCCTATTGGGCTTCGCGTTGCGAATACGTGACCGCTACAGCTCTCGAGGACCCCCTCCCCTCCGGTCTGAAGTTGTACCGGAAGTGGGCTCCCAGCGACCCGAGTGCGACACTGATCCCGAGCGTACCGCGCCAGGTCCAGGGACCTTGCGAGAGGCGCTCGGAACCTGCGCTCGTGTTGATGGACAGAATGTCCTGGACGATAAGAGTTGTCCCGAGAGCGAGTGCGGTTTCACTGGTCTCGGATGCGCGCAGACGCCCCACTCGCGCTCCGGCGTTGAACTGGACGCGCCCCGCTTTGGTGATCACATCCTGACTGACGGCGATTTGCAGTCTCGCATCGGCTGGCGCGCCGAGGCCCGATGACCATGCCCGGTCGATGACGCCTGCCAGCGCAGTGCGGCGACCCACACGAACACGGATCGAGCTTCGAGCCGTGACTCCTCTGGCGCGCACGCCGAGCAACTCGTCGTACTCCTGGCGCAAGCCGGCGGAGACCGTGGTGCGTCCCAGTGTGTGCACGCCATCCACGGCGACGAACCGTGCCACCACCCGCAGCGCCGCCAGATCTGGATACTGGGCGATGAGGTCCGGGTCGATGACGTCGGAGACCTGCGACTGAGCGAATTGCAGCTGCCAGAGAACGCCCACCTTGAATCGCGCCGCTGCCAGAATGGTGGTGACGCTGCCGAATTCATTGTGCTCTACTCCAAGGAGCACCCCCCGCAGCGAGGGGGCGGCGGACGGAACGGTCCACAGTGCGCGCCACGCGCCGGCGGCTCCGCTCGCCACCGCGTCTCCGGTAGCGGCCGGGGTCGCTTGCTCGAGATCGCTGAGGTGCGTCGATTGGGCCCGGACCGCGTTCAGCGTGCCGAGCGAGAGGAGACTAGCGCACAACCAGGCGGTGCGTCTCACGGAAATTCCCGGCGGTCATGACCGCCACGTAGACGCCCGGCTGAACCCGCCGCCCGCGATCATCCACCCCGTCCCAACCCACGAGGTAGCGGCCACCCGGCAGCGCCTCACTCACCAGCTGTCGTATGGGCGTGCCGCTGAGCGAGTAGAGCATGACGCGCACACTGGCGACAGGACTGCGGTCCGGTACCTCGAGACGCAGCGTCGTAATCCCGTGGGACCTGACGAAGTCAACGGCGCTCGAGGAGGAGCTCACCCCGGAGATCTGTGCCGACAACGTCGCGCCGGTGACACGCATCAACGGCCCGGTGTAATCGCTCAGCTCTTGGCCCATCCCGTACGTCGACGGCGCCGCCTCGGCGACGACATCGTGCCTGGCGAAGGCGCTCAAGGCGAGCTGATCGACGAAGAACGAATCTTTGGAGATTGCTTCGGACCGACCGGCCGAGAGGTCTGGCGTGGCGTACACGACAAGACCGGTCGCCTGCAGCGCGTTCGCGATCGCGGTCGCGTCATCCTCAGGGTGCGCGAGGCTGAACACGTACCGGCGGCATTTCGACCGGGTGGCGGCGGTAAAGGCTTCAATGCCCGTTGCCGCGATCAACGAGTCAATCTGGCGCTCGCTCGTCGAGGCCTTGAACCGAAGGGCCACGTGACCAGTGATGGTGAGTGGCGTGCCATCACGGGCGCGGTACTCGCGGAAGAGCGTTCGCCCGGCGCCGTTGTTCCTCCCTTCCTCCAGGCAATCGCGCGCGGACCCGCTTGATGTGGAGGGCACGAAGTGAAGGACCACGATTCCGCGACCGACTTGTTGGAGTGCAGTTGCTGACGCGGGGCTCGCTCCAACCGCAATTGCAAGAGCGCCGAGCAGGTACGGAATGTGCCGGGACGAAGACTCCATGTTCCTCAGAATGGCGCGCAAGCGAGACCGGCGCAAGAACAGACGATGAATTTCGGTCGGCCACTGTGGCATCTGTGTTACACCTCTGTTGTTGCGTGAGACATGAACGCATGCAGATTCAGCCACCGAGTTCTATGAACAAGTAGTTCGATGCAAAGAACGGACCTCATGACCCAGCGTCACGTGCCCAGCCAGCTCACCGTCAGACCATCGCTGCTCGTTGTATGCACTTTCCTATGCGTCGCGGCGCTGCCCGCAGTCGCGCAGGCTCAGTCGGGTCTCGTCGCCGCGTGGAACTTCAACGAGGGCACCGGCACGACGGTGACGGATGCTTCCGGCAACAACAACACGGGCACGATTTCAGGTGCGACCTGGTCTACGGCGGGACGCTACGGCAATGCGCTGAGCTTCAACGGCGTCAGTAACCTCGTCTTAGTCAACGGCAGCCCGTCGCTGAACCTGACGACCGGGATGACACTGTCGGCGTGGGTCTTCCCAACGGCGAACCAGAGCAACTGGCGCACGATCGTACAGCGTGAGGTGGATGCCTACTTCCTGCACGCCAGCAGCGACGCGGGTGCGCTGCGGCCGGGAGCGGGCGGCACGTTCAACGGCGTCGACCATCACCTGTCGGCCCCC
>JBGQKD010000015.1:0-85209 GCA_041499375.1 Gemmatimonadota bacterium
ACATCGATGCCGATGTGCTCGAGGTTCTTGATGACATCCTTGGTGATGTCGTTCGTCTTCTCACCATAGCCGCTGAGATGCGCCGGCACGCGCTCTTTCGGCAGGTGACTCGGCCGCACGCGCGACGTGTGGAGGAACGTGCCGCCGGTGCGGCCGGCGCGGTTCACGATCGCTTCGGTCAGCGGGTGAATCTGCTCGGCGTTGTCGGCGCCTTTCTCGCGCGAGTAGTCGACCAGGCCGCCCCAGCCGTGCCGAATGCCGACGACCTTGTAGCCGTCCCTGAGGGCGCGAATCGTGATGGCGCGGATGGCGGGATTGAGGCCGGGGACGTCGCCGCCGCCGGTGAGGATGCCGATAGTACCTTTGCTCATTGCGGCAGGAAGATAGAGCCGCCTTGCCGCTGAATCAGCTTCGGGATACTTTCGGGTCCATGCGTCGGATTCTGCTGGCCGATGCTGATGCGTTCTACGTCGCCGTCGCGCGCGCCGTCGATCCCGACGGCGCTGGAAAAGCGCCCCTCCTCATCGTCGGCGGCTCGCGCGACAGCCGCGGTGTCGTCTGCTCAGCCTCCTACGAGACCCGCAAGTTCGGCGTTCGCTCCGCGATGCCGATTGCGCGGGCCCTCCGTCTCTGCCCCGATGCGGTGTGCGTGCCGGTGCCCTTCAAAGCCTGCATCCAGAAGAGCGCCGAGATCCGCAAGCTGTTGCACCAGTTCTCCCCGGTCGTCGAGGGCGCGAGTATCGACGAATGGTATCTCGACCTGACGGGGACCGAGGGCGTCTATCGCCACGAGCCACTCGCAATGACGGCGCCGCGGATCCGGACGGCGCTGCGCGAAGCGACAGGACTCACGCTCTCCATCGGTGGCGGCACCAACAAGCTCATCGCGAAAATGGCGGTCGACCGCGCCAAGCCGAGCGCCGGTGGCGGCGGGGTCGTGATTATCGAGCCCGGCGCAGAGGAATCGTTTCTGCGATCCTGCACGCTGGCGGACATTCCGCTCGTCGGTCCCAAGTTCCAGGCGCGGCTCGCGCGCCACGACTTGATCACCGTGGAAGACGTGCTCCGCCACAACCTGGCGGCGCTCGAGCGCTGGATGAGCAAGCGCGAAGCGCAGTGGCTGTGGCATCGGGTGCACGGTCGCGACGAGGGGGACGTCTACCATCGCACCATGAACCGCGGCATCAGCCGCGACGAAACGTTTGGGAAAGATCTGCGCGAGGACACAGACATCGCGCGCGAGCTGCTGCGACTCGTCACGCGCGCCGCCGCAGACATGCGCGGCGATGGGCTGACGGCGCGAACCGTGGCGGTGCGGCTGCGCGATTGGGATTTCAAGACCCGCTCGGCGCAGCGCACCCTGCCCGAGCCGGTCGTGTCGGACCGCGTGATTCTGCGTGTCGCGCATGAACTGCTCGCCAGCTTGCGCTCGGCTCGGCGGGTGCCGGCGCGGCTCGTCGGCGTTCGGCTGTCGGGCCTGGCGAAAGCCGTGGTGACCGACCAGCTTGCGATACTGTCCGAGGAAACCGAACGCGACCGCGGACTGTCGCGCGCCATCGACCGCGTCCGGGGCAAGTTCGGCACAAAGAGCATTCTGCCGGGCGGGATCGTCGAGGAGCAATGATCGGAAGACCACTCGCATACGCTACAATGCTTCTCATCCCCATCACGGGGGCGGCGCAATCACTTGCCCGCGATTCCGTCGTCTACGAGCTCGCTCCCTCGAGCCGCCTCGTAGTACGCACGGGGAAGTCGGGGCTGTTCGGATTCGCCGGCCATGAACATCTCATTCAAGCCCGCGAGTTCTCGGGGCGCATCGTGTACTATCCGCAACAACCGGAGTCGTCGCGGGTGACGGTATCCATCGCGACCGAGCGCCTCGAGGTGCTGACGCCACCGGATACCGCGGAAATCCGCAAAGTGACGGCGGCGATGCGCACGGAAGTACTGGACGTGGCGCAGTACCCGGAGATCACGCTCACATCGCAATCGGTGCAGCGGACCGGGGACACCCTCCGAGTGCAGGCGACGTTGACCATGAAAAGCCGAACGCGCACCGTCCCACTGACGGTGCGCGCTCTCATCGGACCGGATACGCTGCGTGCAACGACGACGTTCACGGTGCGGCAGTCAGACTACGGCATCCGTCCCTACCGTGGTGGACCCGGCGGCACCGTGCGCGTGGCGGATGACGTTTCGTTCGACATCGACGCCATCGCGCTGCGGCGCCCCTGACTCGAATCCGTCGCGATCAGTGAGTGATCGCGAAGAAGTACGCCCCGATCACCGGACCCCGCTGCGGCCGCTGGCCGGGCTGCGGCGGCGGCGTACCCGGCGGTAGCGGACCGTACTCCGGCTGGAAGAGATATGCCACGTGCTTTTGCGTATCCACCGAGATCGTCTTGGCGCCGCGCATCGTCCCGACGGTCGCGAGCACCGTGTACTTGTCGGGCCCATCCTGCCGCACGATGGTGACGTTGCTGTCCCGCCCCGCGGGAATGTAGATCAGCTTCTGCGCGGGATCCCAGCCCAGCGCGTCCACCCCATCACCATTCGCGATCGTGGCGACGACCTTGCCCGTCTTCGCATCGAGCACCACGGACGTCTTGCCGCATCCGGCGAAGATTCGGTCGGTGGCACGATCGTAGGCGATGCCCGTGGGGCCTTCGCACGGCGCGAGCGGCCACGACGCGAGCACCGTCATCGTCTTCTCGTCGATCACCTGGATGGTGCTCTTCCCTTCGTTATTGACGAAGATCTTTCCCTTGCCGTCGCTGGCCGCGCCTTCGGGCGAGTCATCCTCGAGCTGCACCGTCGCGAGGAGATCCCCGCTCTTGGGATCGATGGCGACGACCGTGCCCGCCGGACGGCTGTGATTCGTGAGAATGATGCGGTCGGAGAAGTCGTCGTACATGATGCCGTCGAGCCCGCCCGTAGGAACCGAGATCCGCTTGATCACGGCGAGCGTCTTGAGGTCGAACATCTCGACCGTCGAATCGCCGGCGCTGGTGATGAACCCGTGCCCCGACTTGGGGGCCAACGCGATGCCGTGATTGCGCGGCGTGTCGGGGATGTCACCGAGCACCTTGCCGGAGGCCCCGTCGATCACCATCACGTGCGTGCTGCGCGAGACGAACACCCGTCCCGTGCCGGGCTCGGCGGTCAGGTAATCGGTGCCGCCGTCGCCGCCGATGCTGTACTTCGCGACCTTGAATGCTTGTGCCGAGCTCACGCCGGGCCACGCCAGGGCGGCGCCGGCGAGCAATACGAAAGTCTGGAGTGACGGTTTGTACATACGACTCCTCAGTGGTGGACAGGGAGGGTACCGACCTCCTAATTCTACGCGCCCGTGCACCGTCGCGTTTATTGCCGACACAAAATGCCTGTAAGCCGGCTGTAAGGTACGGCCAGGTAGAATTCGCTCCGTACTCCCTCCATGAGGATTTCATGCGATTCACGAAATGGACGATCGGTGCGCTGGTTTTGTCCTGCGCGATCGCGTCGCAGGCCGAAACACAACAGGCACCTGCACAAGAGAAAGAAAAAAAGCTGAAACGCTCCGACCTTCCGGCCGCGGTGCAGAAAACCGTCGACCAGGAGAGCCAGGGCGCGACCATCCGCGGCTATTCGAGCGAGACGGACAACGGTCAGCTCGTGTATGAGGTCGAGATGCGGGTGCGCGGCCATGGCCGAGACGTCCTGATCGGCGCCGACGGCTCCGTGATGGAGATCGAGGAGGAGGTCGCCCTCGACTCCCTCCCGACTCCAGTGCGGGAGGGGCTGAAGCACCTGGTTGGGCGGGGCAGGATCACCAAGGTCGAGTCGCTGACCAAGCACGGCGCGATCGTCGCCTACGAAGCGCAGGTGCGCACGGGCACCAAGCGGTCCGAGATCCAGGTCGGCCCAGACGGCAAGCCGCTCGCGCATCCGGAGTAATGCCGCTTAACCTCCGTGACACACGCGCCTGGTCGTTGATAAAGGCGCGCTTCGCGCGAGGCCAATACCTCGGCCTCCATCTCACAATCGGGTTTCTGCTCAGCGCACTGGGATTGTGGATCTTTCTCGGGATCACCGAAGACGTCCTGCACAACGATCCCATCACGCAGTTCGACCTGACGTTGCTCAACTGGTTACAGTCACAGCGCGGACCTGCCGGCGACCATATATTCCGCGCGATCAGCGCGCTGGGGTCGCCGCTGGTTTTGATCACGTTAGCGCTCGCCGTAGCGGTGTTTCTCGCGATCAAAAAGCAGGGTCTCGTGCTGGAAGGGTGGCTGCTCGCATTCGTCGGCGGCGCGCTGCTCAATAACATCCTCAAGAGCGCGATTCATCGACCCCGGCCGTATGCCGCGAGCGCGAGTCTGTCTCACAGCTGGAGCTTTCCGAGCGGGCACGCCATGGTCTCGCTGATCGCCTACGGCATGCTGGCCTATCTCTTGATACTCCTCGGACCGCGCAGTCGCCGGGCGCAGGTGGCCATCGTTAGCTGTGCCACACTGCTCGTCCTGGCGATCGGGTTGAGCCGGCTCTACCTCGGCGCGCATTACTTCAGCGACGTCGTGGGCGGCTACGCCGCGGGCATATTGTGGCTGTCCGCCTGTATCTCCGGGCTCGAGGTCACGCGCCGCTGGCGTGCGACTTAGCGGCTCCTGTGGAGCCGCGCCCAGCGTGCCAACACCTGATTCACCTGCGCCCGCGCCCGGGCGCACGCGGCGACCTGCGCTGCGGTGGGCGTCATCTCTGCATCCTGCATCGCCATCGCCGCGGCGAGCGCGGCGTTGCTCGCACTCTCGAGCGTGGGCGGCGGTGTGGGCGCTCCAGGACGAGCCAATCCTCGCGGTCTCGGCCGCGCCGCCGGAGCGATCGATTCCAATTGTGCCCGTAGCGTTCCCGACAGCGAATCGACCAGCGCGCGAGCGTCACGATACGCGGCGCGAGAGCGCACCGCCGCGTCATACATCTCGCGCGTCAGCGCCGCGAGCTGCTGTAGACCGGCGGCCGGCGTCTTCACGCGCGGATCGAGGCGGAGCGTGAGCGGCTGCGCGTACGACTTCCCGGCCACCGTGAGGCGCACCGTGTACCGGCCCGGTGCCGCCCACGGCGCGGTCGGCGTATGCTCGCTGCGATGCGGCACCGCCCCGGTCGCTTCGACTTCGCCCGTACGCGGGTTATCGCCGATCGGCTCATAGCGCATGTCCCACGTGAAGCGATGGAGGCCCGCCCGAGTCGATAGCCGTTCCTGTGGCGCCGGCCAATAGAGCGGCAGCCCGCAATCAGGGGCGGACGGATTCTTCTGGCACAGCCGATTGTAGGCCACGGGATCGACTCCCGGATCGGGATCGGTGACCGGATCATCGCTCGAGTACGAGCGAATCACGCGGCCGGACGGCTCGACGATCTCCAGCCGGACCGGCCCTGACGCGTCCGCGGCGAGTGCGTAGTCGATGATTGCGCCGGCGGGCCGATTCTCGGCGGCCGGCAGCTCGGGCGGCCAGGGAGTCGGCTCGTTGGTGCCGAAGCGGACCCGGACGGCAGTGTTCGGCTTCACGAGATAGGTCGCGGCACTCCGAGATCTCGCTAACTGCCGAATCGGGCTCAGGTCATCCAGAATCCAGAAGCCACGCCCGTGGGTCCCTGCAATGAGATCGGCGCACAAGCAGGTGCTGTCGTCCTTCACCTGAATATCGCGCACCGAAATCGCCGGCATGTTCAGCCGCAACGACTGCCAGTTTGCGCCGTCGTCGAACGAGACCCAGACCTGTGCGTCTGTCGCGGCATACAGGAGTCCGCGCACGCGCGGATCTTCGCGGATCGAGTTAGCGACCGCGTTGGGCCCGATCCCCGTGTTGATCTCGCTCCACGTACGGCCGCCGTCGTGCGTGCGCCAGAAATGCGGATGCATGTCGTCGATGCGCAGCGTGTTCGCGGCGGCATAGGCGGTTAGCGTATCGAAGTGGCCCGCCTCGATGTTGAAGATGCGGGTCCAGGGTTGGATCGCGGCCGGGGTCACGTTCTTCCACGTCGTCCCGCCATTCAGCGTCACCTGGATGTTGCCGTCGTCGGTGCCCGCCCACAGGACGGCGCTGCTGCGCGGCGACGGCGACAGCGCGGTGATCGTGCCGCGGGGCGTCGGTGTCACGCCACGCGCGTAGCGGCCGGCGCTGGCCGGAACCGCCCAGGTCTGCCGCGCGAGGTCGGGACTGATCCGCGTCCAGGTGTGCGCGTGATCGGTCGACTTCCACACCACGTTGGACGTGTAGTACAGCACGCTCGGGTTCATCGGCGACCAGATGAGCGGCATCGTCCGCACATTGCGGCCGAAGCTGTCACCGCGCTGGACGACATCGGGACCGACCGCCGTCGTCTGACCGGTGCGGCGGTCGTAGCGCGAGACGTTGGTGCGCGCGCTGCCGAACACGACATCGGGATCGCGCGGATCGGGCGCCCCCATGCCGTATTCCTGAATGTTGGCCGGGTGCCAGTCGTGGAACGTGATCTCGCCGTCGTCGGAGCGACTCGCGACGCACAGTGAGCCCGAGTCCTGCTGCCCGCTGCAGACGCGATAGGGGAACGCATTGTCGGCGGTCACGTGATAGACGGCCGCGGTGGGCTGCGTGTACCAGTTGCTCCACGAGTCGCCGCGATTAGACGAGATCACCGCACCCTGGTCGGAGACGGCGAGGATCAGGTTGGGATCGTCCGGATCGATCCAAATGCGCTGATAGTCGTCGCCCCCCGGCGACCCCCGCACCGCCGACCAGCTCGCACCGCCGTCCTCGGTACGCCACATCACGATCGACGCGCTGTAGATCACGTTGTCGTTTTTCGGATCGACGACGATGGGCGGCAAGTCGCCGCCGCCGATCCGGCCGAGCGGCCGGGGATCGGCCGTCGCCATCGTGGTGTCGCCGAGCGTGGGGGAAGATCCGGGGATGCGCGTGCGCAGTGTCCAGTGCGCACCGCCGTCGCTCGACTTGTAGAACCCGACCGGCCCCGATCCGCCTGCCGGATTCACGGACGCCACCATCGCATAGATGACCTGCGGATTGCTGGGCGCGATGGCGATGTTCGCCTCGAGCACGGGAGGCAGGCCGCCCGTGAGCTGCGTCCAGGTCGTGCCGCCGTCGGTGGACTTGTAGATCCCACCCGCCCCCGGCCACGTCGAGTCGGGCCCAAACGCGGCGTATTCGTAAAACGTCGACTGCTGTTGCCACAGGGCGGCGTACACCGTGCTCGGATTGCCGGGATCGATCCGCACTTCGTTCGCGCTCGTGTACTCGTCCTTGTACAGCACCTTGGCGAACGTGCGTCCGCCGTCGGTCGAGCGGTACACTCCCCGCTCGGCGTTGGGCCCGTAGGGGTGGCCGAGTGCCGCGACGAAGAGCCGATCGGGATTGGCCGGATCGACGTCCACATAGGCGATCATCTGTGTCTCATCGAGGCCCAAATGCGTCCAGGTGCGGCCAGTGTCGTTGGATCGGTACATGCCGTTGCCGGTCGCGAGGTCGGGGCGGATGATCCCGGCACCGGTACCGACGTAGATCACGTTGGGCGCCGAGGGCGCGACGGCGATCGCGCCGATCGAACCGGTCGCTTCGCTGTCGAAGAGCGGCACCCAGTTGTTGCCATAGTCGCTCGACCGCCAGACGCCACCGTTGTCGAAGCCGATGTAGAAAACGGTCGGGCGGGCCGGCGTCCCGGCCAGCGCGCGGGCGCGACCGGCCCGGAACGGGCCGATCGTGCGCCACCGGAGCGCGGTGCCGAGGTCGGGGGTTTGGGTAGTGGCGCGCGAGGTGCACAGCGCCGCGAGGCCGAGGGCTATAAGGGATGTGCGCATGGGCGGAGTATGCAGCAGATTCATTTTGGTCGCGAGAGTGAGGAGTCTATGAACGCTCAACGCACAATTGCATTGATCCTTATCTGGGGTGCGGTCTTCGCACTCAAGCAGGCGGGAGCGCAGGTGCGCGAACTGCAGCTCGATCGGCTCACCCCTGCCGACGTGCGCAGCCTTGTGGATAGCAGCATCACCACGGCCACGGTCTATCGCGACAGCATCCTGGCGGTGCGCGGCCGGCGCACGGTGCAGAACACGCTCCGGCTGTACGATGAGATGTCGATCGCCTTCAACGTCGCGCAGATCGTCGGGTTGCTGACGAACGTGCATCCCGACTCCGCGGTTCGAGCGGCGGCCGCCGAGGGAGTTCGGCGCCGCAGCGTCTTCTTCACAGAGCTGCGACTGGACCCGCGGCTGTATCGCGCCTTGCTCGCCGTGGACACCGCGCACGCCAACACCGAGACCCGATACTACCTGGCACGCCTGCTCGCGCAGGACCATCGCGACGGCGTCGACCGCGACTCATCCACCCGCGCGCGCATCGCCGCACTGCGCGATGAGGAGGTGCGCCTCCAGCAGCGGTTCAATAGGATTTTGGCGGCCGACACCGCGCCGGTCTTGCTCGCGGACACGACGGTGCTCGGCGGCCTGCCCGGCGATTGGCTCAGGGCGCAGCGGCGCGGGCCCGCGGGCGAAGTCGTCGTGAGTCCCGAGGACATGCGCTTCGTGCTGCAGAACGCTGAGGATACCGGCGTGCGGCGGCAAATGATGCTGCGGCTGCAGAACCGCGGAGCGCCCGGTAACCATTTCGTGGTGGACACGTTGCTGCGTGTTCGTGCTCAGCTCGCGACGCTGCTCGGCTACCCCTCCTATGCCGCTTACCAGTTCGAGAATCACATGGCCGAGTCGCCGGAGCGCGTGTGGCGGTTTCTCGATGATCTGCAGCGGATTACCGAACCGGCGGTGCAGCGCGACGTCGCGCGGGCAGAATCGCTCCTGGGCCGGCCGCCGCAGGCCGGCGACGTTCAGTTTCTCGTCTACCACTTGCGCGGACGAGCGGGCGCCCGGCCGAATGCTCTGCGGCCGTATTTCCCCTACGAGCGTGTCCGCGACGCGCTGTTCCATATCGCGGACACCCTGTTCGGTCTGCAGTTCACCGCGGCGCCCGACCTTCCAGTGTGGCATCCCGACGTCGAAGCCTATCGCGTCGCAGAGGGTGGAAGTGCCGTAGGCATCGCGTATCTCGATGTGCGCCGCCGGCCCGGCAAACCGCCGAGCGGCAGCACCGCCCCGATCCGCCTCGGCGTGCGTGGCCGAGTGCTATCGCGCTCGGCGGTGCTGTTGTCGCTGCCGCAGCAGCGGCCGGGTGAGCCGGTGTTGCTCGGCGCGGAGGACGTCGCGTCGTTCTTTCACGAATTCGGCCACCTGCTCGAGAATCTGATGGCGGTGCGCCCCTGGTTCGGCACATCGGGACTGCCGGCCGAGTTCGACTTCCGGGAGATCCCCTCTATTGTCTTCGAGCGGTGGGGCCGCGATCCGGCCGTCCTCCGCACGTTCGCACGCCACTATCGAACGGGCGAGCCGCTGCCAGACAGTCTCGTCGCGGCGCTGCAGCAACCCGACGAGGCCCGCACGGGTCTTGGTTTGCGAGGGCTGCTGGCGCGAGCCCGGATATCCCTTGCTTTACATGAACGGCCGGCCGCGACGAGCGACATCGATTCGATCGTGCGGGCGCAATTAGTCGCGAGCATTCCGCTCCCCAGGCTGACGGGGGAATCGCACCCGGAGGCTTCCTTTACCCACCTCGTAGGGTACGAGGCCGCCTACTACACGTATCTCTGGTCCGCGGTGATCGCCGAGGACGTGCTCAGTCAGTTCAAGTCTGGATTGATGGATCCCGTCACGGCGCGTGCCTACCGGCGCGCGATACTCGACCCCGGACGATCAGCGCCGGCCGCCGCCAGCATCGAACATTTCCTGGGACGGCCGTTTCGGCTGGATGCCTGGGCCGCTACGATGGGCGCGAAATAGAGCTACTCGCTGAGACGTTTCGGCGCGCCTGTGTTCGGTACCGACTTCGGCTGCTGCGGGGGAGGAGCGGGGGGCTCTTCGATCGCGTTGCCGGCATCCTGCAGGCCGCGCTTGAATGCCTGAATCCCTTTCCCGATCGACGCCCCGATTTCCGGAATGCGCTTGGTGCCGAACATCAACGTGACGACGGCCACCAAAATCAGTATGTGCCAAATGCTGAGGTCTGCTAACACCGGCGCTCCGAAGACGATGAGTGTCTTCAGAATATAGCCGCCTCCGCGAGACGTCGTTGCGCCACCGTCGCATTTGGCAACCGTTCGATCCGCACGGTCGGCCGCTCGAATCCCGCGACCACGACCGTCGCCTCGAACGGGGCTGGGGCCGTTCGCTGCACCTGGACACGGACCGTGTCGCCGAGTTGCAAGCCTTGCAGCTTCGCCCGAAGCTCGGACCAGGTGCGCAGCGGGGCGCCGTTGATCCCGATGAGCCGGTCGCGGCTGTGCAGCCCCGCCCTGCCCCAGATGCTCGACGGATTGCTGATAACGAGTCGCAGTCCGCTGTCGGGCGAAGGCGGCTCGTACCCGTAGATGCGCAGGTCGCGCTCCGGCTCGCCGTTGTACATCGCGGGTCCCCGGGTCACGCCCGTCGTCAAACCCATGAGGCCGAGGTAGCGGTCGAAATCGATAGCAGCGCCGTGGCGCACGTGCGCATCGAAGAAGGGGGTCACGTCGCAGTTGCATACAGACTCGACGGCATTTTCGATGACTCGGCCGTCGATCCTAACGTCCTGACGACTGAACAACAGTCGCATCACGTCATCCATCGACCGCTGACCGTTCGTGTTGTTGCGAATCGTGATGTCGAGCATGGTGCCGATGAGCTCGCCTTGCAGATGCGTGCTCGCGCTGTAATCGCCCAGCTCACCCGGCTGAACGTTGTACGCCACCTGGCTGATCGACTCCGCCGAGAATCGGGCGTACGCGGGATTGGCGAGGTAGCTGCCGATGAGCCGCTCGAGATGTGCGGTGCGCGTCGAATCGCGCAGCGGAATGCCGGCCCGCCGCAGCAGCAGATCGGCGTAGAACATCGTCAACCCTTCGCTGAACCAGAGGCTCGCGACAGGCGGCTGGGTGCGGTAGTCGATGCCGTGATATTCGACCGGCCGGATCGCCATCAGGTTCCAGGTGTGGAAGAATTCGTGTGCAGTTTCCGGAATTACCGCGTTGGGATCGCGTGTCAGATCCGCGCTTTGCGCGCCGAGGGTGACGGAGTTGCGATGTTCGAGCCCGCCGCCGAAAGCGCCGTCCTCGAATTGGAATGTGTATTCGCGATACGGCGCCCGGCCGAACAATGCGAACGTCTGATGCACCATCCGCTGAATCCCGGAGACGAACGCGATCGTGTCGAACGGCGTCGCGTTGGGCAGCGGCCAGTACACGACGCGATGCGTCACGCCGCCCTCCTGGAAGCGCCATTCCCGCAGACGGCCGACGAGAATCGGTGAGTCGACGAGCGTCGCGGCATCTGTCGCGGCGTACCACCACTCCCGCTCACTCCCTCGCCTCGTCCCCTGCCCACCGCGTGGGAGCGCATCTCTCAAGCCGGTGGCGATTTCCCAACTGGAAGGCAGACGGAGCGTCACCATCACCGTGCTGTCCTTGGCCCCCAGCACGTACATGAATGCGTGCGGACCGCCGATCAGCCCGCCGGTCGGCGTGAGGTAAGGGCGCCACGCCGCGCGCAAACCTGGTTCCGCGGGCGGAAGTGCGATGCGATAGCGCACGGTCACGGCGCCGCGCGGCGCAACGACCTGCCACACCGCGCTGTCTACGCGAGTGACCGTACCGCGGTCGACCGCGACGTCGCGCACGTAGCGCCAGTAGCGATCGTCGTACTCGGCATGCGCGGCCATCGCGAGTCGGACGGTGTCGGACGTCGTCCGGAGCCGGATCTCGACGGTCCATCCCGAGAGATCGATGCTGTCGACACGGAGTATGTATTGGATGGAGGGTTTCAGCGTCGGATGAGCAGGCGCGAAGAGGGCGAGAACAAGGGCGAGTGAGTTCATGGTCATAGGACAACGCCGAAGCTAGGTTCGTTTGAATGTCGTTCGCCTGGTCCCCCTCCGAGCGCTACCTCGCGCGCAGTCGGCTGCGTCAGTTCGCCGCGGCCCACGGCTACCAGGACTTTGCCTCGTTGCACCGCTGGTCCATCGAAGATCTGGAGGGTTTCTGGCGCGCCGTAGATCGTGACCTCGGCCTCGTGTGGAAGACGCCGTACGACCGCGTGCTCGATACGTCCCGCGGCATCCCATGGACCACCTGGTGGCTTGGCGGCCGGATGAACTTCGTCGCATCGGCGTTGCGCCACGATTCGTCGCGCACGGCGATCATCTTCGAGGGCGAGGAGGGCACGACGCGGCGACTCACTTACGGCGAGCTCGCCAGCGCTGTACGGCGCTGCGCCGCCGGACTCCGCGCACTCGGCGTCAAACCCGGCGACCGCGTGGGAATCTTCCTGCCACTGACGCCCGAGTGCGCCATCGCTACCCTCGCCGTGGCCGCGATCGGCGCGATGTACACCCCCATCTTCTCAGGCTACGCGAGCGACGCGATCGCCGGCCGGCTGCGCGACTCCGAGACAAGCGTGCTCATCACCGCCGACGGCTTCCTGCGGCGCGGACAGGTGATACAGATGAAGGAAACGGCGGACGCGGCCGTGGGCGGCGCGCCGAGCGTCCGGCTCGTCATTGTCGTTCCGCGATTGGGGCGAAACGTCCGACTGCGCGATCGCGAAGTCACCTGGGACTTCATGATGGCGCAGGGCGCGGACGAAAGTATTGCCGATACGTCACCCGAAGATCCCTACATGCTCATCTACACCTCGGGCACGACGGGGCGGCCGAAAGGCGCGGTGCACGTGCACGGCGGCTTCCCGGTCAAAGCCGCGCAGGATCTCGCGCATGTGTTCGATCTGCAGTCGGGCGACCTGCTGTGGTGGTTCACCGACATCGGCTGGATGATGGGACCGTGGCTGATCGCCGGTGGGCTCATCAACGGCGCGACGATCCTGCTCTACGACGGCGCGCCCGACTTTCCGGACGCGGGCCGAGTGTGGTCGATCGTGGAGCGGCATCGCGTGACGCACCTCGGCATTTCGCCGACGGCGATCCGCGGCCTGATGCGCGCGGGCGAGGAGCCGGTGCGCCGACACGATCGGTCGTCGCTCTTCGTCCTCGGTTCGACGGGCGAGCCGTGGAATCCGGAGCCGTGGTGGTGGTACTTCGGCATCGTCGGAGACAAGCGAGCGCCGCTCATCAATTACTCGGGCGGCACCGAATGCTCCGGCGGCATCCTCGGCTGCACGACGTGGACACCGCTGAAGCCCACCGCTCTTGCCTGTCCGGTTCCCGGGATCGCGGCCGACGTGGCGGACCCGCACGGCCATTCGCTGCGCGGCGCGGTGGGCGAGCTTGTCATCCGCCAGCCGTGGCCGGGAATGACGCGCGGATTCTGGCGCGATCCCGAGAAGTACCTGACCACATACTGGACCAGGTTTCCGGACGTCTGGGTGCACGGCGACTGGGCGCGCATCGACAGCGATGGCTTCTGGTATATCGAGGGCCGCAGCGACGACACTCTCAAGATCGCCGGCAAGCGCGTGGGTCCGGCCGAGGTCGAGTCCGCGGCGACGGCGCACGCCGCGGTGCTCGAGGCGGCGGCGATCGGCGTGCCACATGAGATCAAGGGCGAGGCGATCGTCGTGTTCGTGGTGCTGCGTCCCGGTCACGACGCGACCGACGCGCTGGGGCGCGAGATTGGGGATTCCATCGCGGAAAAACTGGGCCGGCCATTGCGCCCTGAGGCCGTGCGGTTCGTCAGCGATCTCCCCAAGACCCGCAATGCCAAGATTCTCCGCCGCGTGATTCGTGGCGCCTACCTGGGTCAGGCGGATCTGGGCGATCTATCCGCACTCGAGAATCCAACGGCCGTGGAGGCTATTCGCAGAGGCTGTGCTCCATGACGCCATCCCTGGTCGCCCTCGTCATCGCGAACGCGCTCCCGCTCGTGGGCGTGCTATTTCTCGGCTGGACCGTGTTCCCCCTGGTCCTGCTGTATTGGCTCGAAAACCTGGTGGTGGGCGGCTTCAACGTCACCAAGCTGCTGCTCGCGCAACCCCGGCAGCCGGTGTACTGGCTCGGCAAGGCCTTTCTCGTCCCGTTCTTCCTGGTGCACTTCGGGGGCTTCACCTACATCCACGGCGTGCTGGTGGTGGCGTTCTTCGGTCCCAAGACCGCACAACCCTTCGACCTGCTCACCGCCGTTCCAGCCGCGATCCGCGCGAATCAGCTCGGGTGGGGTCTGCTGAGCCTCGTGCTCAGTCACGGCTTTTCCTTCTATTGGAACTACCTGAAGAGCGGCGAATACCAGCGTGCCTCGCTGAACGCCCTGATGGCGCAGCCCTACGGCCGCGTGATGGTGCTGCATATGACGGTGCTATTCGGGGGGTGGGTCGTCATGCTGTTGGGATCGCCGCTCTTCGCGCTGGTGGTGTTGGTGGCACTGAAGACCGCGGCCGATTGGCGCGCGCACCAGGCCGAGCGGCGCAAGTTTGCACCGTCTGAACAAGAAACTCGTACACGGACGGAACCGGCCGGCGCTTGACGGTTGCTCCCCCGCGGATAGCTTCGCCTTTCCTCCTGAAAGAATCATCGAGACCGTCGATATGAAACGATCAATTCTGGCGTTGCTCGGATTCGTTCTTGTTGCTGCTCCCGCGTTCGCACAGCAACGGACGATTACCGGGAAGGTGACTAGCGAGCAGGGCACGCCCCTGTCAGGGGTGTCAGTCACCGTCAAAGGGACATCCACGGTGACATCGACCAACAACCAGGGCGACTACGCGATCGCCGCGAACGCGGGCCAGGTGCTCCAGTTCCGGCTCATCGGAACGGCGCTCGCAGAACGGCCGGTCGCCACGGACGACGTCATCAACGTCCAGCTCCGCCGGGTGGCGCTGGATCTCGACGCGGTAGTCGTGACGGCGCTCGGCGAAAACGCGTCGGCGCGCTCGCTGGGAACGGCGCAACAGACCGTCCGCGGCGGGGAGATCGCACAGACCCAGCGCGAGAACTTCTTCAATGCCCTCTCGGGGCGCGTGGCCGGCGTCGATGTCACCAGCACATCGGGAGTGCCGGGCGCGTCCTCGTCGATCGTCATCCGCGGTGTCAGCTCGATCAGCAGCAGCAATCAGCCGCTCATCATCGTCGATGGGTTGCCGATGGACAACCGCACGGTCAACACCGGCGTGCTCGCGTCCGACAAGAGCTCGACGACCGCGTTCAGCAATCGCGGCGTGGACTTCACCAACCGCGCGGCCGACCTGAACTCGGAAGACATCGACGGGGTGACCGTTCTGAAGGGTCCGGAAGCTGCCGCGTTGTACGGCATCGACGCGGCGAACGGCGCGATCATCATCAAGACTAAGCGCGGCCGGGCGGGCGGCGGCATGACGTACAGCAGCACCATGCGGATCGAGCGGACCGGGGCCAACTACAAGCTCCAGCGGGTCTACGGCCCCACAACAGTGACGGGCGGCACGCTTGGCTCGTTCCAGTATTTCGGCGCGCCGTATGCGCCCGGCACGCAGTTCTACGACAACGTCGACGGCTTTCTCCGGACGGGGCTGAGCCAGAAGCACAGCCTGTCCTTCAGCGGCGCCACGGCCGACAACACCATCAATTACCGCCTGGCGACGTCGATCGATAAACAAGAGGGGGTCGTCCGGAGCTCGGACTTGAATCGCATCAACGTGACCGGAGCCTCACAGGCGCGGATCAATAACTGGCTGAGCACCGATCTGTCGATGATCTACACGTACGCGAACAACAATCAGGTGTACAAGGGCGACATCGGTCCACTGATGGGCCTCATGCTGTGGCCCCAGACTGACGACGCGAAGGACTACCTCACGCCCGCCGGCACGCGGCGCCGGCTCACCACGCTCGCGGCATCGGCCGAGCTCGATAATCCGTACTTCAACGTCGCGAAGAACGCGATCAACGCGAAAACGAACCGGTTGCTCGCCAACGTCGGGTTCGTGATCACCCCGTTCTCGTGGGGGAACATCAAGACCAACCTCGGCACCGACAGCTATACCACACAGAACCTGCTGAACAGGGCTCCCGAGAGCGCATTGGGCTACGCGTCTAACGGGCTGCTCGATCAGGCGGACGTGATTAACCGTAATCTGAATGCGCTCACGGTGCTCAACGTCAACAGCCACCCCATCACGAACAGCATCTCCGTCAGCGGCCTGGTGGGTAACCAGGTGAGTGACCTGAAATCCACCACCGATGCCCAGACCGGCATCGGCTTTTTGGATCCGAACTTCGTCTCGATGAACAACACGTCGACCAGGTCCACGCTGACGACGATCGAGCAGCGCCGGCTGGTGAGCTTCTTCGGCCAGGCCGTGTTCAATTACAAGGACTTCTGGTATCTCACCTTCACCGGGCGAAACGACCGGACCTCGACGATCCCGCACCCCCGGAATTCGTTTTTCTACCCGTCCGTCTCGACCAGCTTCATCTTCTCGGACGCGTTTCCGGGTATCCGCCGCTTTGTGACCGGAAAGGCCAGAGTCGGATATGCCGCGGTCGGCAAGGACGCGCGGCCGTATGCATATCGCCCGTCGCTGCAATTCAAAACGACGTCGTACGGCGGCTACGGGTACGACTTCTGGGGTCCGAACCTCGCGCTGAAGCCCGAGTACAAGCGATCGGTGGATGGTGGCGTCGAGCTCGCGTTCCTGAACGGCCGCCTCGGACTCGACGCGACCGCGTATCGCGCGACAACGAAGGACCAGATCGTCAACGACATCCGCGGCAGCTACGGCACCGGCTTCATTCTGTTCAACCTGAACGGCGCCGCCACCCGGAGCCGCGGGTTCGAGATGACGGTCCGGGCCACGCCGATCCTGCGGCCGTCGCTCTCGTGGGACATGACGCTGAACTGGACCAGTTCGGGCAGCATCGTGACGCATCTGCCCAACGGCATCCCGGAATCGTACGTGTCGGACACCTGGCTCTACGGCAACGTGCGCAACGGAACGTTTCCCGGCCTGTCCACGATGTCCCTCACCGGATTCTTCTACCTGCGCAACAATCAGGGGAAGTTGCTGATCGATCCGGCGTCGGGTCTGCCGATCCGCTCGAACGTCGTGTCGGCCAACTTCGTCGACGGCGGCTACGACCGGCAGCCGGACTTCACCATCGGCATCGGGAATACGGTCCGCTACAAACGGCTCACGCTCGATTTCCTGCTCGATGTGCGCAAAGGCGGCGACATCTTCAATGCCACCGAGCATTACCTCACGACGCGCGGCCTCAGCACGGAAACCCTGGACCGCGACCAACCGCGCGTGATCCAGGGCGTGTTACGCGATGGGAAAGAGAACAGCGCGAACCCGACGCTGAACAACATCGTCATCATCCCCAGCTCGAATCCGCTGTACTACATCAACATGAGTGAAGAGTTGTTCATCGAGAAGGACATCAACTGGCTGAGGCTCCGGGACATCACGGTGCGCTACGAGATTCCGGGCCGCCTGCTCGGCGCCAGGAACGCCAGCGTCTATTTGACGGGCACCGACCTGTTCATCATCACGAACTACACCGGCCTCGACCCGATCGTGAACGGCAATACCGCCGCGGTCGGAGGGTCGGGCGCGGTCGGCATCGACTTCGGCAACTTCCCGATGCCGCGCGGCATCAACTTCGGCGTCAGCGTGGGATTCTGACCATGAAAAGAACATCCACGGCTCTCTTGATCGGCGTCCTGGCGCTCTCGGCCGGATGCACCGACTTCCTCGACGTGAACACGAATCCCAACGGCCCGCAGTCGGTGTCGGCGAACCTCTACCTGCCGCCGATGCTCCACTGGATGGTCACGTCACCGCAGTTCGACGGGCGCTTTGTAGGGCACTATACGCAGGAATGGTATTCCACGACCACGGCGGTGAGCCCTCCGCAAAGCTGGGGCAGGATGGGCTACGACCCGGGCAGCGATAACGGCGCCCAGCAGTGGCGCGACGTCTACTGGTCGCTCGGCCAGAACCTCATCGACATGAACAACAAAGCCACGGCGGAGCAGCGCTGGGATCTTCTGGGCGTGGGACTGATCCTGAAGGCCTGGGGCTGGCAGGTGCTGACTGATCTGCACGGGGAAATCATCGTCAAGGAAGCGATCGACCAGTCACGCACCCAGTTCGACTACGATTCGCAGGACTATGCGTATCAGGAGGTCCAGCGACTGCTCGACAGCGCGATCGTGCTGCTCAAGCGGACGGACGACGCCGTCGACGCCGGATACTTGGCGGTCGGAGACAAGATCTACAACGGGGACCGGACGAAATGGTTGAAGCTGGCCGCGGGCATGCTGGCCCTCAATCTCAACCACTATACTAACAAAGCCTCCTACGATCCCGCCCGCGTGATCAGGCTGGTCGACTCGTCGTTTGCGAGCAATGCCGACGACGCGCTGCTGCCCTACCCGTGCACGTCCACCGATTTTGCGGACTGCAATTTTTGGGGCCGCACCCGCAACAACGTCACGCTCTACCGGCAGACGCTATTCACCCTTGGTCTGATGAACGGCGCCCAGTTCGGCGTCGTCGATCCCCGGATGAGCCGGATGCTGGCCATCGATTCGGGCAACACGACCTACCGCGGCCTCGATCCCAACGTGTCCGGCTTTGGGGCGCTGCCGGTGGCGCAGCAGCCGAGGAATTTCTTCGGTTACACCGGCACGGGCGGCCTGGGCCTGCCGTCGCGGTACATTTTCGCCGACCGGTCGAAGCTTCCCGTGATGACGTATTCAGAGCTGCAGTTCATCAAGGCGGAGGCGGCGCTGAAAATGGGTGATCAGCCCACGGCGCTGACGGCGTACACGAACGGAATCCGGTCACACTTCCAGTTCGTGAATGACCGCAGCGCCGAGGCGGGGAATCCCGCGACGATCACCGCCGCGACGCGCGATTCCTTCCTCGCGGCGCCGAACATCGTGCCCGCGACGCTGACCTTGTCGCACATCATGTCGCAAAAGTTCATCGCGCTGTGGGGATGGGGCCATAACGAAATCTGGATGGACATGCGTCGCTATCACTACACAGACCTCGACGCGGTCAGCGGCACACAGGTATTCCGCGGCTTCACCGCCCCCACCACGCTCTACGCCGACAATGCGGGCAAGATCGTGGAGCGGATCCGGCCACGGTTCAACTCCGAGTACGTGTGGAACCGCGCTGCCCTCGACGCGCTCGGTGGGCTGGCGACCGATTATCACACCAAAGAGATGTGGATTACACAACCATGACCACTCATCGGAACGGATCCCGGGTCGCGGCGCTGGTGCTTGCCGCCGCGCTGTTCGCCGCGTGTGACAAGAATACCGTCCAGGAGCTCCCGTTCGAGCCGCTACTGGGCACGCAGGTCAAGTTTTTCAACTTCGGCGTGAATGCACCGCAGGTGAATTTCTACGCCGATCAGCAAAAGCTGACCGCCGTGCAGTCCGGAACGGGCAGTGAGGCCACGACCGGTGTCGCGTACGGTGCCGTCGGAAACGGGAACTCGTATTCGCAGATCGCTTCCGGCGCGCACACGCTCACAGGACGAATTGCCGCGGCCGTTGACAAGGACCTGCCCATCGCGACCGTGAATGCCACGATCACGGATGGGAAGTACTACTCGTTCTACATGAGCGGGTTTTACAACACCACCACCAAGACGGTCGATGCGTTTGTGTTGGAGGATCCCGTGGGGCCGCCGGCTGATTACACGGTGGCGTATATCCGATTCGTGAATACGATTTCCAATGCTACCAATCCTTTGATCCTGTATGCCAAGTACACCACGGGCGACACGACCAAGGTCGATACGCTCACGGCGGGCGTGGCCTACCAGGGGGCAACCACCTTCACGACCCTCCCGGCCGGGGTGTACAACCTGTTCGCGCGCTATCAGGACTCGACGGCAAACAAGATCTCGAGAGCGGGCGTGTCGTTCCTGGGCGGAAAGCTCTACACGGTCGGCGCGCGCGGTGACATCACGATCACGTCCACGACCGCCACGAACCGCCCGTTTCTGGACAACACGACGAACTGGTAAAATCTCGGCGCTTGACTTTCGGTGTCCATATGGGGATATATAGAACCGAGCGAACAAGCCAGCCCGATCGAGGACCTGGGACAGCGTCTCAGGTCCTCTTTCTTTATGGCCCCGCTCACCGGCGCCGGAATCACAGTTCGCGGCGCACCGCATGGTGACGACGCGCGACGCCGGGAACAGTTTTTAGCACAGGAGTTTCATCAGATGGCACGTATCACAGGTACCGTGAAGTGGTTCAACGACGCGAAGGGGTTTGGTTTCATCACGCCCGAAAACGGCGAGAAGGACTGCTTCGTGCATCACACCGCTATCCAGGCGCAGGGCTTCAAGTCTCTCGCCGAAGGCGAGCGCGTCGAGTTCGAAGTCGTACAGGGCCAGAAGGGCCCGGCGGCGCAGAACGTCGTCAAGCTCGCGTAACCACTGCGGTACGCAGTACAGACACGGCGCTCTCCAACGAGGGCGCCGTTGTTGTTTTCATGCTAGTCTAGGGCATGGGTTTCGGCTCTGCGTGCCTCAGCGTAGTCCTGGCGCTCGCCCAAGGCGCAGCAAGTCTCCCTCCCCTTCCCCTGCCCGAACACCCACGTCCCGACTTCCAGCGCGCCCAGTGGCTCAATCTCAACGGCCCTTGGCAATTCGGGTTCGATAGCCTTCCCACGGGACGAGAGATCCTCGTGCCGTTTTCCTGGGGATCACCGCTCTCCGGGGTTCCGGATAGCGGCGACATCGGGTGGTATTCCCGCGACATCACGGTGCCCGCCGCGTGGCGTGGACGTCGCGTGTTTCTCGTGTTCGGGGCGTCGGATTGGCGCACGACTGCCTGGCTCGATGGCCACACTCTGGGCGAGCACCAGGGCGGCTACACCCCATTCTCCTTCGAGCTGAAACCGGCGCATCCCGGCGAACGCCACCGGCTCGTCGTCCGCGTGGACGATACGCCCCACCCCTTCAAGCTCGAGGGCAAGCAGGGCTACGGAAAAGCGCGGGGCATGTGGCAGACCGTGTATCTCGAGGCGCGCGGCACTGATCCGCTGGAGTTCGTGCACTTCACGCCGCATGCCAACCTCGCGGGTGTCGACGTAGACGTGCGGCTCCTGGACCCTGCCCCGCACGCGCTCACCTTGCGGATCGCGTTCACGAATCGCGCCGGCGGGCCGGTCGTGACGCACCAGATCCCACGCGGCGCGCGGACGGCCCATCTCGACATCCCGCTGCCTGGGGCGCGCCGCTGGTCGCTCGACGATCCGTATCTGCACGACGTCGATGTGCGCGTGAGCGCCGCGGGGGGGGGACTCGCCGAGGACCGGGTGCAAACTTATTTCGGCATGCGAACGATCGGCGTCGTGAACGTGCCCGGCACCACGTACCGCTACGTCGCGCTGAACGGCACGCCTGTCTATCTCCAGCTGGCGCTCGACCAGGCGTACCATCCGCAGGGCTACTACACGTTCCCATCGGACAGCGTGCTGCGCGATGAGATCCTGCGCGCCCGCCAGATCGGGCTGAACGGCCTCCGGGAGCACGTGAAGATCGAGGCGCCCCGCAAGCTCTACTGGGCCGATCGCCTGGGCGTGCTGATCATGGCGGACGTGCCGAACTGGTGGGGTCCGCCCGATTCCGCGGCGTTCCGCGAGCACGACGCTGCGCTGCGCGGCATGGTCGCACGCGACTACAACCATCCGGCAGTGTTCAGCTGGGTGCTGTTCAACGAAACGTGGGGTCTCGAGACGAAGGTCGATGGGCACGATCACTATCTGCCCGCGACCGAGCGGCGCGTGGCCCGCGATTACCGGCTGGCCAAATCGCTCGATCCCACGCGACTCGTCGAAGACAACTCTGTGTGCTGCGGCAGCGGACATACGGAAACTGATCTCAACACCTGGCACGACTACCTGCCCGGCTGGCGGTGGGAGGCGCGCGATCGGCAGGTCAGTGACAGCACGGTCCCCGGCTCGACCTGGAACTTCCGCACGCCGTGGCGTCAGGCGGGTCAGCCGATGTGCAACTCGGAGTTCGGCAACGTCTGGGGCTACGAGGGCAGCACGGGCGACGTGGACTGGAGCTGGGACTACCACCGCGCCATCGACGCGTTTCGCCGCCACCCCAGGATCTGCGGCTGGCTCTACACCGAGCATCACGACGTGATCAACGAGTGGAACGGCTACTGGCGCTACGACCGCTCGTGGAAGGAGACGGGGTTCGGCGACCTGGTGCCCGGGATGTCACTGCGCGACCTGCACGCGCCGCTCTACATCGCCGTCGGCGATCCCGAGTTGAGCCGCACCGCCCGTCCCGGCGAGCGCATCGACGTGCCGCTCTACGCGTCGTTCCTCACCGCAAGCACGAAGTTCGGCGACTCACTCACCCTCCGCACGGAGCTGTACGGCTGGGATATGCTGGGCGAGCGGCACACGTGGGATTCGTCCGTCACACGCATCCCGTACCGTCCCTGGATGTCGCGCGCCTTGCCGCCGCTGTCTGTGACGATGCCGAACGAACCGGCCACGATAGTGCTGGCAACGCGCCTCGTCGCGAAGGATTCGATACTGCAGCGCAACTTCACGACCTTTGTCGTCGAAGCCACACCCGCCGACGATCCCAAGGTACGAGTCGCGCGCGTGCCGGCGACTGCGGTGCGCGACGCGCACTGGACGCTCAAACAATGGACCGTGCTGGGCGATCGCAAACTGAATGGGGCGGGCAGCGGGTTTTTCGAATACCAGATCCCCTGGCCGGCCGGGCTCGAGGTGAACGACGTCGCAAGCGCGACATTTCTGGTCGAGGCGTCCGCCAAGCGGCTGAATGGCAAGGATCGCGATTGGACGATCTCGGAGAACGGGGACTACATGCGCGGCGGCGGCTTCCACGATCCGAGCCGCAACCCGAACAGCTATCCAATGACCGGCGCCACGCCGTTCCGCAGCGCGGTGACCGTGCGCGTGAACGGCCAGACGGCCGGCCGCTGGGATTTACCTGACGACCCCGCCGACTCGCGTGGCATTCTCAGTTGGCACGCGCAGCCGCATGATGGGCATCTCTACGAAGCCGGCTCCTATGGGGAGCTCGTGCGCGTCCCGATTCCCGCCGCGGCGATCCGCGAGGGAGCCCGCAGTGGCGCGATGGTCGTCAGATTGGAGGTCGATGCGGCGCTCCCCGGAGGACTTGCGATCTATGGCGCACGATTCGGGCGGTATCCGGTTGACCCGTCCGTCGTCTTCGTCCTGCGTGACTCGATGACGACGCGCTCGTCATTCGGACAGCTGCCCGATGGTCGCGCCGTCGATCAGTTCACGCTCACGAATGCGCACGGCGTCGAAGTCCGGGTGATCACGTACGGCGCAATCATCACGTCGATCCGCACGGGGGATCGCTCCGGCCACTTCGATGACATCGTCCTCGGCTTCGACAGTCTCGCCGGCTATCTCAAGGAGTCGCCGTACTTCGGTGCGATCGTCGGCCGCTATGCCAATCGCATCGCCCGTGGCCAGTTCAGTCTCGACGGCAAGAGCTATCGCCTCGCGTCCAACAACGGGCCGAACACGCTGCACGGCGGGATCGTGGGATTCGACAAGGTCGTCTGGACCGGGGAGCCGTTCCAGAACGACAGCGGCGTCGGCGTCACGCTGCGCTACACGAGCAAAGACGGAGAAGAAGGCTTTCCGGGAACGCTCGTCGCGCGCGTCACATACACCCTCACGCCGCGCGACGAGCTGGTTGTGGACTACGAAGCAACAAGTGACAAGGCCACACCCGTGAACCTGTCCCAGCACACCTACTGGAACCTGCATGGCACCAAGGGCGGCGACATCACAGACCACGTGCTGACCCTCAACGCGTCAGCGTTCACGCCCGTCGATTCGACCTTGATTCCCACCGGTGAGGTGGCGCCGGTCGCGGGAACGCCGTTCGATTTTCGCGCCGCGACCCGCGTGGGCGAGCGCATTGCGCAGGACAACACCCAGCTCCGGTTTGGTCGCGGCTACGACCACAACTGGGTGCTCGATCGCAGTGGACCGGGGCTCGTAGCAGCCGCCCGTCTTGTGGAACTAAGCAGCGGGCGTGTGCTCGACATCAGCACGACCGAGCCGGGGGTGCAGTTCTACTCCGGCAACTTCCTCGACGGCACTATTAAAGGAAAGGGCGGCCGCGCGTACGCGTACCGCACCGGACTGTGTCTAGAGACGCAGCATTATCCCGACTCGCCGAATCACGCGAACTTCCCCTCGACCATCCTGCGCCCGGGCGGGACTTATCGCTCGCGCACGGTGTTCACGTTCGGCGTCGCACGATGACGAGTCCCGCAGGCACCCGCGGACAGGTATAGGGACCGCCTACCACAGCATCACGCCCACGGTGATGGGCACGAAGTTCAGCGACGAACTGGTCTGCACGCTTATGTAACGCGCTTCCAGGAAGGCGTGCAGCGTGCCGACGCCGAACAGGATGCCGCCGCCGAGCCCGAAGGCGAATTTGGACGTCGAGGACCCGTCCGAAACGTTGTAAAATCCGAGGCCCCCCAAGACGTACGGCCGCACGCTGGACGCCCGCTCCCCGATATGATAGAGGAGGTCGGCTGTCGCGCCAGTCAGCTTGGTGCTACCGCCGCCGCTCTTGTGTGACGTCGAGCCGTACAGCGCGTCGAACCGCAGATGGATCGGCGACTGCGCGATCGGGAGCTGGATCAGTCCCATCAAGTGCCAGCCGGACTTGTCGAACGTCGCGTAGTTGCCGGTGGGCAGGGTCAGGCCGCCCCCCAAGCCGAAACTGATGCCTTCCGTCGGTTGGGGATGCTGCGCCTGGAGCGCGGTCGTCGCGCACAGCCCCGCTGCCAGAGCCAAAATGCCAAATCGAATGCGTGTCATTGGTGCTCCCTCGTGTCGGTGAAGAAGCACGATACCCAGAAGCGGTGGAGAAGTCCGTCCCTCATAAGAGGGACTCGGGGCAACACCCGTTCGAGGGATACCGGCGGGACGGTCCTGGGGTCATGCTTCGCCCTATGTCCTTCGCGCTCTACATCGTCGGATTCCTGATCTTCATCGGCGGCGTGGCGTGGGCTCTCGTCATCGCCGGGGTGTCCACTGTCTACGTGTTGATCACGTGCGTCATCCTGCTCGGCATCGGGATGATGAAAGCGGTGACGCACGGGCGCGCCAAGGACAAAACGGCCTGAGCCTTGCAGGCGCCCGCGGACAGTTATAGGCTCTCCCGATGCGACATCGAAATCTCATCCTCGCCGCGCTGCTCATCGGCGCGAGTGCGCCGGCCGGCGCCCAGCGCGCTCCAGCGCGGGCCGCCGCTACACCGAACGTGGTTCTCGTCCTGATGGACGACCTAGGATACGGCGACCTCGGCAGCTATGGCGCGCCGGACGCACGTACGCCCAACATCGATCGCCTCGCGCGCGAGGGCGCGCGCCTGACCGACGCATACGCCAACGGCGCGGTCTGCACACCCACACGCGCAGCCCTGATCACCGGCCGCTACCAGCAGCGCGTTGGCCTCGAATGGGCCCTCACATTGGCGCGGCCGGCGGATCGAGAGCTCGGCCTGCCTGCCCTGGGAACCTCGCTACCGGCACTGCTCAAGACGAACGGGTATGCGACAGGCCTCGTCGGCAAGTGGCACCTCGGCTTCAAACCCGAGTTCGGGCCGAACGCCCACGGATTCGACGAGTTCTACGGTTTCCTGGGCGGCGCGCACGACTATTACACGAGCGGTGTCGACGCGGCCACGGGGCAGTCCGATCTGTACGAGAATACGACGCCGGTCGAGCCCGCCGGGTACCTGACCGACGAGATCACACGACGTGCCGTGAGTTTCATCACGCGCCATGCGGACGGCCGTTTCTTCCTGGAGGTCGCCTACAACGCCGTCCACTGGCCTTTCGAGCCTCCCGATCGGCCCCCGTTGAAGGCGGAGAGGACCTTGCCGAGTCGGCTCGTTCAGATGCCCGACGATTCCGTCCCGGCTACGCGGCAGGACTATGTCCGGATGCTCGAGCGCGCCGATCAGGGCGTGGGCGAGATCCTAGCGGCGCTTGAACGTCGCGGCCTGTCGAACAACACCCTGGTGATCTTCACCAACGATAATGGCGGCGAGTGGTTGTCGCGCAATGCGCCTCTCTACCACCGCAAAGGGACGCTGTGGGAGGGGGGCATCCGCGTGCCCCTCATCCTGCGGTGGCCCGGGCAGCTCCCTGCCGCCAAGACCTCTGCCCAGGTCGCCATGAATTTCGATCTCACGGCATCGATCCTCGCGGCCACTCGAACGCCGCTGCCCGAGGGCTACCACACGGATGGGATCGACCTGCTGCCCCTCCTGCGGGGTGACTCGCCGGTGGTCGAACGCCGGCTCTTCTGGCGCATCAATCGCCCCAATCGCCAGCAGCAGGCCGTCAGGTCCGGTCGCTGGAAGTTGCTGGTCGACGGCGGCCAATACCTGCTGTTCGATCTCGGCGACGACCCGGGCGAACGCACCGATCTCGCGGCGCGGCATCCGGACATCGTCGTCGCGTTGAAGGGCGCGTTGGCCGATTGGGAGAAGGATGTCGATCAAAGTCGCACTCGATGAGAGAACCTCCGAGGACCAAGATGCCCCCGACTGATTCGTCGAACCCCCTCTCGCGCCGCGAATTCGCGGAACTCGCCTCCCTCGCCATTGCCGGTGCCGTGCTGCCCCGGTTGCCTTCGCGTCCGCAGCAGGCTGTGACGCTCGAGGAAATGACCATCGTCCAGCTCCAGGACGGCATGAAGGCCAGCCGCGTCTCGGCGCGCCGCCTGACCGAGGCCTACCTGGACCGCATCGCGGCGCTCGATCGCCAGGGACCGACCCTGCGCGCGGTGCTCGAGACGAATCCCGACGCGCTGGCGATCGCCGACGCGCTCGATGCTGAACGGCGCCGCGGCAAGGTGCGCGGCCCGATGCACGGCATCCCCGTTATCATCAAGGACAACATCGACACCCACGACAAGATGCAGACGACCGCCGGATCCCTCGCGCTCGAGGGCAACATCGCCGCGCGGGATGCCTTCATTGTCGAAAGACTGCGCGCGGCAGGCGCCGTGATCCTCGCCAAAACGAACCTCTCGGAGTGGGCCAACTTCCGATCCAGCCGCTCGTCGAGCGGGTGGAGCGGGCGCGGCCGCCAGTGCCGCAACCCCTACGTGCTGGATCGCACGCCGTCGGGCTCGAGCTCCGGGTCGGCGGTGTCGGTGAGCGCCAATCTCTGCGCGGTCGCGGTGGGGACGGAAACAGACGGGTCGATCATCAGCCCCGCGAACACTTGCGGCATCGTCGGCCTGAAGCCCACCGTGGGCCTCGTGAGCCGCGCCGGGATCATCCCGATCGCCCACAGCCAGGACACGGCGGGACCGATGAGCCGCAGCGTCGCCGACGCCGCCGCGCTGCTCACGGCGCTCGCCGGCGTGGATCCGCGCGATCCCGGGACGGCGGACGCTCAGGGCCGTGTCGCCAAGGATTACACCGCATTTCTCGACACGAGCGGATTGAAGGGGGCGCGCATCGGTGTTCAGGCTCGCACCGGCAACAATCCGATCGTGGACACGGTGTTGGAGCAGGCGATCGCGGTGCTCAAGGCCCAGGGCGCCGAGATCGTGGACCCCGCCCCCATCGAAACGGCCGGCCAGCTGGGCATGAACGAGCGCGACGTGCTGCAGTACGAATTCAAGACGGACCTGAACGCCTACCTCGCCACGATGCCCGCCACCGTAAAGTCGCGCAGCCTAGCGGACCTGATCGCGTTCAACGCGGCAAACGAGGACCGCGAGATGCCATACTTCGGGCAGGAGACGTTCATCGCCGCGCAGGCGCGGGGGCCTCTCACGGATCAGGCCTACCTCGACGCGCGGGCCAAATGCATCGAGCTGACCCGCACCAAGGGCATCGACGCAACGATGGACAAGTACAAGCTCGACGCGATGCTCGGCCCCTCGGGCGGCATCGCGTCGCTCGTCGACCTCGCGGGCGGCGGCGGCGGCGGGGGCGGCCCCGGCAGTTCGCAGTTCCCCGCAGTCTCCGGATACCCGCACATTACGGTGCCGGCAGGTTTCCACCTCGGCCTGCCGCTTGGCGTCTCGTTCTATGGGCGCGCCTGGAGCGAGCCGGTGTTGCTTCGGGTGGCGTATGCGTTCGAGCAGGCGACCAAGGCGCGCCGGGCGCCCGGCTTCACGCCGACGCTGACCCTGAGCTAGAGCGTAGTCACCGCGCTCGCGCCACCTCGAACAGATACTCCACGTATGAGCGCGTGCCGCCGTCGATGCCCTGCACCTTGGGGTTCGTCGACTCGATGACGTAATACTCATCCGGCGCGTGCGCGCCGCTGCCGTGACCGAGGCCGAAGTGCCCCGCCGCGAGCTTGAGGGGCTCGCCCGTGAAGACATAGCCAGGCCAGGATCCCGCGTTGCGCGGCAGCAGAATCGGCTCGACGCGCGAGCGGCGATACACCGTTTCCTCCACGCGGATCAACATCGCGTCGCGGGGCGTGGTCGTGGGATCGTAGCCGCCCGTCATGTTGACCTCGATGTCGCCGAAGCCGCGTTTGGCGAGGTGCGCCTTGAGGGCCGCGAGGGCCTCGGCTGCAGTCATATCGGGCACGAGACGCAGATCGAGCTTTGCCGTGGCGCGGTGCGGGAGAATCGTCTTGCCGCCTGGGCCCGTGTAGCCGCCGACCAGCCCTTCGATGTTGACGGTCGGCCGCGACATCAGTCGCTCGAGCGCTTCAACCCAGCTGACGTCACCGACCCAGTGTTGGACGCCGAGCACCCGCTTCGCCGCGTTCTCGTCCATGCGCGCCGCCGCGGCAGCGATCATCGCTTTCTCGTCCGCCGAGAGCGGCCGCGCCTTGTCGGCGAAGTTGTCGATGGCGGGATCGTTGCCGTCCGCGGAGACCAGCGTCGTGAGGGCCTGCACCAGATGCCACGCCGGACTGTCGACGCGCGCCTTGTTGCTCGAGTGAATGTCGGCGCGCGGTCCCCTCCCCCACTTCTCACCGCTCGAGACCAGCTCGACTTCGATCACGCCCTTGGCGCCGAGCGTCATCGTGACCTCACCATCAAGCCCTTGTGACGCCGAGGGCATGAAGATGCCGACCGATTTCTGCAGCGCCGCCAGCACCTCGGGACGGCGCACGATCTGCGGGAAATGCGGTGAGCCGATCTCCTCTTCGCCCTCGGCGACGAGCACCAGGTTCACCGGGAGCGTACGGCCCGCGGCACGAATCGCGTGCAGCGCGGCGAGGAACGTGGCCTCCGGACCCTTCTGGTTCACCGCGCCGCGCCCCATGACGACCTTGCCCAGCCCCGGCTTGTCCACCAGCGCGGCATCCCACGGCGGCGACGACCATTCCGCCGGGTCGACCTGCTTGACGTCGTACATGAAGTAGAGGCCGAGTGTCTTGGGCGCGCCCGCGTCGAGCGTCGCGAAGATGCCGGGCTGGCCGTCGCTGGGGATTTTCGTGACCTGTCGGAAGCCTGCGTCGCGCAGCATCTGCATCGTCAGGTCGCATCCCTCATTCATGCCGCGGTTCTCCGCGGCGATCGACGGCTGCCGAATCCATTGTTGGAGACGCTGCACCGCTTCGTCGTGGCGGCGTTCGACCTCTCGGAAGATCGGGGCGAGATCGGATTGCTGCGTTCGGATGAAGGACGGCAGGGTCACGGCCGCGGCGGCCGCTGTTGCGTTCTGAAGAAAGGCACGACGGTCGATGCTCATAGCTCCCCTAGGTTGGTCTTGCGCCAGCAATTCTGGCGGCTAGCGTTCGAGGTCCGCTAGGGGGCGCATCCAGAGGCTTCGTGTGTTTCCCAATCCGCAGGATGCGCTGCCGCTTCCTGACCGTCCCGATCTCGAGCAATACCGCAAACTGGCGAAGGACCTCGTCAAAGCCTGCAAATCGGGGTCGCGCGAGATCGCTGTTTGGGCCGACCGCTGGATGGCAGCGCTCCTCGGTGGCTCGGACCAGCGGCGCATCAGCCGCGCAGCATCACAGGTCGAAGACTTCGCGCTGCGCACATTGACGCGCCCGGAACGGCACTGCGTGCTGGCCGACGCGCAGTTCGTGCTCGCGCGCTCGCACGGCTTCGTGAGCTGGCCCGGTTTTTCCACGCATCTCGATGCTCTCGCCCGCAGCGACACCGAGACCGCTGCCTTCGAGGCCGCGGCAGACGCGATCGTCCGTGGCGAGGAAACGACCCTCCGGCAGTTGTTGCGACGGCACCCGGATATGGCTGGCTCGACGTCACGCGCTTCCTGCTCGATCGCGGCGTACCGGTGGACGCGCATTCCGGCGACGGCGAAACGGCGCTCTTCTACGCAGTGCTCGGTGGTCACATCGAAGTCGTCCGGTTACTCCTGGAGCGCGGGGCTCGCCCGGGGATGCGGAACCAGCACGGTGATGTGACCGGGGTCGCCGTCTGGAAGGCTGGGCACGGCGGCAATCCGGAGCGATTCGTCGAGATCATCGAGGCGCTTATGGCGGCCGGCGGCCAGCTGCCTGAGCGGCATCCCTAGGCTAGCGCCTCACGCGCAATTGGGACAAAATCCACGCCTCTCTCACTGGAGCTCAAGATGAAACCCCGAGCCTGTCTTCTGATGATCGCGATGGCGCTTCTCCCCCAAGCGCTCGTCGCACAAGCAACCGCCGCTGCGGCCGCCCCTGCTTCGAAAAGCCCCGTCGCCGATGGGCTGCGCGGCATGCAACAGCGCTTCTCGCGCATTCTGATCGGCGCCGCGGAAGCAATGCCGGCGGACAAGTACAACTATCGCCCCACCCCGGCGCAGATGAGTTTCGCCCAGATCCAGGTTCACCTCGCGAACGAGGGGAACGACGTCCTGTGTGGCAACACGGCTGGCGTCCCGGTGCCGCAGCGCACGGCAGTCGACACCACCGCGACCAAGGAGCAGCTCGTTGCGCGTCTCCGGGAGACATTCCAGTTCTGTGAGCAGGCCTTTGCAAAAATGGACGACTCGAAGCTCGCCGACCCGATCTCGATGTTCGGCATGAACATGAATCGGGCGATGGCTGTCCTCATCACGGTCGCCGATTGGTCCGATCACTACAGCCAGGAAGCGAATTATCTGCGGTTGAACAACATCCTGCCGCCCACCGCACAGCGTCGCGCCGGCATGTAGTCCTCACCGGTAGGGGCGCAGCATGCTGCGCCCCTACCCAAGGAACCTATGGAAGTCATTGTTCAGCGAGACTACGCGCAGATGAGCACAGTCGCGGCGCAGATCGTCGCGGAATTGCTCAACACCAAGCCGAACGCCGTGCTCGGCATGGCGACCGGCTCTACGCCGCTCGGCCTGTATCAGGAGCTCGTGCGGCTGCATAAGAAGGAGCAGCTCGACTTCTCGCGCGTCACGACGTTCAATCTCGACGAATACGTCGGCCTGCCCGTGAATCACCCTCAGAGCTACCACTTTTTCATGCACGAGCACTTCTTCCGGCACGTGAACATTCCGCCGCAAAACATCAACATCCCGTCAGGCACCACCAGCAACTATCCGGCCTTCTGCGAATGGTACGAGCAGCGGATCAGGGAATGCGGCGGGATCGATCTGCAGATCCTGGGCATCGGGACCGACGGCCACATCGCGTTCAACGAGCCCACCAGCTCGCTGAGCTCGCGCACGCGGCTCAAGACGCTGTCCAAACAGACCATCGACGACAACGCGCGGTTCTTCGATCGCCGGGAAGACGTGCCGGTGTACGCCATCACGATGGGCGTCGGCACGATTCTCGACGCGCGCAAGCTGCTGCTGGTAGCAAGCGGCAGAACCAAGTCGAAAGCGGTCGGGCAAGCGGTCGAGGGCCCGGTGACCAGCCTGGTGACGGCAAGCGCGCTCCAGCTCCACCGGGACGCGATCGTGATCGTGGACGAGGAGGCCGCCGCGGGCCTCATGATGCGCGAGTACTACGAGTTCATCTACGCGGCCAAACCCGCGGCCCCGAGGGCCTAGCGCGTGCATACGATCGCGCTGTTACTGCTCCTCGTTCAAGGGCAGTTCAAGGATCTGAACCGTAACGGGCTCCTCGACCGCTACGAGGATTGGCGTCTTTCCCCCGCCCAGCGCGCCCGCGATCTCGTGGCGCGGATGACGCTCGCGGAGAAAGCCGGGACCATGATGCACGGCACGGCGCGCTCGCTGGGCGGTCCGATGGCCAGCGCAGGCATGGGCGGCCAGTACGACACCGCGGCTATCCGGGCGTTGATCGACAGCGTCAAGGTCACGAACCTGATTACCCGTCTGAACACCGATCCACGGGCGCTCGCAGTCCAGAACAACGTGCTCCAGGCGATCGCCGAGCGCACGCGGTTGGGCATTCCCGTCACGATCAGCACCGATCCGCGCAACCATTTCCAGTACCTGCCCGGCGTCAGCTCTCGGACCACGTTCTCGCAGTGGCCGGAAGCGCTCGGCTTCGCCGCCATCGACGACACCGCGCTGACGCGACGTTTCGGCGACGTCGCGCGGCAGGAGTACCGCGCCGTCGGTATCCACATGGCGCTGTCGCCCCAGGCCGATCTCGCGACGGAGCCCCGCTGGCCGCGCGTCGCGGGTACGTTCGGCGAGGACGCCGACCTGGCCGGCCGCCAGGTGCGTGCCTACGTCGTCGGGTTTCAGCACGGTGCGAATGGCGTGGATTCGAACGGCGTCGTGACGGTGGTCAAGCACTGGGTCGGGTATGGGGCAGCCAAGGACGGCTGGGACAGCCATACCTACTACGGACGTTTCGCGACGTTCTCGGGCGACAACCTGATTTACCATGTGCGGCCGTTCCTCAGCGCATTCGCCGCACACGTGGGCGGCGTGATGCCGACGTACTCGGTGCTCGAGCATGCCACGTGGGACGGGAAACCGATCGAGCAGGTCGGTGCCGGATTCAACCGCCAGCTTCTGACCGACATGCTGCGCAGGCACTACGGCTTTCAGGGCGTGATCGTCACCGATTGGGCGATCACGTCGGACTGCGCGGCACGATGTGAGAACGGCGCGCCCGCGGGTGAGCGGCCGTCGTTCGCCGATGTCGGGATGCCCTGGGGCGTCGAAGATCTGACGATGCGCGCGCGCTTCGTGAAGGCAGTGCAGGCCGGGGTGGATGAGTTCGGCGGGACCGAACGCGCCGACCTGCTCGTCGACGCCGTGCACGCGGGCGAGCTGTCCGAGGCGGAGCTCGACAGCTCGGTAGTCCGCATTCTCACGCAAAAGTTCGCGCAGGGGTTGTTCGAGCATCCTTTCGTCAACCCGGATTCCGCGGCGCGGCTGGTCGGGAATCCTGCGTTCCTGGCTGCCGGTCTCGATGCGCAGCGCCGCGCGCTCGTGCTGCTCGAGAACAAGAATCGCGTGCTACCCCTGCGGGCTCCGCGGGGCCGCGCGCTCCGTGTGTACGTCCACGGCATCTCGGCCGACGCGGCGACGCGCGAGGGCTGGACGATCGTCACCGACCCGAAACAGGCCGACGTCGCCATCGTGCGGCTGAGCGCGCCGTTCGAGCGGCTCCATCCGCAATACGTCTTCGGCCAGTTCTTCCACGAAGGGAGTCTCGCGTTCCAGGACGGTGATCCCGATTACGAGGCGTTCAAGCAGGCGAGTGCGGCCGTGCCGACCATCGTGACCGTCTACCTCGAGCGCCCCGCGATCCTGACACCGCTCAAGGACAGGGCGAGCGCGCTGATCGCGAATTTCGGGGTGAGCGATGCGGCGCTGATCGACGTGCTTACCGGCCGGGCGCGGCCCGCCGGCAAGCTGCCGTTCGAGCTGCCGTCTTCGATGGAGGCGGTGCAGACGCAGCGCTCGGACGTGCCGCACGACAGCGCGCGGCCACTCTACCCGTTCGGCTTTGGCCGGAGCTATTGACGGTGACCGATCGGCCAATCATCCGCGTCCAGCACATCGTCAAATCGTTCGGGAAAGTCACCGCGGTCAACGACGTCTCCTTCGACGTCCGAGCCGGCGAGATCTTCGCGTTCCTCGGTCCGAACGGCGCCGGCAAGACCACCACGATCAAGATGCTCACGACCCTGCTTCACCCCACGAGCGGGGCGCTCGAGCTCGACGGGCTCGATCCCACCAGGCATCAGACGGACGTGCGGCGGCGCTTCGGCGTCGTGTTTCAGGACCCGAGCCTCGACAGCGACCTCACGGCGTGGGAGAACATGGACATCCACGGCGTCCTGTATCACGTGCCACGCCAGATCCGGCGGGAACGGTCCCAGGCCCTGCTCGCGATGTTCGAATTGTGGGACCGGCGCGGCGATCTCGTGAAGACGTTCTCGGGCGGGATGAAGCGGCGGCTCGAGATCGCCCGCGGGCTGCTGCACACCCCCAAGGTGTTGTTTCTCGACGAGCCGACGCTCGGTCTCGATCCGCAGAGCCGCAACCAGATGTGGACCCTGGTGCGCAACCTCAACAAGGCCGAAGGGGTCACGGTCTTTCTCACGACCCACTACATGGACGAAGCCGACCGCGTCGCAGACCGCATTGCCGTAATCGACCACGGGCGCATCGTCGCCACAGGCTCGTCGGCGGAGCTCAAGCAGCAGACGGGCACCGACTCGCTCGAAGGGGCCTTCCTGAAGCTCACCGGCACGACGATTCGCGACGAGAGTGCCACTGCGGCCGACCAGATGCGGCAGGTATCCCGAGTATGGAGGCGATAGTCGCATGAATGTCGTGTACGTCCTTTGGCTGCGGGAAGTCAAGAAGTACCTACGGTCGCGCGTCCAGATCGTCGCGTCGCTTGGCTCGCCGCTGATGTACCTGGGCGTGCTCGGGTTCGGCCTGGGCCCCGTCTTTCAACGGGCCGGCGAGGGCAAGTATCTCCAGTTCATGGCGCCCGGCGTGATCGGCATGACGGTGCTGTTCACCGCCATGTTCTCGGGGATCGCGATGCTGTGGGACCGCCAGTTCGGATTCCTCAAGGAGACACTCGTCGCGCCGGTGCCGCGCCTGTTGATCATGATCGGCCGAACGTTGGGTGGCGCAACAGTCGCGGTGCTGCAGGGCACGCTGATTTTCGTCGTGACGCTCATCGCGGGCTTCCGTCCCGCGAATCTGCTTGCGGTGCCGCTCGCGTTTCTCGTAATCGCGCTGATCGCCGTGATCTTCTCGGCGTTGGCGACGGCGATCGGGTCGAGCATCAAGGAGATGCAGGGCTTCCAGATGGTGATGAACTTTCTGGTGATGCCGCTCTTCTTTCTCTCGGGCGCGATTTATCCTCTCGAGGGACTTCCCCGCGTCCTGGCTGCGTTCACGCGGGTCGATCCGCTCACCTACGGTGTGGACGGAGTACGCGGTGTGCTGACCGGGCGGACCCATTTCGGTGTCGCGCTGGACGTCGGCGTGCTCCTCTCGGTTGGCGTCCTGTTCGTGATTTTCGGCGCCTGGCGATTCTCGAAGATCGAGGCCTAGCATGATGCTCCTGGCTTTGCTTTTGACGATCCAGCTTCCTGCCAAGCACGCGGTCGTATACACCACCGCCGAGAGCACGAGCTTCCGGCTGACGCCCACCGACACGCTGACGTTCAAGCCGTCGGAGCCGACGTCGGAAGGCAAGGTGTATGTCTGGGTGGATCCACGGAAACCATTCCAGCCGCTGATCGGAATCGGTGGGGCGTTGACCGACGCGTCGGCCGAGACGTTCGCGAAGCTGCCCGCGGCGCAGCAGGACGAGGTGATCGCGGCCTATTA
This sequence comes from Gemmatimonadota bacterium, assembly GCA_041499375.1. GTDB lineage: Bacteria > Gemmatimonadota > Gemmatimonadetes > Gemmatimonadales > GWC2-71-9 > 20CM-2-65-7. The sequence goes on from JBGQKD010000015.1 coordinate 35,736, forward strand.
CAGCACCGACCGCGGGATCGGATACACGCTCGGGCGGACGAACATCAACAGCTGCGACTTCTCGAGCGACATGTACACCTACGTGACCGAAGGCGACTCAGCGTTGACGTCCTTCTCCGTCGCGCACGACCGGCGCTACAAGATCCCGCTGATCAAGCGGGCGATGGCCGCGAGCGGCAACCGGCTCAAGCTGTTTGCGAGTCCGTGGAGCCCGCCGGCGTTCATGAAAACGAACAACGACATGCTGCACGGTGGACGTCTGCGTCCGGAGTACGCCGCTTCCTGGGCTCGTTACTACACGAAGTTCATCGAGCATTACCGGAAGGCCGGCGTGCCGATCTGGGGCATCACGATTCAGAACGAGCCGATGGCGACCCAGACGTGGGAATCATGCATCTATCAGGCGGCGGACGAGCGGGACTTTCTCAAGAACCACCTCGGTCCGGCGATGACGCGGGCTAGGCTGCGCGATGTGAAGATCATGGTGTGGGATCACAACCGCGATCTCATCATCGAGCGCGCGCTGACGATTTTCGGCGATACCGCGGCCGCGAAGTACGCCTGGGGCATGGGCTTCCACTGGTACGAAGACTGGTCGGGCGGGACGCAGATGTACGGCAACGTCGCGCTCGTGAGCCGCCTCTACCCCGACAAGCACCTCGTCTTCACCGAGGGAACGCCGGCGAACTTCGACTCCGCCGCGTACGGCCGCTGGAGCCTCGGCGAGGCGTACGGGCGATCGATGATCAACGACTTCAATTCGGGCGCCGAGGGATGGACGGACTGGAATATTCTGCTCGATGAGCGCGGCGGGCCGAATCATGTCGGGAACTTCTGCATGGCACCGATCCATGCGGATACGCGGACCGGCAAGCTCATCTACACGAATTCCTACTACTACATCGGCCACTTCTCGAAATTCATCCGTCCCGGTGCCCGCAGGGTTTTGGCGGCAGCGAGTCGCAGCATGTACCTCACCACCGCCTTCGTGAACCCGGACGGCAACGTGGTCGTCGTCGTCATGAATCCGACGGCAAAGGGGGGAGACTACAACCTGACCGTCGGCTCGGCGTCCGTGCAGATCAATTCACGGCCTCACTCGATCCAGACGGTGGTGTTCTCCAGGTAATCGCTAGAGAATCACCGCGAGGCTGCAGGTAAAGCCGGGCAGCACGTCCTCACCATCCAACTGCCCGTCAGCGGCGATGGTACTCTCACTTCCATCCTGCCGGTAGACGCGTGCGATCCGTCGTTCGGGGTCGATCACCCAGACCAGCCGCGCACCAGCTTCCAGCCAATCGCCGATTTTTGCGAGTGTTTCGCCGGCACGATCGCCTGGGGAGAGGACTTCGACGGCGAGGTCCGGAGCGAATTCGGGAAAACCCAGCGGTACAGGATTCTCTGCTCGATCCTTCCGCACGAACGCCACATCGGGGCCACGCACGGTATCCGGGTTCCTGGCGAGTGTGAATCCGGTTTCCGTGTATACCGTTCCGAGCTGGTGCGCTTGAACATGATTCCCGATTTCGCGACACAACTGCGCGGCAACGGCGCCGTGCCGACCACCCGGCGGTGCGCGGACGATCAGTACGCCGCGCACCAGCTCCGTGGACTTGTTCGGAATACTCGTCTGCAGCAGCTCTTCAGCCGTCATGAGCGTCGCGGTCATATTCGGAACGTAGGCGTGCTCGGCGGGCATGGCAAGCAATCTTGCGTTCTCGATCAACGGGCGGTCAATTCTGCGTTGCGTTGTCCTGCGCATCCACTCGCCAGACCGGAGAAATCATCGTGACCACGGGGCGCCTCTCGAGAGTTATGCTCGCATCGTCGGTACTGCTCGTATCGGTGTTGTCAGCGCAGGAGCCGGCCGGCGGGACGCCGCTTCGCGACGCCCGCGTGGGGTTGCGCGCGGGCTGGTGGGATGCGGCGCAGGCCGCGTGGAACATGCGTCTCGTCGCCACGAGCCGACCGCCCGCCGAGTTCATTCCAGCCGAGCCCGGCGATTTCGACTACATGAATTCGGACGTCGCGTTCAAGGGGAATTACCTGATCCAGGGCAATTTTCAGGGGTTCTCGGTGTGGGACATCACCGATCCCTTCCACCCGCGCCTGGTCCACGCGGAACGCTGCCCCGAGCAGCAGAACGATGTGTCGGTGTACAAGAACCTGCTGTTCCTCTCCGGTGAGTCCGGAAACGGACGCGTGGATTGCGGCACCCAAGGAGTGAGCGAGCACGCCAGTCCATTGCGCTTCCGCGGCGTCCGCGTGATCGACATCAGCGATCTCACGCATCCGCGCATCCTCGCGAATGTGCAGACCTGCCGCGGCTCGCACACGCACACACTGGTCATCGATCCCAAGGACACGACCGTCGTCTACATCTATGTCTCCGGCCAGGCGGGGGTGCGTCCTGCCGAAGAGCTCGCAGGGTGCTCGTCCGCCCTGCCAGAGCAGGACACCGCGTCGGCGCGGTTCCGGATCGACATCATCCGCGTGCCGCTCGCTCATCCCGAGCAGGCCGCCATCGTGAGCCGACCGCGGATCTTCGAGGCACTAGTCGACCCGGCATCCCATGGCGCCAGCCCGGCCGATCTGGCCGTCGCCCAGCGCGAAGCCGATTCGGCGCGCGCGACGGGAGCCTTCGTCGTGACGTTCCAGGGGTCGCCGGTCGTCGCGCCGCCGCCCTTCGTCAACGAAATGCTGGACAGCATGGTGAAGAGTCGCGGCGGCACCGGCGCGCCCACGGGCGCCGACAGCACCGCGCTGCGCGACGCAATCCAAGGCATCGTCGATGCGATGTTCAAGGCGCCAATGGGCCCGGGCGGCGTACGGCATGGGCCCGATCAGTGCCACGACATCACGGTCTATCCGGAGATGGGCGTGGCGGGTGGCGCCTGCGCCGGCTACGGGCTGCTGCTCGACATCAGAGATCCCGCGCACCCCGTCCGCGTCGCGGCAGCGTCGGACTCGAACTTCGCCTACTGGCACTCCGCGACCTTCAACAACGATGCGACCAAGGTGATCTTCACCGACGAGTGGGGCGGCGGGGTCGCGCCGCGCTGCCGCGCGACCGACAAGCCGGAGTGGGGGGCCGACGCGATCTTCACGATCGCGGACAAGCGCGCCCTGACCTTCCGTGGTTATTACAAAATGCCGGCGCAGCAGACGAGCGCGGAAAACTGCGTCGCACACAACGGCAACCTGATTCCGGTCCCGGGCCGCGACATCATGATCCAGGGGTGGTATCAGGGCGGCGTTTCGCTGTTCGACTTCACCGATCCCGCGCACGCGACCGAGATCGCCTACTTCGACCGCGGTCCGATGGACTCCACCAAAATGGAGATGGCGGGGAGCTGGTCGGCGTACTGGTACAACGGCTACATCTACAGTACCGAGATCTCGCGCGGGCTCGATGTCCTCGAGCTGCGGCCCAGCGCCCAACTCACGCAGAACGAGATCGACGCCGCGAAGCTCGTCAAGCTGGCCTATCAGAACGTGCAAGATCAGCAGCGTCTGACCTGGCCCGCGACTTTCGTCGTCGCGCGCGCGTATCTCGATCAGCTCGAGCGCTCGAAGGGCCTCGCAACGGATCGCATCGGTGCTGCGCGTTCGATTCTCGCGCGTGCGGAGCGGGGATCGCGCGCTGCCCGCCAGAGCATGTTGCGGACACTCGCCACAGACCTCGAGCGTGATGGCACGAGGGCGGCGGACGGCGCAAAGGTGCGCGCCCTCGCGGCGGTGGTAAGGGGGATCCGATGAACGTTCGCCTGTCGCTGGTCCTGACGTCTCTGCTTGGAACTGCCGTGCTCATCGCCGCGTGTGGTCGAAAGTCGTCCGTGGCCAGCGTGACCATCGACAGTCCCGCCAATGGAGACACGGTGCGAGGGTCCGCGGTGCACATCACGCTCACGGCGCGCGGCATCGAGCTGGCGCCCGCAGCCGAGGAGCGGCCGGGCACGGCGCATCACCATCTGTTCCTCGACGTGGAAACCGGGCCGCTGGATCGCGCGATCCCCGCGGGCGTGACCGGGATCATTCACCTGGGCCGCGCGCAGACCGAGTTTCAGTGGGACAGCGTGGCGCCGGGCCCACACCGGATCATTGCGGTGCTAGCCGACTCGAAGCACGTGCCGCTGGTGCCGCTGGCCACCGACACCGTGCATTTCGTCGTGCAGCCGCGGTAGCTGAAACAACCTTTTTCAGGGTTCCGTCATCCAACGAGGAAACCACCTCGGACTCTTCATGTTGCTTGGATGGCCGTTCCTTGCCGCCGTCACGCTTGCCAGTCAGTCTCCGCAATCCCCTCCGCCACAGCGCCGGGCGGACCCGCCGGCTGAGGTCAAGAGCATCGCCGCGACGCGCGCGGCGCAACCGCCCGTCATCGACGGGCGCGACGACGACGCCGTATGGCGCGATGCGCCGCCCATCATCGAATTCCAGGAGTGGCGACCCAGCGAGGGGGGGGCGCCAAAGCTTCCGACCGCAGCGAAAGTCGCCTACGACGCGGGCAACCTGTATGTCTTCGTCCGCTGTTTCGATCCGCACCCCGACAGCATCATCACGGTCCTCGCCCGCCGCGACTACTTCACCCCCAGCGACATGGTCTGGCTGTTCCTCGACTCCTATCACGACCGCCGCACCGGCTTCGAGTTCGGGGTCAACCCCTCGGGGGTGAAGCTGGACGCGCAGATCTACAATGACGGCAACGAGGACTTCGCCTGGGATGCAGTATGGGACGTCGCCACGCGCATCGACTCGCTCGGCTGGACGGCCGAGTTCCGGATCCCGCTGACGCAGCTGCCGTACGGCCGGCAGCGGACCCACACATTCGGCTTTACCGTGGACCGCGACGTGTATCGCTATGCCCAGCGCGTGAGCTGGCCGCTGTTCCGGCAATCCCAGGCGGGATTTGTGTCGCAGTTCGGCGAGGTCACCGGCCTGGAGGGGCTCGAAGCGCCACGCCGGCTCGAGGCCGCACCGTATCTCGTGATGAAGAACGTCTCGCAATTCAACTCGAGCGGCATCGGGCGCACGCAGGACGTGACCGTCGGCGGCGACTTGAAGTACCTCGTCGCCTCGAACCTGAAGCTCGACGCGACGATCAATCCCGACTTCGGCCAGGTCGAGGCCGACCCCGGCGTCCTCAACCTCTCGGCATTCGAGACGTTCTTCCAGGAGAAACGGCCGTTCTTCGTGCAAGGCGCTGGGACATTCCAGGTCAACGTCAACTGTACGGCGGTGAACGACTGCAGTACGGGTGAGGGACTCGTGTATTCGCGCCGCATCGGCCGCGCGCCTGAGCTCGCGGGCGTGTACTCGGATACGACGTCGGCGGCGTTCACCACGATTCTGGGCGCCGCCAAGCTCACCGGGCGCTTGCCCGGCGGCCTGGCGATCGGCGCGCTCGATGCCGTGACTTCGCACGAGACCGGCGTCGGCGGCGTGACGATCGAACCCACGACGAATTACGGCGTGGTGCGGCTGCGCCAGGATCTGCGCAAAGGCGAGTCGAGTATCGGCGGCATCGTCACCGCGGTAAACCGGAATACCGATTCCTGGAGCGCACCGTATCTCCACAGCAGCGCGTACGTAGGGGCCGTTGACTTCCGCCACCGCTTCCCCGGCGGCCACTACGAGCTTTCGGGAGGAGCGGATTTCAGCCGCGTAGCGGGGAGCGCCCAGGCGATCGCGTCGACGCAGCGCGATGCGACGCACTATTACCAGCGGCCCGACGCGATGCGGTTCGACTCGACGCGGACGTCGCTCGGAGGCGACGCCGAAATGCTCCAGTTCGGCAAGGTCGCGGGCAACGTCTTATTCCAGACGAATGTCGAGCGGCGCTCCCCTGGCTTCGAGATCAATGACCTCGGGTACCTGCAGCGCGCTGATCAGATGGCGTGGAGCACCTGGGCCGGGTACTTCGATCGCCACAAACGCCGCTTCTATCAGCGCTTCCAATGGAACTTCAACTGGTGGCAGTACTGGACTACCGCGGGACTGCCGGAAGAACGGGCGTTCAATACCAATACGCACACGACCTTCCTGAATACGTGGTCGCTGCACTTCGGCGGGACCATCGGACAATTGGGAACCACGTACTGCTACGACTGCGCGCGCGGTGGCCCGGCGGTGCGCCAGGATTCCTACTTCGCTCCATGGCTGGGAATCAACGGGGACGACCGCAAAGCCATTGTCCCCTATCTCTGGTTCAACTGGTCCCGGAGCAATGGCGGGCGGTCCCGCAACTTCAGCTTCTCCCCGGAGATCGACTTCAAGATCGCTTCCCGCGTGACCGCCGCGGTGTCGCCGAGCTACTCGCGCCGCACCAATGACATTCAGTCGCTGGGCTCCTCGACGGACACGAGCAACATCACGCACTACCTCTTTGGGCACCTCGAGCAAAAGCAACTCGCGCTGACGATGCGTGTCACCTATCCATTCAGCGCGAACATGTCGCTCCAGGTCTACGCGCAACCATTCGTCTCGAAGGGGACGTTCAGCAACGTCCGTGAGCTGTCCGGGAACCCGCGTGCCGTCGACTATGACGGCCGCTATCAGGCGTACGGTGACACCGCGTACACCAATCACATCGGCGGATTCAATTTCAAGCAGTTCCGCTCGAACGTCGTGTTCCGCTGGGAGTACCGGCCCGGGTCCACGCTGTTCGTCGTGTGGAGTCAAGGTCGCCAGGAGTCCACGGGGCTCGAGGGGACCCGCAGCTTCAGTGGGGACTTGAACGATCTGTTCAATCTGCGACCCGACAACAGCTTCCTGGTGAAGCTGTCGTACTGGATCAATCGCTAGCAGTTGGAGAAAGAAAAGCCCCGCAGCAGTTCGCTGCGGGGCTTCTGTTTTGCAGGTCGGGAGGGGCTAGTGGCCCCCCTCCCCGCCCTCGTCGTGATCGTCGTCCCCATCGTGGTCGTCGTCTTGGAACGCGCGCAGCGACGCGCGAATCGCGTGTTCGATCGCTTCCTGGTTCGCCGCGTTCGTCGGATCGATGACGGCGCCGGACGCGTCCTTGAACCAGCTGCCCACGTCTACATCGATCGTGAGGTTTGTCGTGTTGGCGTCGACCGTGACAGGGGTGGCGAAGTTCATCGCTACTCCCGCCTCGGCGTCCGACATAAACGTGAACGCATGATCCGTGCCGCCCGCATCGGTAAACACGCCGACGACTTTCACGTCCCTGAGCTTCGCCCTGAGGCCTGTGTACGTGCCCGCGGGGACCAAGGCGTCGAAGACCACCTTGGTTGTACCGTCGAGCGGCAGGTTCACGAGCACGGGCTCAACGCGCACTTTGCAGTCGTGCTCGTCGTTGTTCTCTTCGTCGGGGTCGTTGGTTTCGGGCTGGTCGTTGGCTTCGGGCTGGTCGTTGGCTTCGGGCTGGTCGTTCGCGTCATCCGCGTCGTTCGTTTCATCTTCCGTGTCATTTGCGCAGGGGGCGTCGCTCGCCAGCCGGATGTGCGACAGCGTGACCTGCGCCGAGGTGATACGAACGGTGCCGCCCGTCCCGGTGACGATGAGGTCGGCCAACGGGCCCGACAGCGACGCACGCGGGCCGATCGTGGCGGACAGGTTGACTCGTTGCATCGGGTGGGGCGCGGTCGAGTCGCAAGCCGTGAGCAGCAGCGCCATCGGAGCGAAGGAGACGGCAAACCATGCTCTGTTCATGAGACCTCCGGAGTTCGGACGAGAGCTGATCGTTCGATTAGAACACTATACCGACCTGCAGCGCCTTGGGAGTGTCACCGACATCGAACGCGCCGTCGCGCGAGCCGGTGAACCGTGACGCGCGTCACGCGCGCGAAGGGCGTCGCACAAGTCGTTGTCAGACTTAGGTCAACCGTGCCGTCTATTGTCGTCTACGGCCGGAAAGTGAATGTTGCCTGCCGTGACTACCTGGGAAAAGACCACTCGATCGCTGCGCACGCTGCGCCTCGACACCATGCGGGGCAAGTTTGTCGCGTTCGCGGTGTTGGCGACGTTGTTCACGACGCTCGTCATGACGGTAATGTTGTACGGACGGAATCGCCGCTCGCTGAGCGACCGAGTTGGACAAGAGCTCCGCGCCCTGAGCTCGGACATGGCGCGCGAGGTGGACGTCTGGTTCGACCAGCGGGTCTACGACCTGCGCCTGCGAGCGAGCCCGTACGTCGTGTCGGACAACCTGGCGCGAGCCACCGGCCGGAACGCGGCGCAGTCACTCAACCGGCTCCGCGACTACCTCAATTCGGTGCGTCAGAACCTTCCGGCTCACGAAGGACTCGCCATCATCGGCCGAGACGGGCAGGTCCTCACGAGCAGCGGCAGCCGGACGGGCTTTCGTTTGACCACCGACCGCATGAACAATCTCCGGACGCGCGATGCCCTGGTAGGCGATCCCTTCTGGGACGCCAGCATCGGGAAAGCGGCGGTCGTCCTCGTCGTGCCGATCCGCCAGGATGACGGGCTATTCCTGGGCGCATTGGGCGCCAAGATCAATCTGGACAGCCTCCGAGAGGTGTTGGACCAGCTGTCACCAGACCACTCGCGCGATTTGTACCTCATCACCGAACAGGGGCGCGTCGTGATCCGCGCCGCGGGCAACTCCGCCGATGCCATGAAGGCGACCCTGCCGGACGCGACGACCAGAGAGCTCACGGAACGAGAAGGCCAGACGATCGCGCAGGCACGCCCGCAGGGGCGTGAGGTCGTGGCGGTGCTGCGGCGAATTCCCCAGCTGCACTGGGCGGCAGTGGCCGAAACACCGCGTGCCGAGACCGTGCGCGAGGCCGGAGTGTTGCGGTTTCGCACGGTGCTGCTCCTCTCGCTGCTGATCCTGGGAGTCGGCCTGCTTGCGTTCATGGTGGGCGTGTTCGTCACGCGCCCGCTCGAGCGGCTCACCGAAGCCGCGGCTCGCGTGGCGGCGGGCGATTTGTCGGTCGAGCTTCCCGCGGGCGGCAGCGGCGAGGTCGGGTACCTGACCCGGGCGTTCAACACGCTGGTGTCGCGCCTGAGAGAGAAAGAGAGCCAGGGGGAATTGGAGAAGCTCTCGCTCACCGATTCCTTGACCGGGCTCTACAATCGCCGGCACCTGATGGGGACGCTCGCCAGCGAAGTGCAGCGGTCGCGACGCCTACGCCGGGCGTTCTCGGTGCTCCTGGCGGATGTCGATCGGTTCAAGCAGTACAACGACACGCACGGACATCTCGCCGGCGACGCGGCGCTCGTGAAGATCGCGGAAGTCTTTCGCAAGACGACGCGGCAGGTGGACTGTGTCGCACGCTACGGCGGCGAGGAGTTCGTGGTCATGCTGCTCGAGGCGAACATGGCGACCGCCACTCTCGTCGCGGAGCGCATTCGCTCCCGCGTCGCCGAGCAGGATCTCGGCCAGGGATCGCTCACGCTGAGCATCGGCGTGGCCGAGTACCCCGATGGCGGCGACACCCCGGAGGAGCTGATCGCCACCGCCGACGCGGCGATGTATCGGGCGAAGAGTGCAGGTCGGAACCAGGTGGTCGTTGCCGGGACGGTCGAGCAGCGGCCGGAAGAGCCGCAAGAGAAGAAGACGCGGCGCAAGCGCGAGGCTTGAATGGGCTAGATTGAGTGTAGCCTGTTCTGGCCGGGCCCGAGCGCGCCTGCTATGATGGAACTGTCCCACGCCCCCGAGCCTCCGCCTGCCCGACCTGCTTGCCCGCCTAAAAGGTGCCCTCGCTGAGCGCTACGCAATCGAGCGTGAACTCGGCCGCGGTGGGATGGCGACCGTATACCTCGCCCAGGACCTGAAGTACCATCGCCCAGTCGCCATCAAGGTCCTAAAACCTGAAGTCGCGGCTGCCCTCGGTCCCGAGCGGTTTCTCCGCGAGATCGAGCTGACGGCCGGCCTTACCCACCCGCACATCCTCGCGCTCCACCACTCGGGAGAGGACGACGGATTCCTTTACTACGTGATGCCCTACGTCGACGGGGAATCACTGCGGGAACGCCTGAGTCGCGAGAAACAGCTGGCTCTGGAAGACGCGGTGCGAATCACCTCCGAGATCGCGACCGCACTCGACTACGCCCATCGCCACAACGTGCTCCACCGCGACGTCAAGCCGGAGAACATCTTGTTGCAAGAAGGCCACGCCGTGGTCGCCGACTTCGGGATTGCCCGGGCGATCATGGCAGCGGGTGGGGACACGTTGACGGCGACCGGACTGACGGTCGGCACCCCGGCGTATATGAGCCCGGAGCAGGCGGCCGGGGAGCGGCAGCTCGACGGCCGCAGCGACCTGTACAGCCTCGGGTGTGTGTTGTACGAGATGCTGGCGGGACAGCCGCCGTTCACCGGCCCGACAGTCGAGAGCGTGTTGCACCAACACCTCACCGCCGATCCTGCGCCCGTCACGCAGCTGCGGCGGACGGTCCCGGAGTCCGTGGTCCAGGTCCTGGGGCGCGCGCTGGCAAAGGCGCCGGCCGACCGATACGCCACCGCGGCACAGTTCGGCACGGCGCTCGACGCTGCGCTCCAGCTACCGCTGGATGTCGCTCCGCGCCGCTCGCGTCGCCGCAGCGTCGCCCGCGTCGTCGGCATCGCGGCGGTCGGGCTGGGAGTCGCCTTCCTTCTATTGCGGAGTCGATGGGCAGCCGGCGCGGTGGTCCCCTCAGCCTCGACAATCGCGGTCATGCCGTTGGTTCCGGTCGCGGCGGACACGGCGCTCGAGCGCCTCGGCCGCGAGCTGGTGGTAACCCTCAGCGCGAACCTCGACGGCGTGGGTGGGATCCGCACCGCGGAGGCAATCACGGTGCTCGCGCAAGTCACCGAAGGCGAGCCCCTCACGCCCGCGCGCGGGGCCGAGCTCGCCCGGCGTCTGGGCGCGCGCAGCGTGCTGCGCGGCACGCTGGTCCCGGCGGGACGCGAGGTGCGTTTGGATGCCGCCCTGTTCGACGTGGACAGCCTGGCGGCGTTTGCCCACGCGACCGTGACTGGTCCTGCGGACGACATCGCGGGCCTGACCGATGCTGCCACGCTGGCCTTGCTCAGGCAGGTGTGGCAGCACGGCGAGCCGCCGGCGCCGGATCTGGCCGCCCTCACCACCCGCTCCGTTCCGGCGCTGCGTGCGTACTTGCAAGGCGAGCAGGCCCTGGCGCGGGCCGAGTTCGACGTGGCCGTGCGGGAATTCGAACGCGCCTTCGCCGCCGACTCGACCTTCTGGTTCGCCTTCTGGCGGTCGTTGTACCCGCGCGACTACGAGGGCTCGAGCGCCGACAGCGCTACCGTTGCCAGACTCATCGCGCACCGGCGCGACTTTCCTGCGGCGGACCGGCTCATGATTGAGGCGCAATTCCTCGCACCCACCATGAGCGAGGAGCTAACCATCTGGCGGGACGTCACGCGTCGGTACCCGAATTACTGGCCTGCATGGTACGACTACGCCAACTACCTGGTCCACTGGACGCCCTACCTGGGGACGACGTACGACGACTCGCGCGCGGCCCTCGAGCGAACGGTGGCGCTCAACCCGAGGTTCGCGCCCGCCTGGGAGCATCTCTTGTGGACCGTGGCCTCCCAACGGGACACAGCAGCCGCCGCGCGGGCGCTCCGAACGCTAGTGAGCTTCGAGACGGCGAAGGGTTTTCGGATTAATCCCGATCTCATCGGATACTATGGCGCGGTGAACCGGCTCGTCGTGTCCGGCGGAAACTGGGCCCCCGCCCCGCTTGCCCGGGATGCGCAGTACATCGTCGTCACGTACAGTGCCGCGCCGAGCGAATACCTGGGCATCGGGTTCCTGGTTCAGGGCTTCCCGCGAGGCGAGGTGAAGTTCAACGACGCCGTGCTCGCGCTCAGACCCACACCCGAGCTTCAGGCCATCATGTGGATGGGAAAGGGATTCGCCTACGCGGCCCGGGGCGCCTGGGACTCGAGCGGTGTGGCGATGGATCAGTGGCAGCGTCTCACGGATGACTCTGCCGCGTCGCTGAGGGCTTACGGTCTCGCTGTGGCAGGCGCCCATGTGGGGTCGGTGGACCGCGGTCGGGCAGCAGCGTCACGCCCCGGGGCGGTACCGACGTGGCCGGAAGGGCGCGCGGAGTCGGCGTGGCTCGACGGGATTCTGGCACACGCTGGCGGAGATGCGGCAGGCCTGGCTCGGGCCCGGCGGCAAGTCCGGGAGAGCGGCTGTGCCTACGCGGACCTGCTCGACCGCTCGCTCAGCGCGTTCGCGGCAGATCTCGCGGGCGACCCCCGGTCGGCCGGGCGCGCCCTCGCGGCCCTCGAGTGGGAGAGCGCGGAGCATACGCGCCACCATGGCTACGGCCGGCACCATCCGTTTTTCAACTCCGTGAACCGACTGTCCGCCAGCCGCTGGCTCCTCGCCGCCGGCGACACCGCGCAGGCGGCCCGGCTGCTCACGTGGCACGAGGCCGTGTTCTGGGAGGCCCACCGCTTCCTGGGTCCGGCGAATGCCGTCTTCGCCGAACCGGCGCTGTTCGAGCGAGCGCGGATCGAGGAGGCGTCGGGGGACACGGCGGCCGCCACGGCTGACTATCGCGAGTTCCTGCAGCGTTACGACCTGCCGCGCGGGGAGTGGCTGGCGCGGGTGGAGGAGACCGTGAGCAGACTGCGGCGGCTCACGGACGCCAAGTAGCCGGTGAGCATCAGGGGCCGTTTCGCGACCGCTATCTTGTGACCAATGTCGAACCTCCTCCTCGTAGACGATGACGATTTCGTACGCAGTGCCTTGAGCCGCGCGCTCAATCGCACGGGAGGGTTCACCGTCATCCCCGCCGAGCATGGGAAACGGGCGCTCGAGCTGCTCGCCACGGAGCACGTGGACGCGATCCTCACCGATCTCCAGATGCCCGTGATGGATGGTCTCACACTGCTTGCCGAGCTTTTCGAAAAAGAAATCCGTTTGCCGGTCGCGGTCATGACCGGCCAACAGATCCACGCGGACCTGCGGCACCGGCTGCAAACCTACGGCATCGCGGCGGTCTTCTCGAAGCCCGTGGACGTCGTGCTGCTCGCGGACGAGCTGCAGCGCGTGCTCGATCCCAAGGCGGTCGGTCGCATCTCGGGAATCACGCTGTTCGGGCTGCTGCAGCTCCTCGAAGTGGAACGCAAGAGCGGCCTCGTTCTGGTCGAGGCCTCGCAACGGGAGGGCCGCCTGTACTTCGATGAAGGAACCTTCGTGCACGCGCACACCCGCGTGCTCGATGGTCTGGAGGCGGCCTACGAAATCCTGGGCTGGCCCGACCCCGCGGTCGAGATCTTTTACAACCGGCGGGCGCGGCAGCGCACGGTGCGCGAGCCGCTACAGCATGTGTTGATGGAAGCGGCGCGGCTGCTGGATGAATCAGCCAAATCGGGAACCGAGGAGCAACACGCCGTCCCGGCGACGCCGCGAGCGGAGTTCGACGCGGACAGCATCCTGGGCGACGTCCTCAAGATCGACGGTGCGATCGGCGCGGCGCTCGTGCAGGCGACGACGGGGGCGATTCTCGGCAGCGCCGCCATCGGACGCGGGCTCGACATGACGCGTGCGGCAAAGATCGCCCAGGATCTGGTCCAGGCCGCGCTCCGCCTCCGCGACGGCATCGAGGACATCATGATCACGGTGGACACGCAGTATCACGTCATGCGCCTGCTCGGCCCCGGCGAGGACGTCTTCGTACATCTCGTTCTCGACCGCGAACGCGCGAGCCTCGGCATGGCGCGCCAGCAGCTGGCGAAGCTCGCGCGCAGTTCGGGTCATTGAGGGATCAGAAGATCCCGTTAGCGATGTTCCGGGACCGCAGAAACGTCCGGAACGCCGCCAAGTCCGCCCCCATCACCCGGTCGAGCCGCCCCCGTACGTCCCGGACCTGGCCCTGCAGCACCTGCTGCACGTCGCGCTGCGGGCCCGTGGGCCCGAAGTCCGACCCCTGCACCGACCCCGCCAGATACATCAACTGCTCGGCGAGCCTCATCGGCCATCGCAGAAGATCCTGCCCTCGACCCGTTACCCGGACTTGAAAGAGGTCCTGCTCTACGGCGAGAAGCCTCTGGTCGAATGAATCGGCGGCCGCGCGCACGTCGGTGAGCCCCGAATCCCCGGCGAATGAGGCCTTGAGCGCCGCGAGCTGGCCGCGCACCAACTCCACCCGGTTGATCATCGCCACCGTGCTGTCGATGTCGGCCACGAGGTCGGCCAGCACTGCGCCCTGTGCCGCGAGGTCTTGCGCGCTCGCTCCGGTGTTCGAGTCCTGGCGCAGATCGAGCGGCTGATCGTACGTCTTCCCCGCCGCCAGCAGCCGAACGGTGTAACGCCCGGAAGGCGCGAGCAACGAGAACCGGCCGATTCCCGGCGCCGGCGTGCCCTCCGGCTTTACCCGGAACCACGGCGCCAACGCCGGACTGACCCGCAACTTTGCCTCGGGCGTCGCCTCGTAGCGTAAATCCCACCACAGGCGGTTCACGCCTGCGCTCGGTACCTGTTTGAGTGTCCGCACGACCTTGCCTTGCGCGTCGAGGATCTGCATCGCCACGCTGTCCTTCGCGCTGTCGCGGGGCGCGGTGCGGATCCAGAAATCGAGCGATGCGCCATACGTCGGGTTCGTCCCCGCCACGGGATCGTCCCCGTTCTCGAACGCGCCCTCGATGTTGCGGAAGCGGTACGCCGGCCGCGGCGGGAGCAGCGCGGCGTCCTGCGACGCGAGCGACGGCGTGAGCGCGCGGAGCGGCGTGACGTCGTCCAGGATCCAGAAGCCGCGACCGTAGGTGGCCAACACCAGGTCGCTGAACTGCGGCTGCACCGCGATCCCATACACCGGCGCATGCGGCAGATTCATCTGCAACGGCTGCCACCGCCCCCCATCATCGAACGAGACATACAACCCGTTCTCGGCGCCGGCATAGAGCAGCCCGCGCCGCGCCGGGTCCTCCTTGACGATGTGGATGTAGCTGAGCGGCGTGTGCGGCAGCCCGGTCGTGATGAGACTCCAGCTCGCGCCGTAATTCGTGGTCTTGTAGATCCAGGGATCGCGGTTGTTCACCTGGTGGCCGTCGACGGCGACATAGGCGGTGCCGCTGTCGAACCGCGAGGGCTCGATACTCGAGATCGTCCCCCAGTCGAGCAGCCCACGAATGTTGCCGGTGACGTCGCTCCAGTGGGCGCCGGCGTCCCGCGTCACCTGAACCTTGCCGTCATTCGTTCCCGCCCAGATCAGCCCCCGTTTGATCGGCGACTCGGCGATGGCGAACACGACCCCGGCATACTCGACGCCGATGTTGTCGGGCGTCAGTCCCCCCGATGGCCGCTGACGAGTGGTGTCGTTGCGGGTGAGATCGGGACTGATCTCCTTCCAGGTGACGCCGGCGTCTGACGAGGCGTGCACATGCTGGCTGCCGACGTACACCGTGTTGTGGTCGAATGGCGAGATCGTCAGCGGGAACGTCCACACGAAACGGTACTTCACCCTTGCGGCGGGATACCCGATCGTCGCCTGCGGCCAGACCTCGGTCGAACGCGCCATGCCGGTCCGAACATCGTAGCGGGACACGATCCCGCCCACGCTGCCGAACCCTGACGCGGAAGACCACACGATGTTCGAATCCACCGGGTCGGGCGTCGCCCAGCCGCTCTCGCCGCCCCCCACCGTTGCCCACATCCCGCGCGGGATGTCTCCCCCCGTGCGGCTGTTGCTCGGCCCCCGGGCCGACGGGCCGTCCTGACGGTTGCCGTAGACGTAGTAGGGGACGCGGTTGTCCACCGTGACGTGGTACATCTGCGCGATCGGCAGCTGCACGCGCAGCCAACTCTTCCCCCGGTTCGTGGTGATCGACACGCCGCCATCGTGACTCACGATCATGCGGTTGCCGTTGAGCGCGTCGATCCAGATGTCGTGGTGGTCCCCCCCCGGGATCTGCTGGTCGGGAGGATCGATAATCGTCTCGCCGCCGTCGAGCGTCTTGGCCCACGCCGAGGTCAGGAAATACGCCTCGTTCTCGTTGTCGGGTGATGCGGCCATGCGGTTGTAGTAGTGCGTCCGCCCGGCCACCTGGCGATCCTGGTTCACGAGCTTCCACGAGCCCCCGCCGTCATCCGAGCGAAACAGACGGCCGCTGTCGGGTTGGGCGATGTTCACCGCGGGGACGCCGTCGCCCGTCTCGATCAGGGCGTAGATGCGATTCGAGTTGGCGCGGGTCATGGCGAGCCCGACTTTGCCGACGGGACGCGTGGGGAGACCACTCCCCGTGATCCGCTTCCACGTCGCGCCGCCGTCATGAGATGACCAGATACCGCTCCCCGCGCCCCCGCTCGAGCGGCCCCAGGTGTGCACCTCCACCTGCCAGAACCCCGCGAAGAGAATCCGCGGATTGTTGGGATCCATAACGAGGTCGGACGCGCCGGTCGAGTCGTTCACGAACAAGACCCGCTCCCACGTCTTGCCGCCGTCCGTGGTACGATAGATGCCGCGCTGCGGCTGCGGGCCGTAGAGATGGCCGAGGGCCGCAACGTAGACGATGTCGGGATTCGTGGGATGGACGATGACGCGCGAGATCCGGCCGGTGCTGTCGAGCCCCATCTTGGTCCAGTGCTTCCCGGCGTCGGTGGACTTGAAGACGCCCCAGCCGACGGAGATGTTCGAGCGAATGAACGGCTCCCCCGTCCCCACCCACACCACGTTGGGGTCGGAGGGCGCCACCGCCAGCGCGCCGATCGAGCTCACCGGCTGATCGTCGAAGATCGGTTCCCACCTGACCCCGCCGTCGCTCGACTTCCACAGGCCACCCGACGCCGCGCCGGCGTAGTAGATGCTTGGGTCGCTCGGGACGCCCGCCACCGAGCTGACGCGATTTCCCTCGGGACCGATGTGCCGGAACTTGAGCTGTGAGTACGACGTCGAATCGATGCCCGCCCCTCCACTTCCGGACGCCGCCGTCGATGCCGGGCGTGTGGAGCGGCGTTGCGCGGTCATCGGAACGGCGGCGACGAGACAGAGCACGATCAAGGCAACGAGGCGGCGTCCTAGCACGATGCAGGTCCCTGAAGGGGTGGGGGGACCAAAATGCACCGCGCCGGGCAAATGCGGGAGGCAGCCGGTTGCCGATCTACTGCGGCGTTTGCAGTGGCTGCTTGCCCCGTTCGAAGAACTCGTTTTGCAGCCGTAGGCTCTGCTGGTCCGCCTTGACCGCGCGGATCGCCTGCACGATGGCGTTGATCCAGCTCTTCACTTCGAACTCGCCGAGCTCGCGCGACGCGACCGCGCCTTCGCCGGCATAGTGATTGGGGAACCGGGCATACCACCAAATACCGGTGTAGAGGCCCTCGGGTAGCCCTTTCAAACGCGCCTGGTCGGCGCCCGATTCCTGCGGCGCACGATCGAGGTGCACGAGGTCGGGCCGCGCGATCATGCTCACCGAGGTTTCGCTCTCGCCCGCATGCATGTCGGTCGAGCGATCGGACTTGTGTGCCGGCTCGCCCGGCGCGCTGCGCGCAATGCTCTGGATGTATACGACGTAATCGTGCGGCGTATCGAGCTGCGTCTGCGCGAAGTAGGGCAGCAGGCTGTTATTGCCGCCGTGCCCGTTCACGATGATGATCTTCTTGCAGCCGTTCCGCGCCATCTCGTCGGTCGTTTCCTGCAGCAATTCGAGCTGCAGGCGCCGGCTGTAGGCCACCGTCCCCGGCTCATGCTTCGCCTCGGCGATTTGCCCGAAATAGTATTCGGGAAAGACGACGGCGTATTCCTGCTGGGCGGCGTTGAGAGCGATGTAGCGCACGTTGAGCAGGTCGTTGCCCAGCGGGAGATGCGGCCCATGCTTCTCCATGATGCCGATCGGCAGCAGACAGGTGCTTTGCGCGCGCGTGATGGCATCGCGGAATTCGGCCGCCGACAGTTCTTCCCAGTGCACCGAAAGCTTGCTTTGTACTGCGGGTGATTGCGCCGAACCGGCGGAGGCGCAGAGTATGCTCATGCCGAGCAACAAGGTCTTGTACACGTGTTCTCCCGTGATGGCGTTCGAGCATATTGTATCACTTGTGGGACATGGAGGAAGGATGCGAGGCGGGTTACTAGCGGTGCTGCTGCTGTGCGCGGGGTGTAGCCACGCGGCGAGATCGGGGGTGCCCGAACCGCGTCCGGAGACGACCCTGAAGGTGCAGAATCAGAACTTCCTGGACATGGTCGTTTATGTCTTGCTGGATGCGCAACGCATCCGACTGGGAACGGTGACGGGGTTATCGACGCAGGTCCTCACGCTGCCCGATTACATCGTCAGGGGCTTTTTTTAACTCCGCTTTGAGGTTCATCCCATCGGCGGTCGTGACAACCCGCGCACGGAGACGATATCGGTGCAGCCGGGAGACGAGGTCGAGCTGACCATCCCCTAGCTCGCCGCCTTCGTCGAGCTGGACTTTTCCCAATTCACAAACAGAAACCCGCCCGGGGCGTCGAACTTTGGCTCGCCCGGTCCCGGCAGAATCTGAAGCTGCAGCTCGTCGATCGTGTTCTTCGAACAATCCCAGCACGCCAGCGCGAAGTCCCCGGCGCGCCGCGTGCGCGATAACAGCATCACATGCACCATAGCATTGTCGGTGACGAGCGCGTCGTTCCGGTACAGGTGGCCGAACGCCCACAGCGCCACTGCGCTGTTGATCGTCGGCACGAGCGGCGTGTGCACGGCGGTGTTGCCATGATAGTAAAGTCCGAGGATCACGCCACCGAAGCGCGGGTGATGCGGGACATCCTTCGTCTGGACCCGGTCCAGCACCAGCTTCCAGCGCGCCCCGTCCTGCGTCGCAAACTCGGCAAGTCCGTTCACTGAATCACGCGTCGCGCCCTTGTCCCACGCGGTGAACGCGAAGGTGCCCGCAATCCGTGTCACGTTGTTCGAGTACGGGCCGTTCTTCACCTGCGACTCGAGCCCTTCCCGCTCCGCGCCGAACTGCGCGAGGATCGGCGCGGCGCTGTCCGGAAACGGAAACGGCCCCGGGAGGATCTGGATAACGGGCCCCCCGCCCGACACCCGGATCGCCTGAATGCTCAGCGCTGGCGCGTCGTAGTCCGATGCCCCCGCGCGTGTCGCCGACCCAACCGTCAGCCGAGTCTCCATGCCGAGCTTCTTGTGCGAGTCATTGCCCACGGGGCAGTAGACCTCGTACGTGCCTGGCTTGAGTGTGAGCGTCAGCGTCGCGCTCGCGCCGGGCTGAATGACCGCGGTCTCCTGCTCGATCCCTTGCCCTTCGACCTCGAGCGCGTGCGGGATGCTGCCGACGTTCGCGACGGTGAACGTCACGGTCCCGGCGGCGATCGTGCGCTCGGAGAGCTCGACTTTCCATTCGGTGAGCCGGGCGCTCACGGCCGCCGGGTTCTCCGGACGGTGCGCCACGGCGGCGAGCAGCAGCGCCACGACGTTCCGAATCTGAACCACAGGTACGTGCGACATATGAGTCTTCCTCCTGAGAGAGTGTGACAGCAGCTTCCTTCGATGCCAGAGACTCCGCGCGTCGAGCGCCTATTCCCGCGGGAATAAAGTCGCCCGTCGCGAAGTCTCCTCCCTCAAGGAGGATCAGTTGGAGTCACGCGCGCCGGCGCGATTTGAAGACGTCGTGTTGCCGCACCTCGACGCCGCCTACACGCTCGCGCGCTACCTCGTGCGGAACGCGCAAGACGCCGAGGACATCGTGCAGGATGCCTGCCTGCGCGCCCTCAAGTATTTCGCTGGCTTCCGCGGAGAGGGAGGGACGAGCGCGCGCGCCTGGCTACTGACGATCGTGCGCAACACGGCGCATAGCTGGCACAAGCGCCACCGCCCCGACGCGCTCACGACCGAGTTCGACGAGACCCAGCACAGTGACGCGGTGCCGCATGACCACGTCGACGCGAAGGAAACCATCGGTCGCGCGCTGGAGCGCCTGGCGCCGGAATTCCGCGAGGTGATCGTGCTGCGCGAGCTGCAGGGGTTGTCGTACAAGGAGATCAGCGACGTGGCGGGCGTGCCGGTCGGCACCGTGATGTCACGCCTGTCCCGCGCGCGCGCACGCCTGCAAGACGCGTTGCGTGAAGAGGAGGTGCGTTGAGGTGACTCATCCGAACTTCGAAGCCCAGGTCGACGCCTATCTGGATGGCGAACTCGCCACGGGCGACGCGCGCCAGCTCGAGACACA
Organism: Gemmatimonadota bacterium; assembly: GCA_041499375.1. GTDB lineage: Bacteria > Gemmatimonadota > Gemmatimonadetes > Gemmatimonadales > GWC2-71-9 > 20CM-2-65-7. The sequence continues at coordinate 55,850 of JBGQKD010000015.1, forward strand.
CCTTGCCCAGTGCCCGGAGTGCACACGATTCCGCGACCAGCGGGTCGAGTTGCGTGCGGTGATCGTGGCGGGGGTGCCGACGTTCCAGGCGCCGGCCGCCCTGCGCGAGCGCATCCGAGAGGCGGCCCGAGGAACGTCGCCCGCCACGCGGGCTGGTCGTTTCAACCCACGCAACCTGTGGCGCCCGCTGGCCCTCGCCGCGTCACTCGCCGTGGTCGCGCTCGGCAGCTGGACGCTCGCGCTGCAACGCGCCGCCGGCGAGGCGCTCGCCGATGACGTGCTCGCGAGCCACATCCGCTCGCTGATGCCGGGCCACCTCACGGACGTGCCGTCGTCCGATCAGCACACGGTGAAGCCATGGTTCAATGGCCGGCTCGACTATTCGCCCCCCGTGTACGACTTCGCCGGCCGCGGCTATCCGCTGCTGGGCGGTCGACTCGACTACGTGGGTGGACGACCCGTGGCGGCGCTCGTGTATGGCCGGCGGCAGCATATGATCAACGTGTTTCTGTGGCCGGCCGGTCGCGACCCCGCCGGTCCCTCGACGCGTACCCGCCAGGGCTATCACGAGCTGCACTGGACGGCGGGAGATTACACGTACTGGGTCGTGTCAGACCTCGGCCTGGCAGAGCTCCGGGACTTCGCTCAGTTGCTACGACAGGCGGAGTTGTCTACGAAGAGCTAACCCGTCGATTCTGGCCAGCCTCGTTCGACGTATCCTTGGGCAGACCAACAATTCCATTAGCCGGAAGGCCAAATGAGAACGCTCATTGTGCACGAGTTCGTGAGCCTGGACGGCGTCATGCAGGCGCCGGGCGGCAAAGACGAGGACCTCGATGGCGGGTTTAAGTACGGCGGCTGGACGGTGCCGTACTGGCACGACGATATCGGCGCCGCCTTCTTCGCAGTGATGAAGGATGTCGACGCGTTTCTGCTGGGCCGGCGCACCTATGTGGGGCACGCCACGGCCTTCGAGCCGACGCCCAAGGGCGACCCGTTCGGTGACGTCATGAACGCGCCCAAGAAGTACGTCGTCTCGAAGACCCTCCAGCGTCCCATCTGGCGCGACACGACGATCATCCGCGATAACGTGATCGAGTCGGTGCGCGCACTAAAGGCCCAACCCGGCAAGAGCATCGTGACCGACGGCAGCAGCCAGCTGGTCCATGCGTTGCTCGCCAACGACCTGGTGGATGAGTTGCAGTTGACGATGTATCCGCTGGTGTTGGGCAGCGGCAAGCGCGTGCTGCCGGAGGGATTGCATGCGGCATTCGGCCTGCGATCTGCGCACCCGTACCCGACCGGTGTCGTGGGTTTGCACTATGTGCGTCAGCGGGGGACGGCTACCGCGCTCTAAGGCGTCATCGCGAACCCCGCCGCTGGTTCGTGTTGGCCGGCGCTTCCGGCTGTACGACCGGGGCGGTTGCCCGCCAGCAGTCTGTATGTTGCCACTGTTTGGTCGCCGCGCTCATCATCGCGTTCGGCTTGGTAGGATCTACGACCTGATGACAATTGGGGCAGATGAAGGTTACGCCCTGCGGTGACCTCGCCATCGGGAGCTCCCGGTCCTGATGGATGAAGATGATTGGGGCGGCGTGTGGTAACGTGGGTTTTGCCCTACGAACTTCTTTGCTCCATTCTTAGGTCATGCAAAGCCGCAAACTCGGAACGAGCAACCTGCAGGTGTCGGCCCTCGGACTCGGCTGCATGGGAATGAGCTTCTCCTATCCTCCGTTTCCGGACCGACAGGAGATGATCGCGCTGATTCGGACCGCATTCGAGCGCGGCATCACCTTCTTCGACACCGCCGAAGTGTACGGCCCGTTCACCAACGAAGCGCTCGTCGGCGACGCGGTGGCTCCCTTCCGTACACGGGTCGTGATCGCCACCAAATTTGGTTTCCGATTCGCTCCCGATGGGAAGCAGCTGGGCCAGGACAGCCGGCCGGAGACCATCAAACAGGCGGTCGAGGGGTCGCTCAAGCGATTGAAGACCGACGTCATCGATTTGTTGTATCAGCACCGGGTGGACGTCAACGTGCCCATCGAAGACGTGGCAGGCACGGTAAAGGAGCTGATTCAGCAAGGCAAGGTGAAGCACTTTGGCCTCTCGGAAGCGGGCGTGAAAACCATCCGTCGGGCCCACGCCGTGCAACCGGTGACGGCACTCCAGAGCGAGTACTCGCTGTGGTTCAGGCGCCCGGAAGCGGAAGTGATACCGACACTGAAGGAGCTCGGCATCGGGTTCGTTCCGTTCAGCCCGCTGGGAAAAGGCTTTCTCACCGGGCAGATCGACGACAAGACGACGTTCGACCGGGGCGATTTCCGCAACGTCGTTCCGCGCTTTACGGCCGAGAATCGCAAAGCGAATCAGACCCTGGTCGATCTCTTAGGCAGGATTGCAAAGCGGAAGGGAGCGACACCGGCGCAGATTGCGCTCGCCTGGCTCCTCGCAAAGCAGCCGTGGATCGTCCCGATTCCGGGAACCAAGAAGCTGAACCGTCTGGACGAAAACATCGGAGCGGTCAACCTCACACTCACCCCGGACGATCTCCGCGAGATCGACGACGCCACATCAAGCATCACGGTGCACGGGGAACGCTACCCGGAAGAGCTCGAACGAAGGACAGGACTGTAGGCCGTGCGCATCGGCATTCTCGGTTCAGGGCTCATGGGCGGCAAGCTCGGCACGATCTGGACGCGCGCGGGGCATGAAGTGGTGTTCAGCTACTCCCACAGCGAGCAGAAGCTGAAGAAGCTTGCGCGGGATGCTAAAGGGAAGGCCCGGGCAGGCACACCGCGCGAGGCGGTGCAGGAAGCGGACGCGGTGTTGCTCGCCGTGCATTGGTCACGGGTCGATGACGCCTTGAAGCAGGCGGGCGATCTGTCGGGCAAGGTCGTCGTGAGCTGCTCGCTACCGATGAATGCGGACGACACCGATCTCGTCATCGCGCATACGTCATCGGGCGCGGAGGAGCTGGCCAAGAAGGTCCCTAAGGCGCGGGTCGTCTCCGCGTTCAGCACGGTGCCGAGCGAGGTGCTGTTCGATGTGTACGAGGCACGGCGCAAAGCGACGAAGCCTAACGTTGTCTACTGTGGGGACGACGCGAGCAGCAAGAAAACTGCGGCTCAACTGATCCGCGACGTGGGGTTTGATCCGGTGGATGCCGGGCCGTTACGAATCGCCCGGTACCTCGAGCCGTTTACACTCCTGATCGGACGACTCGCGTACGAGGGGGATAAAGGACCGGAGCTCGCGTATCGGTTCCAGTGGTTCGGGGGGAAGTCGTAGTCTTCAAGCAGTTGGCACGGCGGGACGTCGCACGATCGTTTGCCCCCAGGCAATGGCGTAGAGCGCCATCGCGAGCAGGTAGAGAAATCGGAAGCCGAAGTACATGGAGTTGTACTCGAGCAGTCCACCCGCCATGGCGCCGAGCAGGTTGGCCGCCATGACCGCTGCAACAGACGCCCGTGCTCCCAACAGCGTTGAGAACACGATCCCCGAGAAAAACAACGGTGACGTGAGGAGCGCCGCGCTGGCGATGCGGCCGGCGGGCGTGGGCGGGAGGCCGCCCGCGCGTGAAACGAACCAGCCCACGGCGAGACTGACGAGCAGCAGCGCGTACGCCGCGTGCGGTCGTCGCAGGTCGAATCGATGCACGGCAGCGTTCGCGAGGAAGGCCATGATCAGCACGCCGGCGATCACGATCCCGATCACCTGCCAGGTGTTGCCGAACGTCAGCCCCAGCTCCGTGATGGCTTTCGTTTCGACCAGCATGAATCCGGCGCCGAGGAAGGCGAAGGGGAGCTCGCCGAAATGAGGGCGCTCCGCAACCAGGGTCCTCGTCAAGAACAACGAGCCGAGCAGCACCATGCCGAGCATGAGTAAATACGAGACGGGATACACGCGGCGCGGCATATAGAAGAAGGGCCAATCGTCGGTCGAGACGTCCACGCGCGCGGTCGACTCGCGGTAGCGCGCGGACTGGTCCTGCAGGCCGGTCTCCCCGATGGCTCCAGGCGGCAGCGCGAACGTCCCCTCTCTGGTCTGCAGAAATACCACGGCCCCGTCGTACCCGGCGCTCACGACGGCCGGCGCCGCGCCGTCGAAGGCCTGCCGGAGCATCTCGTACATCTTCCGGCCAATCGCGTCGGTGAGGGCCGAGAACGACACGACGAGGATGCCTCCAGGCTTGAGTCGGGCGCGGGACTCCCGGAACCCTTCCACTGTATAGACGAACGAGTCGAGACGGACGCTCGATGCGTGGCTCAGCAGCGTGTGCGAGTCGAGCAGTCCGTAGACGATCATGTCGTAGGTGCGATCGGTGGTCCGCAGATACGAGCGGGCATCGTTGGCGATGGGACGCACGCGCGCGTTCGTGTAGGGTCGTTCCGGATGATTGGCGCGTCCGGCCCAGAGGATGGCCGGATCGATCTCGATGGCGTCGATGTGAGCGGCGCCGCCGCGCAGCGCCGCGGCGACGTCGTTCCCCGCTCCGGCCCCGACCACCGCGACGTCGGCGGGCGCTGGTCGCACACGATACGGCAGGTCGTAGTAGTCCCGCACGCGTCTGCGCACCGAGTCGTCGGCTGCGCGCGGGGACGACAGATCGTGCACGCGCTGGTAGTAGTGGCCCGCCGCGCGGATCACCATGAGCCCGATGTCGCTATAGCCCAGCTCGAGCAGTTGGTAGGGCGAGTAGATCCGTTGCCACGACGGCTGCACCGGCCAGGCCAGGATGACCACGCCGGTGATCGCGGCCGCGAACCCGGGGAGCAGCGTGGTGGGCCGGGGCACGGCAAACAGGAGGATCGCCAGGCACGCCACTCCGAACCACACGACGGGCGACGTCCACAGCGCGCCGGCGAGCAGAGTCAGCAGCACGCCGGCCAGGCTGCCCAGCAGGTTGAGACCATAGGCGCGGAGGTGTGGCCGGCGCGCCATGAGCCGGCCGCACAGCTGCCCGACGGGGACAAACGCCAGGGCCGTGAGGAGGAAGACGAGGCTGAGGAAGAAGTAGACGGCCAGCCACTGCGCCACCGTGCGCGCGCTGCGCGCTCCCATGCTCAGCTGCTCGAGGAACGGGATCGCCGTGACGCTTTCGAGTTGCCACGGCTCCAACCCGAATCGGAGTCCGATCAACAGGCCGAACTGCCAGACGAGCAGCGGGATGACGAGCGCGAGGAAGATGCGATCGCGACTCGCGAGGGCGTATCCCAGGCCCAGGCCGGCGAAGCACGCGAGCAGCCCGAAGTTCTTGTAGAAGGCGAAGAACTCGAACACCGTCCCCTGCCACCGGATGACGGCGAGCTCGAGGAACAGGCTCAACCCCGCCGCGCCAGCGATGGCGACGTCCACATAGCGGAGCGGCAGCGTGTCGAGGAACGCGACCTGATCCCGCGCATTGGCATCGACCGTCGGCTCGAAGCGACGCACCAGCAGGTAGAACAGCCAGCTGGCCCCCAGCACCACGGCCACCGCGACCAGGGTGGACCCGAGCGGGACGCTCTGACGGCGATGGAGCAGGGATGCCGTGGTGAATACAGTGGGGGCGAGGCCGCTCGCCGCGAACGCGATGATCGTACAGCGCAGGAAGGCCCGGGTCACGGAGGGCCAAATCAACCGGCTGGCGACGACGATGTCCAGCCGGTCCCGGCTAATTCTCTATTGATGGACGGTGAGGGTTGCCGAGCCGCTGTGTCCTTCGCAGGTCGCCGTAATCGTCGCAGTGCCCACGGCCGTCGCGCGGACAAAGCCTTCCGGGAAAACCATCACGACGGTGGAGTCGCTCGAAGACCACGTGATCTGCCGGCCGAACGTCACGCCGCCGTCCTCTGCCGTAAGCGTTGCGTGGAACCTCGTGGTGTCATTCAGGGCGAGGCTGACGCTGCCGGGCGTGACGGCGACCGTAGCGATAGGCGGCGGTGTTACCGTGACGGCAATGTTGGCGCTGGCCGTCGGCGACCCGGTGGACGTGGTGACCGTGAACTGATAGGTGCCTGCTTGCTGGGGCGACGTGTACGTGATGTGGTAGGCACCGGCGAAGATGCCACCGTTGGCAATCGTGCCGCCGGTCGCCGACCACTGCAGCACCGCCGCCGCTCCCGAGCTATCGACGCCCCGGGACGTGATGACCATGACGTGGAGATCCGCGGCCTGCAATGGCACGAGTGAGATGCGGTTGGGAGTAATCTGGATGCTCTCGACTCGGGCGATCACGGGTGAGCTCGAGATGTTACAGCCGAGGGCGAGCGTTCCGGCGATCACCGCACCGAGCAGCTTCAACGTGGAAGTCATGGCTCAATCCCCCCCCCGGAAAACAAAAAGGCCGCCAGCGAATTGCTGGCGGCCTGGCGAGCATGGCGGTCAGCCCGCCGTAGCCCCATGGCTCTGCGTCACCGCCTTTCGACGGTTTTGCTCTGAGCAGCAGCGACGAAGATGGCGGGTGGGTCGGGACCCCGGCGTGAGCGGGGTCACACGCGTGCGGGGAAGGCTGTAATCTAGAGGCTCCTTTGACCACGGTCCCATGACACCGCCACGCGCTGCCGCCAGCGATCAGAACGCGACCGTCGCCGCCGGTTTCCTCGGCTGGACGCTCGACGCGTTCGATTTTTTCCTGGTCGTCATGACCCTGACGGCGATCGGCAAGGACTTCGGGAAGTCCGACGCCGCGATTGCCCTCTCGATCACGCTCACCCTCGCCTTCCGACCCGTCGGCGCTTTCATCTTTGGCCTCCTCGCCGATCGCTACGGCCGCAAGATCCCGCTGATGGTCGATCTCGTATTCTACTCGGTGGTGGAAGTACTCACGGGCTTGGCGCCGAACTACGTCTCGTTTCTCGTGCTGCGCGCGTTGTTCGGGATCGGCATGGGGGCGGAATGGGGCGTGGGGGCTTCGCTGGTGATGGAGAAGGTGCCGCCGCGGCTGCGCGGCGTGATGTCGGGGCTGCTGCAGCAGGGCTACGCGGCCGGCTACCTGCTCGCGGCGCTCTGTTACCTGCTCGTCTTCCCGCACTGGGGCTGGCGGCCGCTGTTTTTCATCGGCGGCCTACCGGCGCTGCTCGCGCTGTTCGTGCGCGCCCGCGTGCACGAGTCGGAGGTGTGGCGTGAGACGCGCCACGAGACCTGGAGCCACCTCGGGCGGGCGATCATGTCGAACTGGAAGCTCTTCCTCTATCTGACGGTCCTGATGGCCATGATGAACATGGTCTCGCACGGCACGCAGGACATGTATCCCACCTTCTTACAGCGCGACTGGGGCTTTGGGCCCAGGGCCCGCGCTGCCGTGACGGCGATCTCGCAAGTCGGCGCCCTCGCGGGCGGTGTGCTCTGCGGACTCTATTCCGACCGATTGGGGCGACGACGCACAATTGGTTTGGCGCTCGCGGGAGCCGTGCTGATGATCCCGATCTGGGCATTTGCGCCCGTCACGCCCCTGCTCGTGCTCGGCGCCTTCGCGATGCAGTTCTTCGTCCAGGGCGCCTGGGGCGTCATTCCGGCGCACATCAACGAGCTCGCTCCGGACGGCGTGCGGGGTTTCCTGCCGGGGTTCGCCTATCAGTGCGGCGTGGCGATCGCGAGCCAGATCCCGCACGTGCAGGCGCTCTTCGCCGCGCATACGAGTTACGCGCAGACCATGGCGCTCTCCGCCGGGCTGGTCTTTATACTCGCTGCGATTGTAGCTCTGGCCGGGCCCGAAAGACGCGGTGTGGCGTTTGGGAGGCATCTGCCTTGACGACGAAGCCGCCGCTCGCCATCGTTCCGACGCGCTTGGGGCGCACGCGGGTCCGCGCGAAGTACTGAGTCCACCCTACCGATCGAGTCAGTGCTCGGTTGTCTCCCTGCTGGCCGGCTTGCGGACCGCCGGCGTTCAGCATGGAGGCTTTATGGCACCGAAGCAGCTTCCCCCCCGTCCCAACCTCGATCAGCTCAAACACCAGGCGAAGGAGCTTCTCACAGCGGGCAAGGCGTCCGCCCTGCACGACGCGCAAACGATCCTCGCGCGCGAGTACGGCTTCAAATCCTGGAACGCCCTGCGCGATCACGTGGAAGCGGTGACGCTCGAGTTCGACGCCGCCGTGGACGCTTTTCTCGAAGCGGCGACGGACGAACGCAGCGATCGCGCGGCACGCATCCTGGCCCTGCACCCCGGAATCGCGAAGGCGAATCTCCACACGGCACTCGTCCTCGGTGACGCAGACGCCGTCGCCGTGCGGCTCGAGCGAGATCCGTCACTCGCCTCGAAGCCGGGCGGGCCGCGGGGCTGGGAGCCGATCCATTACGTCTGCTACACGGTCATGGCACACGATTCCCCGTCCCGTGCCGCCGGGCTCGCCGCCATCGCCCGGCGACTGATTACCCTCGGCGTCGATCCGAATACGCGGTTCCCCTGGCTGCATCACAACGTGCACCGGCCGGTGCTGTGGGGCGCGTCGCGCGTCGTGCGGTCCCTGCCGCTGGTCGAGGCGCTGCTCGACTCGGGCGCCGATCCCAACGACGGTGTCACTCTACCCCTCGCCGCCAGCGCGGGCGACATCCCGGTGCTCGATGCGCTGCGCGCGCACGGCGCCGATGTGAATCAGGCGTGGGCCACCGACGGGTCGACGGCGCTGTATGCGATTCTCAACTGGAGTCGCACGCCCGGCGGTGTGCTGTGGCTGCTCGCGCACGGCGCCGATCCGGACTCGGTGTTCGCCGAGAACGGCGAGACGGCGCTGCACGTGGTCGCGCGCGCGTGGGACGTGCCGCTGGCCGAGGCGATGGTGGCGCGAGGGGCGGACATCGAGCGTAAACGCACCGACGGACGCACGCCCTACGCCGTCGCCGAGCTGAACGGGAATCGCGCGGTGGCAGACTGGCTGCGCGCGCACGGTGCCTCTCCGGAGCTGTCGGAGGTCGATCAGCTCGTCGCGGCGTGCAGTCTAGGGCACCGCGCAGCGGCGGAAGCGCTGCTCGCGAAGCACCCCGGTCTGCGCAACGAGATCACGGACGATCACTACATCGCGTTTCATCAAGCCGCCGAACGCAATGACGTGCGTGCGCTCGAAACGATGCTGGCGTGTGGCTTCGATCCGAACCGTCCCGACGCAGGGATCGGCAAGACGGCCCTGCATTCGGCGGCGATGGAGGGTTGGCCCGACGCGGTGCGGGTGCTGCTCGCGCACGGCGCGTCGGTGCATGTGCGCGACCGGGAGTTCAAGGGGCAGCCGTTGATCTGGGCGGCGGAGGGATCGCGCCAGGGGCGCGAGGGGCGGGACTTCGCCGCCGTGGGAAAGTTGTTGCTGGACGCCGGCTCGCCGGTCGAGTGGGAGACCACCGCCGAGCCGGCGGAGGGGCTGCTCGAGATTGTTGAAGCGTGGCGACGGGTCTAAAGACTACAGCGGCACCAGCCCCCTGCGGATCCCCCGCGAGACGGCCTCCGTTCGCGACCGCACGCCCAGCTTGTCCAACACCGCCGCGAGATGGTACTTCACGGTGTGCGTAGAGATCGCCAGCAGCTCGGCGATCTCCCTGTTGCCGAGTCCCCGTGCAACGAGGCGCAACACTTCCAGCTCCCGCGGCGTGAGTGCCGCACCTTCCTGATTCGCGGTGGCCGGTGCGGCGGTCGCCACGACGCGCTCGCCGAGCACGGCGTCGGCTTCTTCAGCCGAGCTGACGATCAGAATCTCGGGATCGGCCTTGAGCAGCGCCGCGAGCCGGCGCCGTCTGACCGGATCGGAGATGTCGAGATGAATGCGCAGCTTCACGCAACGCCGCTGAGGATGCTCGCGACGTCGGATGCCGGCACCGCCAACGCGACCCCCGAAACGATCATGGCCGCCACGCCGATCACTCTGCCCTCGGCATCCGCGAGCGGGCCGCCCGAGTTTCCCGGCGCGAGTCGGACGTCGGCCTGCACCCACGGCCGCGACCCCTGGCCGTTCAAGCCAAATCCGGCAGGCAGCGCACCGACGGCCTGGAAGACACCGACGCTGACCGCGTGCGTGATCCCAAAAGGATGGCCGACCGCGAACACCAACGATCCGGGTCGCAGCGCGTAGGGATCGCCGGTGGCGACCGCCGGTACGCCGGCCCCCGGCGCGTGCACCACGGCGAGATCGCGCTCGCTGTCGCGGCGCACCACGTCGCCCGCCAACATGCGACCGTCGGGTGTGATTACCGTGACGCGCTTTCTCGTCACGACGTGCGCGCTGGTGACGAACAGGTCTGGCGCGTCACCACCCCACGCGATGGCGGCGCCGCCGCCCTGCCAGCGCGCTCCATCGATGACCTGCACCACGCTCTGACGGAGCAGCGCGCCGCGATCACCGAGGAGCGCGCCACTCAGCGCCGCGCGCGTGGCCGTTCTCCGATCACGACGTCGACCGACTGCTGCCGGCCGCCGCGCACCACGTCGAGGCGCAGGGTCTTGCCGACGACGTCGCCGCCGAGCAAGTCCAGGAGCTGATCGAAGCCGTCGAGCGCGCGGCCGTCGATCGCCACGATGACGTCGCCGATCAGGAGACCGGCGCGGGCGGCGGGCGCGTCTGGCTCGATCGAGAGCAGCAGCAGACCGGTCTCGCGGTTCACGCTTTTGCGGGTCGCCGCGTCGAATTGTACCGGCTGCATCGCGGCGCCGATCCAGCCGCGGGCCACGTAGCCGCGCTCGAGTAGCTGGCCCAGGACGCGATTGACGGTGGCGACGGGGATGGTGGTGGCCAACGGCCGGCTCAAGCCACCGGAGTTGACGCCGTGGACCAGCCCGGCGGCGTCGACGAGCGGGCCGCCGCCAAAGCCGGGATAGATCGACAGGTCCGACTGCAGCCACTGGTCGATCTCGCCGCCCTTCCAGGAGCGCCATTTCCCGCCGATGGCGCTGACCGCGCCGAATGCGGCGCGCGGGCCTCCCGCGTCGAGGCGCGCCAGGGCCAGGACCAGGTTTCCAGGACGCAGCGTGGCGGGATCTCCCAGCGGAGCGGTGGGAAGCGAACCGGGCGGAATCTTCAGCACCGCGAGGTCTGTCCCGCGGTCGCGTCCCGCGAGCGTGGCCGGAATCCGCTCGCCATGGGGCAGCGTGACGCCGATGTCGTCGTCGCGCCGGACGGTGCCTTCAGTCGTCACCACCAGGCCGTCGCGCCAGTGCACGCCGGTCGACGGCAGGCGCGGCCGCGCATGCACGGCGACGACCGCGGCCCCGGCCGTCGCGACGGCGTCGGCCAGCTGGTCCGAAAGAATTGCGAGTGAGGAACGCTTGTCAGCCACGGTACTCCGCCTTTCGAGAGTTGTTCTGCTCTCGAACCATGCTACATCGCGGAGTGACGCACCATCCGCTATTTGGCCAGGGGTGCTTCAGTCTTTGAGACCCGCCACCCTGCCCCGCAGCACGGTGATCGAGGCTCTCGGGAGGGTAAACGTCGACGGCGGCCCCTGCAGGAGCGTGGCTACCGGCGGATGATCAGGATCAGGATGACTGTTCGGTCCATCGTTGATCCACACATACTGCTCGCTGCCCCAGGAAACGGACGTGACCGGCCCGGAGAAGGAAGCGGTTCGCTTGTTCTGCGCGTCGTTGAATACCACGCGCACCGTGTGCGCTTGGCCCGAGTCGCGATTGACCAGCATCAGTGACCAGTTGCCGTCGGGACGACGCACCGCATAGGACGTCACGAGCAGATTGCCGTCGGCATCCGTGATGTCGCTGGAGCTGGGAACTATTTGATGGACGCCGGCGCGATGCTGCACCCACTCCAGGTTGATCATGTGAGCGGCGAAGTAGGTCGACGTATATCCCTTGATCTCGTAGGTCTCGTCGGAAACGAAGTTCGACCACGAGGCCCAGCCGAGACAGGTGCTGCGAACTCCCTGCGGCTGAATCGGCGAGTGATAGAAAGCCGCGCCTCCGCCTTCGAAGAACGAACCGATGTTATCCGCGAGCCACAGGCCCCCCCAGACCGTAGTCATCGGTCCGGTCAAGTTCCATGAAACGTGACTCTCGGTCACGATCAGCGGGACATTGTTCGGCACGCCGTCCTCGCGCCACACTTGCAGGATGTGCTTCATCAAGCGCGGCTCGCTGTAGAGACTCTTCCAAGTGATGTCGCAGGGCTCAAACGGATAATGTTCGAACGAAACGAAGGCCAGGTCGGAGAGCCGGCCGTGTGCCTTGAGGTAGTCGACAAATCGGCCCATCCACGACGTGCGGCCTTGCGCATCGGGCCACACCCGGATGTCTTCGTTGACACCCTCGAAAATCGGCCCGCCCAGCCTGAGCTTCGGGTCCACCTTGTGGATGGCCGCGGCCCACTGCAGGTAGAGCGCCGCATAGTCCTCTGGCATCGCGTGCTTGCCGTCGGGCTCTTCGCCCATCTCGATGTACCCGATCGGATAGCCGCGCCGCTCGATGTAGGCGATCTGTGCCGCGGCGTCGTCGGGCGTCCCGTAGAGCATGGTGACCGGAATCATGGCCGGCAGGTTGTTCGTCAGGCCACTGGTGAAGAAGAGGTCGAAGCCGGTGTGCTGATAGCTTCCGCTGTTATTCACATCCGCCGCTGAATGCCAGGGATCGATGGACGAGACAGCGTACGTGGTGAGTCGCTCGTCGGGACTCTGGGTGACTTCGACGAACGCGCCGCTCCCATCCAGCGTGCCCGCGGCAATGTGCTGGATCGCGTAGCCCACGCAGTTCCGCACGTCGGCCGGTCCATGCTCGTCGCAGGTGTTGGAAGACTCCGTCATCAGAATTCGCAGGTAGCGCGTGGAGACCGGCGCGTCCGTGACCTTCACCGTGACACTTCCGCCCTGGGCGTTCTTCAGAGCGCCTGAGGGAAAAATCTTCCATTCCCCCTTCGGTCCTCCATCAAAGTCGAGGGCATTGGTGCCCACCCAATACTCCACCTGGTAGCTCGTCGCATAGGGACTCGCCCAGACGATGCGGATGGCGCTCACGGACTTTTCCGCTTGCAGGTCCACGACCACCCACTGCGGATGCAGTGCATCACTTTCGCCCGTGAATTTGCTCGTCAGGTACGGGTTGCTCTTCCAGTAGGTCAGGTTCGGACCATAGATCGGCCGATCGCCGCTGGTCGCGAATCCGCGGTGCGGGAGAGCATAGGCCAGGATGTAGCGAATGGGTTCCTTGAGGTCGGTGCTCCCGGTGAAATACCCGCTGCGATGCGCGGCATCACTCCAGGTGCCGTTCTCGGTCCAATGCCACGCGGCCATCCGGAGCTCCGTGTTATTGCGGTAGGTGATCGGTCCCCAGCCGGCTGAGAGCGCTTCCTGGATGATGTGGGGCGTGTACACCTTGTTGATGTCGGTGCGCGAGAGGACGTCGATCGAACTGCCGAGCGCGCTATCGGGATCGAACGCATTGATGGCGTGGCCCGGGGTGGCGTCGATGCGAACGGTTTGGGAAAACGCAGGGGTGGCCAGCACCGTCAAAAGGAATGCGATCGGGGCCGACCGTTTGGCGCTCACCATGGAGGCTCAGATATACCCAACGTCGTGGTGCGCACAACCGGCAGATCCTGGCCGTCCGCAAAACGGCGCTACAGATTGGCCCATGCACCGACTCCTCGTCTCGCTCGCGCTCCTCGCCTCGGTCTCGATCCCCATCGCCGCACACGCCCAGGAAGCGCGGGTGCTCGTGTTCTCGAAGACAGCAGGATTTCGTCACAGCTCTATCCCCAACGGCATCGCGGCAATACGGAAGCTCGGACAGGAAAATGGGTTCGCGGTCGACGCCACTGAGGATGCCGGCGTCTTTACCCAGAAGAACCTGGCCCGATACAGCGCCGTCGTCTTCCTGAGTACGACGGGTGACGTCCTGGATGCGGCCCAGCAGGACGACTTCGAGCGCTACATCCAGGCGGGCGGCGGATACGTGGGCGTGCACTCCGCCACGGACACCGAGTACGACTGGCCGTGGTACGGCAGACTGGCGGGGGCGTACTTCAACGGCCATCCAGGCAATCCCAACGTCCGCAGGGGCAGCTACCGCGTGCTCGACACGACGCACGTGTCGACGAAGGGGCTCCCCGCTCGCTTCGAGCGCGAGGACGAGTTCTACAACTTCAAGTCGATCGATCCGACCATCCACGTGCTCGTCGAGATCGACGAGAAGAGCTACGAGGGCGGGACGAACGGCGATCACCACCCGATGAGCTGGTACCACGATTTCGAGGGCGGACGCGCGTGGTACACCAACATGGGGCACACGGAAGCGACATATACCGAGCCGCTCTTCCTGCAACACCTGCTCGGCGGGCTGCGCTACGCGATTGGAACCGGCAAGGTCGATTTCAATCGCGCGCGGCCGGAAGAGAATCGCTTCACCAGAGTCGTGCTCGCCGAGAAGCTCGATGAACCGATCGAGCTCGCCGTGCTGCCGGACGAACGCGTGCTGTTCATCGAGCGACACGGCTACGTCAACCTGTACAAGTCGTCGGACAATCGCGTGCGACGCATCGCGACCATTCCCGTCAGCACCAAGTACGCCGATAGCAGTCAGGCGGAAGACGGTCTGCTCGGCCTCGCCGCCGATCCCAACTTTGCGGCGAACGGCTGGGTCTACATGTACTACTCGCCGGCCGGCCCTGACGCGAAGAACGTCCTCGCGCGCTTCACAATGAACGGCGACTCGCTCGATCTCGCATCAAAGAAAGTGCTCCTCGAGATCCCCACGCAGCGGCTCCAGTGCTGTCACACGGGCGGCTCAATTGCCTTCGACCGCGCCGGCAATCTCTACCTGTCGACTGGCGACAACTCGAATCCGTTCGCCTCGGGGTATGCGCCGATCGACGAGCGCCCCGGCCGGATGCCGTGGGACGCGCAGAAGTCATCGGCGAACACGAACGATCTGCGCGGCAAGATCATCCGCATCCATCCCGAGCCGGACGGCACCTACACGATCCCGGATGGAAACCTCTTCCCGAAAGGCGTGGCGAAGACCCGTCCTGAGATCTACACGATGGGCCATCGCAACCCCTATCGGATTTCGGTGGATAAGCACACCGGTTTCATTTACTGGGGCGAGGTCGGTCCGGACGCGGACGTCGACTCGACGGGACGCGGGCCACGCGGGTACGACGAGATCAATCAGGCGCGCAGCCCGGGGGACTACGGGTGGCCGTACTTCGTGGCGAACAACCAGGCCTATTACAAGACGACCGTCATCGATTCTGTCACCACCCAGGGCGGTCCGCAATTCGATCCCGCGCACCCGGTCAACAATTCACCGAACAACACCGGTCTCAACGCGCTGCCGCCGGCGCGCGCCGCATTCATTTGGTATCCCTACGGGCCGTCGCCCGATTTCCCCATCGTCGGCACCGGTGGCCGGACCGCCGAGGCCGGGCCCGTGTTCTACCGCGACGATTTCCGCAACGCGGCGCGGGCCTTTCCGCAGTATTACGACGGCAAGCTGTTCATCTACGAATTCATGCGGCATTGGATCATGGCCGTCACGATGGACAAGAATGGCGATCTCGTGTCCATCGAGCGGTTCATGCCGAACGCGAAGTTCGCCGCGCCGATCGAGATGGAATTCGCGCCGAGTGGCGACCTGTACGTCCTCGAGTACGGCACGATCTGGTTCCAGGGCAACGACGACGCGCGGCTCGTGCGCATCGAATACAACGACGGCAATCGCAAGCCGATCGTCGTAGCCGCGGTCGATCAACCGAAGGGCGCGCTCCCCCTGCGTGTCGCCCTGTCGTCAGCGGGCACGGTCGATCTCGACGAGGATTCGCTGCGCTACGAGTGGGTTATTGCGCGGAAAGATGGCGCTGTGCTGCAGCGGCTGACCGAGCCGAACCCGCCGTTCACATTCAGGCGACCGGGGACCTACACGGCAACGCTGACTGTGACGGACGCCCAAGGCGCGTCGACTAGCGCGGCCCCGATCGAAATTGTCGCGGGCAATCAGCCGCCGAGCGTTGCCGTCGATGTCGTCGGCAGCAACACCACGTTCTTCTTTCCGGGTGTGCCGGTGCGCTACGCGGTGCGCGTGACCGATCGCGAGGACGGCACGCTGCGCAGCGGCCGCATCCCGGCGCGCCGCGTGAATGTGAGCGCGCAGTATCTAAAGGAAGGCGTCGCGGCGAGTCCCGTCGATCAAGGCCGGCGCCTGATCGAAACGAACGACTGCCTCTCCTGCCATCAGCTGAATCGCAAATCAATCGGCCCGGCGTACGTCGACGTCGCGCGCAAGTACCCGCACGACAGCTCGGCGACCGCGCGTCTCATGAAGAAGATTCGCGAAGGCGGATCGGGCGTGTGGGGCCCCGTGGCCATGCCTGCGCATCCTGCACTCACTGACGAGCAGGCAGCCGCGATGGTGGCGTACATCATCAGTCTCGCCGACACGGCGACGCGCGCGCGGCCCTTGCCCGTGCGAGGGTCGTACACGCCTCCCACGGGATCGGGTGACGCGCCGCAGGGAGTGGTCCAGCTGCGCGCCGTCTACACGGACCGCGGGGCGAACGGGATGCCGGCGATCACGACCGAGAAGGCGCTCGTGCTGCGGTCGCCCAGTCTCGTCGTGGCGAACGGGGAAATGTCAGCGGGCGTGTCGCAGCAGACTGATGAGCGAGTTCCGGTTCCGATCACGGTCGTGAGTCGATCCGGCTCGTCGGTCGCCCTGAAGCAGATCGATCTGACCGGCGTCGGGGCGGTGAGCTTCATGGCGGTGGCGCCGACGCAGTATCAGGCGAAGGGCGGGAAGATCGAAGTCCATCTCGATGCTCCGACGGGAACGTTGCTGGGGGAGAGCGACCAGATTCGGTCCACCACCGATCAGGCGCCGGTCAGCTTGCGCGTGCCGCTACAGTCGACGGCGGGAGCCCATGACCTCTACTTCGTATTCACGAATCCCGACGCAAAAGGGGACGGGTTCATGTTTGGCGTGTTGACCGCGACGTTTGAAGCTCGGTAGATGGGCGTTATTTGATCGTCGCCCCGACCAGCCCAGCAATCGCCGCGAGCGTCGTCTGCGCCGCGTTCAGCCCAAGCCGGAAGTCCTTGTCGTTGTAGGTCGAGTACAAATCGGTGGGTTGGTGCCAGTTCGGGTCCCAGCCCGCCCCGATCTGGGTGCCGCGCTCGTTTTCGCGCAGGCTGATCGCCGGCACGTAGTCCTGGAACGGCGCCGAGTCGGTGTTCGTCATGTGCGAGCCGACGGACGCCGCGTAATCGGTCGCATACTTCTCGTTGGCCCGCTGGAATACCCAGGCGAGCTGCTGCGCCTCGGCCGCGAATTTCGCGCTCGTCTGGAACTCGATGTTGACATCCGCTTCGGGCCGCTGCTCGGCGGCGAGCGTGCCGTCGGCGCGCGGCATGCCGTGGTCGAACAGCATCATGTCGTGCTGGATCATGCCGAGCCATTTGGGTTCGTCCGCGGTGCCCTGGAGCGCGCGGCGTTGCTCGACGTAGGCCCGCGAGCCGTTGAGCCCCGACTCTTCGTTATTCCAAAGAATGAATCGGACCGAGCGATCGGTGCGAACGTCCGGGCTCGAGAGGACGCGGGCCAGCTCCATGACGAGCGCGGTACCCGAGCCGTCGTCGTTCGCGGCCTCACCCCAGCCGATGCCGTCCATGTGAGCGCCGACGATGTACATCTCGCCCGGGTGCGTGTCGCCGATCTTGGTGCAGTACACCTCTTCGCGCGCGCCCGGCGTGCTGGCCTGCGCATCGAGCGCGCGCACGCGGGCGTCGGGCTGCTTTAGGGAATCGGCGTTGACGCCGGTCCGGGCGCGCATACCGCGGTAGCGGCCGCCGCCTGAGGCGCGAGTTGTGTCGCGAGGCGTCCTGGGCCCTGAAGGTGGCGTCGGTTGATACTCATATTTCAAGCGCGCCACGCCGCCACAACCGTAGCTCCTCAACTGAGCCTCGATCCAGTCGACGGCGGCGCGGTTGCGGTCCGTGCCCTGGCGCCGGTCGCCGAAGCGGGTGAGTCCCTTGATCGTGGCTCTGTAGCGCTCCAGGTCGAGGCGGGCGACGAGCTGGACCACGACGGTATCCCGAGTCGAGTCGGCCTGCGCCGGTAGAGCGGCGGGAATGGTGAGCGCGGCGACGAGTATGACGAGCGGTCTCTGCATGAGTCATTTTCTCCAGTGCGCGCGTTAGTTTTAGCCCGACCGATGACTCCTCTGCCTTTTACATGGCCGTACTGGCCGGTGTTCGCGGCCGTGAATATCTGGGCGCTTGCACCGGAGTTCAAGATCGTCTGGGCCGCGCGCAAGGCGGTCACCCGTGCCGGCTCTCGGGATGCCGGCTCCTTTCAGGTGATCGTCTACGCGGGCGGCGTTGCGTCGGCGATCGCCGTCGCGATGGCGTGGCTGCCGTTCCTGCGCATGTCCGCCGCGGCGAGACCGATTGCCTTCAGTCTCGGCGTCCTCGCCATCGTTCTTGCCAGCCTGCTCCGGCGGCATTGCCAACGCGTGTTGGGTGCGTCGTTCACGGGTGATGTGCGCGCCGCCCCCGATCAACGCATCATCACCACCGGTGCGTACCGGCTGCTCCGACACCCCTCGTACACGGCCGGAACGCTCTTGAACGTGGGGTTTGGTCTGGCGCTGGGGAATTGGGGCAGCCTGGCATTGCTCGCGCTCGCGGCGATCGCCGTGTACAGCTATCGCATGGCCGTGGAAGAACGCGCGTTGCTCGGAGTTGTGGGCGAACCGTACCGCGAGTTCATGCGCACGCGACGGCGGCTGATTCCGTTCATCTACTGAACTTCCGCGTACATCGAGCCGAGACTCTCGCCTAGGGAGCGCGCACCTCGAGGGCAATCGTCTCGCGCAGCTTCTGAAACTCCGCGGCGCCCCCGAACCCGAAGATCCGTTCGATCACGCGGCCGTGGCGGTCGAGTAGCACGGAGTACGGAAGCCCGCGGTAATGGTACAGCTGTTTCATGCCACCCCTGCCGACCAAGACGGGAAACGGCGGCCTGAACTCACGGACGAACGCGAGCATCTTCCCGCGGTCGACATCGTCCGATATGGCCGCGATCTCGAAGTCGTTGCGGTCGAACTCGCCGTACAGCTTCGCCATGTGCGGAAATTCCTCGCGACAGGGATCGCACCACGAGGCCCAGAAGTTCACGAGCGTCACCGTTCCGGCGAACCGCGCGAGCGTGACGGTGTCCCCCTGGAGGTCGGGGAGCGCGAACGCGGGGGCGAACGGCTCGCGCGCTGGAGCCAGGGCGTCAGCGAGCAGGGATTCCGCCGAGAAGGTGGCGATCTCGCCCCGCTCCCCGACGGCGACGGCCGTCTCGTTCGGTCCGAGATGGCGCGTTGCCAGGATGGCGCCGGACGCCGGGTCGAGCACATCCACGCGGAGCCGGGTCGCGGCGGAGTCGTCCGCACCGAGGACGTAGAGCCGGCCGTCCGGGGAGGGGGGGGGGCCGAGCACCATGGCGAGGTTTACCAATGCCTTCCGCACCTCGAGCTCCTTGCCATGCTGCGGCAGGAACTCGGGCTCGCTCTGCGGGGCGAACAGGCCACGCTTCGCCGTCCATTGGAGTACGCCGCCGGAGCCGTACTTCCGGATTTCGTCCCGCACGAGCGGCGCGAAGTACACGGAGCCGTCGGCCGCCACGGCCACGGCGCCGGCGTTGACGAGGTGCGTGAGGAACGGAACGGCGGGCACGGTAACATGCGCGAGGCGCTCTACCGGACGGCCGAGGGTGTCGAGGATGCGGATGAGGGCGGCCGTGTCGGGCTCAGGTGCGAATTGAGGGACGTAGTACGGCGAGCGCACCGCCACCACTCGGCCTGCGCCCGCGCCGTAGAGTGCGGCAACGTACGGGCTCGGCCACTCGCGCAGGGCCCGGCCCGCTGTATCAAACACCACCGCTTCGCCGGTACGTTCGGTGACCACCAGCGTGCTGCC
This sequence comes from Gemmatimonadota bacterium, assembly GCA_041499375.1. Classification (GTDB taxonomy): domain Bacteria; phylum Gemmatimonadota; class Gemmatimonadetes; order Gemmatimonadales; family GWC2-71-9; genus 20CM-2-65-7. The sequence goes on from JBGQKD010000015.1 coordinate 75,716, forward strand.
GAGCGTCGCGACGGCGATCGGGATCGCCAGGCGTGGACTGGTGAAGCGCTTCGCGACATGCAGCCGCCGGTCGAACGCGACGATCCGGCTGTGGTCGGGGTCGGGCGCCCACGAGAGGCCGCCGAGTGTGGCCGCCGGCGAGCGGCCGAGGAAGAGGAGCGTTGAACCGCCGGTCGCGGGAGACCGGCAGGCGAAGAGCGCCGCGACCAGGAGCGCGGCGCTCTTCTCGAGGCGCATCAGGTCGCGGCCGCGACCGTCTTGATCTCGATGGTGTGGAGGCCGTGCGACATCCGGTGCGTCCCTGTGACTTTGACCTTGCCCTCGGTGAACACCGCGAGCTTCGCGTTCTGGGGATCGCCGGGCTTGGAGCTCACCGGCACGTAGATCGTGCCGTCGCTCGACAGGATTCCCAAGGGCACGCCCGCCTTGGCGCACGCGTCGGCGCACGCCTTGTGGCCGGCGCCCGACGCGCCGTTGGTCACGTAGCAGTTCAAGTCGACCACCTGGCCGGTGATCGTCATCTCGTTGCCGGCGGTCGTCTCATGGGCTTGCGCCGCGAGCGTGAGCGGTGTCAGCGCGAGCAAGGTGAGCACGGCCGTCGTAGCCAGGATTCGCTTCAGCATCGGTCCTCCTCCCGTTTCAAGACTCCGAGAAACAACATCGATTCGAGGACGACTTGGCGTCAGCGAATGTGCAGCGCAGGTTGGAGTGCGGATAGAGGCTCTACGTGGATCGTTGCGGTGCGGAACGGAGACGGAAGAGGGAAGAAGTTAGAGAATCGCACCAACCGGGCAGTGAAAGCCCGGCAGGACGGTTTCGCCGTCGAGGTCACCATCCGCGGTGACGATCGACTCGCTTCCATCCGCACGATAGATCCGCGCCAGCCGACGCTCGGGGTCGATGACCCAGACGAGGTGTGCGCCGGCGTCGAGCCAGTCCCCTACCTTGGCGAGCGTTTCGCCCGCGCGATCACTCAGCGACAACACTTCGACCACCAGGTCCGGCGCCAGCGCCGGGAAGCCGGCAGTGTTCGGGTCGGGGAGGCGCTCCGATCTTATGAACGCGATATCCGGACCGCGAACGGTGTCGGGATCCGAGGCGATGTGGAAGGCGGTGTCACCGCTAACGACCTGCCCTGCGTGCGTGTCCTTGGCGTGCCTGGTGAGCAGGAATCCGAGCTCAGCCGTGATCCGGCCGTGCTGGTAGCCTGGGGGCTCGCGGACGATCATTCGTCCCCGAACGAGCTCCGTGCGCTTGTGCGGGATACTCGTGTGCAGCAGCTCTTCAGCCGTCACGAGGGGCTGGGTCATGTCGGGAACGTAAGCGGGCTCGGCGGGCACGGGCAAGCAATGTGCGCGCGGGTGATCAACCCATGATCAAAACGGCAGAGCGCTAGCGATGCGCGCGTCCCGATCTCACGGCAACACCGCCGTGATTGCGCGGCGCAGCGCCATGCCGAGGTAGGCGCCCGCGAAGGGGAACACCAGGACGATCAGCATCGCGACGGTGGCCGGCGACGGCGCACGGATCAGCGCGAGGGTCGGAATCCAGATGCCCACGCCGAGCGCCCACAGCCACGGCCGCCGCGGCCCGGCGAGCCCCAGCGCCCGGCCACGAGCGACATCGTCCCCGCGGTGATGCCCGTGTCGTTCCAACCGGGCCTCGAATCCACATAGTCAGCGCTCAGGCAGGGCGAGCGACTCAGAGTGCGCTCGAGAAGTCTATGCCAAAAGCCATTGAACAGCTGTTCGATATTTGGGACACTCGAAAGCACCAGACGCATACAGCTCCGGTTGTTCGAATGGTGGGCTCACTCCCTAAGGACGAGCTTGCTGCTGTCGCGGAGGCTCTAGTGAACATCACCAAATTCAAGCGGCGCATCACGCCGGAAAGCGAAACAGTTGGTGGTCCTATCGATGTTGCGATAATTACTCGAGGAGATGGATTCGTCTGGCTCCGTCGCAAACACTATTTCGACCCTGCACTAAATCCTAGGAATAATGGCCCGCCTGGGCCGCACGGCAGGCTGAGAACACCATGAAGACCAGAGTTAGCAAGACAGAAAGGCTATTTCAGGATGGGCATGAGGTGCTTCAGCATTACGTGAAGAATTACGAGATGCCCGACGGGGAGGATGGCTCGATCGAGGGTGGGAATGAATTCATAAAGAACGAGAAGGTCTTTCGATCGGAGCTACTCGAGCGATTCGATGTGCTCCTCCGCCGGCGCGAACGACCTCGCAGACGGACGGTAAGAAAAAGCTAGCGGCTTAAACCTGGTTGCTGGAATAAGGCATGCGGCATCGGCAAGCTAGAATGCCGCGAGCGAGCGAGGGCGGCGGGATTTGACGCGTCCGGCAAGCGCCCGTGGCCAGGGAAGCACAGCCGCTCACGCCCCCGGGGCGTGGCGCACCAGGCCCGCCGTGCCGAGGGTCGTGTCAGACTAGTTGACCTTGACGCTTCCGGTCATCCCCGCGTGAATCTTGCAATGGTAGGTATACGTTCCGGCCGTCGGGTACATGTGAACGTAGATCTGCGCGACCGGCAGGTTGACGTCGAACGCGCCGCCGTCATCCGTCACCGTGTGGGCCACCGCGCTGCTGTTCTGCCAGCATACGGACTGCCCGTGGTTGATCGTGGTCGTTGCGGGTGAAAAGCTGTTCGAGCTGGCTGTGTTCACGTTGGCGGTCGCGCCACTACTCCCGCAGGAATTCGCAGGGCTCGTCGAGCTTCCGCAGGCAATTGCCAGGAGCGCAACGGTCACGATCGAAAGGGCGAGGCTGGTTCGCATCATTCTCTCCACGATGACGAGCGTTCGATTCGAGGATCGTCCCCGATCCAATGGCTCCTGCAAGACTGCCGAACGTCCCACATCGTCACTCGGGGGCTTAGCCGTTACTCCTCCACGAACGCCCTCAAGGCGAACGGATGCTGACATGCCGAGAACGTAGGCGGTGGCGGGTTGAGCAAGTTGCCATTCGCGCCTCGGCGCAGCAGTCTTTCCAGATGCGCCCGCACTATGTAGCACTCGCCGCCGTCCTGCTCTGCAACATGCTCCCCTCCGCAGCACTGACGCAGGCACGACGCTCCCTGACAGCAGATGATTACGCTCGCGCCGAGCGCGCCCTCGGCCCTGCCACCGGCCGGCTGGTGAGTGGAATCCCCGGCCGGCCGATCTGGCTGCCGGATGGACGCGCTTGGTACCGGGTCTCGACTGCCACCGGGTGGCAGTTCGTGCTGGTGGACCCGCGGCGCCGTACGCGCGCGCCGGCGTTCGATCATGCGCGGCTCGCCGAGGCTGTGTCGGCGGCCCTGGGCAAGCGGGTGACAGCGGATAGCCTGCCATTTACGTCCTTTGATCTGAGCTTCGAGAGCGGGAAGCGCTGGCGCTGCGATCTCACCGCCTATCGCTGCACGGCGGCCGAGAGCACGCGCCGGGCACCGCCGCCCAATTCGATCGTGTCGCCCGACAGCACACGGGCCGTGTTCATTCGCAATAACAATCTCTGGATGACGGACCTGACGAGCGGGGGGGGGACCGAGACGGCGCTGACGACGGACGGCGTCGAGGATTTCGGCTACGGGACGAACAACGCCGGCTGGGTCAAGAGCGACGAGCCGGTCGTCACGTGGTCTCCCGACTCGCGCAAGATCGCCACGTTCCAGCACGACGGGCGCGGCGTGAGTCGCATGTACCTCGTGCGCACGAAGGTCGGCGCGCCCGAGCTGGAAGCGTGGCGCTACCCGCTCCCCGGCGACAGCGTGATCTTCCGGATTCAGCGCGTGGTGATCGATGTGAGCGGTCCGACACCACAGCTGGTGCGGCTCCAGATGCCGCCCGACGCCCATCGCTCGATGGTGAGCGACCACGTCGCCTGCGGCGGCCGCATCTGCGACCTCCTCTGGTATCCCGATGCCTCGGCAATCGCATTCGTCTCGAGCTCGCGCGATCACAAGCACGCCTGGGTGCGCGTGGCCGATGCGCGCACCGGCGCCGTGCGCACGCTGCTCGAGGAGCGCGCCGCGACGCAGGTCGGCGAGGTCGGCATCGCGCAGAACTGGCGCGTGCTGCCGCGCTCGAACGAGCTGATCTGGTGGTCGGAGCGTGACGGCTGGGTTCATCTGTACTTGTACGATCTCAGCACCGGGCAACTCAAGAACCGAATCACGAGCGGCGATGGCAACGTCGAGTCCATCGTGTACGTCGACGAGCGGGCCCGCGTGATCTACTTCAGCGGTCAGGGCATGGAAAAGGACCGCGACCCCTATTACCGCTTCCTCTATCGTGTCGGCTTCGACGGGCGGGGGCAGACGCTGCTTACGCCCGAGGATGCCGATCACCAGGTCACGATGGCGCCCCCCCCGGGCGGCGGGTCGTTCGACTCCTACTCGACGCCGGTCGCGCCGCCCGTGACCGTGTTACGCGACCGGAACGGCCGCGTCGTCCTCCCGCTCGAGCGCGCCGACATCTCGCGTCTCGTGGCCGCCGGCTGGCACCCCCCGACTCCGATCACGGTGAAAGCGCGGGACGGCACGACGGACATCTACGGCCTGATGTTCACGCCGTCGCGGCTCGACTCGGCCGCGAAGTATCCGCTCGTGGACTACATCTATCCCATGCCAAGCGGGAGCGTGGGGCCGCGCAGCTTCGTGCCCGCGCGCGGCGATCATCAGGCGCTCGCGGAGCTGGGATTCGTGGTCGTCGCAATCGATGGCATGGGAACGAGGGGGGGACGGTCGAAGACGTTCCGCGACGCGGCGTACGGCAAGATGGAAGAGAACACACTCCCCGATCAAGTTGCGGCGGTCAAGCAGCTCGCCGCGCGCTATCCGTGGATCGATCGCGAACGCGTCGGGATCTGGGGCCACTCGGGTGGCGGGTTCGCCACCGCGGCCGCGATGTTCAACTATCCGGACGTATTCAAGGTCGGCATCTCGGAGTCCGGCAACCACGACAACCGCAACTACGAGGACGACTGGGGCGAACGATACCAGGGGCTCCTGGTCAAGAGCGGGGAGAGCGACAACTACGCCGCGGACGCCAATCAGATGCACGCCGCGAATCTGCGCGGCAAGCTGCTGCTGGCGCACGGCGGGATGGACGACAATGTCCCGCCCTACAACACCTATCTCGTGGTCGATGCATTGATCAAGGCGAACAAGGATTTCGATCTGCTGATTCTGCCCAACGCGCGTCACGGCTACGGGCGCGATTCCCAATACATGATGCGGCGGCGCTGGGACTACTTCGTGCGGAACCTGCTCGGCGCGGAGCCACCGCAGGAGTACGAGATCGGCAAAAGGAACTCGGCCGTACCCTGAGTCACTGGTCGGACACGCCCACGGCAGCGGGTGCGGGTCCCGCGTCCACGAGCTGTTTGGTGACGGGCTCCACGCGGACGTTCAGCCCTTCGAGGGTGCGCGAGCCTAACAGAACCAGATCCCCAGGGTCCCCAAACACCACATCGTCCGTCGTGCGCTTTCCGGCGACGTGCACAAAGGCGGGCCCGGTCCAGCGCTCGAGCACCGTGCCGTCGGCCTGACGGAATCGGCGCCGCTCGTAGCGCTCGACGCCGAGCGCGTCCAGCACGGTCGCCGGGATCCAGGACAATTCGGCGCCGGTATCTACGAGCACAGACGTCACCGTGCGCCGCTCGCCGGGGCGGGTGAGATTCTCGACCGCGATGTCGACTCGAAACAGGCCCATTTCGTCCGGCATTATCGCTCCTCGTAGCCTGCCGAGTTGTACCATCTAAGCGCCGGTGGTGTCAATTGTCCTCGAGCGTCTCCGCCCTGCTCTGCTATTTCCTCAGATACGCATCGGTCTTCTTGAGCCAGTCCTCGCGGGGCGGATAGAACACGTCCACGTCGAGCGTATCCTCGAGCGCGTGGGCCTCGTGCGGCAGGTTGCTCGGCAGATGCAGCACCTCGCCCGCGCGCACCACGATCTCCTCGCGGGTCTCGTCCCCCACGAAAAACTTCAGCGCACCTTCCAGGATGTAGGTGAGCTGCTCGTTCATGTGCGAGTGCTTCGGGACCACGCAGCCCTGCTTCAGGTACACGTGCGCGAGCATCAGCTGGTCGCCGGTGATCAGGCGACGCGACAGCTTCTCGTGCAGCTCTTCGCGAGGCATGTCGTCCCAGCGATACCAGGTGGCCGAGTGTTTGGCGTTCATGGCGATAATGCTACCGGGCCAGCTTTCGTCGCGCCACGCGCCTCATCCGTAGTCCTCCGGCTGACAGACCGGTTCCGCTGCTGCTGATGCCTCCATCGAGAGTCGATCGCTAGCATCACCTCCAGTTGGCGATCGACTCTTTCTCATTTGATGGAGGGCACCATGAAACCGACGATCTGCGCGACGTTCCTGGCTCTGGCGATCGCAAGTGGGTGCAGCAGCGGCTACAATGCACCCACGACCGTGCCGCCTCCGCCCCCCCCGCCCCCACCTCCGCCGGTCGCGTTCGCGCTGTTCGAGACGCTGGGCGACAGCGTCTCGATCGCGGCCAAGCTGACCGAGTTCCGCGCCGCCCTGGGCGGCGGCCTGAATGCCCCCAACTCGCCCCCGGCCGATAGCGGGCGGCGCGAAATCAACTGGGACGGCGTCCCGGCCGCCCTGACCGACGTCGACACGTTCCCCGCGAACTTCTTCAACGTCAACTCGAAGCGAGGCGCGCTGTACTCGACGCCCGGCACGGGCCTGCGCGTCGACAGCACCGACTTCGCGGCGGTCAACCCCGGGCTCGCCGCCCAGTTCAGGGCCTTTTCGGCCAAGAAGCTGTTCATGCCCGTGGGGAGCAACCAGGTCGACGTCACCTTCCGCCTGGCCGGCACCGACACGCCTGGCTTGGTGAAGGGGTTCGGCGCCGTGTTCGTGGATGTCGATCGGCTGGGCTCCGCGACGATCGAATACTTCGACGTGGACGGCCAGCAGCTCGCCATCGTCAGGGCGCCGAATCACGCGGGGGCGCAGCTGCTGTCGTTCACCGGCGCGGTCTTCGAAGCGCCGATCGTCGCGCGCGTGCGGATCACGAGCGGCGACGCCGCGTTGACGGCGACGATCAACGACATCAGCGACGGCGGGACGCAGGATCTCGTGGTCATGGACGACTTCCTCTTTGGCGAGCCGCGCCCGCTCGGCCCGGACGCCCATGTTACCGTGGGAAACATCTTCTTCCGCAGCGGGCAGAACGGCAGCCAGAACCCGGCCGTCGACACGATCGCGGCGGGTGCGAGGGTCACCTGGACCTGGAATGCGGCCGGCTCGCACAGCATTCAGTCGACCGGCATTCCCCCGGCGATCTTCCGGAACAGCGTCGTCATGAGCGCCGCGGGCAGCAGTTACTCCGTGCGGATCTTCCATCCGGGAACGTACGACTACGACTGTGCGGTCCACGGAGCCGCGATGACCGGCCGGATCGTGGTCAAGTAGCGGCGAAACCCGGCGACCTCATTATCATCCGGGGTGGACCAGACCATGCAATTCAACACCCCTGCCCTCCTGGAAGCGTTCTTCGAACGCTCCCAGGATGGGTTTTTTTTCATGATGCTCGATCAGCCGATCGAGTGGGGGCCCAGCGTCGACAAGGACGCGGTGCTGGACTACGTCTTTGCCCATCAGCGCATGACCAAGGTCAACCCGGCGATGGCGCGGCAATTCCGGGCCACGCCGGAGACGCTGATCGGGATGACCCCCGCGGACTTCTTCCGCCACGACCTCGCCGCCGGGCGCCTCGGCTGGCGCGCGCTGTTCGACGCCGGTCACACGCACAGCATCACCAACGAGCGCCGGCTCGACGGCTCGACGATGTGGGTCGAAGGCGACTACATGTGCTTCTATGATTCGGGCGGCCGGATCACGGGGCATTTCGGAATCCAGCGGGACGTCACCGACCGGATGCGCGCGGCGGAGGAGCTGGAGCAGTCGCGGGAGGAGCTGCGGGCGCTCGCGGCGCGGCTGCAGGCGATCCGCGAGGAGGAGCGAACCCGCATCGCGCGCGAGATTCACGACGAGCTGGGCCAGGCGCTCACCGCGCTGAAACTCGACCTCGCGTGGCTCGGCAAAAAGCCGAACAAGAGCAGCGGGAATTCAGGAGAGTTCCGCGCGATCGATCAGTCGATCACGACCCGCATCGATGAAACGATGCAGATCGTGCGCCGCATCGCCAGCGAGCTGCGCCCCAGCGTGCTCGACCAGCTCGGCCTCGAGGCCGCGATCGAGTACCTGGTCCAGGACGCGACGCGACGCACCGGCATCGCCGTCAAGCTCGACGTCGCCCAGGAGTTCCCCAGACTGCCCGACCAAATCGCGAGCCACGCGTTCCGGATCATCCAGGAGGCGCTCACCAATGTCACGCGCCACGCCAAGGCCACGCGCGTGGACGTGTCGGTGCGCCGCGCGGGGAAGGCGATCATTCTGGGCGTCGCGGACAATGGCGTGGGCTTCGCCCCCGATTCCCTGAGCGGGCTGCGATCGCTCGGCCTCGTGGGGATGCGCGAGCGGGCGCTGGCCTGCGGCGGCGTGTTGATGGTGCAAGGCAAGCCGGGCGAGGGCACGTCGATCGTCGTGACCATCCCGGTCGACGGAGGGGGAGCCGCGTGATTCGGATCTTCATTGCGGACGATCATCCGATCGTGCGGCAGGGGCTGCGGCGCATCGTGGAAGCCGACCGGGGGCTCGTGATCTGCGGCGAAGCGGGGGACGCCGAGGAGCTGCTCACCGCGCTCGACCGCACCGTGACTGATCTCGTGTTGCTCGATGTGTCGATGCCGGGGGGGCTGTTCCTCGAGGCGCTGCAGCGGCTACGGGCCAAGCACCCGACCGTGAGGGTCCTGGTCTTGAGCGTGCATCCCGAGGATCAATGGGCTGTGCGCGCCCTGCGGGCCGGGGCTTCGGGCTATCTCACCAAGGACCATTCGCCCGACCAGCTGCTCGAAGCGATCCGGCGCGTGTATCGGGGCGGCAAGTACGTCAGTCCGACGCTGGCGGAGCACCTGGCGCAGCAGCTCGATAGCGATGTGCAGCGGGCCCCGCACGAGCTGCTGTCCGATCGCGAGTTCGAGGTGATGCGGCGCCTCGGCAGCGGGCTCACGGTCTCGCAGATCGCGACTGAGCTCGCGATTTCAGCGAAGACAGTGAGCACGTACCGGACGCGGATTCTCGAGAAGATGGCGGTGCAGACGAACGCCGAGCTGGTGCGCTATGCCGCGAGGTACGGCCTCATCGCGTGAAGCAGTGGTGTCGGGCTTCTAATGGATTGCAGAGGGCAAGCGGCGGATGTCGGAAGCCACGACCTCGGGCACGGGTTCCTTCCCCAAGAGCCAATCCCGCACTTCTCTTGGCCACACGCCGAGCTTCTCGGCGAGTCGCGCGTTCCCCCACGAGATGCGCCGTAACTCGCGCTTCAGTTGTGCAGGCGTCAAAACCCCTCCGATTGTTGAGCGGACGCTATCACGGGGAGTATACCCTGCGGGCGCGTCCCCGGCGGGGGGGGGGT
>JBGQKD010000016.1:0-77917 GCA_041499375.1 Gemmatimonadota bacterium
GCCAACCACGCCGCTCGTCGTGTTGTACGCCGTACCCAGGTTGCTGGTGTACTTCACCGAGTCGGCGAAATACGCCTCTTCAGCGGTAATCAGGTTGCGCAGATCCGACTTCATCGAAGCCAGATAGGCCTTCTCCTTCGTATTCGCGAACTTCGGAATCGCGATCGCGGCCAAGATGCCGATGATCACGACCACGATCAGAAGCTCGATCAGTGTAAAACCCTTGCGGTTCATCTGGACTACCTCCCCTATGAGGTCTAAGAATTACGGCGACTATTCTTTACGCCTGCGTACAAGCACGAATCATGCCTTGGATTGAGTTGCAACGCGTAAGCAAAACGACATCAATAAGTTGGCCGTTCTGCATTGAATTCCTGAACCCCTTCAATGGCTCAAAAACTCCAGCTTTTTGCAACCCTATTGCCGAAATTGGAGATACCACCTTTGTTCGCCGGCAAAACGCTTGCTTGCCGAATCGGCGAATGCGGCTGCCTGGGCCCGACGGCCGCGGGCCACCTCGAGGAGAAACTTCGCGCGCAACGTCATGCGCTCCCCGGCACTCGATTGTCTCGCGCGATCGAGCAGTGTGACAGCTGCGGCGGTGTCACCAATCCCGATCAAGAAGATTGCGTTCGCGCCATTGAGGTAACGGTCTCCGGGAAACAGTGAATCGGCTGTGCGATACTCGCGCCGCGCGCCCGCCGTGTCGCCAATGCCGGCAAGCACCGCCGCGGCCGAGGCGTGGGCGCGGTAGGACTCCGGATGCTCTGCGAGCAACGTGACCAGCTGCGAACGGTTGTCGCGCCAGGCAGGGAGACGGGCGAACGACCGCCATCCACATAAGATCACGACGATCGCCACGGCAACCGCGGCAGGACGCAAACCGCTTCGCGACCCGAGCCAGGTCGCAGCCCAGCCGACGACGACCGCCGGCAGCGCCGCAGCGAGATACAGGTTGCGCTCGGCCAGAACGATCCCCGACGGAAAGAACAGGTTTGCCGTCGGCAGACATGAGAGCGCGGCAAGACTAGCGGCAAACGAAATCGCCGGCGCGCGGTGGCGGCACCAGACTGCAAGCGTCGGAGTACCCACGAGGACCACGAATCCCAACACCGCTGCTATCGAAATGTCGGGACCGGCGGGAAGTACTTGCGGGTTGTAATCGACCGAGAGCGAAGCCGGCCAGATCAGCAGGAGCGCCGCGCGCAGCACCGCGGGGAGCGCGATCGCCAACCGTCCCCACGTTCCTCGGTCGTAGAATACCGCGGCCTCGTCGCTCTCACCGACCCAACCGACGGCGAACCAGGCCGCGAGAAAGCCGATCGTCACCATCGCCAGTGCGATCCAAAAGCCTCTGGGGTACGGTCGTTCCTCAGATCCCTGCAGCCACTTATCCAGCAGTATGACGACACCAACAATGACACCGTGCTCCTTGCTGAACAACGCGAGCGCCGCGCATAGCACAGCCACCACCCACTGCCTCCGCCGCGCGGCCAGCGTAGCGCCCAGGATACCCACCGCCGCCAGCAGCTCCGCGCGACCGACCAAACTGGCGACTGCTTCGACATGGACCGGGTGCCAGGCGAAGACGAGGCCCGCTGCGACAGCGCCGAGTGTCGGGGTCGGGAGCCAGCGCGCCAGCAGCGTGACGAGGAGCACGGTCGCCAGACCGTGCCACAGGGCGTTCATGAGATGCAGCCAGCCGGGCCGTCCGCCGGAGACGGTCCAATCGACTGCGTAGCTCAAAATCGTCATCGGTCGGTAGAGTCCCGCGCCGGTCTCGCGCGGCCAGTACGGATCATCGAACGCTCGGAGCGCTGCACCGATCGAATGCGCGGCCGGATTCGACGCGATGATCGCCCGGTCGTCCTGCACGATGCCGTAGCGTGCCGTCGGGAGATAGAGCGCCACGGCGGCGGCGAAGACGAGCCACAGTTCGCGTTTCATCGCATCCGCGCCAGCAGCGAATCGGCAATGGCCGAATCGCCCCGCGAGCGCGCGGCGAGTGCCTGAGTCCGATAGTAGCCCGGACACCTGGAGCAGAGCAGCTCGGCGCGAGTGAGCAGCGAGTCGGCGAGATGCGACTGCCCCAGCGTCAGTGCCGCATCTGCACCGGCGATGAAGAGCGTGGGATCGCGGTCGTAGATCCGGGAGGCAATGCGCAGAGACGCAAGCGCGCGTTCGGGTTGGCGGTGACTCTGGTACAGCGCCGCCATCCGCGCGGGGCCGCGGTAGGAGTCCGGCGAGTCCTGGAGAATGCTTTGCGTCACGCTGAAATCGTCATGCCACAAGGGCGTTCGCACTGCCGAGCGAACCCCGCCCGCGATGACAAGCAGCCCCAGGGCGATTCGAAATCGCGGTGCCGGCAGGCGCGCCAGCGCCGCACCCACCGCAAGCGCCAGGCCGACCGACGGCAGGTACAACGTCCGCTCCGCGAGCAGCACGCCGGTCGAGAACAACAGGTTGGATACGGGCAGAAACGCGATCGCGATCCAGCCCAATCCGTACGCCTCGAGACGCCGTTGGCGCCGCCACGCTATCACGAGCAGTCCCGCCCAGACCGCCACACACGCCAGGCCAATCAGGAATCGGCCGTCCAGCAGCGATCGGACGATCGTGCGCTCGGCCGGGGAGTAGTCGACCCGAAGGGTCAGCGGAAAGACCAGGAGGCGCAGCACATCCCCGAGCGCCGCAATGGCGGTGAGCCGGCCCGCGAACGCGCTCTCGCCAAGAAACACCGGGGCGATGGCGTGCAGCCGGGCGTAGGGGTGAAGGACGAGGCCGCGGACGGCGAGGTAGACTGCCGCGATGACGACCCAGCTCGCGGCGAATGCGAGCATGCGTCGGGACGTGGGCCGTGCGGGCAGGCCAACGATCCACGCCCAGCCGATCAGGGCGGGCGCTACGACCGCGTTCTCCTTACTGAGCAAGCCCAACAGAAGCGCCGCGCCGCTCAGCAGCACGTCTTGTCGAACGACCGCCGCGTACACGGCGAGGCATACGCCGGCCGCGGCCATCAGCTCGGCGAGTCCGATCACGTTCGCGACCGCCTCGACGTGCACGGGATGAACGGCAAAGACTAGTCCGGCGGCGAGCGCCGCGGTCCAGTCTGCCCACCGACGCGCAAGTGCCGCGACTGCCACCGCCACCCCCGCGTGCCACAGCAGGTTCATCGCGTGAAACCAGACCGGATGACCGTGGGCGATGGTCCAGTCCACCGCGAACGTCGCCAGCGGGAGCGGGCGATACATCTGGCCACCCAGGTCCGGGGGCCAGTAGGGCCCCCCGAAGGCGCGCCACACACCCTGCACCGAATGGACGAGCGGGTTCCAGACGATGATGTAGAGGTCGTCCATCGCGAACCCGTTCCACAGCGCCGGGAGGTAGGGAACCAGCGCGCAGGCGATGACGGCGAGGTAGAGGCGCCGGTCTCTACTGTCCACGGTTCACGGCAAAGAGCCAGCGTCCATCGGGCCAGCGGTAGATGGCGGTAAACAGCGACGGATAGGCTCCGATCAAGCCTCTCAGCTCGATCGCCGACGGAGACGTCGCACTCGCCAGCAGCACATGGGTCACGCCCATTCGCTCGAGATACGCGCGATGCTCGGCTGGGGTCGGTCTGATCAATTCGGCGCCGCGATAGCTCTCGAGATAAAACGGGACGGACAACCGGCGGCTGTAGAGCCAGACGAGGGACTCGTCGTCGGTCGCGAGGACGGCAGAATCGGGAAGGTTTTGTACGACGGGGAGCAGCTCAGCGAAGTTGGCGGAGATCGCGCGCGCCTGGGAGTCCCACCCGCGCGCCTTGACCCCACGATACTCGAAGTACGCATACCCGCCGGCTGCCACCAGCGCAAAGGTGGCGAGGGGAATGGGCAGCCTTGGCCAGCGGCTCGCAAGCTCGAATGCTCCCGCGCACCAGACGAGCGCCAGCCAGGGAAGCACCGCCCAGAGGAATCGATCCGGCGGATACGGCCAAATCGCGAGGATGAGCACGTAGAACACCAGCACCAAGCCAATCGACGACCGGCGCGACACGACCCAGAGACCGTAGAGACCGATCGCGAGCGCCATGATCGCGAGGATGGAATACAGCCAGAACACCGGAATCCAACCAAACGCCAACACCTCGAGCGGGCGCGGCAGGTCGCGGATGTTCACGGCCAACGCCGACAGCCCCGCCTGAGCGACGGGTGAGAGATATGTCCCGTAATTGAGCGCGAGGGCGGGATCGATTTGCCGGGCATGCGTCGCGACCCAGAGTCCCCACACGAGCCCAGCGATTACACCCGGCAACGCGACCGCGAGAGCGACGCGACGCGGAGCGCGGTGCAGCAAAAGAAAACAGAGAACACCTGCGACGATTGCGATCCCGATCGATCGCGTGAGCAATGCCAGGGCGGCGGCTACGCCCGCGACCCAAGGCCGCGTGCTCCGATCCGCCGCGATGACCGCGACGGCCAACAAGGCCCCGAACAGAGGCTCGGCAAAGAGCACACCCTGCGTCGCCAGTACTGGGATCGCTAAGGCGGCGGCAAACACGACCGCTCCGGCCAACCAGATCGGCTTTCTGGAGCCGAGCAGATGGCTCCTGGCGGCATGCCAGGCGATCAGCCCGGCGGCCGCTGCAGCCAGCAGTGCATTGAGAAGTTTTCCGGCTAGCGCCGCTCCCTGGACCGACAGAACGCCGAAAAATGGCGCCAGCAGCATCGGGTAGAGCGGTGGGTAGTGCACGGCCACGGGCATGCCGGGGAGATTGGGATGAACGTATCCGTGACCGCTTCCCAGCGCCGTTGCCAGCCCTGCGTAGAGGCCGTCGTCGTAGAAGACTCCGACCAGCGCCTGATTCAGGGTGAGAATACCGACGGCCAGCGTTGCGGCCGCGGTGACGAGACCGGTCTTTACTTCGCTGGTAAGCGCCACGCGTTCACGTTACGCGGGACGAACATGTTGTACCGGAGAATGTGCAATAGTGCCGCGAACCCATCGCGCCACGTGATCTTCTTTCCCTCCGCATAGGTGCGGCCGCTGTAGGAGATCGGGATTTCCCAGATGCGCGCGCGGGCCTGCGCCAGCCGCGCCGTGATTTCGACTTCGAAGCCGAACCGATTGGACGACAGCGGCAGCCGCTTGAGCAAGTCGGTGCGGACGACTTTGTAGCAGGTCTCGAGGTCGGTCAGGTTCAGGTTGGTGAACATGTTCGACAACAGCGTCAGAAAACGATTGCCCACGTAGTGCCAGAAGTAGAGCACGCGGCGCGGACCGCTCTGAAACCGGGATCCATACACGGCGTCCGCCTGGCGGGCCCGGATTGGGAGGAGCAGGTTCGGGAGGTCCGCCGGGTCGTACTCGAGGTCGGCATCCTGCACGACGACCACATCGCCGGTGGCGACGGCGATGCCGCTGCGGATCGCCGCTCCCTTCCCGCGGTTCTTGTCGTGATGGATCACCTGGTCGACCAGACCAGTGTCGGCAAGCCCGTCGAGGATCTCCCGCGTCCCATCAGTCGACGCATCATTGACCGCGATCACTTCCAGCCTCAGGGCAACTTGACGGATGCGGCGCAGCGCGCTCTCGACCGTCGCGGCCTCGTTATAGGCCGGCACGATCACCGAGAGCAACAGGTTGGGTGAACGGCGCTCGACCACCATCAGGCCGCTTCTCCGATCGCGATCAACGATTGCCCCACACGCCACGGCAGGAAGCGCTCGAGCCGAAACAGCGGGACCAGCGCGTCATAGAGCTTGAGCGAGGCGGCCGGAATCATCCGCCGGCGCAGCACTCTCCCGGCGAACCACCAGCCGGGGACGCCGGCCAGATTGAAGTATTCGACGTGCGCCACCTTGAAGCCCGTTGCGTCGAGCAATGATGTCAGCGGGCCGTGCTGGTAGCGCCGGTGGTGGCCGAGGGCCTTATCCATGGTCCCGTACAGCGCGGGGAGTGCAGGTACGAGCAGGATCAGACGGCCTGCCGGCGCCAGCAGCCGCCGGATCGCCTGGAGCGCAGCGATGTCGTCGTCCACGTGCTCGAGGACGTTGAGACAGATGATGGTGTCGAACCGCTGCCCGGCGAGCACGCCGAGCTCGTTCGGCAGATAGAGGCGCGCCACCGCAATGTTGGGCAGGTTGGCGAAGCGCGTGCGCAACCGGTCCAGGTACGCCTCCCGCGTATCGGTGAGCACCAACCGTTCGCTGTCCACCAGGAACGCCGACAGGTTGCCGATTCCGGATCCGATCTCCAGCACCCGGCGGCCCACCCAGCGGCGCAGGCGATCGAACATCCAGCGGTTGTAGCGCTGGGCGCCGGAGAGCTGCTCCAGCGTCTCCGCGCCAACCGGGTCACTCGGGGTGGGGGGGGGGTTCGGAATCGGACTTTTCATCGCTGCCGTCGTAGCGACTCAACTTCCGGTACAGGGTGGAAGGATCGATTCCCAGGACTTCAGCCGCTCGAGTCTTGTTGCCCCCTTCGCTCTGCAGCACCCACGTGATGTACGCCTGCTCGATCACTTCGAGCGGCGGGTTCTTGTGCGCCCGCTCAGCCACCAGCGGCTCCGCCTTGCGCTCACTGATCCGGTCGGGGATCGCGGACCGCGGGATGACGTCGCCCCTGGTCAGGGTGACCGCACGCTCCAGCGCGTTCTCGAGCTCCCGCACATTGCCGGGCCAGTCGTACGCCATGATGATCTCGAGGCCGTCGTCCGAGAGCGTCTTGGGCGGCTCGCTGCGCTCGCCCGCAATGCGCTCCAGGAACGCATTGACGAAGATCGGAATGTCGTCGCGGCGGTCGCGCAGCGGCGGCAGGTTGATCTGGATGACGTTGAGGCGGTAGTAGAGATCGCTCCGGAAGCGGCCGCGTTTGATGTCGTCTTCCAGGTTGCGGTTGGTGGCGGCGACCACCCGGACGTCGACCGGAATGGCTTCGGTGCCGCCGACCGGTATCGCTTCCCGCTCCTGCAACACGCGCAGCAGCTTGACCTGGGTGGCGGGCGACATCTCGCCGATCTCATCGAGGAAGAACGTCCCGCCGCGCGCGGCGGCGAACAGCCCCTGCTTGTCGCGGACGGCGCCGGTAAATGATCCTTTCACGTGGCCGAACAGCTCCGACTCGAGCAGGCTCTCGGGCAGCGCGCCACAGTTGAGGGAGAGGAATTGGCCTTCGGCCCGTGCCGACAGCTCGTGGAGGTAGCGGGCGATGACCTCCTTACCGGTCCCCGACTCGCCCTGGATGAGGACGGTGCTTTCGGTCGGAGCGACCTGCTCCGCCAGCCGCAGCACGTCGCTGAAGAGACGCGACTTGCCGAGCGGCTTCACCTGGCCGGAGCGTTCGCGACGGCGGATTTCCTGCTTGAGCTGCTTGTTCTCCGCCCGAAGTCGCCGGTGCTCGGCGGCACGGCGACAGATCGCCACCATGTCGTCGTTCGAGAAGGGCTTCTGTATATAGTAGAAAGCGCCCTCGTTCACGGCCTGAATCGCGGTCTGCAGCGACGCCTGCGCCGTCATCAGGATGACCGGGGTTTCGGGGTCCTGTCCGCGAACCGCCGAGAGGATCTCGATTCCGGTGACGCCCGGCATCTTGAGATCCGTCAGCACGATGTCGGGCGCCGAGCCCTTCAGCTGCTCCAGGCCCGCCTTGCCCCCCTGCGCGGTCGTGACGTCGAAGCCCTCGTTCTTCAGCAGGATGCGGAGGGTTTCGAGGATTCCCTGTTCGTCGTCTATGACGAGGATCGATGGAGCGGTAGCCATTACGCGGCCTCCTCCTTGCGACGAGCAGCCGGGAAGTAGACGGTGAACGTCGTTCCTCCACCGGCCGTTGTGTCCACCAGCACCAGGCCGCGATGCGCTTCCACCGCGCGCTGCACGATCGCGAGTCCCAGCCCCGTACCGCCGACGCGTCCGGTCGCGAAGGGCTCGAACAACCGTTCCTGGAGATCGGCGGGGATGCCGGGGCCGTTGTCGCTGACCCGCAGCGTCACCGGATTTTCGATGCCGGCGCCGCCCGGCAGGTCATTCGCCGCGGCTAGGCCGGTCCGCACCTTCACCGCCGCGCGCGAGCCGGCGGCCTGCACGGCATTGAGCACGAGGTTCGAGACGACGCGATGCAGCAGGTCTTCATCGCCCTCCATCGGCGTAGGCCCACCCTCGAGCGTGATCTTCACGCCGGCGGCACAGTCGGGGTGCTGGCGGACCAGGCGGATGGCCGCTTCGGCGACCGAATGCAGATCCATGGGCCGGCATTCCGTCACCCGCACGCGCGAGAAGTCGAGGAACTCTGATAGCAACCGGGACAGCCGGTCACTTTCCCGCACGATCAGATTCGCTAGAAATTTCTCGTCGGGATTGGCGCGCGATGACTTGCCGAGTTGCTCGACCGAGCTTCGAATCGAGGCCAGCGGGTTCTTGATTTCATGCGCCAGGCTCGACGATAGCTCGGCCACCGCCTCGAGCCGCTCGGCGCGCAGATGCAGCTCCTCGAGCCGCTTGGAGTCGGAGATATCGGTGAAGATCGCGGAGACACGGGGCCGCGCGCCGACCGGCCCGTCGAGCGTCGTGGTGGTGACGCCGATCGGGAAGCTGCGATCGGGACGATGCACGGTAGCCTCGACGCGCATCAGGCGGACGCCGCGACGCGCCGTTGACGTCACGGCAGCCCAGAATTCCGGCGCGAGACGCGCAAACTCCGGCATCACGGAGCGCCCCAGCCATTCGCGGGCCTTGAATCCCAGGATGTCTTCCGACGCCGGGTTCGCATACAGCAGCCGTCCGTCCGCATCGACCGTGAGCACGCCCGTGCGAATGTTGCGGAGCACGTCGTCAGCCTCGAGCTGCACCTGGCGGACCTCGGCGGTGAGGGCTTCTTCACGGCGGCCTAGCACGTTGACTCGGCTCGAGACGTACGCGATGACGACCGCGACGAGCACAAACACGCCGAGCTGAATCCAGATGCCGGCCGAGACCCCCGCGGAGTGGCCCCAGAAGACGTCGGCAAAGTAGACGAGACCCGCAAACAGCGTGACGAGGCCGGCGTTGGCGGGCGGCATCAGCAACGCCGTCACCGCCACCAGGATGACGTAGAGGCCGGCGAGATCGCTCTCGCCGCCGCCGGTCATGTGCACCACGACGGTGATCAGGAAGACATCAAAGAGCGCCTGGAGGTAGAGGAAGGTCGGCCCGGGCCTCCGGCGGCGGAAATGTGTATGCCAGTAGGAGGCGAGGGTCACGGCCGCCGCGGTCACGAGCACGAGGGACGTGACGAGGATGTCCAGCGGGGCTGCGACGCGAACCTTCAGGGCGATGGTGACATAGATGGCGATAGCCAGGCACATCCGCCCCACGTAGATGAGGCGGAGGAGCCCGAGCGTGGTCGGGATGGTGGACCCCTCCGATTTGACGCCTAGCCAGCGCATGGGGGGGGATTATTGGAAACGGTGTGGCAAAATGCAATAGAGGCGGATGGGCGGATGGGCGGATGGGCAGCAAAAGCGAAGGGCGGTCCCCCAAGGAACCGCCCGTCCGCCCATCAGCCCATCAGCCCGTCGGTTACTGCACCGCGTTGACCATGTCGAAAATGGGCAGATACATCGCGACCACCATGCCGCCGACGATCACGCCCAGCACCACGATCATGATCGGCTCGAGTAGCGAGAGCAGCGCGCTGACGGCGGCGTCGACCTCGTCGTCGTAGAAGTCGGCGATCTTGGTGAGCATTTCGTCCAGTCCGCCGGTCTGTTCGCCCACCGCAATCATCGAAATCACCATGGGCGGGAAGACCTTCGACTTCTGGAGCGGCGCCGCGATCGTTTCACCGCCGGCAATCGACGCGCGCGATTCCATGACGGCGTTATGGATGACCATGTTGCCCGCGGTGCGCGCGGTGATCTCGAGGCCGTCGAGAATCGACACCCCCGACGAAATCAGCGTGCCGAGCGTGCGGGTGAAGCGGGAGACGGCGGACTTGCGCAACAGGTCACCGAGCACCGGCATGCTCAGCAGCAGTTTGTCGATCTGCAGCCTGCCGGCGGTCGTCTTGTTGTACCGGTTGATGGCGACGACGAGGAAGACCCCGACGGCGATGATGGCCCACCAGAAGTTCTTGAGGATGTTGCTCGCGCCGATCACGATGCGCGTCGGCAGCGGCAGCGCGAGGTTCACCGACGCGAACATGCTTTGGAATGTCGGAATCACGAAGATGAGCAGCACGGCGATCGCGATGAAGGCCACCGAAAAAATCACGGCCGGGTAGATCATCGCTCCTTTCACCTTGCGGACGATGGAGTCGTTCTTTTCGAGAAACACCGCGAGGCGCAGCAGGATCGTGTCGAGAATACCGCCCGCTTCACCGGCGGCCACCATGTTCACGTACAGGTCGGTGAACGCCTTGGGGTGTTTGCGGAGCGCGTCGGCCAGCGTGTGACCGCTTTCGACGTCGTACACGACCGCGCGCGTGACGTCGGCGAGGACCTTGTTCTCCGTCTGCTGCGACAGGATGTCGAGCGCCTGCACCAGCGGCAGCCCGGAATTGATCATGGTGGCGAACTGCCGGGTGAAGATCACGACGTCGCGCGTCTTCACGCCCGCCTTGAAGAAATCGCCGATCCCCCCGCCCTTCCCCTTCGCTTCGCGGACCTGCACCACGATCATGCGGTTCTTGCGCAGGTGCGCAATGACGTCGTCACGCGAGGCGAGGTCGATCTTATCGCGAACGAGATCGCCCTTCATGTTGCGTGCGGTATACTCGAAGACGGGCATACGCTATTCCTCCGCGCCGCGCCTCACGGGCGCACGGCGACCTTTGGTGGGGCCCCTTTCGGCGTGGCGCCCGTGACCGGTGGACCGTCCTTCTCGTCCGGGGGCGTTTCGCCGATGGACCGCAGGAAATCGTTGGGCTTGGACGTCACGCGCAAGCATTCGTCCTTGGTGACCTCTCGCCCCATATAGAGCTGATACAGCGCATCGTTCAGGGTCTGCATGCCGTACTTCTTCCCAGCCTGCATCGACGACTCGATCTGGTGGACCTTGTCGTCGCGGATCAGGGCGCGAATCGCGGGGGTGCAGATCATGATCTCGGCGGCCATGACCCGGCCGCGACCCTTGGCCCGCTGCAGCAGCGTTTGCGTCAGGACGCCCTCGAGCACGAACGCGAGCTGGGCGCGAACCTGCGATTGCTGGTGGGACGGGAAGACGTCGATGATACGGTTGATCGACTCGGCGGCGGAGTTGGTATGGAGCGTGGCGAACGCCAGGTGCCCCGTCTCCGCGATGGTGAGCGCCGCCTGAATCGTCTCGAGATCGCGCATTTCGCCGACCAGCACGACGTCGGGGTCCTGCCGCAGCGCGTACTTGAGCGCCGCCTGGAAGCTGTTGGTGTCGGTCCCCACTTCGCGCTGGTTGACGATGCACGCCTGATGGCGGTGAATGAACTCGATCGGGTCTTCCACCGTGATGATGTGGCCTTTCAGCTCCTTGTTGATCTTGTCGATCATCGCGGCGAGCGTAGTGCTCTTGCCCGACCCGGTCGGACCCGTGACCAGCACGAGCCCGCGGGGCCGGTCGGCGAGCTGCGCCACGACGTTGGGCAGGCCCAGCTCGCTGAACGTCTTGACGTTGAACGGGATCTGCCGGATGACGACCGACACGCAGCCCCGCTGCTTGAACACGTTACCGCGGAAGCGCGCCAGGTTCTGAATGCCGAACGAAAAATCCAGCTCGTTCTCGGTCTCGAAGCGCTTCTTCTGATTCTCGGTGAGTACCGAGTACGCGAGCGACAGGGTGTCTTTGGGCGTCATGACATCTTCGCTGGAGGCGCTCACGATATCGCCGTCCACGCGGATCTTGGGGCGCTCGCCCGCCACGAGGTGGAGGTCGGAAGCGTCCTTCTCGATCATTTCCTCGAGCAGCGCCCGAAGGTTGACTGGCATGCGACCTCTCCTTATCCGGCTGCGGTTTCTTTTACGACTTCTTCGAGCGTAGTCACGCCCTTCTTGACCTTTAACATGCCGTCCATGCGCAGCGTGAGCATGCCTTCCTTCACGGCGAGGTCGCGCAGCTCTTCGGTGGAGGCGCCCTTGAGGATCTCGCGACGCAACGGGCTCGTCAGCGCCATCACCTCGTAGAGACCTTGCCGGCCGCGGTAGCCGGTGCCGGCGCAGGTGTCACAGCCGGCACCCTTGAAGAACGGGCCTACCTTCTTGTCGATCCCGAAGGCGTGCATCTCCTCGGGCGTATACTCGTGCTGCTGCTTGCACTCCTTGCAGATGCGCCGCACCAGCCGCTGTGCCGCAATCAGGTTGACCGCGCTCGCGACGTTGAACGGCTCGATGCCCATGTCCACCATACGCGTGATGGTCGAGGGCGCGTCGTTGGTGTGCAGCGTCGAGAGCACGAGGTGGCCCGTGAGCGCCGCCTTGATCGCGATCGAGCCCGTTTCGAGGTCTCGGATCTCGCCGACCATGATGATGTTCGGGTCCTGGCGCAGGAACGCCTTCAGCGCCGCCGCGAACGTCATGCCGACGTCGTTCCGCACGAGAACCTGATTGATGCCAAGCAAGTTGTATTCGACCGGGTCTTCGGCGGTCATGATGTTGACGTCGATCTGATTGATGCGCGACAGCGCCGAGTAGAGCGTCGTCGTCTTGCCCGATCCCGTGGGCCCGGTCACCAGCACCATGCCGTACGGATTCTCGATGGCCCTCAGCAGGTTTTCTTCCGCCTTGGGCTCGAAGCCGAAGGTCTTCAGGTCGAGGGTCAGGTTGCCCTTGTCGAGAATACGCAGCACGATCTTTTCGCCGAACAGCACGGGCAGCGTCGAGACGCGGAAGTCGATCACGCGCGACCCCATCTTGAGCTTGATGCGGCCGTCCTGCGGCACGCGGCGCTCGGCGATGTTCAGCTGCGCCATGATCTTCACGCGCGACGTGAGCGCCGCCCGCATCTTTACCGGCGGCTTCATCACTTCCTGCAGCGCCCCATCCACGCGGTAGCGCACCCGCATCTCGTGCTCGAACGGCTCGATGTGGATGTCGGAGGCGCCGCGCTTCACGGCGTCGGTGAGCAGCCCGTTGATCAGCTTGACGACCGGGGCGTCGTCGGCCAGGTCCTGTGCCTTGACGTCCTCGTCTTCCTGATCCTCCACGACCTCGAGATCCTCGGCCGCCTCTACCGACTTGAGCAGCGTCTGGAGCTGCGCATCGGACTGCTGGTAGTAGCGCTCGATCGCGTTCCGGAGCGTGTATTCCCCGGCAATGACCGGGAAGACGTCACAGCGCGTAATGAATTTGATGTCCTCGATCGCCGTGACGTTGTTGGGATCGGCAATGGCGACAGTCAGCGTCCGGCCTTCCCGCTTCAGCGGGAGGACGGTGTGTTTCGTGGCGATGTCAGGGGGGATCAGCTTCAGGATCTTCGCGTCCACCTCAAAGCGCGATAGATCCACGGCCGGCATGCGGTACTGCCGGGCCAGCATCTTGCTGACCTCGGTTTCCTCTATAAAGCCCAGCTTGACCAGGGTATAGCCCAGCCGCATTCCGGAGTTTTTCTGCTCCAGAAGGGCCTTCCTGAGCTGCTCGTGGGTGATCAGCCCCTCGCGGACGAGGATCTCACCGAGCTTGTCTTGGGTAAGGGCAACGCTCGCCGTACGCAACTCATTGAAATTGAAGGCCTAAAATGTGTTTTGGTGCCAAGCGGGTCAAGGTTTTGAGGCCGGAACCCCCGAAAAAGACACGAACTGCTGGATGGCATCGAGCAGTTTCGGGCCGACACCCGACACGCTGTCGAGTCGGCTGAGACTGCCAAATGGACCGTGTTCGGTGCGCCACGCGACGATTCGCTGTGCGAGCGCCGGTCCGACCCGTGGCAACCGTGTGATCTCGCTCACGTCGGCGCGATCGACGTCGATGCGGTCGCCGGGAAGCAACGGGCGAGACAGCTGGGCGGCGCGGCGCGCCGTCTCGCGAAGGGCATTCTCGCGCGGCGTCGAGGATGATTGCAGTTGCACGTCGCCCGGCGGGGAACTCGGCGACGGAGAGAGGAAATGGCGAACCCCGGCGCCAGCTAGTGCGAGGCAGGCGAGCAGCAAGGCGGCACGACGATCATCCATGCCGCCCAAGATGTCCGACGGAGTCGGTTACTGTCGTACCAAAGCAACGGCGACATCACCAACAATCTGCAGACTTTCGGCACTGACCTTGTCGATCGTGTCCTCAGTCGTGTGATGATACGGAAAGTCAAAGTCGATCACATCGATGGCCCGGATGCCGGCCTGCTGCAGCGGCACATGATCATCGATCAGGGTCTGCCCCGCGCGCGGGATGAACACCTTTGAATACCCGAGCCGCTCCGCTGTCTGCCAGACGCGCTGGACGACCTCCGGCGCGGCCGACATCGAGTAGCCCTCCTGATAGAACTGCAGGTCCTTGTCCCCGACCATGTCCAGCAAGACCGCGTAGAGCGTCGTGTACCCGGGCGGCTGGTGTTTGGCGAAGTACCGCGCGCCGATCAACGTTTCGGTCGAATCGTTGAAATCGCCGTAGTCCTCGCCGTCGACGAACAGCAGGTCCACGCCGATCGTGGGCGGCGTGGCTTTGAGCACGTCCGCAAGACCGAGCAAGACCGCGACGCCGGAAGCGCCGTCGTTCGCGCCGGGCACCGGCATGCGCTGCTGCCCCAGGTTCTGACTCTTGTCCGCGAAGGGCCGAGTGTCCCAGTGCGCCAGGAACAGGACCCGGTCGGTTGCCTGAGGGCGAAACCGCGCGAAGAAATTGCGCATGCGCAGGTTCGCGCCCTTGCGCGTGGTCCAGCGGAAGTCTTGCACGGCGACGGTGTCGGCGCGCGCGCGCAGCGTGGTCAGCAACCAGTCGCCCATCTTCTCGTGCCCCGGTGTGTTGGGGATGCGCGGGCCAAACGCCATCTGCTGCTCCAGGTACGTGAAGGCGTTATGGCCATTGAACTCGCGACTCGCCTTTGTGCCGTTCCCTCCCCCGGCGCGTGCCTGGCACGCCAGGGCGATTACGAGTCCCACGCACGACGCACGACGCACCACGGACGACCTCATCGGATTTGCCCCACGCTGGTGGAAAGTTGGACGAAAGCCGTAATCACAAACTGCGAGATCTTGCGGTTCGTTTGGCGCTCCTCGTTGAGAACGTATGCCGCCTGCAGTCCCGCGGTCATGTTGGTCGGGAGGTCAGTGTCCATGGTAAGCTGAGCCTGCGTTTGCCGGCTGTCTACATACGGCACGCAGGCGGGCTGTCCGGCGCGTCGCAAACAGGTCGTGTTGGCCGCCACCGAATACCCCGCCGTCGTCCGAATGTTGGAACGCCACTTTCCCTTGGTGGGCGGCCGGAACGAGAACGTCACGGTGGCGTTGTGGGCATCGCGGACGCTGCGAAACAGATTGCCGGCGCTGAGCCGGTCGGACGTCGTCCGCGACAAATCGAACGTCGTGAAGACGCCGCCCACCCAGGTGGCTGAAGCCGACGGGGTAAACGTCTTGTCGATCGTGCTGTTCACGGCGACACTGCCCAGTGGTCCCCCCACAGCGACGAACGTCGGCTGTTCGTTGATCGATTCTGCGCGGCGATATCCCACCCGCGCGTTCACGTTCGTCAGGAGCCGGCCGACGAGCCGGCGCGGCGACAACGACCAGGTGATCGACCCATTGGGCCACTCCCGTGTGCGGCTGCGAATCGGCACTTGTTCGTCGGCTCGCGACGTCCAGATGATCCCGCGGGTGAAGCGGTAGGTCGCATTGGCGCGCAGACCCAGCGGCAGGACTGCCAGCCCGCCAGTCGACAGGCTCGTGGTCTGCGTCGCCGACGTGGCAAGCAGGCCATCGACCTGCCTAAAGCTGTCGAACCCCCCCAACGCAAGCTGGTAGCCCGCGTTGGGCGTCTCCGTTGCGCGGCTGAACGTGGACCCCTGCTGCGCACTGTACGTCACGTCGAGCCCGGTGACGCGGCCGAGCCAGTCCGCCGCGGTCGACGAGTCGCCAAAGATCGCCCGCGCGAGACGCCGCGTATCGAGCTGCGCGCCGGTCTCGAGGCGCCGCGCGTTGCTGTACGCCGCTGGAACCCGGAACGGACCGGCGGTATCGCCTTCCGCCCGTACCGGCTGGCGGGCGTTGGGGTCGCGCGTGAACGCGAACGAGGAGCCTACCGAGGCGCGCGGCTGGATCCATGTGCTCACGCGGGGAGTCAGCGAAAGCGACGTCGTGACGAGCCGCTGCGTCTCCAGACCGACGTCGTTCCCGAACAGCGACGCGTGTTGCTGGCGAATCAGGCGGCCCATGGTGGTCGAGTCGCCGTAATCGCGCAGATCGCGGGTCGAGACGGCATCGACACCGACCTGCATTCCGGTCACGGGCGTGAGCAGCACGCCGCCGGAGTTTTGCCACGCCCGAGTCTGCGAGACGGCCGGGGGCGCGGTGTCCCCCGCTTGCTGGATCGGGACGAGGAACGTGAACCGCTCGGCATCGCTGCCCACCATCCCCGTGCGGAAATGGATGCGCGAAGGATTGAGTCGCAACACCGTGCCCGCCACCCGGATCGACGCCGGGTTCGGCGCCATCGTGTAGTCGAGATTGAACGCGTAGCTCGAGCCGTTGGCGCGCGACAGCGACGTACGCGTGTCGCCGTTCGCGTACGATCCGAACAGCGACACGGGATCCAGCAACCAGCGCGCCGGCCCTTTGCTCGCCTGGCGGATCCGCCGGGCGGAAAACGCGTAGCTCGCCGCGCTGGTGCGCGGCGTGCGCAGACGTTGCAGCGCATCGGCGCGCAAATCGGTGTCGCTGAGATAGAAGGGGTCGCTTGCGACGAGGTTTCGCTGGAACGTCACCGGCACCGAGAGTCCCCAGCGACCGGGCAGGAACCGGTCCACCCGCAGCGTACCGCTGATGTTGGCGCTGTTGTCCGTGACGTACGACGGTTCGTCGGTCAATTGCCGAAACTGGCCATCGCGCCGCGAGAGACTGATGGCGAGGTCGGCGACGTCAGCGGCCGCCAGGGCGATATCGATGGCGCCCGCCGCACCGGTCTCGCGCACTACGTCGCCCAGGCGAATGTCGTCGACCCAGAGCTCCGCGGGGTCCACGACCGTGCTGGTCCCGATCCGCCACATCCCCGCCGCGATCTCCTGCACGCGCGAGAGATTCGGCGGCGCGGTGCCGGGATCGCGCACGTGCGCGATGTAAGGACCATCGCACATGACGAACGCGCCGTCGTTCGGCACCAGCGTGGAATCGGGACACCCGGGATACACGCGCGCGCTGTCACCCGACAGCCACGCCTGCTCGATGCGCGCGCGCAGGATCAGCCAGCGCTCGAACTGCACGACGACCTCGGGCTCCCACGAGGTCGTGCGCGCCGGCGTGTGATACATGTAGAAGTTGTCCTGGTCCTTGCCGGCCTTGATGAAAAAGTCGAGGTCACCGTCGTCCCATCCCGCGCCGCGGCCGCGCGCCCAGACGCGCAGGGTGCGGTACTTCAGGAAATTCTTGTCGCCTTCGGTCGTAAAGCGGAGATACGCTTCGGCCCGCTGCCCGAGGCCGAGCCCGCTCGCGAGCACGCGCATGGACCGCTCATTGATTTCGGTGGCCCCGATTTGAAATGCGGCATCCCGGCGGCCCGCTTCATCGGTTACGCCGGGGGGCGACGTGTAGCCGAGATCCTGGTTCTCGGTGCTGACGACAGACGCGATGACTTCGCCGAGCCCCGTGCCGCGGTCGCCACCGATGCCAAGGATTGGCGTGTCGCTGCGCTTCACCCAGGAGCTGCCGATGAGCCGCACCCGGGACAGCGCGAAGGGCAACGCGGTCTCGGCGCCGGCAGGCGCCGGCGAGACAACGGTGATCCGGAGCGACTGCACCTGCCGCAGGCTGGGGTTACCGACCTGCAGCGTGTCGGTGCGGAATGGGATCCGGTACAGGCGCCAGCCCGCGCCGTCCGGATCTCTGCCGCCGTCGCGTACGAAGTAGCGGGGATCGCCGATCGGAAACGCGTAACGCACGAAGCTCTCCGACGTCCGCACGCCGGCGACCGAGTCGAGCACGAAGTCGCCGTCCTGGTCCTCGGTATCGACGGCGTTGTTGTGGCGGCCGCAACGCGACCGAATGTCGCCCAGGGCGTACGGCACGAGCTGCCCGTTCTCGGTAGCGGAGCAGAGCGGCATCGTGTCGATCACAACGCCGCGAGTGGCGTCGAGGATGCCGTCGACCACGCGGTCGGAGAGAATGCCCTCGTCGTTGATCGTCGCGCTCCAGGTGTGCGCGCGTGGATCCCGCTCGTCGTCGAGCCGCCCCGCACCCGTGCGCCGAATGCCGCCGTAGGTGGTGTCGCCGGCAGCATTCACCGTAAACGACGTCGGCGTGAAGGCGAGGGCGTCTTCGAAGATGCCGCCGAAGTCGAACAACACGGTTGCGGCATTCGCCTGAGCGGTGCGCCCGGCATCCTCCCAGACCCAGAACTCCAGGAACTCGACGCGCGAGAGATCGACGCCCGTGGCCGACAGCGTTTGCGTGATCGAACGCCACCGCGGCGCGTTCTGCGGGACCCTGGTCCAGTTGGGATGTCCGAAATCCGGCGAGTCACGGCGGGTATTCGCGAGCCCGAGCACGGTGTCCGGTTGGAGCGTCAGCCACAACACCGGTTCCGCGGCCTGCGCCTGGCCGGTGAAGCGAAGGGTGGGATCGATCTGTTGCGGCAGATATTGAATCGGCGCCAACTGACCGCCGCTCGCCCGATACGGCAGGCTCTGCCAGGTGAGGAACGCTGCCTGGTTGGGATCGAAGGCGCCCGTGATGCCCAGCGTCTCGACGCCGCGCACCGACGTCGGGATGCTGCCCCAATGCCATGTGTTGTCGGTGAGGATAATCGACCGCGCCGATCCCCCTTCGAACTCTTCGATGTAGGCCTGGCCGAAGCGGTTGGGCGACGGCTTCGAGAAGGCGAGCTCGCCGTTCACGCTCAAGGCCGACGGCACGCTCGTCTTGACGCCGGGAAGCGCGTTCATGAACCGCGTCAGCCATTCGGGCTGGAAGCGCAGCTGTGTCGATATCCCGCCGATGAAGCCCGACGACGGCTCGAAACCGAGCGGCGGCCGCGTGAACGTGCTCTGCTCGCTCTGGAAGATGCCGAGCAGGTTCACCTGCCCCACCACGCCCAGGTCGTAGCGTGCCGACAGCCCGTAGGTCGTCGTCGGCGCGAGTGCGAACGCCGCCCGCTCCTCGAACTGCGCGCGCACCTGCGAGATCCCCCCCTGAAACAGCGCGTCGGCGTTCTTGAATTGCAGCTGTCCCGTCGTGTAATCGATCGTGTAGTCCTGTTCGCGCGTGAGCAGCCGGTTGCCCACGTAGATCCGCTCGCTGCCCTCGCGGATCTGGAAGCTGTTGAGAGCCAGCGTCGACCGGTCGGCGGAGGCGGTTGCCTCGGCGTGGAGGCGCAGCGCGAATACCGACGGGGGGCCTTGGCTCGCGAGATAGACGCGCGGCGTGCGGTACAACGAGTCGTTGCGCTCGGCCGGGGTCAGCTTCGTCGAATCGGCGAACGGCGCGAGGTGCGGGAACACGATGAACAGATCGCGCACGGGGTCGCCCTGGTTCGGATCGCGGGTGCGGGGGAACAGGCGGTTGTACTGATCGAATTGCGTCGGGTCGTTGGAAAGCGCGACTCCCAGCCGCTGAAGATACGTATCGCCGGCCGCGCTGCGCTCGCGCTGGTTCACGCTCAAGGTGAGATCGACGCTGGTGCGGTCGATCTCGCGCCCGCCGACGCGGTACGCGCTGCGGATCTCGAATCGGAACGTGGGCGACGTTGCATTCACCGACGGCTTGGGGTCGTACACGAGCCGCAGCGTATCGACCTTCGCCGTGTCGCTGCTCGCGTCCACCGGAATCGTGCCGATCGAATCGGTGCCGCTTGCCGTGACATATGAGACGGCGAGGTAGTCGCTCTGGTCCAGGCGGTTGGCCAGCGCGAACCAGGTGCTGGTCGGATCGACGTAGTAGTCTTTCCCCTCTTGCAGGATCTCCCACTCGAACGGACCCTCGCGCTGGCCGCTGCAGTCGACCGCTTTGACGCCGGGCGCGCAGGCCACCGCGCGTACCCCGCCCACGTTCTGGTTCCCGCTCGAGGTGGGCGCGATCGCGCGGCGGCGATAGACCCGTAGCGCGCGCACGGTCAGCGAGTCGGGTCGCGGTAGCTGGTCGAGCTGCAGGATGTCGACGGCGGGAAAGCCGGGGAGCGCGGCCGGGTCAATGACGAAGAAGAACCGGCCGGACTCGTAATCGAGGTCTCGCGCTTCACGATCGAGCGGCTGGCTCGTGACGTCGCCGACGCTGTAGAACCGGTCCTTCACGACGTTGCCCTTTTGCTGCGCCACGATGCCCCGAAGCTCCAACGGACCGGCCTGGGCGATGGCCTGCACGCCGAAGTTGTTGGCCGGAATCGCGGCGGTGATAAAGCGCGACGCCGGCGCCTGGAACGTCACGTTGCCGGCCTCTACCCGGCGCAGGAATTCGTCCTCGAGCCCCTCGTACCAGACGTGGATATTGTTGTTGGCGTCGAACTCGCGCTGGCTGTCGAAGTCCACATCCACGTGCAGCCGCTGCCCCACGACGCCCGCGGTGCGAATCGCGTACTGCGGATTGGGGGTGATCGTCGGGAATCCAGAGCTGCACCCCGACAGCGTCGCCTGCAGCTCCTGCGAAGAGCAACGCAGGTTGCGGAACTGGTCCGCCTTTAACTCGATTCGAAGGTTCAGTTGCATCCCGAGATCGGCGTAGGGGGCGGCGGGTACTGCGGGCGGCGATGGGGCGGCGAGGGGCGGCGGCAGCTGTGCGATAGATGCTGGCGCGCCGAACAGCGGCGGTCGTTGCGCGAGGATTCGCTCCGCCCAGGCGCGCGCGAGGATCGATGGCGGCACGCGCGGACCCAGCCTGCCGCCGGGGGCCAATGCGGGATTGCGCGGCGGGACGAGTGGTGGCACGCCAAACGTGTACACAGGAGCCTGCGCATGAACCCGGGGTACGACGAGCGTGAGGGCGAGTACAACTAGCTGGGCGAGGCGCCGCATCCCTTGTAGAGACTTGGGGTTCCGAATATAATGGCGCGACCAACCGTGCGCATCCTTAGCCGTTACATCCTGCGGCAACACATTCCTCCGCTCCTCTACGCGCTCGCGGCGCTCACGTTCGCGATGCTCGTCAATCAGGTCGCGAAGCAGTTCGGCAACTTCGTGGGCAAGGGCCTGCCGTGGGGCGTCATCTTCGAAGTGTTCGCGCTGTCGATTCCCTTCATCGTGGCCATGACGCTGCCGATGGCCGTGCTCGTCGCCGTGCTGTACACGTTCAGCCATCTCGCCGCCGACAACGAAGTCACCGCCATGAAGGCGAGCGGCATCAGTGTGGGCCGGATCCTCGCGCCCGTGCTGGGCGGCGCGACGCTGATCGCGGCGATCGCGCTCGCGTGGAACGATCAAATCCTGCCGCGCTCCAATCACACGCTGCGGACGCTCCTCGTCGACATCCAGCGCAAGAAGCCGACGTTTCAATTGAAGGAACAGGTGATCAACGAGGTCGTGGCGGGACAATTCTTTCTGCGCGCCGCCCGCATCGACCCCGCCTCGAACGCCTTGAGCGATGTGACGATATACGATCTGGAGGACCCCGACCGGCGCCGCATCATCATGGCCGACTCGGGCCGGATGGCCTACAGCTCGGGCGGCACCGATCTCTATCTGACGCTGCGCGACGGCGAGATGCACGAGATCAAGCGTACCGAGCCCGGGCACTTCAATCGTACCTTCTATCAGGTCAATCGAATCAAGGTTGCGGGCGTGAGCAACACGTTCGAGCCGACCAAGAACGACGAATACCGGGGCGACCGCGAGATGACGATCTGTGCGATGCAGGACGTCGTCGCCCGCGCCCGCGAGGACCTGGAGCGAGTCCGCACCGAAGCGCTCACCGCCGTGTCGGCGGAGCTGCGCCGCGCCGCCAAGCTCGTGCAGCTGCCGCCGCCGGCCATCGACACGTCACCATCGCGACCCGGCCCGTACTGCGCCTTCCTCGGCGCGATCAAGCGACTGGTCACGCCGCGCGCCGCGCGCGCCGCGCAGGCGACACCGTCCGGGCAAGGGCCGCGCACCGTCACCAACCTCGCGTATACCTCGCAGACGCCGTCAGCCTACACCCAGCGGCTCCGGGCGGCGCGGCAGCGGGCCGCGATCTACGAGGTCGAGATTCAGAAGAAGCTCGCCATCTCCGCCGCCTGTGTGATCTTCGCGCTGCTCGGCATGCCGCTCGCCATCCGCTACCCGCGGGGCGGCGTGGGGCTCGTGATCGGCACGAGCCTGGCAGTCTTCTCGGTGTACTACGTCGGCCTCATCGGCGGCGAGGAATTGGGCGACCGGCTGATCGTGCCGCCGTTCTTCGCGATGTGGACGCCGAATCTCATCTTCCTGATCGTGGCGATCCCCCTCCTCCTGTCCGTGCGTCGCGCCGGCAGCACCGCGCACGGCGGTGACTGGGACGAGCTGAAGGAGACCCTGTTCGGCTGGGTCGGAAAGATTCGGAATCGCTTGTGAGGATCACGTTGCGGACCCTCGACCGGTACCTGTTGAGTGAGTGGCTGCGCGTCTTTCTCATCACGCTACTCGGCTTCCCGATTCTCGTGATCGTGATCGATCTGACGGACAAGCTCGACACCTATATGGCGCGTGGGATCAAGCCCGGCGCCGTCGCCCTGTCCTACGTCTTCGACCTCCCCGAGAAGATGTTTCTCGTGCTGCCCGTCGCCGTGCTGTTCGCGACGGTCTTCACCGTAGGCTCGCTCGGCCGGCACTCGGAGCTCACCGCGGCGAAGGCGTCGGGCATCTCGTTTCACCGTCTGGTGCGGCCACTGTTCGCCGCCGCCGGCGCCGCCTTCATCGCCGGCTTGCTGCTCGGCGAAGTCGCGCCGGTGGCCACCTCGCGCCGCCTGGAGATGCTGGGCGAGAAGGCGATCCGGTCCACGAGCTCGCGCTACAACTTCGTGTATCGCGCGGACGGCGGCTGGGTGTACGCAATTCGCGCGCTCGAGCTGCGGACGCGCGAGATGACGGACCTGATGCTGGAGCGCGAGGGCTCTGGCGCAGCGTATCCGACGATCGTATTGGCTGCCCAGCGAGCGGTCTACGGCGACAGCGGCAAGGTGCGGCCGCGCTGGACCCTGGTTCGGGGGACGCTGCGGTACCTGGCCGGCAACGAACCCGGCGGCGAGGCCGCCTTCGAGTTCGATTCGCTGCAGACGCGTACCATGACCGAGCGGCCCGTGGATCTGCTCGCCGAGCCGAAGGGGCCGGACGAAATGCGCTACGGTGAGCTGCGGCGCTACATCGATGCGCTGACCCGGAGCGGCTCGAATGCCAAGAAGCTGCAGGTCGAGCTCGCGCTCAAGATCGCGATTCCGTTTATCTGCCTGCTGATTGCGCTGTTCGGCGCGCCGCTCGCGATCTCGAGTCCCAAGAGCGGCGCGGCCTGGGGCGTCGCGGCGAGCCTCGCCACGACTTTCATTGTGCTGCTGATGTTTCAGCTGGCAAAAGCCGTCGGCGCGGGAGGGGTATTGCCGCCGGCGCTGGCCGCGTGGGCGCCGAATATTCTCGTTGGCGTCGCAGCCGTGTATCTGCTGCGTAAAGCACCCACCTAGCGTCCTTGACGCGGTTTGGGATCGGGACCACTTTCTCCCGGTCTCGATGGGCACAAGCAACCTGCATCCGTTCCTTCCAAGGAGAGGTCCATCCATGCGCTGGATCGTTGGCTCTGGCCGCGCCCTCGTGGCCGCGGCTCTTTTTGCAATGCTCTTCATGGGCGACGCACCGGCCCAAGGCGTGACCACCGGCGCGATCGCGGGGAAGGTGACGGATCCACAGGGCCAGCCCGTTGCCGAGGCCGCGGTGCAAGTCACGAATCGGGGCAGCGGCTTTACTACGACAGTGCGAACGCGAGGCAATGGCCAGTACCTGATCCAGGGCCTCGAGGTCGGCGGGCCGTATACCGTCGCCATCCGGGCCATCGGGTTCCAGCCGTTCAACCGTGACCGGATCGACGTCAAGCTGTCCGAGGCCACGCGCGTGGACGCGCAGCTGACCGCACAGGCGGTCGAGCTCTCGGCCATCAACGTGGTTGGCGTCTCGACGCCTGAATTCGCCCCGACCCGCCAGGGCGTCTCGACGCAGATCTCCGACACTTTGGTGCAACGGATCCCGACGTTCAGCCGCGACTTCATCGATCAGCTGAAGCTCGCCCCGCAGGTCGTCTATCCGGCCAGCGGCGCCGCGAGCGGCGCGGGCGCCTACAACCGCTTCAACACGATCACGATCGACGGCGCGAACCAGAGCGAGCGCTTCAACCTCGGCGCCACCGGCGGCGTGCCGGGCGGCAGCGCCGGCGGCAAGATCATCTCACTCGACGCGGTCAAGGAATTCCGCGTCAGTTTCACGCCGACCGACGTTCGCCAGGGCAGCTTCGCCGGCATGCTGGTCAACGCCGTGACGAAGAGCGGGACCAACGAATTCCACGGGGGCGCGCTCTACACCTACCGCAACAGCGATCCGGTTGCCGGCGTCCAGCTCGTCGGCATCCCGCTCCGCACCCCGGCGTTCAACGTGAAGCAGTACGGGTTCAACCTCGGCGGACCCATCATCCGGGACCGCCTGCAGTTCTTCATCGCACCGGAATGGCAGCAGCGCGCCGATCCCGCGGCGGGGCCGTACTATCTCGCCGGCCAGGCGTCTCCCGCGCCCGACGATCCCGTCATTCCGTTGGACACACTCACCCGCATCACCACGGCGATGGGAACGTACGGCTTCAACCCCGGCTCGATCGCGCCCGTCGAGAAGGAAACGCCGCTCACGAATCTGTTCGGGCGGCTCGACTTCCAGATTTCTCCCGTGCACCGCTTCGTGATTCGTCAGATCATCAATCACGACGTGCAGGATGACTTCTCACGCAGCGTCAACACATTCACCGCGGACCCGACGGTCCAGAATTCCGGCTTCCGGTACGGCACGAACGCCTTCAAGCGTGACGCGAAGAACAATTCCACCACGGCGCAGCTCTATTCCAATTTCTCGAGCGGCATGTCGAACGAGCTCATCGTCGGCTATAACACGATCAAGGACGAGCGCATCGTGCCGGTGGAGGCACCGGAGGTCACCGTCGGCGTGCTGGTCGGCGGCCTGCGCCGTTCAGTGACGTTCGGCACGGAGCAGTTCTCGCCGGGCAACCTGCTCAAGCAGTCGATTTTCGAGGCAGTGGACAACTTCACGATTCCCCGCGGCTCGCACACGCTCACGTTCGGTGGGCGGCTCGACTTCACGCACATCTTCAACAACTTCGCTCAAGGCTCGTTCGGCGTTTACAAGTTCTTCAATACCGACAGCCTCATCGCCGGCCGAGCCGCCGGATACGCCGTGGGGTATGCGAATAGCCAGAGAGCCGCCGACATTCCCGCGGACTTTCACGTCAAGGTCTACAGCCTGTATGGCCAGGATCAGTGGGCGATAAGTGACCGGTTGACGATCACGGCGGGGCTGCGTGCCGACGTCCCCACGCTGCCCGACACCCCAGCCGAGAACGACACGCTGCGCGTAAAGCTCGACTCGGCGTCCGCTGGGGCGTTCACGGTCAACACGAGCACCAAACCGGGTAGCTCGGTGCTGTTCTCGCCACGCATCGGGTTCAACTACAACCCTGGCGGGCGCACCGCAAACCAGATCCGTGGAGGCGTCGGCGTATTCACCGGACCTCCGCCGTACATCCTCTTGGGCAACGCGTACGCGAACACCGGACTCGGCCTCGTACGGCTGGCGTGCACCACGCCGGCGACGGTGCCCGCATTCACCGTCGACGTCGGCGCGCTGCCGACGTCATGTGCGACCCAGCCGGCGCCCGGTCCCGGGCAGGCTGGAACGCTCGGCGTGAACATCACCGATCCCAATTTCAAGTATCCGCAGTACCTGGGATTCTCGGCCGGGTTCGATCGCGAGCTTCCCGCGGGGTTCGTGTTGACGGTCGAGGGCATGTACCGGAAGGCAATCAACGGCGTCATGGTGATCGACGCGAACCTCAAGGGCCCGCGCCTCGCCGACAGCGCCAACGGCATCGTGTACACCGACCGCGACGGCCGGGTGATGTACGCGGATACCATCAGCGCCACCGGCGCCGTCACGAACAACCGGCAGCGCTGGTTGACCTCGCTGCGCGGCGTGACCTTCAGCGAAGGCATCATTGAAGTGACCAACCAGTCGAAGGACTACAACTACTCGATCTCCACGCAGCTGCACCGCCGGTTCTCGGATCACTTCGAGGCCACCGTCGCGTATACGTATCTCAAATCGATGGACGTCCAGAGTCTGACGTCCGATCGCGCGATCTCGAACTTCCGCAACGGACGGCAGCTTTCAGTCGCCCATAGCGACCTCGAAGCGACCACGTCGGTATTCTCCCGGCCGCACCGGCTTATCGCGTACGGCACCTACAGCCTGCCGTCGCGGACCGATATCACGCTGTACTACGAGGGGACGTCTGGCGTCCCGTTCGTGTATGTGACGAACGGCGACCTCAACGGCGACCTGGTGAACGGCAACGACCCGATTTACGTGCCACGCAACGCCATGGACCCCACCGAGATTCAGATCGGCACCGGCACAGGCAGCGCGTTCGTGCAGAACGTCAATGCGGCCCGCGCGTTCGAGAACTTCATCAAATCGCAACCGTGTCTCGACCGTCAGCGCGGACGGATCATGGAGCGCGACAGCTGCCGCTCGCCGTTCCAGAACCGCCTCGACTTGTCGATCCGTCAGGCGATCCCGTCGATCCGGGGCCAGGCGCTGTCGTTGCAGCTCGATATCTTCAATTTCCTCAACCTGCTCGACTCGCACTGGGGCCAGATCAAGCTGCCGACGCTCAGCCCCGTGTTCAACAATCAGTCGGCGCTGTCGCAGACGGCCCGCAACCCCGGCCCGCTGTCGCAATCGATTCCGACGTTCACGTTCGATACGCGGCTGTACGACGCGACGACGCTGAATCCGAAAGCGTTCGCGAGCCGCTCCACCCTGGCCAGCAACTACCAGGTGCAGCTGACGCTGCGGTATTCCTTTTGACGGACGGTCGGACGGCCTGACGCCCGGACGGTCGCAGAGGGGCGCGGGAAACGGCGCCCCTTCTTCTTTGCTTAGGGCACTTCATTGATGGCGTTACGTGGGGGTGGGGCTGGGGCGCGCACACGCGCGGGTCGCACGGCTGGCACATCAACCTTCTTCACGACGAAACTCACAGAACATGTGCCGCCGGGCGCCCGCGCGTGAAGCGCGCCCAATGCCCACCCCCGCGTCACGCACACATGCTGTGATGGTCCTCTAGCGGGGCGATATCGCGGGCGGCGGCGCGTGGCGCTGCCGCCACCACTGCAGGAACAGATACACCGGGACGCCGCTCAGAATGATCCCGATATCGACCGCGAAGCTGACGGTCTCGCGCACGAGATAATTGCCGAGCAGGAAGAGCGCGGCCACGAGAAACACGACCGGGACGACCGGGTAGCCCCACGTGCGGTAAGGGCGCTCGAGTTGCGGCCGCGTGCGCCGCAGCACGTAAACACCGGCCACCGCCAGCGCGTAGAACGGCCAGATCCCGATGATGAACTGGTCGGCGAGTGCGGTGAAGCGGCGCACCAAAATGAAGAGCATGCCCATCACGGTCATGAGCACGATGGCGGCCGTCGGCGCGTGATGCTTGGGATCGACCCGCGCGATGGCACCGGGCATGAGCCCATCCTCCGCCGCCGCGAAGAAAATGCGCGGCGCCGTCATCATCGAGCCGTTCAGGGTGCCGAAGGTGCTGACGGCGATGGCAGCCGAGACGACGACGACGCCGGCGGGACCGATCACGAGCTGTGCCACGTCCGCGGCGACCAGCTCGGCATGCTTCATCTGCTGAATTGGAATGAGATAGAGATAGACCAGATTCGCGCCGAGGTAGAGCACCACGACGGTAGCGGTGCCGATCAGCAGCGCGCGCGGCAGCGTCCGTTGCGGATCGATCACTTCGCCGCCGACGAACGCGAGATCGGCCCAGCCGTCGTACGCCCACAGAATCGCCACCATGGCGAGCAGAAACGGCGACAGCCCCACTGCGGCGCGCTGCGCGAAGATGCCGCCGGCCGGGAGGTCCGCCGACCGGCTCCCGAGGGCGAACCCTACCAGGATCAGCGCCGCGAGCGCCCCAACCTTGAAGATCGTGCTCAGGTTCTGGAGCACCGCGCCACGATGGATCCCGAAGAAATTCACCGTGCCGACGAGCACGATATATCCCGCGCCGAGTAGCTGCTCGGCGCGGATATCGAGCGGGCCCAGGCTGGCGACTATGGTCGCGGGATCGTGGCCGAGCGTCCGCAACGTGTAGGCGGACGCGGTGATCCCGATCGCACCGAAGGCGCCCGGCCGGATGACCCACAGCTCCGCCCACACGAACAGGAAAGCCGGCAGCCTCCCAAACGATTCGCGCACGAACACGTAGACGCCGCCCGAGCGCGGGAATGCGGCGGCGAGCTCCGAGTATGTGAGCGCGCCACACAGCACGACGATTGCACCCACCACCCAGGCGAGGAGAAACAGCGGCACATCGTCGATGCGCTGGGCCACGCTTGCCGGCGTGCGGAAGATGCCGGAGCCGATCGTCGAGCCCACCAGTACCGCGACGGCGCTCCACAGGCCGAGCCGACGGATCAGCCGCTCGCCCCAGCGGTCAGCGGGCATTATGGGTGCGGACATAAGGTTCGCAAATTATACCTTGACACCGCCTGCCCCGGGGGCATACTCCGGAGAGGGCCGAATTCGGCTCACCTGGAGGTACTGCCCATGCCGCACTTCCGTTCGCTTCCGCACGTTGTCGCGCTCTCCGCTCTCGCCCTGGGCTGTAAAACAGGAAAATCATTCGATCGCACGACGGAGCCCGGTGGCAGGCCGTTATCCCGAACCACCACGGGCAGTCTGGTCATCAGTGGGCGCGCCCTCTCGGCGGACCCGGGCCGAACGGTTCTGGACGCGATCCGACACCAGATGCCGCAGCTCCGCATTGCCGGTTGGACACAGTACACCCGATGCCCGCTGCTCGAGATGCGCGGCAAGGATAGCCTCGAAGGAACCAACAACCCCGACGTCTATGTCGACGGGACCCGCACCAGCGATACCTGCCCGCTCGTCACGATCCAGGCCGTGTCGACGGAGCGGATCGAGGTCTATCCCATGGGCATGACGTCACGCCCAGGCTACCCCAGCAGCGGACACGGCTTGATCCTCATTTTCCTCGCACGCGCAGATACCGCCGCCGACAGTACCTGAAGCAGAAGCCCCCGGAGAATGACTCCCCGGGGGCTTCCGTAACGCTACGAGACGAACGGTACGACTACTGCCGCCCGGTGAACCAGAGCGGCTTCTGAATGTCGTTGCCCGCGCTGAACCCCTGCGCCGAGACTGCGGCACCCAGGTTTGTCGCATTCAGCACCCCCTCGTTGTCGTCGTACGGCAGGCGCTCAGGAATCTGACCCGCCACGCCAGCCCCGAATACCGCACGGGGACCGGGAACAAGGCGCGGAATCCTTGTGCGCCGCACCTCAGTCCACGATTCCATGCCCTGCATGAACAGCGAGACCCACTTCTGATACGCGATCTGCTGCAGATGCCCCGCGAGCGTGGCGCCAGCGGCATCATATCCGACTTTGGCCTGCGCCAGGTACGCGGTGATCGCGCCCGCACCGATGCCATACTGCTGCATCGACGCCGTGATCGCGGTGGTGTAGAACGTCGCCGCCGCCGCGCTTCCACCAGTGATCCAGCCGCGCTCGGCCGCCTCAGCCTTGAGGAACAGCACTTCCGAGTACGTCAGCAGCTCCATTGGAGCGTTCGGCGTCGAACGCCAGAAGGCGCCGAAGCGCGAAATGTTGACGATTGGGGTGCCTTCGCCGTCGTTGAGACCGTTGGGAAGGCCCTGATACCCGGTCCCGGCGGGGTTCACCTGCGCAAACACCGGCAACCGCGGATCAGCCCAACTGGTCAGCGAGTCGACATACGTCTTGCTCAGGCCGTAATCGTCACGACCTTGCGCATCGTTGTAAATCGGATTCCGATTCGGCGACGTGGCCAGATACATGAGCTCCGCGTTGTCGGCGTTGCTCGTAAACACGCCAGCCGCCACGGCTGCCGCGGCCTCAGTCGCCGCCTTGGTCGGATCCACGTTCGACAGATGGACCGCGAGCCGCAGCCGCAGCGAATTGGCGAATTTCTGCCACTTGGTCATATCGCCATCGTACATGAGGTCGCCGCTGGCGAAGCCAATTCCCGTAGGATTGATCTCGGTATTCGCCGTCACCAAATCGGCGAGCAGGCCGTTGTAAATCTGTTGCTGGGTGTCGTACGCCGGCGCCAGAACCGTGTCGCCCTTCAGCGCCTGCGAGTACGGCAAATCGCCCATGGCGTCGGTCATGACGCTGAACGTGTACGACTTCAGGATGCGGCCCACGGCTGACCAGTTGGATGTGTTCGCCGCCTGACCCTTGATGATCATCCGTTGCAGGTCTTCGAGCGCGCTG
Source organism: Gemmatimonadota bacterium (assembly GCA_041499375.1). GTDB lineage: Bacteria > Gemmatimonadota > Gemmatimonadetes > Gemmatimonadales > GWC2-71-9 > 20CM-2-65-7. The sequence goes on from JBGQKD010000016.1 coordinate 30,617, forward strand.
TTGTACAGGCCCCAGCCGCCGCTCGTGCCGGAACGCACGATGTACTTGTCCTCGTCCCGGTACTGGATCTCCGAGTAGTACTGCACCCAGAGTCCACCGCCCCTGATGTTGAGGCTGTTGACGCCGTTGACGCCGCCGACCACGACCTGGAGCACGTTGCCCAGGATCGATGGCGGCGGGACGTCAACCGGTCCATTCGGGTTTTGATTGATCGACGTCAGATCGCCGCACGCGGTGATCGCAGCCAGCGCGGCGAAGACGCTCAGGATTTTGTATCGCATGGTTTCCTCTCCTAGAGCGGCTACGGCCGCACGGACATGGTGAAGCCAATGCTGCGCGCGGTCGGCAGCTGGCCGTTCTCGACACCTTGGCGATTGCTCGTGTCGAACGCGGTCTCGGGATCGACAGTCGGCTGCTTGGCGAACAGGAGCAGGTTGCGCCCGACGATGGCCACGGTCGCATCCGAGAAGCCGAGGAAGCGAGAGACTGACGTCGGGAGCGCGTACGCCAGGCGAGCTTCGCGCAGCTTGAAGTACGTCGCGTCGAAGATGCCAGGCTCCTGCGCGTAGAACGTGTTGTGCCAGTAGTCCTGTGCCAGCACGTGCGTCGTATCGGGCTGACCGTTGGCGTACACGGCGTTCGGCACGATGTAACCCGGGTTGTTCCAGTCGACCTCACGGCCGGCGAGCGTGTTCGCGAGCACGCCCGAGTACTGGCCGAACCACTTCGTGACCGAGTACACCTGGCCGCCCACCTGCCCGTCGAACGAGAACGAGAAGCTCATGCGCTTGTAGCTGATCGTGTTGCTGATGCCGCCCACCCAATCCGGGTTGTAATTACCAAGCACCTGCTGGGATGGGTCGCGGATCGGCAGGCCGTCCGAGCCGACGACGATGTGGCCCTGAGCGTCGCGCTGCCACTTGTAGCCGACGAGGTTGCCGTACGGCTGGCCGGAGTCGGCGGTCACGTTCACGTTCCAGTACGACCCGACGACGATGCGCGACACGCCGTTGTAGAGCGAGAGCACCTTATTGGTGTTCTTCGACCAGTTCACGACCACGTTCCAGCGGAAGTCCGGCCGCTCGATCGGCGTCATCGTCGCCGCGATCTCAAAACCGCGGTTGCGGACTTCGCCGGAGTTCACGACGGCGCTGCCATAACCCGTCGCGGCCGAGATGGAGACCGGCAGAATCTGATTGGTCGTGGACTTCTGATAGACCGTCGCGTTGACAATCAGCTTGTCACGGAAGAAGCCGAGGTCGGCGCCGATTTCCTCGCCGGTCGTCTGCTCGGGCTTCAAGCTCGCGTTCGGCAGCCGGTCGGGAGCGCTGAAGCTTGGCGAACCCGCCCACGCCGTGCCCGCGCCATACACGGCCGCGAGCTGATACGGATCGGTGTCGTTACCCACGCGAGTCCAGCTCGCCCGCAGCTTGCCGTACGAGAGCCAGCTGCTCCGCATGCTCAGCGCATCCGTGAAGACGAAGGCCGCGCCGATCGAGGGATAGAAGAGCGAGTTGGCGTTCTTCGGCAGCGTCGACGACCAGTCGTTGCGGCCGGTGACGTCGACGTTCAGCCAGTCCTTGAAGTTGAAGCTGGCCGAGCCGTACAACGAGTTGACCTTCTTGTGGGTCACACCCAGGATCGTCGTCGGTTGGCCGTTGGAGTTCGCCAGCGTGTAGACGCCGGGAATCACGAGCTCGTTGACGGCGCCGATGTTGGTGCTGAAGTCATTCCGGCGCGCGTTGCCCCCGACATTGATGGTCAAGCCCAGGTCGTCACGAAGCTGCCGGTTCGCGGTGACGAGGAAGTCGGTATTGGATTCGCTGCGCGTCTCACCCACGTCGAGAAATCCGCCCTGCATGTAACTCGTCAGAGTGTTCGAAGGATAGTTCGCCCGGAACTGGTTCTGGTACCAGTCACGCCCTGTGCGACCGGTTACACTGATCCAGTCATTTACTTTGTACGAAACCGACGCGTGGCCGAGTCCGCGGTTGCGCGAGTAGTCGGTCGTCTTGATCCCCGTCATCCAGTAGGGGTTGGGGTGGTAGCTGTAGTTCCAGCTATAAGGAATCGGCGCATCGGTCCGCAGCAACTTCTGGCCAGTCAGGATCTGCTGCGTAAACGCATCGTTCGGATCGCGGTAGATGTTGTTCTTCAGCAGACTCACGTCCACCTGGCGGCCGAACCATATGAACCCCTGCATCGGGTCGACGTCTTCGTACGCCTGCGCCGGCTGGTTCTTCATGCCGTCGTTGACGTAGTTGATCGACGCCTCGGCGCTCCAGTGATCGGAAACCTGCGTCCCGCCGGAGAGCGCGATATCGGTGCGGTTGTTCGTGTTGTTCGGGTACATGCCGCTTTCATTCGTGCGGCCGACCGACAGGCGCACGTTGCTGCGGTCGCTGCTGCGCGCCACGGCGACGTTCGCGTTGATGATGAGACCCGTGTTCCAGAAATCGCGCACGTTGTTGGGGTGCGCCTGCCACGGGCCTGCCCCAAAGAACTGATTGCACGGATGCGAGGTGTCATAGTTGTTCGCCGCGCCGATAGCGGGCAGTGGGGCGCCGCTCGGCCGCACGCATCCGTTCACCCGACCATCCATCATCGGGCCCCAGCTCTCGTCGGCGCCGTCGTTGACCCCGCCGAAGTTGCCGTCGACGAAGTCGAACTCGCCGTAGAAGCCCTGGCCGTAGCGGTTCTGATAGTTCGGGAGCCGCAGCGGCGTCTCCGCGCTCGCGCCGAACGTGGCGCTGACGCCGAAGCCCTGCTGCGGGGCACCCTTCCCGCTCTTCGTCGTGTACACGATCGCGCCGTTGGCAGCGCGCGAGCCGTACAGCGCCGCGGCGTTGGGGCCCTTCAGCACCGTCACCGACTGAACGTTGTCGGCGCTGAGGTCCGACGCGGCGTTGCCGACGTCGTAGCCTCCCAGCGTGCCTCCAAAGTACCCAGTGTTCGTGGCCGCCGAGTTGTCGATTGGAATGCCGTCGACGACGATCAGCGGCTGGTTCTGACCCAGGATCGAGCTCGCGCCGCGGACCACGATGCGGGCGGAGCCGAACGGGTTCGAGGAGTTCGTGACCTGGACGCCGGCGACCTTGCCTTGCAGTGACGACACGACGTTGTTCGAGCGGACATCGGACAGCCGGTCACCGTTGATGGACTGCGCAGCATATGAGAGACTGCGCTGCTCGCGCTCGATGCCGAGCGCCGTCACGACCACCTGTGTCAGCTCGATCGCCCCTTCCGCGAGCGAGATGTTTTGCTCGACGGACGCGCCGGTGAGACTAAGCGACAGCGTGCTCGTCTGATACCCGATGCGGCGCGTGGTCAGCTGCACCGCGCCGGTGCTGCCCGCGGGAAGCACGAGGCGATATCTGCCGTCGTTACCCGTGGTGGCATTCACGCGCAGCGAGGGGATACTGACGATCGCGCCGGCGAGCGGCGTGCCCCCGGGGCTGGACTTCACCTGTCCGGACACCGTCGTCGCTTCCTGCGCAGTCGCGACGGCGGGCACCAGTCCGAGCAGGACGAGCCCGATTGTGAAAATGGAACGAACGAACCAACGATTGTCGGTCATACACTTCCTCCTTCTGCTGCGGTTTTCAGGACCCACGACTGGACTGCGCGATCGAGGTGACGGCCTTCCTGCGCGCGGCCGGCGGGACCAGCCAGTTCTGCAACATCAAAAGGATTCTGCCCCAAGGTGGCGGGTCTCGCAAGGGGCCTCATGTTAAAAGTCCCATCGCCTTGAAACGCGGGTATTCTAGGACCTATCGTACCACCCATGCCCAAGAGCTTCGTCACCATCGCCTGGGTTGCGGCTGGCTGCGCCTACCTGCTTATCGTGCTCGGAGCCGTCGTGCGCATCAGTGGCTCGGGGATGGGGTGCGGAGACCACTGGCCATTGTGCAACGGCCACCTGTTTCCACCTCTCAACGAGATACCCACCGTCATCGAGTGGAGTCACCGGCTTGTCGCGGCCGTCGTTTCCATGCTGGTGTTCGCCCTCGCGGCGTATGCGTGGCGGCTTCGAAAGGGAGCTGGGAGCCGGGAGCGGGAAGCAGCGTACGTCGCGTTCGGATTGCTCGTCGTCCAGATCCTGCTCGGCGCCGTGACCGTGAAGACGGGCCTGACGCCGGCATTGGTCATCCTCCACCTCGCGACCGCCATGCTGCTGCTGGCAGCGCTGATTGTGACGGCGTGCGGCATTCCGCGCTCTCCGGGCTTGCCCCCGGGGTCAGCCGTCCTGCTGGCTCTCACTTTCATTACCGTGTTATTCGGCGCGCTTACGGCAAACCTGGGCGCCATGGCGTCCTGCGGCGGCTTTCCGTTATGCAACGGGCAGATTATCCCTCACGCCGGCCCGCTCGCGGCGATTCACTGGACGCACCGGCTGCTCGCCTACACGCTGGCGGGTTACTTGATCTGGTTGGTCGTACGATCAGCGGATCGTCGCGCGTGGGGATTGCTCGCGATCGTCGTCCTGCAGATCGCGATCGCGGCGACGATGATCCAGCTCGGTTTCCCAGGCGCCCTTCAGGCCGCGCATGCGGCAGTGGGAGCGGGAGTCTGGGCCGCGATGCTGATTGCGTTTCTCTCTTCGAAAGCCACGCGCGCGTAGCGAAGGATCTGATTTTTCAAACCAGCAACAAATCCTGCTGCGGCTGCCGCGGAGTCACTTCGGGACCCGATTCTGCCAGATACACGTTGATCTCGCTGCGAATGCCGAAACGCCCCGGCAGGTAAATACCCGGCTCGACCGAAAACCCGACGCCGGGAATCAGCGCCCGTTCGTCGGCGGTCTCGAAGTTGTCGAGATGTGGCCCCGATCCGTGCAGATCACGGTCGATCGAATGTCCCGTGCGATGCACGAAGTAGTCTCCGAACCCCGCCGCGCGAATCACGCCGCGCGCGGCGTCGTCGAGCGCTGCGCCGGTTACCGCTTCTTTCTTCTTCCAGCGATCCCGGAGCAGGGCGACCGCCGCATCACGGGCGCCTCGCACTGTCTCCCACACCTTGCGAACCTCGGCACTCGGCTCCCGTCCAGCGAACCCCATCCACGTCTGATCCGCAAAGACGCTGCCCAGCGCAACGCCCGCCCAGAGATCGAGCAGCAGCACGTCACCGGCAGCCAGGCGCCGATCGCTCCCGGCGAGCGGTTCGTAATGCGGATTCGCGGCGTTCGCCTGAAACCCGACGATCGGCGGATGGTCGGTGACGAGCCCCGCGCGCCCGAACGCCTCCATCACCCGCGCCTGCATCGCTGTCTCGCGAACCTCTGCGCCGCGCGCGAGCTCACTGCCGGCCCAGCGCAGCGTGGTCAGCGCGATCTCGGCGATCGCCTCGGCCGCGCGCCGGTGTCCCTGGAGCTCGCTCGGCGACCACCGCGCCGCGAAGCGCGTGATGAGCGTCCCCGACGACACGACTTTCGCGCCGAACCCTTCGATCAGCTCGACGACGCCATGCGGCACACGATCGAGATAGGGCACCGCGTCGGCCGGCGAGATCTCCATCGCGACGGTCTTACCGGCGACGAGGGCGCGCAGCTTGTCGTGCAGCTCGCGCCACGCCGCGTAGGCCCTAACCTCGCCGGGAAAGCCGTCGAAGGACGCGAGCTCGATGCGATGCGCGATCGCGACCGGCGTGCCCCCCCCCTCGCGCGGCAGCAACACGAAGAACCGGCGCGTCCCCATCCCCTTGATGCCGAGGACGCGGGTCGCGGCGGGATTGATGCCGTGGAAGTCGTACAACAGCCAGCCGTCGGCACCGATTGTGCCGAGGAGCTCGCGCAGTGCGGGAAAATCGAATCCGTCGAGCAGCGTCACTGGTGTCGCGGGTCCGGCCCGGCGGCCCGCCACTCACACGCGTCGCCGCCATGCGCGCGGCAGGCGACGTGCAACATGGCGCCCTCGTAGCCGACGAGCAGGCGCAGCAATTCGACGAGCCCAGCGCCGTAAAAGCCGCAGGCGGCGCCGTCGGGTGTTGCCTGGATCGCGATGGGATCGGTCACGCGAGCAATCGGCAGGCGCTGCTCGAAGCCCAGCTCGGCGCCGAGCACCGCCCGGGCCGCGCGCCGCGCCCCCGTATGGCCGAACAGCCGGAAGACGCCCGACATCCGCTTCACGGCACGGCGCGCCGCCCGGCGGCCGGCGTCGGCAAAGACGAGATCGGCATCGGGCCGGCGCCCGACTAGGCGCAGCAACGCTTCCACGTGCGAGGCCTCGACACGGGCGTCTTTGCGCACGAGTTGCTCGAACTCTTCCAGCTGCATTTGGACGGTGGGGGAGAGGCCCAGGCGCTTGACGAGCAATTCGTCAGCGAACTCCGTGAGCCCGTCTTCCACCGGAGTATCGAGATTCTTGACCGCCTCGAGGACGGCGAGCGGGACAATGCTGTGCACCACGGAGCGCGAAACCTACCATGGGCCGCCCTATTGCGAAACTCGCGATGCTTCACGAGCCTTCTGTGGAAACCTATGACGAACGCAACTCCTGACCTCAAGCGCGAGAGTTTCGAGCGTGAGGCGCTGGTGCACCTGGACGTGCTCTACCGGGTGGCCCTGCGCCTCAGCGGCAACCCCTCCGACGCCGACGACCTGGTGCAGGAGACGATGCTCAAGGCCTATCGCGCCTGGGACCAGTATGAGAAAGGAACCAACGCCAAGGCCTGGCTGCTTACCATTCTGCGGCACGCCTTCATCAATGAATACCGCCGCCGCACCCGGCATCCCGAAACCGTAGACCTGGACAAGATCGAGCCGTACGCCGTCTTCCCGGAGGTGCAGGATGAGGACCCGCAGGGCGCGTTCTTCGACCGTATCGTGGATGACGAGGTACTGCGAGCCATCGACCAGCTGCCCGTCGCGTTTCGTGAGACGCTGGTGTTGAGCGATGTGGAAGGGATGTCGTATCAGGAGATCGCCGGCATTCTCGGTATACCCGTCGGCACGGTGAAGTCGCGGCTGTTCCGGGCGCGTCAGCTGTTGCAGGGCAAGCTCTACGATTACGCCGTCGAGATGGGATACATCAAAGGAAGTCCCGCATGAATTGTCGCGAGTGCGTCGAACATCTCTACGAATTCCTGGACCGCGAGCTCACGCCCGAGCTGGAGCGGGAGATCCGGGATCATTTGGAGGACTGCCCGCCGTGCGGCGAGCAGTACGATTTTGAAGAGTTGTTCCTGAAGTTCCTGCGCGCGCGCTGCCGCACGCAGGGAGCACCGGCGGAGCTCAAGAAACGCGTGCTGCGTGAGTTGTTCGGAGAGTGAAATGGCTTACCGGGCGCGGCGCGGCGGCGGCGCTCGCGGTTGGCCTGGCGACGGTCTGGGGATTCGGATGGCGGGGGATGGTGCTGCTCCTCGCCTTTTTTATTTCGGGAAGCTTGCTCACCGCGGGCGGAGGCCAACGCACTGAGCGGCAGGTGCTCGCGAACGGCGGCATCGCCGCACTCGCTGCACTGGCCGGAAGCTGGACTGCGTTCGCCGGGGCATTGGCCGCCGCAACCGCGGATACTTGGGCGAGTGAGATTGGCAAGCACTCGCGCACGCCGCCTCGGTTGATCACGACCGGAAAGCCCGTGCCCGCCGGTACAGACGGGGGCGTGTCGCTCCTCGGTACAACAGGTGGGATTGCCGGAGCGGGATTGATCGCGGGGCTGTCGTACGTGTTGGGACAGCGAGGCACGATGGCCATCGCCGTCGCGGGACTCGTCGGCATGCTGGTGGACTCAATGCTCGGTGCCACAGTACAAGGGAAAGCGCGGTGGATGGATAACGATGCCGTGAATCTGGCAGCGACGCTCTCGGGTGCCGCCTGCGCGGCACTCATCGCGTGAACCGACGCTGGGATGTTGTCGTCGCCGGCGCTGGGCCGGCAGGATCGGCCACTGCCCTGCTCCTCTCCCGCGCGGGCATGCGGGTGCAGCTGCTCGATCGCGCGCGCTTCCCGCGCGAGAAACCCTGTTCTGAGTATCTGAGTCCCGAATCGACGCGCGTGCTCGAGCGCCTGGGCAAAGATGTGCTCGCCGCGGTCGCCGCCGCATCGCCGGCACAACTGACCGGCATGAAAGTGGTCGCACCGAGCGGGAGGGGCGTCGTGGGCCGCTTCGAGACGTTCAGCTTCGCGCTCCCGCGGACGCGCTTCGACACGATCCTACGCGCCGCGGCTGAAGCCGCGGGCGCGGAGGTTCGGGAGGGTGTGAAGGTCGAGGAGGTGCTGTACGATGACGGTGCAGTGGGTGGCGTGGTTGCTCGTGATGCGAGCAGCGGGATGCGGGATGCGTATCGCGCGCGCGTCGTTGTGGGCGCTGACGGTCTCCGCTCCGTCGTCGCGCGGCGCCTCGGCATGGTGCACACCGCAGGACCGCGCCGCATCGCGTTCACCGCGCACGTCGCCGACGTCCTGGGCGTGGACGATCTGGGCGAGATGCATGTCGGACGACCCGGGTACGTCGGCCTCGGCCCGATCGGTGAGGGTGTGACGACGGTCGCTCTAGTCGTGCCATTCGCCGAGGCACACCGCGGCGATCGCTTTTTCGCCGAGCTGAATCGCTTCCCTGCGATTGCGGGCCGATTCGATCCTCGCCGCCTGGTGCGCCGGGTGTTGGCCACCGGTCCTTTTGCACGGTGGTCCTGCCGCGCGGTCGCGAGTGGCGGTGGCGCGTTGCTCGTGGGCGACGCGGCCGACTTCTTCGATCCTTTCACAGGCCAGGGGATCTACAGCGCGTTGCGCGGGGCGGAGCTCGCCGCGGCGGCAATTGTCGATACGCTCGCGACGGGAGCGAGCCTGCGGCAGTACGCGCGCGCGCGGCGGCACGAGTTCACCGGCAAATGGCTGCTCGAGCGGATGATCGGCATCGCGGTGGGCTGGCCCGCGCTGATCGAGCGCGTCGTGGAACGCATGCTGCGGCGACCCCAGCTCGCCGACCTGCTCGTGCGCGCGACCGGCAACTGCATTCCCGCGCGCGCCGTGTTGACGCCCCGTGTCCTGGCAGGGTTGGTCCTATGAGCCCTCCAGGCCATGCTTCACGCGGCATCGAGCCGCCGCAGTTCCGCCAGTTGCTCGGCCGCTTCGCGACGGGCGTGACGGTGCTGACCACCCGTTCGGCCAAAGGCCAGCCGATCGGGATGACCGCAAGCTCCGTCGCTTCGGTCTCGCTCGATCCGCCGCTCGTTCTCGTCTCGGTGGACAAGGCGCACGACATGCACGCCGCCCTCGAAGGCGGCACGCACTTCGTGCTCAACATCCTCTCCGCCGAGCAGGAGGAGTTGTCGCGGCGCTTTGCCGGCGAGGAGCCGGACCGGTTCCTGGGCGTGAGCTATCGCGAGAATGAGCGCGGCATCGCCGTGATCGAGGGCGTCGTCGCGCACATCGAATGCGAGAAGCGCAGCGCGGTCCCCGGTGGCGACCACACGGTGTTCATCGGCCTCGTGGTCGGCGGCGACGCCACCGATCGGCGGCCGCTGCTCTACTATAGAGGTGGGTACGCAGGCCTGAGCCGGTGATGCGCACCGTCGATCGGATTCGCGTTCACGCGCCGTTCGCCAGAGTATTTGCCGTCGCCAGCAGCGTGGCGCGCTGGCCGGCAATCCTGCCGCACTACCGCTGGGTCCGCTTCCTCGATGGCGGCCTGGTCGAAATGGCAGCCTGGCGCCCCTTCGGGGGAGGCGCCCTCAAGTATCCGACATGGTGGGTATCCGAAATGACCGTCGACCGAGCGGCAGGCGAAATACGGTACCGTCACGTGCGGGGTATCACGCGGGGAATGCAGGTTGAGTGGAGGATGGTGGAGGTTGGTGGAGGTTCTGAAGGGGACGTCGAAGTAGAGATCGAACACACGTGGGATGGACCACGTTGGCCATTGATCGGGCGCCTGGCCGCGAATCTCGTGATCGGTCCAATCTTCATTCACGGCATCGCCTCGCGGACACTGGCCGGAATCAAACGCGCTGCCGAAGGAGCGTCATGAAAGATTTGCGTCGGGTGGTCATCACCGGTGTCGGTGCCGTCACGCCGATCGGTACGGCAGCGGATGGACTATGGGCCGGACTGCAGGCCCGCACGTCGGCGGTCCGAACGCTGACTCGCTTCGATCCGACGCCGTTCCGCAGCCGCATGGCCGCGGAGATTCCCGATTTCCGACCGCAGGATCATCTCGATTCCAAGCGCGCGAAGCGCCTGGATCGCTTTTCGCAGCTAGCCGTCACCAGCGCGCGTCTGGCTCTGGCGGACGCCGAGCTGGCACCTCACAAGGAGGATCCCGACCGCGTGGGCGCGATGATGGGATCGGCGTTGGGTGGCGTGTCGTTCGCCGAGTCTCAGGTGCCGCGCTACCTCGCCGAAGGACCGAGGGGGCTCGATCCATCGCTGGCGCTGGCGGTGTTCTGCGGCGCGGCGAGCTGCAACATCGCGATCGAGTTCGGTTTCACCGGTCCCAACGCGACGAACGCGATGAGCTGCGCGTCCGGGACTATTGCGGTGGGCGAGGCGTTCCACGTCGTGCGCGACGGCCGAGCGGATGTCATGCTCGCCGGTGGTGCCGAAGCGCCGCTCGCGCCGCTCACGTTCGCCGCGTTCAGCGTCATCCGCGCCATGAGCACGCGCAATGACGATCCCGCCCGGGCGTCACGTCCCTTCGACGCGAGCCGGGACGGCTTCGTCATGGGCGAAGGCGCCGCCGTCCTCGTCCTCGAGGAGCGCAGCCGCGCGCTCGCGCGGGGGGCCAGGATCTATGCCGAAGTCGTCGGTCACGCGTACACCAACGACGCCTATCACATGACCGCGCCGCGGCCGGACGGCCGGCAAGCCGCCCGCGCCATCCAGCTCGCGCTCGCCGACGGCGATGTCGCGCCGACCGACATCGGCTACATCAACGCCCACGGCTCGTCCACACCGCTCAACGATCCCACGGAGACATCGGCGATCAAGCAGGTGTTCGGCGACCATGCCTACCGGCTGACGGTGAGCGGCACGAAGGGCTACTACGGCCACGCGCTCGGCGCGAGCGGCGCCATCGAGGCGGCGATCTGCGCGCTCGCGTTAGCGCGGGGCTGGCTCCCTCCCACCATCAACCTCGAACGCCCCGATCCGCAGTGCGACCTGGATTGTCTCCCGGGGGTCGGGGGGGAAGGCGGCCGGACGGCTTCTCCGGAGGCCGTCGTTTCAAACTCGTTCGGTTTTGGAGGAATCAACGCCGCGCTGGTGTTGCGGCGCGACAGCGGCAACCGGTAGATTGGCCCGGCTTTCAACCCGAGGTCACACGTGAACTACCGGACTCTCCGGGCTCCTGCAGCGGAATTCATCGGTACCGCGCTCTTCGTTCTAGTCGGGGCTGGCAGCGTCATCGCGAACATGAGCGCGAGTGGCGGCTTGGGCATCGCAATCGCCCATGGCGTCGGACTCGCTGTCATCGTCACGATCATGCTGCCCATCTCGGGTGGCCACATCAACCCCGCGGTGACCTTCTCGTTGTGGCTCGGCAAACAGATCGACGCGTGGACGCTGGGCAAGTATGTGCTCGCGCAGCTCCTGGGCGCGGTCGTGGGCGCGCTGCTCGTCAAGGCGACCTTTCCCGCCGGCGCCGTACGCATGACGTCGCTGGGCACTCCCGCGGTGTCGGGATCGATGGGATTCTGGGCGGCGGTGGCGCTGGAGGCGCTGTTCACATTCTTCCTCGTCAGCGCGGTCTACGGCACGGTCGTGTCGTCCCAGGCGCAGCGCGTCGCTGGATTCGCGATCGGTCTGGTGGTGCTCGTGTGCTCGCTGGGTGGCGGCGGAGCGCTGACCGGCGCCGTGATGAATCCCGCGCGCGCGTTTGGTCCGGCGCTGGTCGCGTGGGACTGGCACGCGCAGGCCGTTTACTGGATTGGTCCGCTGATCGGTGCAGCAGCAGCTGCGGGATTGTGGCGGTATCTGCTGTTACCGCCGGGCGCAACGGATTTGCGTTAGCCAATTTCTTCGGCGAGGGTCGGCGCGAAGTAGGTCAGGATGATATCCGCGCCGGCCCGCCGAATCGCGGTCACCGACTCCCAGATCGCGCGTGACTCGTCGAGCATGCCCCGCTCCGCGGCCGCTTTGATCATCGCGTACTCGCCGCTCACCTGATACGCGCCAAGCGGCGAGCCGAAGCGCTCCTTGGCCCGCCGGATGAGATCCAAACACGGTCCCGCCGGTTTCACCATCACGATGTCGGCGCCTTCGTCGAGGTCGAGCTGGATCTCCTTCATCGCTTCGTCGCCGTTCGCCACCGCCATCTGATACGTCTGGCGATCGCCGAACTGCGGCGTCGAGCCGGCCGCCTCGCGAAACGGCCCATAGAACGCGGACGCGAACTTCGCCGAGTACGACATGATCGGCAGGTGCGCAAATCCGCCCGCGTCGAGCGCCCTGCGGATGCCGGCGACGCGGCCGTCCATCATGTCGCTTGGCGCCACCAGGTCCGCGCCGGCGCGCGCCTGCATGACAGCGGTCTTCCCCAACAAGTACACGGACGAATCATTGTCCACGTCGCCGCCCGAGATCACGCCGCAATGGCCGTGATCGGTGTACTCACACAGGCAGACGTCCCCGATGACGACCAGATCGGGGACCGCGCGCTTTACCGCGCGAATCGCCTGCTGCACGATCCCCTGATCGTCGTAAGCCTCCGAGCCGGTCGCGTCCTTCGTCGCCGGAATCCCGAACAGGATGATGCCGCCCAATCCGAGCGACGCGGCGCGCTCGGCATCTTTGACCAGTTGATCCACGGAGAGCTGCGCCACGCCTGGCAGGGCGGCGATGGGGCGGCGCACTCCCTCGCCGTGCACGACGAATTGGGGCCACACCAGCTGCGAAGGAACGACGTGCGTCTCCGCCACGAGGCGGCGGAGTGCGGCGGTGCGACGCAGGCGCCGCATACGGCGAATCGGGAACTGGGCCGAGCTCATCGGGCGAGTAAGCTCGCGGCGCCTTCGCCCTCGAGCAAGCGCGCGACAGCCTCACCAGCAGCCTCGGGGCGTTTCGGATCGAGATCGGCGGACGCCGTGAGCTGAACAGCTCCGTCGCGGTCCGTAACGCGCCCGTACAGACGTTTCCCGTTTCCCGTTTCCCGGGTGTCCACCCACGCCGCGACCGGCGCCTGACAGCCTCCGCCGAGCTCAGCGAGCAACGCGCGTTCCGCCGCGACCGCGGCGGCGCTCACGGGATCATGAAGCGGCTGCAGGGCTTTGCGCGTCGCCTTGTCATCGTCTCGAATCTCGATCCCGAGGGCGCCCTGCCCCGGTGCGGGCATTACGTCGAGCGGGTCGATAATCGAACCTTTGCCGCCCAGCCCAAGCCGCTCGAGTCCGGCGATCGCCAGCAGCGCCGCGTCCAGGCCGTCGTGAGTTTCGACCTTGCGGACCCGGGTGGGCACGTTGCCGCGCAGCGGGACGACCTCGAGATCAGGGCGCAGAAATCGCACCTGGGCGATGCGCCTCAGGCTGGACGTGCCGACGCGCGCGCCGGCGGGGAGATCGGCCAGCGATCGGCTGTTGACGAGTGCCTCGCGGGGATCGTGTCGCGCCGGGATCGCTCCCAGCGCCAGCCCCGCGGGCAACGTGGTGGGCAGATCCTTAAGCGAGTGCACGGCCACATCGATGCGGCCGTCGAGCAGCGCCTCCTCGATCTCCTTGGTGAAAAACCCCTTCCCTTCGAGCTCGTGGAGCGGCCGGTCGACTTCCGCATCACCGCGCGTCGTGATGACGACGATCTCCGCACGCACGCCATTGTTGGCGAGGCGATCACGCACCCATTCCGCCTGCCACCGTGCCAGCTGGCTGCCGCGTGTGCCGAGCTTCATCCGAACCGCCTCGCCAGCGACTCCACGAGACCGGGGACCGTGTGCGGCTCGGCTTCGATGATCTCGCGGATCCCCAACTCTCGCGCCGTGTCGGCCGTGATCGGACCGATGGTCGCCGCGACGTAGCGGCCGGAAGTTGCGGCGGGACGCCCCACCAGCGCGACGAAACTGCGGACCGTCGACGAGGAAGTGAACGTGACTGCGTCGATGCGGCCGCGGCTGATGTCTTTCGCCAGCCCGCTCAGGTCCGCCTGCACAGGCACCGTCCGGTACACGGCGATGTTCTCGACCGTCGCGCCATGCCGCCGCAGGCCGGCGGCCAGGGCGTCGCGCGCATCCTCGGCGCTGGGAATGAGGACGCGGGCGCCCGTGAGGCCGCCCCCCCCCTCCCCCCCGCTGCGCTGAATCAGGGCCTCCGCCAGCCCCTCCGCGACGAACTCGGCGGGAATGACGGCCGGGACGACGCCTCGCACGGTGAGCGCCTCTGCGGTCGCGGTTCCGATGGCGGCGACGGCGGTGGCCGAAAAGACGCGTGGCGTCAGACCCCACGCGACGAGGCGGTCGAACACGATTTGCACGGCGTTCTGGCTAGTGAACACGACCCAGCGATAGGCGGACAGACCGGTGAGCGCCGCGCGCAACGCGCCGAGGTTGTCCAGCGGCTGAATGCGAATGACAGGAGCGATCACCGCTTCGGCGCCGTGCTCCTGCAGCGCCCGCACCAGGTCGCCGGCCTGCTCCCGCGCGCGCGTGACCACGATGCGGCGCCCCTTTAGTGATCCGACAGCTGTCATTAGCCTCCGCCCCCGCCCCGCCCCGGCGTTGCAATCTCACAGTGGCACAACCCATTATCAAGCAATGTTTCGCTCAGTTCGTGCCGCACTCGGCCGGTTCTGCGCGCGCCGCGCCGCCGCGGCGCAACGACACGCGCCGCGGCGCGCGCTCGCCTGGCTGAAGCTCGGGTGCAAATTCGCACCCGGGTTTGCCGATACGTATCCCGCACTCGTGCATCTCTCCCGTGCGCTCGACGATCGCTGGGGAGCTGTGGAGGCCGCTCGTGAGGCGAGTGTGCGCTTTCCCGATCATGCCGACGCATGGATGCTGCTCGGTGAGGCGCTGCAGATGGTGTTCCGCCAGGACGAGGCGCTGGGCGCCTTCGAACAGGCGCTAGCGCTCGAGGAGCGCGCCGATGCCGCGATGGCCGCGGGCACGCTGTATCAGCGGACCGGCCGCTTTCCCGAAGCGGCGGCGCGTTTCGCCCGCGCGTACGCCGCGGGCGGCGGCGCCACGGCGTTGTGGCACAACGCCCAGGCGCTCTACGATGCGGGGGATCATGGGGCGGCGGATGAAGCGCTCAACCTCTGGGCGACGCAGGTTCCGGACGGACACGACCGGCTGCCGGAGGCGCGTGCGGAGTTACGGGCGAAGGCTGCGGCGCGCGCGCAGGTACAGTGACACAGCGTAGCCGACGAGGATGACGCCTACCAGGATGTAGGCGGCGATCATGTAGTTGCCGTTCTCAGGCATGGCCCCCCCCCGCCCCCCCCTCCCCGACCGCTTCCAGTTGCTCTCGCAGGTAACTCAGCGCGTAGCGCTGCACCACGAACCCCACATACAGCAGAGTGAACACGCCCAGCGACAGGAGCCAGGTGGTGAGCATGCTGCCCGGCAGCTTGGGCCGACCCGGTTGCAGCACGATCGGCATGGGATGGAGCGTCGGAAACATGTAGACGCTCAGGTGGATAAACGGCACCTCGCACATCCCACAGATGCCGAGGACTGCAGAATACCGGGCGCGCATGGCGGGATCGGGGACGGCGCCGCGCAGCAGCAGATAGCCGACGTACAGGAGGAAGAGGAACAGGGTGAAGGTCAGGCGCGCGTCCCACGTCCACCACGTGCCCCAGATCGGCTTGCCCCAGATGGGACCGGTCGTCAACACGATGGCGCAGAAGATCGTGCCGACCTCCGCCGATGATGCGGCGAAGCGATCCAGTCGCGGGTCCTTCGTGAACAGGTAGAAGATGCTCGACAGACCGACGAGGATCATCGCCATTTCGGCCCAGATCGCCGCCGGCACGTGCAGGTAGAAGATCTTTTGCGCGAGCCCTTGCGACTGTTCGATGGGCGTAAACGACAGCGCCCGCACGTAGACGCCGGCGAGCAACACCAGACCGATGGCGGTGATCCAGCGCCCCACCCGCAGCATTCTCATTCGTTCACCGTGGCGGGAAACAAGAAAATCGCGAGCGTCACGAACACGATGTCATAGACAGCCAGCATGTTAAGCCAGCCCACGATTTCGCTCAAGGGACGGCCCGCGAGCAGGCGTCCAGTCGCGAGCACGGCCCAACTCAGCGGTGGAATCATGAACGGCAGCAAGAGCACGGGCAGCAACAGCTCTGCAAAGCGCGTTCGCACGGTCATCGCGCTGAAGAGCGTCCCCACGGCGACGAACCCCACGGTCGCAAGCGCGATCAGCGCGATGAGCGGCACGAGATAGGGGAGCACCGGCACGTTGAAGAACAGCGCGAGCAGCGGCACACCGATCACCTCGATCGTCCCCACAAAGACGAGATTCGCGATGAGCTTGCCGAGGTAGATGCTGCTGCGCTCGATGGGTGCGAGCAGCAAGCCGTCCAGTGATTGGTTCTCGAGCTCGAGCTGAAAGGCGCGGTTCAAGGCGAGGATCGCCGCAAAGGTGAAGGTCACCCATAGGATGCTCGGCGCCAGGTCAACGTTGGAAACCGCCGTGGGATCGCGTCCAAAGTTGAACACGACGAGCACGAGCACGACGAAGACCGCCGCGGAGAGGATCGCGGTGCGCGAGCGAAACTCCACGAGCAGGTCCTTGGATGCCACGGCCCAGGCGTGACGCAGGAGTCTAGGCGATCGCATTGCGATAGTCCTCCCCCACCTGCGCCGGCCCGCGCCCGGCGCGCGGCGCCAAATGCACGAAGCGGCCCGCACGCATGAACGCGATATGCGTCGCGAGCTCCGCCCCTTCCTCGACATTGTGGGTCACCAGTACGGCCGCCCTTCCTTCGGCGGCCTCCTCGCTGAGAAGCTCCCGCAACTCCTCGGCAGACATTCTATCGAGGCCCGTAAAGGGCTCGTCCAGGAGCAGCACGCGGGGGTCATGTATGAGTGCCCGTGCGATCGCCGCTCGCTGTACCAAGCCGCGCGACAACTCGCTCACCCGGCGATGCTCGTGATCCTGCAGACCGAGACGCAGCAGCAGATCGTCCTTGCGGAGCGCGAACTCACTCTCAGGGATGTCGTACAGCGACGCCCAGAAACGCAGATTCTCCCGGATCGTCAGTTGGGCGTACAGCTGCGGCTGGTGCCCGATCCAGCCGATGGCGCGGCGGCCGCCGTCGACCTGGGCTCGCCCGCGCTGGGGTTGAATCAGACCTGCAAGAACTTTGAGGAGCGTGGTCTTGCCGGCGCCGTTCGGACCGAACACCGCCAGCGTTTGGCCGGGCTGGACCGCGAACGAAATGTCGTCGAGGGCCCTGACCGCACCGAAACGGTGGCGCAGTCCCTCAGCCAGCAGCATCGATCGCGGCCGCGAGCTCGCTCAGTTCATACGGTTTGACGAGGTAGCGGCTGTGGCCGAGGTCGAGCACGTTCATCAGCGGCTCCATGCTGACGTACGCCGTCGTGACGACGACCGGGAGCGTGGGCCGCGTCTCGCGGATGCGCTGCAGCAACGCGATCCCGTCGGTGTCCGGCAGACGCATATCCAGCACCAGGACGTCCGGGTCGAAATTGTTGAGCTGACGCATGGCCTCCGCGCCGTTCGGCGCGTAGGCCATGGTGTATCTACCCTCAAAGTACCGCTTGTAGGAGTATTGTAGCGCGGCTTCGTCTTCGACGAACAGGACCTTACGTGGCGCCATCGCGCCAATTTATCTCAGGAAACGCCAGTCTCCAATTCGAAGAGGTCGTCCAACTTGGTGAGGACAAGAAGGAAACGCAGCTCTTCGTTGGCGCCCCGCAGGCACACGGTCTGGCGGCGCTCCGCGGCCTTGCGCTGGATCAGCATCAAGGCGCCGAGTCCGGCGCTGTCAACCGAGCGCGTACCCGACAGATCGATCACCAGGCGGCCGGCCCCCTCGGCAAGCAGGTCCAGGACCTCCCCGGCAGCGCGACGGAACACGGTGCGGGACTCGAGATCGAGCCGCTCCGGAGCCGCCAGCGACTTCTCCATCGGACGCGTCGACATCAGTGTGTTCTCCACGGGCATTGGTGACATAATTCCTCCGCCGCCTCCATATGCCACTCCAATGCCACACTCTCTAAGACGCGCCGCCCCAACTGTTTGGCACAGACACGTGAGGCCGCTCACGCTTGCCTTTTGCCGCAATGCGAGCGGCGCGGTGCAACTTGCTAGAGTCCCCCTCTTCCTTAATATCCCGACCCATGGCGACTGACCGGATCGAAACACTCCTCGACGAGCAGCGGCGCTTCCCGCCGGCAGAGTCCTTCAAAGCTCAGGCCCACGTGCGGGACACCACGCCCTACGAGCGCGCGCGACGGGACCCGGAAGGATATTGGGCGGACTGGGCGAAGCAACTGGAATGGAGCCGGCCGTGGGACCGCGTGCTGGAGTGGAAGCCGCCACACGCCAAATGGTTCCTCGGCGGCAAACTCAACGCGTCGGTGAACTGCCTCGACCGGCACGTCCGCGCCGGCAAGAGCGGCCGCGTGGCGCTGATCTGGGAGGGAGAGCCTCCGGGCCAGGTCCGGCGCATCACCTATGGAGAGCTGCACGCGGATGTAAACAAGTTCGGGAACGTCCTGAAGGGTCTGGGCGTAAAGCGCGGTGACCGCGTCGCGATCTATCTCCCGATGGTACCCGAAGTGGCAGTCGCCATGCTCGCGTGCGCGCGGATCGGGGCTGTGCACACGGTCGTATTCGGCGGCTTCTCCGCCGAATCGTTGCGGGACCGGATCAACGATGCAGGCGCGAAGGTGCTGATCACCGCGGACGGCGGCTATCGCCGCGGCTCGATCGTGCCGCTGAAGCAGAATGCCGACGACGCAGTCACGGCGACGCCGAGCATCGAGCACGTCGTGGTACTCCGCCGGACCGGCCAGACGGTCATGTTCAAGACCGGGCGCGACCTGTGGTGGTCGGAGCTGATGGCGCGGGCGCCGCGGGAATGCCCCCCCGAAGCGATGGATGCGGAAGATCCGCTCTACATCCTTTACACGTCCGGTACGACCGGGAAGCCGAAAGGCATTCTGCACACGACCGGCGGCTATCTGACGCACGTGTACGCCACCACCAAGTGGGTGTTCGATCTCAAGGACTCCGACGTGTTCTGGTGCACTGCGGATGTCGGCTGGGTCACCGGCCATTCCTACGTCGTATACGGACCGCTCGCCCTCGGCGTTACGGAAGTGATGTACGAGGGCGCTCCGGACCATCCCGGCAAGGACCGATTCTGGTCGATCTGCGAGAGCCACGGCGTGACGGTCTTCTATACCGCGCCGACCGCGATCCGCGCGTTCATGAAGTGGGGTACGGAGCTGCCCGCCCGTCACAATCTCTCCAAACTACGGCTGCTCGGCTCGGTGGGAGAGCCGATCAATCCGGAAGCGTGGATGTGGTATCAGGAGCACATCGGGGGCGGCCGTTGCCCGATCGTCGATACGTGGTGGCAGACCGAGACCGGCGGCATCATGATCACGCCGCTGCCCGGCGTGACCGCCACCAAGCCCGGTTCCGCGACTGCTCCGTTTCCCGGCGTCGAAGCCGTGCTGCTCGACGGCGAAGGCAAGGAAGTGAAGGTCGGAGGCGGCTACCTCGCCATTCCCAAGCCCTGGCCAGGCATGCTGCGCACGATCTGGGGGGACGATGAGCGCTATCGCCAGGTGTATTGGAGCAAGTGGAAGAACACGTACTTCCCGGGCGACGGCGCGAAGCGTGACGAAGACGGCTACTTCTGGATTCTGGGCCGCGTGGACGACGTGCTCAATGTCGCCGGGCATCGTATCGGCACGATGGAGGTCGAGAGCGCCCTCGTGGACCACTCGGCCGTCGCCGAGGCGGCGGTCGTGGGTCGCGCGCACGACCTGAAGGGTCAGGCGCTCGCGGCGTTCGTCACGTTAAAGGAAGGACGCCAGGGCACCGACGCGCTGCGCGAAGAGCTGAAGAATCACGTGTCGAAGAAGATCGGAGCACTCGCGAAGCCCGACGACATTCTGTTTTCAGCGGATCTGCCCAAGACGCGCAGCGGGAAAATCATGCGGCGCCTGCTGAAGGACATCGCCGAAGGGCGCGCGCTCGGCGATACGACTACGCTGGCGGACCCCGCAGTGGTTGCGAAACTCCGGGATCAGTACGAGGCGCAGGAGACCTGAGCGAGAAGATCGCGACGAGCCAGATCGCTGCAATAATCACGGCGCTGCCTATGCACCAGCGGCAGATCGCTTGAATGAGGAATAGCTCGACGTAGGTCAGATATGCTGTGAAGACCACGCCGATCGTCACGAGTGCCAGCAACAGCTGATTCCAGCCTCGTTGGGCCAGTGCCGTCGGTCTGAGCGAGACGAGCGCGACGACCAGCACGGCGAGATATCCCACCACCCCGTAGAACGCTACCGGAAATCCGAGGAAGACGGCCCACGGGCTGGTCTGCACCGTCTCGCAACCGCCCGACGCGCCACACTTGATCGCCCCGCCGAAACCAAGCGCGTGCAGCCACAGGTAGAGCGCGACGAACAGGCCGACGAGCGCGAGGACCGCGATCGCCTGGCGATGACGCATCAATGACGCGGTTTGTGCGCGATGATGCTGTCGACGAGGGTCTTGAAATCGTCTGAATTCGGCAGGCGCCGCAAACCGTTGAACAGCTTCGTCCCGTTGGCGTAGAACGTCGGCGTGCCGTCCACCAGGAGTTGATCGCCCTCCTGCCGGCTGTATTCGATGCGACTGGCGTACCTGCCGGCCTCCATGCACGCGTCATAGGTCTTGAGATCGACGCCCGCGGCCTGCGCGAAATCGCGGAACAGGCTCGATGGATCCTTTCCCGTCTGCGCCCACTGGTGATGACTGAACAACTGATCCTGCATTTGGAAATATTTGCCCTGCGCGCCCGCACATTGCGCGGCGTGAGCGGCGAAGCGCGAATACTTGTGGATCGGCAAGGGATAATCGCGGAACCGCCACCGCGCCTTGCCCGTGTTGATCAGCTGATCGGTGATCGTCGGCATCTGGATGGTGGCGAATGTCGCGCACACGGGACATTCGAAATCCAAGTACTCGACGACTTCGACCGGGGCGCTCGCCTGACCGAGGGTGTAGCCCCGGAAGCTGTCGTCGACGACCGTGGGTGGCGCGCCCGCCGCCGCGGCAGGCGCGGTGCCGCCGCCGGTCCGCAGCATCGCAAACACTCCGATGCCCAACACCACTGCCAGGACACCCACCATCACATAGAATCGATTCATCCCAGCGTATCTCCGCGCCAAGGCTCATCGTCGTCCGGATCGTCGAGCGACAGATCGCCGCCGCCCATGGCTTCTTCCACGATGCGACGGCTCTCGGCGACGTCCGGGGTGTCGTATGTGCTGCGTACTTCGTAATGAAACAGCTCGCTGCGCGCGTTGCCCAGCAGCTTCTGCAGTTCCGGAACGGCGTCGAGCAACCGGCCCGACCGGTCCAGCTCCTGTATCCGCTCGGCCAAAGCCCGCAGCAGCGCGACCAGGCGCTGCGCTCGCTCTGGTCCGTAAACTTCTTCGCTCATTGCTTCCTCCCGGAACGCGGGAACCCGCGTCCCTGCTGTGGCATTATACCACACAACCAATTATCTTGCGGCGCCGTTTTCTCAGAGGTCCTCAGCGGAAAGGAAACCCCCTGCATGGCCAAAAAGCGTGGTGAGCCACGGAAGTATGCGATTCCCACGAGCTTCGAACAGGCGCGCGATGAGCTGTTCTCCCACATACTCCGGTGCGGAGTGCTGGAAGCGAGCCTGGAGCATCAGAAGGAATGGTTCGACGATACGCTGCTGTACCTCGCCGACCGCTTCACCGACCTGACCGAGACCGAGTTGAACGAGCTGCGCGTGCTGGGCGAGCGCTACTGCCGCCCCGTCGTGGCTCGCCCCTCCACTGTGGGCGCCAACGCCTAAGGCTTAGAGCCGCCACCACGGCGGAAACCAGCGCGTGCGCCAGCCGGCCGCAGCGCGCACGCCGCCGGCGAACCCCAGCTCCACGTACAAGCCCTGGCGCCGGCCCGGGGCGACCTCGCACCCGAGCAACACGGCCAGGAATCCCTGCCCTGGAGCGCCGCGCCGCGCGGTGAACGCACCACCCACGCCGGCGTAAAAGCCGGGTCCCCGTCGGGCCGCCGCGTTCACGAGCAACTGCAGGGTGAGCTGCGCGCGCGCCGCCGGGCGTTCGGCGATCGTCCCGCCGGCGAGCGCCAGCGCAAGGCGGCTCTCGCCGCTGGGACGATGGGCGAGGCCCAACTCCGCACCGACGAATGTGCGATGAGCGATCACCGCCGCGGGGCCGAGGCTCAGCTCCGTCGCGGTGAGCTGCTGTGACTGCAATGCCAGGACCGACACCAGGAACAACAGGCTAGGCAATGGCGACGTCGTAACTGATCGCGATGTCGGGCGCCAGCGACGCGACGACGGAGCAGTATTTCTCGAGCGAGAGATCGATCGCGCGGCGCACTTTCACGTCGTCGGTGCCCTGCCCGCGGACGTTGAAGTGAAATGCGATCGCGGTGTAGCGGCGCGGCTCGGTGTCGCGGCGGGTGCCACTCACTGTGATCTCCAGTGCCTCGAGCTGGATGCGCTGCTTCTGCAGAATGATCACGACGTCGGACGCCGTACATGTCGCGGCCGCCACGAGCAGCAGCTCGACCGGCGAGGTGGCGGCTTTCGAATCGCCGTCGACGAGAATCGATGGTCGCCCATTCCCGTTCCCCTCGAACTGCAGTCCTCGCAGCCAGCGCGTCGTCACGAGGACGGGCCGCACCATCCTAGTTGCCCCGCCGCGTCGTGAGTCCGATGAACAGGCGGTGCCGGCGCATCCGGTCCATGCCGTGGTACTCGATGAGCCAGTTGAACGTCGAGCGGTAGTGCAGCTCGAAGCCGAAGACCGCATTGAGCCAGATATCGGGACACTGCGGATCAGTCCCGCACCCATCGCGACCTGCCACGCCGAGCCCCCCTCCGATGTAGGGTGTCGCGACCTCTTCGTCGTCGGTGAAGCGCCACAGCGCTTCGAAGCTGCCGACGTACGTGTTGGGTCCGTTGAAGACGCCGATCTCCGCCGACGGGCGCAAACGCAGGCGGTTGGAGAACAGATCACCGATGTCCAGTGTCGACCCCAGCACCAGCTGGCCCGAGCGCCGAAAGTCGATGCCGCCGCGCACGCCGAATCCGAACAGGCCGATGCGCGTGCCGCCGTGCCGGGCCGTCTTCGGCGGCTGGAACTGCTGCGCCCCCGCGCGGTGCACAGGGACCAGCGCCAACGTCACCAGTGCGATTCCGACAATACGCATTCCCGCTCCGACTCCTTCATTGCGTGCGTTGCGCCGTTGAACGCGCGGCCCGCGCGGCGGTGCGCCCGTAATCCCAGATTGCGTACACTGCAATGGTCGCGGTGGCCCACGCGAGGTGTCGAGTGTAGGTCCAATCGGCGACGGCCGCCACCAGGGTGAGCAGCTGGGCGACGGTGACCACCTTGCCGCCGGCACGAGCCGGCAGCGCGACGGGCCGATGCAGCAGCCAGGTGGCGAGGAACCCCAGCACGGCGAGAATGTCGCGCAGCAGCACCCCGATCACCTCGTACCAGGACAGCAACCCGCGGCGTGCGATCGTCACGAACGCGACTGCCATGAAGGCCTTGTCGGCGACGGGATCGAGCACGGCACCAGCGCGGGAGGCGCCCACGCGTCGCGCCAGGAAGCCGTCGGCGACGTCGCTGGCGGCCGCGGCGGCGACGATCGCGAACTGCCAGGCGGGCGAGCGAACCAGCGGAAACAGGATGGCGAGCGGAAATCGTAGCGCCGTCACGATATCCGCGCTCGTCACCCACGGTTTCACTTGCCCGGTATTATCACGCGTCGTACCTTCACCCCCGTGAATGTCAAGCTGCTCAAGCAAGCGGCCATCTTCCAGGATCTCGACGAGGGCGAGTTGGCCCGGGTCACGGAAGTGTGCCGCGAACAGAAGTTCACCGTCGGCCAGTACGTCTTCAAGGAAGGGGAACCGGGCAACCGGCTCTTCCTGATCTCAGAAGGCGAAGTCCGGATCTCGCGGACCATTCCCGGCTCCGGTGAAGAAGCGCTCGCGGTGCTGAAACCGGGATCGTGCTTCGGGGAAATGTCGATTTTCGATCGTTCGGAGCGGTCTACGGACGCGATCGCGAATACCTCCTGCACCCTCATCACGATCTCCCGTTCCGACTTCGAGCTCCTCCTCGACTTCAACCGAGACGTCGCCTATAAGATCCTGTGGTCGGTCGTGCGGCTCCTGTCCGCGCGGCTGCGCGTGACGAACGACAATCTGCGGTCGTTCCTCGCGATGTCCATGTTCTAACGGAGACCTCGTGAACTCATTGGCGCCGTACGCCGCGTTTTTCATGCGGCTGGCTGTGGGTGGGGTGTTCCTGAGTCGCGGCCTCGATCGGATCCGGGACGGGATCCCGAACCTGTCGCTGGGTTCCCTCCTGGTGCTGGTCGTGATCGCCATCGAGACGGTCGGGGCGGTGTGTGTGCTGCTCGGGATGTGGACCCGCTTCTGGGCCACGGCGATGGCCGTGTTCATGGCTCTGACGATCATTGCGACCAAACTGCCGCATCACGCCAACATCGAGCTCGAGGCCCTGCTGCTCGCCGGCTCGGTCACCCTCATGGCGCTCGGCGACGGACCGCTGTCGATCGGCATCCGCTTCAAGAAGACGGTCTAGTGCAGGATTCTTAGCACTCCCGCATCGGCGCTGGCCCGGAGAAAACTTTCCGGGTCGGTCGCGGGAATCGCGGCACCCGTCTGCTTGCGCCACCGCTTGGCGCTCGCTTCCATGTACTCCTCGAGCGATCCGGCGACCCACTCGGCGGCATCGTCTTTCATCTGGCGCACGATCTCTTCCCACGTACCGACATAGGTCGCGCCCGACACCGTGCTGACGCGGTGGACCTCGAAGCTCTTGTTCTTCATGCCCTGCAGCTCGGTGAGCAGCGTGCCGAACAGCTCCAGCTGGCGAGGATCGCGGATCTGGCCGTCCGGCGTCATCGCTTCGATCTCCGCGAGCAGGAGGTCTTCGGGGGCGGCGTCGCCCGCAAGCTCGTTGAGGCGCTCGTTCCAGGGGACGAGCTCGGGATCGTCGTCGGGAAGCCGGTACACGCTCTTCTTCAGCTCGACCAGCCGCCAGATCGCCAGCGCGTCGTAGTGTTCT
Organism: Gemmatimonadota bacterium; assembly: GCA_041499375.1. Lineage (GTDB taxonomy): Bacteria > Gemmatimonadota > Gemmatimonadetes > Gemmatimonadales > GWC2-71-9 > 20CM-2-65-7. Next base: position 55,849 of record JBGQKD010000016.1, read on the forward strand.
TCGGGGCCGGTGCGCTCGAGATGAAACAGCGCGGCCTCGTATTCGCCACGGTCGTAGAGCAGGTTCGCGAGATAGATGCGCGCTTCGCCGAGGCTCGGGTCGAGCTCGAGCGCGCGGCGCAGCCAATGCAGACTGCCGCCTTCGTCCGCGAGCCGGTGCGCGGCGTAGCCCACACACGCGGCGGCATCGGCGGAGTCGGGATGCGCCCGCAGCGCGCCTTCGAAGAACCGGCGCGCCTGATCGAGCACGCCTTCGCGGAACAGCGCGCGGCCGATCTGCAACATGAGATCGTGATCGTCCTGGAAGCCGAGCGTGAGCACGTGCTCGAAGCATGCGAGCGCAGCCCCGCGCTCGCCGAACTTGAGCAAGACCTCGCCCAACCCGGCCAGTGTGTCCTCGTGATCGGGATCGAGACCACGCGCCTCTTCGAACGCGCGCCGCGCCCACGCGTACTCCTCGCGCGCGAGCCTGGCGTAGCCCATACCGACAAGCAGCTCGACGGAGTGGGGATACAACCCCAGGCCCTCGCGCAACGTATCTATGGCCTCGTCGTATTGTCCTTCGTTGTAGAGCTGATGTGCACGTTCGTCATATTCGTCGGAACTGAGGAACTTGTCCGACATCGAACGGGTCCCCCCGGGAAGGTTGTGCTATGATAAGAAACGGGGCACTGTTACACAAGCGACTATGTCCTCCGCAATTTCGACACTCGAAGCAGGCTCCGCGACGTCGCCCGGCGGTTACACCGCCGCCGCCGCCCACGCCGGTCTCAAAACGGACGGCGCGCTCGACGTGGCGTTGCTCGTGAGCGCGACGAGCTGCGCGACCGCCGGCAGCTTCACCAAGAATGCGCTTCGGGCGGCCCCCGTCATCTACGACGCCGAAATGCTGGCCGACCGCCCGGGACGGACCCGCGCGGTCGCGATGAACGCACGCGTGGCGAACGCGTGCACCGGCGCCGCGGGGCTCGAGGCCGCGCGCGCGATGGCGCGCAGCGCCGAGGAGGCAGCCGGCTTGCCACCGCGGACGGCTCTGGTGCTCTCGACCGGCGTCATCGGTGTGCCGCTGCCAGTGGACAAGGTGGCGCGCGGTCTCCGCGAAGCGGCCACGAAGCTTTCTCCCGCCGGCGGCATCGATGCGGCCCGGGCAATCATGACGACGGACACGCGTCCAAAACACTGCGCGGTTCGTCTCGAAACGCCGGGCGGTCCGATCATCATCGGCGGCATGGCGAAGGGCGCCGGCATGATCCATCCCGATATGGCCACGTTGCTCGCCGTGATCACCACGGACGCCGTTTCAGAGCCCGGCACGCTCCGCCCATTCTGGAAGCGCGTCGTCGACCACACGTTCAACGCGATCTCGGTGGATGGCGACACCAGCACCAACGACACCGCCCTCTTTCTCGCCAATGGCCATGCCGGCATCGATCCATCCCGCGATGGCGCCACCTGGAAGCTGTTCGAAGAGGCCACGATGGAGGTGGCGCGCACGCTGGCGCTCGCGATTGTCGAAGACGGCGAAGGCGCGACCAAGCGGCTTGAGATCCAGATCGTGGGGGCACAAACGGAAGGACACGCCCGTGAGGTCGGTCGCGCAATCGCGCGCTCCACGCTCGTGAAGACCGCCATCTACGGCGGCGACCCCAACTGGGGTCGCGTGTTGGCGGCTGCCGGCGTCGCCGGTGTGTCCCTCGTCGCGGAGCGTATTACGCTGGAGGCACAAGGCTCCAACGGGGGAAGCTGGCTTACACTCGCGAGCGGCGGCGCCACCGCGCTCGCCAATCCTGCCCAGGCGCGGGCAATTTTCGAGCAGAAAACCATCCGCCTCCGGCTCGACCTTGGTCTCGGTCGATCGGAGGCGGTGGTATGGACCTGCGATCTTTCTCCGGACTACGTCCGGATCAACTCAGACTACACGTCCTAGTCAGGGCTTCGACTTGGTCGTGTCGCGCGGCGCGGCCGCGGCCTTGGCCTTGTGCTTGCGCGCATGCTTCGGCTTGGCCTTTGAGGTGTCGGCCCGCTGTGACGCATTGACTGTCGGCTTGGCCGGTGCGGCCGCTGGCTGTTGTGTGGGCTGTTGCGCAGCCAGTGCTACGAGGAGGAGTACAGACGAAAGCATCAAAGCCTCGGGTTTAGGGTCGCTCTTACGACCCCCTCGTTCCACCTCGCGTCACGGACGCCCCGGGCGCACGTTGGGGAGCATGGCGCGGACGTGGGCCAGGGCCTCCGACTGGGTACGGCCCCCTGGGCGCTGCAGCTCGTGATCGGCAGCGACGGCCACGTCGAGTAACCTCACACCCCGCAAGCCTTTGTTGTGCGCTTCCACCAGCAGATCCGCGGCGGAATCGGGATCGAAGTGATGCGCGACCAGATCGGCCGCCGCATGGAGCGCCGGTCCGGGGGGCTCATCCGGCGCCACGGTGATCAGCCGCTCGACGATGGGCCCGGACAGCCCGCGGGCCAGTGCAGCCGCCACCGCCGCAACATTACCTTCGGGCGGCGATTGTCCCGGCACGGCGTGGCTGACGATGGCGCGCGCCTGGCGCAGCTGGAGCAAACCCCGCCGCACGCCATTCACCAGTCGATCAGCCGGGATGTTCTTGGCGCCACCTTCGAGCGCCTTCTGCACGAGGGGTTCCGTCGGCAGGCTCTCCGCCGCAGCCGCGGCGAGAATCGAATCGATCGCCGGGAGGGCGGCCGCCGGGACACGACCGGCAAGTCGTGTCGTGCCACCGCCGTTGCCGTTCTGCGCTATGAGGGGAGCCGGCCTCGCGACGAGCGCCAGCGCGAGGACCACCTTCCAACTCATGGCTGAGCGCTCACCGGGCGCACAATAAGCAGGGAGTTCTGCTGGCCCGCTCCGAACCCGTCGTCGACGTAGCGGCCCGCCAGAGGATCGGGCACCCACCGTTCGCCGTCCACCACGAACATGTATTCGTGCTGGCCGGCCGGCAGAACCGCTTTCGCGTGCCAGATGCCGTCACCATCGTCGTCGTTCAGGTGCAGCGTGCCGCGGCTCCAGTCGTTGAAAGATCCGACGACTTCGACCGACCTGGCACCGGGAAATTGCCCCACGAAATTCGCGATCCCTTGAGCGACGCCGGGTGTGGGCCCGCCGTTGGGCCATTGCAACACGAGGACCGCTGCCAGACCGGCTGCCAGCGCCAGAGTCCAGACGGGACGCAGTCGCACGGTGACCGCACGCGGCCGCCCTAACCACTGAATCAGGCGGCGGGCAGGGCCTTCGCTTTGGACTGTCGCCGGGTTCTGGCGGATCTCCGCCATCACACGCGTCGCGACGCTCACCGGCGGCGTCGCCTTGAGTATCTGGGTCGCGGCGTTCAGCCGGACGTACGCCTCCCGCAGATCCACCGGCAGATCGCCTGGATCACGCTCGCCATCGAGCGCTTCCTGCAACCGCGGATCAATTGGGCTCATCGTACGACCTCCTCCAGTGCCGCCAACAAGGCCTCGCGGGCACGATGCACGCGCATCTTCAGCGTAGGGATGCGCGCGCCAGTCACGGTCGCCATCTCCTCGTAGCTCATGCCTTCTACATGCTTCAAGACAAACGCCTCTCGCTTCTCAGCCGGCAGCGCGGCCAACGCACGCTCGACCAATGCCACCTGCTCGCCCCGCTCCAGCACCGCCCAGGTATCCGAGCTGTCGGCCAACGCGGGCGCGGGCACGTCACTGAGCGAGATATCGTTCGTGTGCCGCCGAGCCAGATGGCTGCGGCAGCGATTCCCCGTAATCCGGTACAGCCAGCTGCGCAGCCGCCCCGGATCCCGGCATTGTGCCAAATGCCGATAGGCGCGCACGAGACTCTCGGCTACTGCGTCGGCGGCGGCATCGGGATTACCGAGCATCCGCGTCGCGAAACGCAGCAGACCCGGCTCATATCGCCGGATGAGAATCCCGAACGCCTCCCCATCGCCGCCCAAGACCAGGGCGACTACGTCTACATCCGCCGGGGCGCCGTCGTTCACCATCCCAGTGACCCCCTGGGGGGCGGCTTCGTCACGGTTTTCCAAGGGTTTGCCGCGCGGCAGTCAGGAACGTCACGGCGCGAAGGCCGGTGCCGTCCATGGAGCCCGCGAATGCCTCCAGCGTCGCCTGAGCGCGGCGCCTGTACGAGAGATCACCAGTCACCTGCGCCAGCTCCGCCAGCATGAGCGCCGTCGCGGCGTTGGCACCGGGGAGCACGTCGTCGAAGACGTGTTTCGTACGATCGCCCAGCGCCGCCTGGGACGCGGGGAGCGGATCGGCTGCCGCGACGTCGTAATAGCCGCCCAGCGGATCGGCATAGCTGCGCTCGACGATGGCGGCGAGATCGAGCGCGACCTCGAGATAGCGCGGCGCGTTGCTGAGCTGGTGTGCCACGAGACACGCCGACGCCACCTGGACCTGATCCTGGAGCAGGCCCTGCGGGACCCCCGCTGCGGGCGTTCCTGCGGCGGCATGCCGCACACCCCAGCCGCGGGCATAGGTCCGCTGCAACAAGACATCGAGGCCCGCGCGTGCGCGACTCTCGACGGTGGGATCGCCGATTGTGGCCGCAGCCACCATCACGTGTGCGAGTACGTACGCCTCCTGATCGACGAACACCGATCCGTCGGGCAGCGGCTCGGCTGACAGAGCGCGGACGAGGACACGGCTGGCCTCCCGATACCGCTGCTCCCCGGTCGCGGTCCACGCCTTCGCCAGGCTGACGGCGAGCGCGGCACGGACCAGCCGTGGTGGATCCTCGCCGCCGGTTCCCGTCGTATCGAGCATGAGATCCAGCGCACGCCGCGCCGAGACGAGCAGCGTGGTATCGGTGAGCAGCAGAGACACGGCTTCCGCATGCGTCACACTGCCCGCGACGGCCCGATTGCGAACCGCCTCATCCAGCTCGCGCGCGACGGCCGCGATCCCCTGCTGTACCAACGAGGGCCGCAGCACACTGGGCGAATCCTCAGTCAACACCATCTGCCGCACCACTGCCGCCTGCTCCATGATGAACGTGCGCTGCTCGCGATAGCGCTTCGCGACTTCGGGCAACAATTGCTTCAGCCCGCGACCGGTGATGGGATCGTCGGCAGGGAAATATGTGCCGCCGAAGAAGGGCGCGCCGTCGGCGGTGAGGAAGACGGTGAGCGGCCATCCGCGCAGCCCCGCCATCCGTTCGACTGCCGTCTGATAGCGCTGGGCCACGTCGGGCCGCTCGTCGCGGTCGACGCGAATCGGGACGAACAGCGCGTTGATGAGCGCGCCGATCTCCGGATCGGTGTAAATCGCGCGGTCGGTTTCGGCGCACCAGCGGCAGCTATCGCTGCCGATGTAGAGGAGGACAGGACGGTCGAGCTTGGCGGCGAGCGCGAAGGCATCGCGTCCCCAGGGTTGCCAGCGGACCGGTTGGCGCGCCGCGCGCGCGAGGTAACTCGTCTCCGAGTGGGCCATGCGATTGATGAACGGCCCACGCTCGCCGATACACGCCGCGGTGGCGGAGAAGACGACGATGGAAAAACGGGTGTGCATGAGGCGGCGCACGCGGGGAATACCCCGGCCGGGGCCTGGGAGTACCGCTATATTCGCAAAATGACCACCGTGACCATCACCCCGAAGTCGAACGGCCCCCTGATCATCGAGGGCCAGGTGCGGATCGTAACGCCCGACGGGAGGGCATTGACACCCCCACCCCGCAAAGACGGCAAACCGGCGGAAGTCGTTGTGCTGTGCAGATGTGGGGGCTCGGCGACGAAACCGTTTTGTGACGGAGCGCACAAACGCAATGGGTTTCAGGACGGTCAGGGTACCCCTGGCTAAGCACGACCTTATTATGTTGTCTGGCGCTGCAGACTTCCCGTTCCCCCTGTACCCCGTGCCCCTGAACTGGAGGAGCGACCGACAATGGCAAAGGCAAAGAGCACGATGGCCGCAGATGAAGGTTACTGCGTGAAGTGTAAGGCGAAGCGGAAGATCTCGAACGCTCAGCAGGTGAAGATGGCCAACGGCCGCCCCGCGCTCAAAGGTGTCTGTCCGGTATGCGGGACGGGAATGTTCAAGATCCTGCCGCCCAACGCCGCCAAGTAACCGCCCGGTCCATCCAATTCATCCGCACGCCCCCGGTGCTTCTAATCCGGGGGCGTGCTTGTTTTGTAGCGGATCGTGTAGCAGGCCGCGCCCACGTCGCGACAGTAGTAGGCGAGGATCTCGAGCTTGGCGAGCTCGCCGGCCGCCGTGCGGATTGCATAGACGTGATGCTTTGAGGTCAGCAGGTGCGACCACATGCTGTATTCGTACCATTTCCCGATCGCTGCGTTTGTGGTGTCGGCGGCGAAGCTCGTCGGCAGGTACCCGTCGGCCGGGAGCTGCGTGACGGAGTCGAATCGGACGAGACCCAGATCGATGGCTCCGGCCCCGGAGGCGGTAACGACGTGGTTGCGGCGAAACCCTAGGTCGCCCCACCAGCGCCACCGATCACCACGCGAGGCATCGAGCGTGTAGGTGCTATCGGCATGCAACCCGATCTCATATGGCGGGAACTCGGGTTTACTGAACGACCCAATCAATAACGACGCGACAAGCAGGAGAAACGCCACCGCCATTGCCCACACCAGCAGCGGCGCCTTCAAGCCTCCGCCATGAACGGATACCATGGGTCACGCGGAGGCACGAAGTTCTCCTTGACCGCGCGGGCGCTGGTCCAGCGGATCAGGTTGAGCAGGCTGCCCGCCTTATCGTTGGTGCCACTCGCGCGCGCGCCCCCGAACGGCTGCTGCCCGACCACGGCCCCCGTTGGCTTGTCGTTCTTGTAGAAGTTGCCCGCCGCGTAGCGGAGCGCCGCATCGGCCTCGGCCAGCGCCGCCCGGTCCTGGGCGAAGACGCCCCCCGTGAGCGCGTAGGGCGACGTGCGATCCACCAGCGCCAGCGTTTCCTTCCATTGTTTGTCCGGATAGACGTACAGCGACAGGACTGGCCCGAAAATCTCTTCGCACATGGTGCGGTACATCGGATCCTCGACCTGAATGACGGTGGGATGGACGAAGTAGCCATCCGTATCGTCGCACTGGCCGCCGAACAGGATCTTGGCTTTCGGATCGTGCTTCGCCTTCTCTATGTACTCCCTGATCTTGTCGAACGCTTTCTTGTCGATCACGGCGCCCATGAAGTTCCGGAAGTCCGCCGGGTCGCCGACCCGCACGTCCTCCAGCAAGCCGAGCACCCGCTCGCGCAGCTTGGGCCACAGCGATTCCGGCACGTAGGCGCGCGAGGCGGCGCTGCACTTCTGACCCTGATACTCGAACGCGCCGCGCACGATTCCCGTCGCCAACGCGTCCACGTCGGCGCTCGCGTGCGCGAGGATGAAGTCCTTGCCGCCCGTCTCGCCGACGAGGCGCGGATAATCGGCGTAGCTGGTGAGATTCGCCGCGACCGTCTTCCACAGCGTTTGGAAAACTTCCGTAGACCCGGTGAAATGGATTCCGCCCAGATGGCGGTCGGCCAACAGCCGCTCGCTGATGACCGTAGCGGGGCCGGGCACGAAGTTGATGACGCCGGGGGGCAGCCCCGCCTCCTGGAGCAGGCGGAAGACGAGGTAATTCGAGTAGGCCGCGGTCGCCGCCGGTTTCCAGACGACCGTGCACCCCATCATCGCAGGCGCCGTCGGCAGGTTGCCGCCAATCGCGGTGAAGTTGAAGGGCGTGATAGCGTAAACGAACCCTTCGAGCCCGCGGTACTCCATCGCATTCCAGATCGCGCCCCCAGGGGGCGAGAGCGGCTGTTCGGCGTGGATCCGTTCGGCGTAATGGACGTTGAAGCGCCAGAAGTCGATCAGCTCGCAAGCGGAATCGATCTCCGCTTGAAACGCCGTCTTGCTCTGGCCGAGCATCGTGGCCCCGTTGACCATGGCGCGCCAGCGCATCGCCAGGAGGTCGGCGGCTTTCAGAAACACAGCGGCGCGATCGGCCAGGCTCCAGCTCGACCAGTCGCGCCACGCCTCGCGCGCCGCTTTCACCGCGGCTGCCACTTCCTCGGCACCGGCCTGATGCACTTTCGCGAGCACATGCTTGTAACAGTGCGGCATCACAGCGTTGACCGTTTTGCCGGTCCGGATGTCCTTGCCGCCGATGACGACGGGGATCTCGATCTGACGGCCGCTCAGGTCCTTGAGAGCCAGCTTGAGCTCGTTGCGTTCGCGTGAGCCGGGGGCGTAGGAGAGAACCGCCTCGTTGATCGGCGTGGGGATTTTCATGGAGGAAAGTTAACCGGGGAACCGGCGAGTGTTTAGGAATCAGTGAGCATCGATCCACGTACTCGCATCGGCCATGTCCACCTCACGGTTAGTGATCTCGAGCGTTCGCTCGCATTCTACCGTGATGCGCTGGGCTTTGAGGTCACGTCGCGCTACGGCGCCGACGCCGTCTTCCTGTCCGCCGGCGGCTATCACCATCACATCGGCTTGAATACCTGGGCCGGCCGCGGTGCGCCACCGCCGCCCGCCGGCACGACCGGTCTGTACCATTTCGCGATCCTGTTTGCCGACCGTGCCGCCCTCGCCGCCGCGGTGCGCCGGGTGCTCGAACACGGCATCAAGCTTGAAGGCGCTTCCGATCACGGCGTGAGCGAAGCGATCTACCTGCGCGATCCGGACGGCAACGGCATCGAGCTCTATCGTGACCGGCCGGAAAACGAATGGCCGCGCGGACCGGACGGCAGCATCCGGATGCACACGCGGCCACTCGATCTGCAAGCGCTGCTGGTGGAAGGAGCTAGTGCTTAGTGACGGGTCACCAAACTAGCCTACACCCTCCGGTCCCCCTCGCGCTGCGGCGGCAGCGGCAGCGCGATCGTGAGCGTGGTCGTATCGGATGCCGAGTCGACCTTCACCGTGCCGTTGAACGCATTCTCCGCCACGCTCCGCACCTTGGCGAGATCGGCGAGCGACCGCCCGCCCCGAACCACCAGCTCGATCTCCTTGCCTTTCTGTACCAGCTGGACGCGCACCGGCGCGGGCTGGCCGGTATTCGTTTCCGCGGCGTTGCGCACGATGCCGACGAGCATGTCGAATAGCGCGTTCGAATCCCCTTTGACGAACGTCGATTCCAGCGTCGTCGTGAAATCGAGATCGACGCCGCGATCGCGCAGCAGTCGCCGCTCCAGGGTCAGGCAGGAGCGTACCACTCGTACGGCGTCGAAGCGGCCCCCCGCGCCACGGGCGGTCAGCATCCCGGCGCGCGCGCTCTCACGCATGGCACGCAGCAGCTCCGACGTCCGGTCGAGGTCCTCCAGCACCTGACCCAGATCGTCGAGCAGCGCGAGACGGCGATCCGCGGCGAGATCCACCCACCGGCCGATCGATTCCATGGAGAGCTGCAGCCCGGCGCGCGCGGCGCTCAGGGGATTGCTCGCTTGATGGACCATCATGCCGGGCGACGCCGCGGCCGCGTCCGGCGACGGTGTGGGGGTCGCGATCAATCCCAGCGCGAGACCGGCGAGCTCGAGGGCCAAGCGCTCCCGACTGCGCCGCTCGCGGCCACCGGGTGGCGGGGCGGGAGGACGGGAGCGGACAGGCGCGATGACCCAGGCGTCGGGTGTGGATCCGGGGGCGGTGACCCAGCGCGATCCGACGGGAACCGGAACGCTCCAACGCTGCAGGATGGCGCCCAGATCAAAACCGGGAGGACGAGCACCGACGTCGGGACCGCTGCTCGCGCGAGGCACGGCTTGGTGAGGCCCGATGATCTCCCACAGGACGACCGGGCGTCCCACGACGGCGCTTGCCTGGCGCAGCACTTCGCCTTCATCCCCGCGAAACGCTACTGCACTCAACTTGTCCTCCATCGGCATCCCGATGCGAATCAGGGTGTCGGGTGGGGGGCGCAGTCTAGAAGTTGCGCCCCCTTGCAGCGCCGTCAAGCGGAGACTAGCGTCTGGCGCATGACGACACCACCACCCGGTTTCCCCTCGCGTCCCTCCGTCGGCCGGTCGTCCTTCGCCGTCGCCATGAAGGATTACACGTTCATCCGGCCGGGCATCGCGGTGACGATCAGCGCGGTCACCCTCGCCCTCGCACTCGTGATCGGGTTGTGGCTGATCTTCTCCCTGAGCGAGGCCGCCCAAACCGTGGCCCGTGGCGCCCAAACCTCCGCGACGCTGCATCGCTATAACGCGGGACTCGAGGTGTGGCGCGAGATGGCGACCGGCACCGATCCGCGCTTCCGCCGTGTCGAGGCGGTCGCGCAGCGGGACAGCCTGGGACGGCAGCTCAGGGTCGAATTGGCCGATCTCGGCAACTCCATGACCGACGATGAGGATCGCCGCCGAGTCCAGACCATCCTCGGCGGGCTGACGAGCACGGGCACGGGCGCCGGTACCGACGCCCGGCAGGCCATGATCGTGCTGCTCGCCAAGCAGGATTCGGCGATGTTCCAGGCGGCGCAGACCTCACAGAAGGCAGTGCTGCTGTCGGCGGTGCTGCTGGCCCTCACAATCATCGCCGCCGGCATGCTGATCGTCCCGATGGCGTGGCTGTACGTACGGTACAAGCGGGGCGCGGCGATCGAGGTGAAGGTGTAGATGGCCAAGGCCCCCCCCACCGCGCGCCGGCCGCCTCCGACTACCATCGAGAGCTCGCGCGACCGTGAGCGGCTCCGCACCGTCGTCTTTCCCGAGCACTCGGACCTCGCCACCGCCGTGGCCGAGCGGATCGTCGAGGTCATTCAGCGCGAGACGCGCGCCAAGGGGCGCGCAGTGCTCGGCCTCGCCACGGGCAGTACCCCGCTGGGCGTCTATGAAGAGCTGATCCGCCGCCATCAGGCGGGGGACCTCGATTTCTCGCGCGTCGTCACGTTCAATCTCGACGAGTATTACCCGATGACGCCCGACAGTCCCCACAGCTATCACCGGTACATGTGGGAGAACTTCTTCGCGCACGTGAACATCGCGAAGGAGAACGTGCACATCCCCGACGGCACGACCCCGCGCGAGCGCGTGGCGGAGGCGTGCGCCGCGTATGAAGAGGCGATTCGGGCGGCCGGCGGGATCGACTTCCAGCTGCTCGGCATCGGCAAGACGGGACACGTCGGATTCAACGAGCCGGGCTCCGACGCGACCTCGCGGACCCGCATCGTCACGCTCGACACGCTGACCCGCAAGGACGCCGCCGCCGACTTCTTCGGCGTGGAGAACGTGCCGCGGGAAGCGCTCACGATGGGCGTCGCCACGATTCTCAATGCCAAAGAGATCGCCCTGCTCGCGACCGGCGAGCACAAGACCGCGATCGTCGCTCGCGCGGTCGAGGGCGAAGTCTCGACCGACGTCGCCGCGACGTTCCTGCAGCGCCACCAGAGTGTGACCTGCTATCTCGACCTGCCCGCCGCCGCCGACCTGACGCGGATCAAGACGCCGTGGATCCTCGAGGGCATCGAGTGGACGCCCGCGATGGTCGAACGGTCGGTCGTGTGGCTCGCCGATCGGGTGAGTAAGGCAGTGCTCAAGCTGTCGGCGCGCGAGTACGCCGAGAATCAGCTCAGCCCGCTGCTCGCGCGCGCCGGCTCGGCAGGTCCGATCAACGGCCAGGTATTCAATCGGCTACGCGACAAGATTCGGGGGCGCGCCAAGCTGCCGGCACACGAGCGCGTGCTCGTGTTCTCGCCGCATCCGGACGACGACGTCATATCGATGGGCGGCATTCTCCGCAAGCTGTGGGAAAACGAAAACCAGATCGTCGTCGCGTACATGACCAGCGGCAACATCGCCGTCTTCGATCACGATGTGACGCGCCATCTCGACTTCGTCGAGCGGGCCGCCGGGTCGCTCGGGCTGGACCCATCCGCGCTGCACCGCGCCCGCAGCACCGTCAGCGCCGGCATGGAGCAGAAGGCGCCCGGGGACGTCGATATACCGGTCGTCCAGAACCTCAAGAAATTCATTCGCGAATCGGAAGCGATCGCCGCGCTGGCAGCGGTCGGCATTCCCGCCAGCGCCGCGCGGTTCCTCGATCTGCCGTTTTACCGGACGGGCGAGGTGCGGAAGCGGCCGCTGAGCGACGACGACATCGCGATCGTGCTGCGTTTGATCGAAGAGACACGGCCCGATCTCGTTTTCGTCGCCGGCGATCTGTCGGATCCGCACGGCACGCACCGCACGTGCAAGGCCGCGGTCGAGCAGGCGCTTGCGCGCTATCAGGGGCAGAAGCCCGAGGTCTGGTTGTATCGCGGCGCCTGGCAGGAATGGTCGCTCACCGAAGCGGACGTTCTGGTTCCGCTGTCGCAGGACGAGTTGAACGCGAAGATCCTCGCCATTTTCCGCCACCAATCGCAGAAGGACACCGCGCCCTTCCCCGGCTACGACGAGCGCGAGTTCTGGCAGCGGGTGGAGGCCCGGAATCTGGAGACCGCGGCGCGTGCCGACCGGCTCGGGCTGCCCGAGTACTACGCAATGGAAGCCTATGTAATTCAACGAGGTTAGCCGTCCAGCGTTGCACCCCGCAGGGCCCTTTCATTATGTTGGCGCCGCATTCCCCCTTCTATTGAGGAGGCCCAACATGAGCGCTTCAACCAGCAAGGCTTTGAGTCTGGCGATCGTTGCGGCCGTGTGGGCCGCCATTTCGCATCTCCTGAAAGTGAATCTGCAGTTGTGGCCCGTGCTCGTCGGCCTCGGCTGTTTCGTCGGGACCGGCGGCGGTGTGATGGGGCTGCAGAAGTCGGTCCTGGGGACGCTCTCCGGCATCGTCTGGGCGGCGGTGTACATCGCCATCTCCGGCGCGCTCGGCAGACAGGCGTTCGTGGACGCGCTCGTGCTGGGCGTCGCAGTGTTCGGCATGGTGTACCAGGCGCGCGTGCCGCTGCTCTCCTATACTGCGGGAGCGATCATCGGCGCGGCGACATACCTGGCGATGGGATTCCGCACGTTCCTCATGAACCCGACGCTTCGTGTCGCGATCGCTCTGGCGATCGGTTGTGTGCTGGGGATCGCGGCGGAACGCGTTGCGGACATGATTGGCAAGATGCGAGTCGTGCCGGCCATGTCGAATCGCTAGGGCCAACACGATACACGTAGGGCGCAGCTAGGTACAGGTAGGGGCGCAGCATGCTGCGCCCCTACGTCTTTTCCGGCGCCCGATCGGTTTTCCCCCCAAAAACCAAACCCGGAGCCATTCGATGCGCTCCGGGTCGGCGAGGTCGGGACAAGTGGCCGTCGACACTTGAACCACGACCTACGCTTCGAATCTAGACCTGTTTCTGGCTGGCCTGTGTCAGAGAACCGTCCAGTGGAGTCAGCAAACTGTTGCCGGTTGGGCGCCGAAGCAGGATTCTTAATCCATGACACGTTTCCGGGTGCGCCGCGGCGCGGTGGTCGCTGTCCTGTTGGTGCTCGCGTTCGGCGTGGCAGCCGCGCTGGGCGTGCAGGCGTACCGCACCGCGGGCGATCATCGCGCGCAGGCGGACCGCGTGCTGCGCGACTATGCGGCCCTGGCCGCGGCGCGCGTGGCGCAACGCAGCGCCACCGAGATCTATTACGCCGTCAGCTCGCCCCTCAAAGCGCTGCAGCACGCGCACGAGGTGGCGCCGCACAAGCCGTTGCCAGCGCCGCGAAATCTGCATTTCGATATCATGGGGCACGACTTCTCGCTCGCGCCCTACATCCGTTTCACCTTCCGGATGGACCTGAAGACCGGACACCTCCAGACGTCGGGGCAGGCGCTACCCGAGGGAGTGCGCCGCTGGCTGATCGACACGCTGCCCGTACACACGCGCACGGTCTACGACACGTCGTGGCACATGGGGACCGTATTGGGTCAGCCCGACGGCGACCGTCGCTATGTCGCCTACACCGTCTTACGCGATTCCGATGGCGTGCTGCGCACGGCGCTCGGGTTCGAAGCCAAGCCAACCGCGCTCAAGCCGCTGGTGGTGCAGGCTACCGAGAAGTTTGCGCTCCTGCCGCGCCCGCTGACCGGGGGCGTCCAGTACGACTCGATGGGGTCGATCATCATCACCGACAAGTACGGCGTCGAGATCTATCGGTCCGCGGTCCAGTACACCTCGCCGTTCACGGCGCGCGATACGATCGGCACCGACATGGGCAATCTCTTTGCCCAGGCGACGCTGCGCGCTGAGGTCGCCGATAAGCTGATCATCGGCGGTCTGCCAAGGTCCCGGCTGCCGCTGATCATCAGTCTGCTCGGCTTGACGGCGGTCCTCATCGGCGCCGCGCTCTTTCAGCTGCGCCGCGAATCACAGCTCACCCGGTTGCGCACCGACTTCATCTCCGGTGTCTCGCACGAGCTGCGCACGCCGCTCGCGCAGATCCGGATGTTCTCCGAGACACTCACGCTGGGTCGCGTTCGCTCCGAGGAGGAGCGGCGCCGCTCGCTCGCGATCATCGACCAGGAAGCGCGCCGGCTGACGCACCTGGTCGAGAATCTGCTGCACTTCTCGCGCTCCGAGCGGCAGACCACGCACATCACGCCTGAGCCCACGAAGCTGGCACCGCTGGTCCAGGAAGTGCTCGACGGGTTCGCGCCGCTGGCGGCGGCGCGCGGCGCAACGCTCGCAGCGTCGATACCGGAAGACCTCGTCGTACCCGCCGATCCCGGCGCGGTGCGTCAGATGCTGCTCAACCTGCTCGACAACGCCGTCAAGTACGGCCCCGTCGGCCAGGAAGTTCGCGTCGGCGCGACGCGCGAGAACGGCCACGCGCGTCTCTGGGTCGACGACGGCGGACCCGGCATCCCGCGCGCCGACCGCGAGCGCGTGTGGGAACGGTTCTGGCGTCTGGAGCGGGACCGTGGCTCGTCCGTCGCGGGGAGCGGCATCGGGCTCGCCGTGGTGCGCGAGCTCGCCGATCTGCACCACGGGCGCGTCTGGATCGATGATGTCGCTCCCGAGACCCATGGAACCCGAGTCGTGATCGAGCTGCCCGCATGATCGCGCCGGCCACAGGACCGAAACGGATCCTGGTGATCGAGGACAACTCCGATCTCGCGTACGGCCTGCGCAACAATCTCGAGATCGAGGGCTACGAGGTCGAAGTCGCCAAGGACGGCACGCGCGGGCTCTCACGCGCGCGGACCGCCAATCCCGATCTCGTCGTGTTGGACCTGATGCTGCCCGGCATGGACGGCTTCCGCGTGCTGCGTGCGCTGCGCGAAGACGGCCACGGCATGCCGGTGCTGATCCTCACCGCGCGCGGTGAAGAAGCCGACAAGGTCCGTGGCCTCCGGCTCGGCGCGGACGACTACGTCACGAAGCCGTTCGGCGTGCTCGAGCTGTTGGCCCGCATCGAAGCACTGCTGCGGCGCGTCGTGGAGCCGAAGAAGAACGGAGGGCCTCCGGCGCCTCCGTTCGAGAAGTTCGGCGAGATCGAGGTGCTCACGCCGTCGCGGACGGTGCTGCGGGACGGCGCGCCGGTCTCGCTGACGCCCAAGGAATACGATCTGCTGCTGGCGCTGATCCGGCGCGATGGCGCCTGCATCACGCGGACCGAGCTGTTGACCGAAGTCTGGGGCTACAGCGCGGAAGTCATGAGCCGCACGGTCGACACCCACGTCGCCGAGCTGCGGCGCAAGCTGGAGCGCGATCCCGCCAACCCACGGCACATTCTCACCGTCCGAAAAACAGGCTATCGTCTGGCGCGATGAGCGCCAGCAAAGCTGAGGTCCTACGCCGGCTCCATGTCGAGGGGCCGATGCTCGTCCTGCCCAACGCCTGGGATGCCGGCAGCGCTCGCATTTTTGTGGAAGCCGGCTTCCCCGCCCTCGCCACGACCAGCGCGGGGATCGCGTTCAGTCTCGGCTTTCCGGACGGCGAGCGCATCAGTCGCGACGAGATGCTCGCGGCCGTCTCCCGCATCACACGCCGCATTGCAGTTCCCATCACGGCAGACATGGAAGCGGGCTACGGCCAGACGCCGGACGCCGTCGCCGAGACGGTGCGCCGAGTGATCGACGCGGGCGCGGTGGGGATGAATCTCGAAGACCGAATGGACGAGAAGCATCTCATCGACTTCGCCCTGGCCGTGGAACGGGTGTGGGCGGCGCGTCGGGCTGCCGATGCGACTGGAATCCGGCTGGTACTCAACGCGAGGACCGACGCGTTCGAAGCCCCGGAGATTCCGCGTGACAAGCGCCTCGCCGAGGCGGTGCGGCGCGGGAACGCGTTTCGCGAGGCGGGGGCGGATTCGGTGTTCGTGCCGTTTGTCGGCGACCGGGGCACGATCGAGCAGCTGGTGCAGCAGATCCGCGCGCCGGTAAACATCCTCGGCACCCCCAACGCACCGACACTCAAGGAGATGGCCGCGCTCGGAGTGCGTCGCGTGACGTTTGGCTCGGCGCCGATGCGCGCGACGCTCGGCCTGGTGCGCCGGATGGCTCGGGAGTGGAGGGAGAAAGGGACGTACGGGACGCTGGAGGCGTACGGGATTCCGTTCGCCGAGCTGCAGAAACTGTTCGCCTAGTTCAACTCAACGTGCAGGTGATCGGCGGTGCCGACATGCCGCCGTGTATCGAATCCCATCAGCCAGAAGTAGAACTGGACCCCGCGGTTCTTGATGACGCCGCGACCCGTCGTGCGCAGGTCGACGGCGTGGATCCAGCCATCCTTTTGCTTGTAATGGCGAGTGCGACTGTTCGCCGGCAGTCCCATCCGGCCGTAATCCTCGGGCACGCGACCGGCATCGGTGATCAGGATATCGCGATCGACGAGAATGGCGGTGGAGAGCGCCAGGCGCAGCAGCGGATGCACCGACCGGTAGTAGGCGCGCACCGGCGCCGTCTTGGCGTTCACGCTCGCGAGATAGAGTAGGGAATAGCCGCAGTAGAAGAGGACGAGCGGGAGTGCCACCCATTTTGCGACGGGGATCACGAGCGCACGGCCCCCCCGAACTCCCCGTTTCATGAACTTGCGGGCGAGCCACACAGCGTACGCCGTAATCACACCGCCGCTCAGGATCGCGGCGGTAGCCACCGCCAACCAGACCGATCGCGTGCCGTGTTCATAGATGAACACCGATCCGCGGACCAAAACGGCAAATGGCAGCGCGATGATCAGGACGACCTTCAGAACGGCGCCGAGCGCTTCGGCGGCGAGCGCGCGCCATTCGGCCGCGTTCGCGGGCGCGGCCTGCCGAAGCTTCTTGCGCCACTTCCGCTTCCATTCCTTCTGGGCTTCGCGTTTGAGCCGCGCTAGGCGGACCGCCACGCCGTCCATGAGTCAAATCTACGGATGGCAGTGGCTTTGGGCTTCACCGTGTCATCCCGGTTGCCACAGGCTGATATTCGAGCGAGGCTTCAGACTCCCCAAGGAGGTTGCCATGCCCGATACCATCCGGAAGGTCGACTACTATTACGTCACCGCGCCGGACAAGCCGGGCGAAGGAGCGAAGGTGTTCGCGAAGTTGCGGGACGCAGGCGTGAACCTGCTCGCGATCCATGCGTTCCCGAGCGCGCGACGCTCGCAGATCGACGTCGTACCGGCCGATGCGGTCGCATTTCTCGCAGCGGCGAAAGCGGCAGGACTCAAGCTCTCAAAGCCCAAGACGGTATTTCTCGTCGAAGGTGACGATCGCGTCGGCGCGATGGCGCAGCTGCTCGCGCGGCTCGGGGCGGCCGGCATCAACGTCACCGCGACGAGCGCGGTGCGGACCGGTCCAGGACGCTACGGCGCGTTGTTGTGGGTCAAGCCTAAAGACGTAAGGAAAGCAGCCGAAACTCTCGGTGCCTAAACAAGGAGGATTGAGCCATGGCTTCACGCGCAGAGCGCTTCAAGAAGGCGGCGATTAAGGCAGCCAAGACGGCCCGGAAGTGGGCGGTGACTGCTGCCCGCGAAGCCGACAAGTTGCTCGCGGAGGCACAGAAGCGAGCCGAAACGGAGCAACGACGCATGCGCATGAAGGCGGCGTTGGCCCGAACGGGAAAGGTGTTGAAAGCCGTTGGCCGGGCCGCGATCGTGGCCGGTGTCGCTGCGGGTATCGCTTCGGCGCGGGCAGAGAGCCGCGCCCATAAACTCAGCAAGAAGGGGAAGCGCTAGCCGTCCGCACCGCCGAGCTGCAGGATTCGTTTCCATTGGGGCGCCGTCACCGGACTCACTGACAGGCGCCCCTGTCGTACGATCGGCAGGTCCGCAAACGTCTTGTCTGCCTTGATCTGCGCCAGGGTCACCGGCTTGGGCACGCGGCGGTGTGCCTTGAGATCGATCACGACGAGCTTTTCGTCTTTTTGCTTCGGATCGGGATACGGCGCCGAGACTACCGTCGCCCATCCCACGACGGCCTTCTGATCACCGGTGTGATAGATCAGCACCTGGTCGCCTGGGTGCATTTCCCGGAGGTTCCGGAGCGCGACGGGATTCTTGACGCCGTCCCACACCGCGGTCTTTTCGCGCTCGAGATCGTCGTAGCTGTAGGATGTCGGTTCGGTTTTGACCAACCAATAGTTAGCCATTCGTCAGCCCCGTCGCCCATTGTTGGACTGTTTCGGCGAGCTCGAGCATGACGTCGTTCTCCGTCTTGCCCGTTCGCTGCGGCACCTTGAACGAGTGATCGCCTTCCTCGATCAAATGTAGCGTTGCGCGATCGCCAAGCTTTCGCACCACCTCCTGCAACAAATCGAGCTGCGCAAACTCGTCCCGCGTCCCCTGGAGAAATAGCATCGGCACGTCAACGGACGTTAAATGTTCGGCGCGGCTCGTGCCTGGCTTCCCTGGCGCGTGCAACGGAAAGCCCAGAAAAACGAGACCGCGGACGCCCGGGAGCGGCTCGCGACCCTGTGCCTGCGACGTCATGCGCCCGCCGAACGACTTTCCGCCCGCGATGAGCGGCAACCCGGGCGCGGCGTGCGCCGCCGCCGCAACGGCCTTACGGACGGCAGCCTCGGCCACCCCAGGAGAATCGGGGCGGCTCTTTCCGGCCTGCATGTACGGAAACTCGTACCGGTAGGTCGCGATGCCGCGCCCCGCGAAGACGTCGGCGGCCTGCGCGAGAAAATGGTGTCGCATCCCCGCCCCGGCGCCATGCGCGAGCACGTACAGCACGCGCGCATCGTGTGGCCGCACGAGCATGACTTCGTCAGTCTTCGCCAAGGCGCTTGTTGAGGCGTTCGAGAACGCCCATGAGCTTGGGTTTCAGCTCGAGGACCTTGACGACAGGATCGTTGCCGAGCTTCTGCATGCGCTTCAGCGCGTTGGCGATTGTGAAGTTGCTGTTGTGGAGCTTGCCGCCCACCTCATCCCATTCGATCGGCATCGACATCGGCGCACCCGGCGATGGCCGCACGCTGTAGGGCGCCACCATCAGCTGGCCGGCGCGGTTCTGGAAGGCGTCGACATACACCTTGCCTTCGCGCTTGCTGATCGTGCGCGCCGTTGTCGCGATGTCGGGGTGTTGATCGGTCACGAGCCGCGAGAACAGGATCGCGAGCTGCAGGCACTGCGCATAGGTCAGCTGCCGGCCGAGCGGCAGCATGATGTGCAGCCCGGACTTGCCCGTCGTCTTGATGAACGCCGGCATTTCGACTTCTTTGCATAGCTTTCGCATCGTCTTGGCCAGCGTAATGACGTGCGCGAAGGGGGCGTCCTTGGGATCGAGATCAATCAGACACCAGTCGGGCTTCGTGAGATCGGTGATGCGGCT
Source organism: Gemmatimonadota bacterium (assembly GCA_041499375.1). GTDB lineage: Bacteria > Gemmatimonadota > Gemmatimonadetes > Gemmatimonadales > GWC2-71-9 > 20CM-2-65-7. The sequence goes on from JBGQKD010000016.1 coordinate 75,465, forward strand.
CATCCAGATGTGCAACGGAATCGTGCCGAGGTTCACGAGATAGACGAGCGACTCCACGTCGTTGCAGACGAAGTAGTTGATGTCGCGCTGCGTGTCTTCGCTCCAGATCGGGATCGTCTGAATCCAGTCGGGCACGAAGCCCGGCGCGTCTTTCTGATAGAACGACTTGCCGTTGATGCCGTCGGGATAACGTGTGAGCACGACGGGCCGGTCTTTGAGATACGGCAGCAGCCAGGGGGCCATCGAGCGGTAATACTCGATGAGATCGCCCTTTGTGTACTTCTCGTCGGGCCAAAACACCTTATCCAGGTTCGAGAACTTGACTTCACGGAGCACGGAGCGAGGAGCAGTACGTTGCGGTTCTTCTTTGCGCGCCGGATCGTCCTGCTCCCTGCCCCCTGCTCCCGGCATCATCACGTCTTCGGGCTTCTTATCATCCCGGAATCTCACGAACACCGATTGCCGGAGGAGCCCGTCCTTCGTGATCTCTTTATAGCGCACATCGCAAATCAGCTTCGGCTCGACCCAGGTGTGATCGGGCCCCTTGGGGAGCGCGCCGAGCTCCGGCGGATCACACGGCGGCGTCTTGCGCACGAGCGCTTGCAGCTGGGCACTGATCTCGTCGATCTGATCGCCGGTGAACCCCGAGCCCGCGCGCCCGCAGTAGATGAGTCGGCCGTCCTTGTACGCGCCGACATGTAGCGACCCGAAGCCGCCGCGCGCACCCTTGGGTTTTGTGAAACCCACCACGACAAAGTCGTCGATGCGGTCGGCGCGAATCTTGAGCCAATCGCCGGAACGGCCGCTGCGATACGGGCTGTCCGCCTTCTTCGCCATGATGCCTTCGAGTCCCAGCTTCACGACCTGCTCGTACAACGCCTCGCCGTTCTTCTCGAAGTGCTCGGAATAGCGGAGCGGACCGGTCTGCGGCAGCACCTTCTGGAGAATCTCCTTGCGCTTGACGAGCGGGAGTTTGCGCAGGTCATAGCCCGCGAAGGCGAGCAGATCGAACACGTAGAGCGTCGCCGGCGACTCGATCGCCGCGCGTTTCGCTTCACGCGCACCGAGCCTGGCACGCGCCTGGAGCATATTGAAGTTCGGCCTCCCCGCCTCGTTGAGGACAACCAGCTCGCCGTCCAGAATCACGCCCTCGAACGGAATCGCTTTCACCGCGCGCGCGATCTCCGGAAAGGACTCGGTGTACTCCTGTCCTTTGCGCGAGTACAGAATCGGCTCGCCGTCCTGGAATGCGGCGCGCATGCGATAGCCGTCGAGCTTCACCTCAAACACCCAGCCGTCCCTCGTAAACGGCTCCTCACGGGTCTCCGCCAGCATCAGCTCGGTGTCTTCCACGCGGAGCGCCCGCTTGGGCGCGCCCAGCTTCTCCAGCTGCTTCTTGATCGGCTCGGCGCGCTGCTTCGCGTTCCGCAGCTCGTCGTTGGTCAACCCGGAGAGCACCGACTCGTTCGAGTACGGCTCGGTCGAGACATACTCATCGCGCTCTTTGATCAGCAGCCATTCCTTCTCGGTCTTCTTGAGCTTGATCAGCGTCCAGCGGCCGCGAAGCTTATAGCCCCGCAGCTCGAACAGCAGCTTCCCCTTCTCGAACCCCTCGCGCACATCCTCGAGCGGAACCCACACGCCACGATCCCAGACGATGACGGTGCCGGCGCCGTAGTTCCCTTCCGGAATGACACCCTCGAAATCGCCGTACTCGAGCGGATGGTCTTCGACTTTTACCGCGAGACGCTTGTCGGCAGGGTTGGCGGATGGTCCCTTGGGGACCGCCCACGATTTGAGGACCCCGTCCATCTCCAGCCGCAGGTCCCAATGCAGGCGCGTGGCGTCGTGCATGTGGACGATGAGCAACCCACCCGGTTTTGGCGCCGGCTTGGGGACTAACCCCCCGGGTTCGGGGGTCTCATCGAACGTGCGCTTCGCGCGATAGGTACTGAGCGCGTCGCGCCCGTTGCCCTCTTCCGGGGGGCGGGGGCGGGCCTTCCGACGGGTGGGCATGACGGCGTATCATACTCCGATATGGCTGCCCATTCCATCGGTTCCGCCACGGTCTCGTTTGGCCTCGTGTCCGTGCCCGTGCAGCTGTACGCTGCCGGCGAGTCGAAGGCCGCGATCTCGTTCAACCTGCTCCACAAGAAAGATGGCTCGCGCCTGAAGCAGCAGTATGTCTGCGTGAAAGACGGCGAAAAAGTCGAACGCAGCGACATGATCAAGGGCTACGAGTTCCAGAAGGGGCAGTACGTCACGTTCACGCCCGAAGAGCTGAAGGCGCTCGAGGAGCGCGGGACGGGCGCCGTCGAGATCAGGGAATTCCTGCCCGCCGAGCAGGTGGATCGCATCTACCTCGACCGCACGTACTTTCTCGGCCCCGACAAGGGCGGCGAGCGCGCCTATAGGCTGTTGGCCGAAGCGCTGGAGAAGACCAAGCGGGTCGC
>JBGQKD010000017.1:0-70709 GCA_041499375.1 Gemmatimonadota bacterium
CGCTTGGCCATGCTCGATCACGTCGGAGGCAAGCTCGCCGGCGACGACAGCCGCCCAGCCGCCGATCACGCCGGCCCACAGCGTCCAGATGGCGGCCCACATGAGCGATTCGCGCTTCGTGGCGGCGGCCGCGAAATCGAATAGCACGGCCACGAGGAGGAGAGCAGCTGGGAGATCGTTGAGTACAGCGTGCCAGCGAGGAGCGTCGTAGCCGAGCATTAGAGTCCCAGGTTGCTGACGGTGGGTGGATTGGACGAGTAATCGTAGAAGCCCTTGCCGGACTTTCTGCCGTACATCCCCGCGAGTACCATGCGCTTGAGCAACGGCGGCGGCGCGTACCGTACCTCGCGGTACTCCTTGAACATGATCTCGGCGATGTGGTGCGTCGTGTCGAGGCCGACGAGATCGAGCAGCGTCAGCGGACCCATCGGGTAGCCGCAGCCGAGCTGCATCGCCTTATCGATGTCGGGCACGCTCCCCACGCCGCGTTCGACGGCGCGAATCGCGTCGAGCAAATAGGGAACGAGCAACAGGTTCACGATGAACCCGGAGTTGTCCTTGGCGGCGACGGGCTCCTTGCCCAGCGAAGCCGCGAACGCGAAGGCGCGCTTGAACGTCTGCTCGGACGTCGTGATGGTGCGTACGACCTCCACGAGCGCCATCAGCGGCACCGGATTGAAGAAGTGCAGCCCGACGAAGCGGTCGGCGCGTTTCGTGGCGCCGGCCATTTCCGCGATCGTCAGGCTCGACGTGTTGGAGGCGAAGATCGTCCCGGCGCCGCACAAGCCGTCGAGCTCTAGGAAGAGCGCGTTCTTGAGCGCCAGGTCCTCGGTGATCGCTTCGATCACGATGTCCACTTTACGCAGGTCCGCGACCACGGTCGTGAACGTCAGCCGCTTGAGCGCGGCGTCACGGTCTGTGGGCTGGAGCTTTCCTTTTTCGACCAGCTTGGCAAGCGACTTCTCGATGCCGGCCCGGCCGCGGTTCAACACCTCGTTGGAGACGTCGCGCACGATCGTTTCGTATCCCGCCGTCGCCGCAACCTGGGCGATCCCGCTGCCCATCAAGCCGCAGCCGAGCACTCCAACGCGCTGGATGTCCGCCAATTCCTCAGCTCCTGGTTTTGGGCTTCGCGGGGGGGGGAGTCTCGAACGCTTTGCGCACTTCTTCGGCGATTCGGACGAACGTGTGCGCGCCTGGCAACACGGCCTGGCTGGACGAGCGGATTTCCCCGCGCTCGAGCCGATCGAGCACCTGCTCCAGCGCGACCTGCAGGCGCTCGTTCGCGCCCCGGTAGGTGCGGGCGACCAGGGCCCCTCCCACCGTCATGCCGACGCCCGGCACGAGCATCAATGCCTGGGCGAGTGCGAGCGGCGGAGCGATGAGTGCGGTCGCGCCGGTCAGCCCCCAGCCCAGGACGGCCATCACCGTGGCCCCGGAGATTCGCTTCGTGCGCTCCTGGCGGATGTCCGCCTCGAGCCGCACGAAACAGAATCCCGGCTCGAGCTGCACGACCTGCGCGGTGATCTCCGCGGCGCGTGCGAGCGAGTAGCGACGTCGACCCGCCAACGCGCGCTGAATCGATGCGAATGCGCCCGCCTTGGGCTCCCAGGACGTGCGGTCGGCAAAATGCCGTTTTGGTTGCAGCAGCTCTTCTTCGGTCATCCACCGGCTCAGCTCGCGTTCGACCGCCGCGCGATCGCCGGGAACGACCCGGTGCGCCACGATCGACCGGGGGCCGGTGAGCCACGCCCACGTCCCGGTCGCGACGTCGGGGGCAATGCGCGTCTGCTCTTCCAGCATCGCCTGACGCAGATAGCGGTCGGGAATGCCGACGTCCTTGCCGAGCGCCAGGACCTCATTGTTCGTGAGACCATCGCCGACGTCGTGTTCTCCGGCCTGCAGCTCGGCGGCGCGCTTGATGATGCGCTCCAGCGCCTCACGACTGATGAGATCCTTCCCCATTAGACCTTCGCCTTCCCCTTGCTGCGGACCGCCGGCAAGCGCTCGCCCGCAGTACGCTCGGGAAGAGCCCGGCTGCCTGAATCACTGGCCTGCGCCGGTGCCAAGCGCTCCATGAAGCCCCTGAACAGGTCGATCGGAATGGGAAAGATCGTCGTCGAATTGTTTTCCGAGGCGATTTCGTTGACCGTCTGGAGATAGCGCAGCTGAATCGCCGCCGGCTCCTTGCCGATGATGTGCGCGGCCTGCGCGAGCTTCTCGGCCGCCTGCAGCTCACCCTCGGCGTTGATCACTTTGGCGCGGCGCTCGCGCTCCGCTTCCGCCTGACGGGCCATCGCGCGCTTCATCTCGGGCGGGAGGTCCACGTCCTTTACCTCGACGGCGGAGACCTCGATGCCCCAGTCCTCGGTGCGCGTGTCGATCGTCTGGCGCAGAATCGCATTGATCTTGTCTCGGTTGGCGAGCAGCTCGTCCATTTCGGTCTCACCCAGCACCGACCGCAACGTTGTCTGCGCGAGCTGGCTCGTGGCGTAGAGATAGTTCTCGACGGCCACGACCGCCTTGTCCGGCGTCTTCACGCGCATGTACAACACCGCATTGACCTTGATCGAGATGTTGTCGCGCGTGATCACATCCTGCGGCGGAATGTCGATCGCCATGACCCGCAGCGAGACTTTCTGCATCTTGGCGAGCACCGGAGGGAGAAAGATCAGGCCCGGCCCCTTCGTGGGCCGCAGACGGCCGAGCAGGAAGTACACGCCGCGCTCGTATTCGCGTAGCACGCGCAGGCCCGAAAAGAGGTAGAGGGCGATCACACCGATCGCCCCGAGGAGTATGTTGCTCACAACGCTTCGACGATCACGGCCGCCCCCTGACCTCCACCAATGCATGCCGAGCCCAGTCCGAACCGCTTCTTCTCACGCCGCAGCGCGTGCAGCAAATGAATCGTGATGCGCGTGCCGGTGGCCGCGAGCGGGTGTCCGATTGCGATCGCACCGCCGCAGGCGTTGGTGCGCGCGCGGTCCAGGCCCAGCTCGCGCTCGACCGCGAGATATTGCGGCGCGAATGCTTCGTTCACTTCGACGAGATCCATCTGCTCGAGTTTCATGTTTGCCTTCGCGAGCGCTTTGCGGGCCGCCGGCGCGGGCCCGATGCCCATGTGTTTGGGCTCGACGCCGACGACGGCCCACGCGACCAAGCGGCCGAGCGGCTTCAACCCGTGCGCCTTTGCATACTCCTCGCTGGCGATGACCGTTGCCGCCCCGCCATCCGAGATGCCCGAGGCGTTACCGGCTGTCACGAGTCCATCCTTCTTGAAGTACGGCTTCAGCCCGCTGAGGATCTCGAGCGTCGTCTCAGGCCGCATATGCTCGTCGGCGCGAAACTCGACTTCCTTTCCCTTCATCTTGATCGTGACGGGAACGACTTCGTCCTGGAACGCGCAGGCGTCCCACGCCTGCTTGGCCCGCCGCTGCGACGCGACGGCCACTTCATCGACTTCCTTACGGGTGAGCTTGTACTTCTCGGCCAGGCTCTCGGCGGTCTCGGCCATGGAGAGGCCGCATTGCGGGTCGTTCAACGACTCCCAGAGGAGATCTTCGAGCGGCGCCGGTCCCAGTCGCAGCCCCCAGCGCGCGCCGCGCACGACGTGCGGCGCCTGGCTCATCGACTCGGCACCGCCCGCCAGCACTGCCTCCGCTTCGCCAAGCAGAATTAGTTGCGCGCCCTGCGTGATCGCCTCAAAGCCCGACCCGCACAGCCGGTTGACCGTGACGGCCGGCGTTTCGATCGGCAAGCCGGCCTTGAGTCCGACGTGGCGGGCCATGTAGATGGCGTCGGCCGATGTCTGCAGGGCGTTTCCAAAAACCGTATGTCCAAAATCGCTCACGGGAACCCCGGAGCGCTGGATCGCGTGGCGGGACGCCGCCACACCTAAGTCGATGGCGGACAGGTCCTTCAAAGTGCCGCCGAACGCGCCAAATCCCGTCCGAACCCCTGACAGGAAGACGACGTCCTTTGTGGCGCCCTGAGTTTTCATGAGTGCAACTCCATCATAAGTGGGCGGAATATGGGTCTGCATCGGATGCGACGGTAGGTCATCATGCGAAAACACGAGCGGCGGACGGGGTTGTTCCCCATCCGCCGCTCACTGCCGCGCACGATGTTCGCTCTTACCGCACGAGGTCAACCCATCCGGCCTCATTGGCCACGATCGCGAGACTGCCGAGCGCATTGAACGCAATATGCCGAGGGAGACCACCTGTCTCGAGCGACCCGATGCATGCCAGGGTATGCGCGTCGAGCATCGCGATCCGTCCGACCGTTCGCAGACTTGCGTACACGACCGCCTGGTCGGGCGTAACCGCTACTTCGTCCACCGGAGTGTCGAAGGCTCGTCTCACGATTTTCCCCGTGGGCAAATGCACCAAATCGATCCAGCCGTGTTCGTTGCCACAGTAGAGACGCAGCCCGTCGGTCGAGAGCGCAACGCCCAACGGCTGCCCGCCTACCTCGTAGCGGTGCGTGACCCCGAGACTCCGCGCGTCGAGCTCGAGGATGCTGCCGGCTTTCCATGTGGGGACATACAAGCGATTCCCCGCGGGATGGATCGCCAACTCGGTGCACGCCTGCGGCACGGGGGTTGAGCGAACGATTCGTCCGCCATTGTCGGTGAGCGCGCAAACAGACAGCCGATCGAGATTGGTCGTGACGTAGAGCGTCCGTGCATCGGGCGACAGCACGGCGCCGAGCGGATCGCCCTCCATCGCGATGGAGCCGGTGCGCCGCCGGCAGGCAAGATCGACCACCGCGACGTCCCTGGTGAACTGATTGGTCACCCATGCCCGCTCGCCCGACGGCGCCAAGATCACGCGGGTCGGAGCGACGCCGACGCGAATCACACCGGTGGACGCCAGCGGCTGGAGCTGCAGCCGCTCGAGTACGGCGGCGTGGACCCGCGTCAGCCAGGCGGCGCCATCGGGTGCGATCGCCACGTCGAACGGATAGCCGGCAATCCTGAGTCGGGAGGCGAGGACGCCGCGGGGCCGGCCCAGCGGATCGGCGACGGGGCGCGGGGGCTGACGCACCGCACGGATGTTCAAAATGGGTCTGAAGTCGCCGGCGCCGACTGCGAGCTTTCTATTCCCGGCTGCTTCCCCCCGCGCCGCTGCCTGGAGGAATGGTTGCAGCGCGAGCTGGTGCATGCCGCTTTCCTTCCAGATCGTGCGAAAGCGCAGGAGCGCTCCGGCGATGCCGCCGCGCCGTACGCGCGACCACGGCTCCCCCATCAGGCGGCGCACGAGGCGGTAGCAGGTTGCAGGTTCCAGATGTGATTGGCGGGCCAAGGCCAACAACGACGCCCCGGTTTGCTCCCACTGCAGCACCCAATAGAACAGTCGAGTCCACGCGGCCAGCTCCTCCAGCGGTGGCAGGCTGGCGCGGCGAAGCTTGCGGGCGACTTGATGGCGAGTACGGAGTCCCAGGAAGGTGGCGACGTCGCCGGCGGGCGGGAGCAGGCCATTCTTGCAAGCCAGGACGTCAACGACCGCACGCGCTTCACCCGCTAATGAGGGAAGCGCGACGTCGAGGATCTTGGCCAGCGGCAGTGGCGGCACACCACCCTCTCGCCCGTGGGAATCAACTCCTACCCGGACACAATCAATGAGTGCCCGAGGTGTCAACCAGGGGTCAAACGAGGTTGGCGAGTGCTTCCGCTACGGCCGCCGTGCTCGCTGTCCCACCCAGGTCGTGCGGCCGGGTTGTGCTCGCCAGGAGCTTCCGAACGGCCAGCTTGAGGTCCGCGGCGGCCTCCGCGTAACCGAGGTGCTCAAACATCAAACCTCCGGTCAACACAGCGGCAATCGGGTTAGCGATCCCCTTCCCGGCGATGGCAGGTGCGGAACCGTGCACCGGCTCGAACAGGCCGTGCCGCGATCCGGGATGGAGGTTGGCGCTGGCGGCGACCCCGAGGCCGCCCACCAGGCCGGCGCCGAGGTCGGACAGGATGTCGCCGTACAGGTTGTTCGTGACGATGACCTCGAAGCGCTGGGGTTCACGCACGAGCTCGAGCGCCAAGGCGTCCACGTACCGGTGCTCCGGGGTGATGTGCGGGTATTCCTGCGCCAGCGCCTTGAACCGATCCTGCCAGATGCGGTGCGTTGGAATCGCGTTCGACTTGTCGCTCATCGTTACGCGGCGCCTGCCGTGGGTATCGGCCCAGGCGTAGGCTGCGCGAATAATCCGCTCGACGCCCTTGCCGGTGTTCACTTCCTCCGCGACATGCTCGTCACCCGATGAGCGACCGCGGCCGAGGTATTGGCCCTCGGTATTCTCGCGGAAAATGACGAAGTCGATCGACCCCGCGTCGCGCAGCGGCGAGAGGTCGGGATGCAGCAGCTGCACCGGACGGAAATTGACGTACAGATCCAGCTTGAACCTCAGACCTAGCAGGATGTCGCGCGCGTGCTCGTTGCCAGGCACGCGCGGGTCCCCGAGCGCGCCAAGGAAGATCGCGTCGGCCTCGTCGCGCAGATGCCGAAACGCGGCGTCGGGGAGAGTCTCTTTCGTCTTGAGATAATGATCGGCGGAAAACGGCAGGCGTTCCCACGTGAGACTGAAGTTGTGTCGTGCAGCTACCTGGTCGAGAACCGGGATCGCGGCTTCGATCACCTCGGGCCCGATACCATCGCCGGCAATTACCGCGATGCGATGCTTCACTCAAACCCTGTAGGACGGCCGCACGACAGGCAGTAGGCCCAGCCCACGTCCAGCTCGTTGCCGCAGCCCTGGCACCGCAGGTCTCCTTCACGGGGCTGCCCGCAGTGCGGGCAGAAGCGAGCCTCTCGATTCGTGGGTAGCACGCCGCCGCAGTATTCGCATTGATTCGACGCGAGCCCGTCCTTGGCCTTCACCACGGGCGATCGGAACGCCGTGGGTGGAGCGAACGTCATGGGAACCGGATTCTCGCCTGTCGTATCCACGAGCTCTTCATCTTCGTCGTCCGCGGACGACGGGGGCGCGTATGCATGATCGGCGAGCAGCACGCGCTCGGCGGCGCGGCCGTTCACCATCACCTGGGCGTCAGGGAAACTGCGGAAGTAGGCGGGATCCGGGTTGATGGTCGCGATCTCGCGCTGCATCGCCTCGCGCACGTTCTCCGGCTCGAGCAGCACGTAGCTGCGCTCGCCGGCCAGCAGGCGAAGCACCGCCATCTCGTAGTCCTGATGGGTCGCGACGTTCAGCCGTGACCGGTTGGAGCGGTACGGGACGAGCCGCTCGTACACATCGGAAGCGGGGAACGGCACCGCGACACGTGTCTCGCGCGCGAGCGCCGCGACGAGCAGGCCGAAGAGCCGGTCGAGCTCATCCATCAATTACGCGCCGTTTCTCCAGGCATTCATCCAGCGGTCGTAGAGGACGGGTACGACGCCGCCCTGCTGCAGGACTTCGACGCCCGAGGGATCGCGATACGCCTTGCGGTAGAAGACGTGGGTGACACCGGAGTTGATGATCAACTTCGCGCACATGACGCACGGCGAGGCGCTGACGAACACGACCTTGTCGCGAACGTTGCCCGGGGCCTTCACCAGCGCATTCATCTCCGAATGGATGCAGCCGCAATTGCCGGGCACCGCCGAGTCGCATTTGTTGGGCAGGCCGCGCGCGTTGCCGTTGTAGCCGATCGCGAGGACGTTTTCGAGCCGCTGGTCGGTGACGACCGTTCCCACCTGCAGGCGCACGCACGTCGAGCGCTTGGCCAGCTCCTCGGCCATGCGCATGTACACCTCGTAGAGCGGTATCCGATCGACGGGAAGCGAGGGATCGGCGGCTGCCAGGTGGTCCCTACCTGCTGCGCTCATGCAGCTCCTTGTCGGGATCGAAGTCCAGGTATTTGCCACGCGCCCGCTGCTGCGCGAGCCACGTATCGAAGCCGGATGGAATCAAGCCGTTGGAGCGCTCCTGCTGATCGGCGGCGCGGATCGCGAGGGCGTTCGCATACTCGTTCTTGACGTGCTCGTTGTGTCCCCGGACCCAGCGCCACTCCACCGTATGCGCGGCATCGACCTGATCGAGTTTCTGCCAGAGCTCGGCGTTCTCGAGCGCGCCCGTTTTGCGGCGCCAGCCGCGCGCCTTCCAGTCCTTGCGCCACTCGCGCATCCCTTTGACCAGATACTCGGAGTCGGAGACGAAATGCACCATCGCGTGGCGCCATTGGCGGCGAATCCATTCCAGCGCGGCGATGGCGCCCGCCAGCGCCATCTTGTTGTTCGTCGTCTGGGGCGAGCATTCGTAGAAATCCCAGCGCGCGACGCTGTCTCCCGCCGGGGCCTCGATCAACGCCGCGTTCCCGCCGCGACTCGGCTTCGTGGAATCGTTGCCGAGGCAGCTCTCGTCCGCATGCACGAGCACGAACGGCGTGGTCACGGCTGAATGGCCACCGGGATATCGGTGTGCAGCAGAATCTCCTCGGCGTGCGAGACCGTCACGTCACTGCGGCGTCCGGAGCCAACGTGTGCTCCGGCGAACAGGGCGTCGCATTTTGTGCGCTCGATGACCCGTGCCACCGCCGCCCCCGGCGTACCCGGCTCGAGGTGCGTGACGAACTTGACGCCTTGCAGTGACAGAATGGCTTCGGCCTCGCCGATGACCATCGTGCCGATGGTTGGATCAACGGTCGCATGGATCACGTGCACCGTGCTGTGCGTGACGCTCGCGAAGCGCGCAACAAGGGCGAGCGCCCGCTGCGCCGTTTCCCTGCCGTCGTAGGCGATCGCGCACGACTGCATCGGCGATGGTTTGCTGGCGCAGACGATGACGGACCGTTCCGCGATGCGAATCAGCGACGTGACAGTCCTGCCAAGAACGTCGGCCGGCGATGAGCTGCCACGGCGACCCACCAGCACCGTGTCGACGTCGGCCGCCAGTAGGGCCAACTCGGTGTCGGCACTGCCATGCTTGAGGATCGTCTCCACTTGAAGCCCGGCGTCTTTGACGCGCTCCTCCGCCCGCTGCAGCAGCTCGCCGGAGTCCGAGGCGCGCCGGCCGATAATGTGCGTCTCTCTGACATGTGCGACCACGAGCGTGGCCTTGAACCGCAGGCCGAGATGGACGGCCTGCTCCAGCGCTTCATCGGCGTTGGGGCTGCCGTCCAGACCCACGAGCAGGCGCGTGAACACGGGTGGCGGCGGTGCTCAGGGGAGCACCGCGAAGCTCTCCAGGTCGCGCAGCCGGAACGTGAGCGGCTCGCCGGTCATCGGGAGCCGGCCAACCAGTATGTCGTCGCGACCACTCGTCTCGAGGCGCTGAGCCACCACGACATATTCGGTGCCACGACGCCGCAGCGCCACCCGCCGGCGCTCGCGCACGGCTTGCTCGAGCGCGTCGAGCGCCTCGGGCGTCAGCGAGCGGAACTCGGGAATCGCCGGGGGTGGACCGCGCATTTTTCAGGTCACCGTGATCGAGCCGGCCACGCCGCGCGTGAGGCGGCCGATCGGTGCGGCGGCGGGGGTCCCTTCCCGCTCCAGCGCCGCCACCAGGGCGCCGGCGCGATCGGGATCCACCGCGATCAAGAGGCCACCCGACGTCTGCGCGTCGAACAGCAGGACGCGAATCGGCTCCGGGACCTGGGCGGCAAACTTTACTTCAGAGGTCAGCGCGTCGCGGTTGCGTGTGGTCCCGCCCGGAATCGCGCCGCGCTCGGCAAGCTCGACGGCATTGGGGAACAGTGGGACGGATGCCGCATCGATCTCCGCCGCCACACCGCTCGCGGCCAACATGTTATGCAAGTGGCCCAGCAAGCCGAAGCCGGTCACGTCGGTCGCCGCGTGCACGCCGCCGCCCGTGGCTCGCATCGCGCGGGCTCCGCCCGCATTCAACGTCGCCATCGATTGCACGGCGGCGCTGATATCGGCCGCAGTCGCAAGATCACGTTTCAAGGCGGTCGTGAGCACGCCGGTACCGATCGGCTTGGTCAGGACGAGCGCGTCCCCGGCGCGCGCGCGCGCGAGGGTGACGATACGGTTGGGATGCACCTCCCCGATCGCGACCATGCCGTACTTGGGCTCGGGATCGTCCACCGAATGGCCACCGAGCACGAAGGCGCCCGCCTCTTTGGCGATGTCGGCGCCGCCGCGTAGGATGTCGCCCAGCAGCTCGTAGGGCAACTTGTCGCGCGGCCAGCCGACCAGGTTCAGCGCGAGCAGCGGCGTGCCGCCCATCGCATAGACGTCCGAGAACGCGTTGGCAGCAGCGATGCGGCCGAAGTCGTAGGCGTCGTCCACGATCGGCGTGAAGAAGTCCACCGTGGCGACGATCGCGCGATCCGGCGTTAACTGGTACACGGCGGCGTCGTCCCGCGTCGAAGCATCGACCAGGATGCGTGGATCCGTGAGGGTCGGCACGTGGCGCAAGACCTGCGCCAACTCGGCAGGGCCGAGCTTGCAGGCTCAGCCGGCGCCGTGCGAAAGCGCAGTCAGTCGAATCGTTGTCATGTGTCCTGCGAAGATAGCTACGAAAGACGCCAGGCGAGCAGGGCTCCCGCGGCGAGATAGCGCAGAACATCGGAGCACGTCCCGACGACGGTCACCCGTGGTGACGGCGGATCCTGACGCGCCCACCTTGGTCCGCTCGCAAGCGCGCCGAGCAAAGCAAAGACAAGCCGCCACTCACCGCTGCCCAGGGAGTCAAACCAGAGCGACGCGAGGAGCGTCAGGAGACCTGCTTCTACGGCGCGCCACTTCAGTACGCGCAGCTTGGCGACGCGATCAACGGGTCCGGTGGGAGGCGGCCCGATCAGCTTGGCGATGAGATAGCCGGTCGCGAGCGTCGCAAAAACAAACCAGATGAGGACCGGGAGCCATGCGACAACGAGCCGGCCGAGCGTCATCTAACGCGCCCCGTGATACCCTGGTCCGCGTAGCCCCCGGCCCGGACGCGCGCTCGTGATCTGCCCCTTCTTCAAGACCATCTGCCCATTCACGAACACGTACTCGATGCCGACCGAGGTCTGATGGGGCTTTTCGAACGTCGCACGATCGATCACCGTCGCCGGGTCGAACACGGTGATGTCGGCGTACATGCCCGGCCGCACGAGGCCGCGATCGGCCAGGCCGACCCGCTGCGCCGCCAGCGACGTCATCTTGCGCACGGCGAACTCGAGGGTCATGAGCTTTTCTTCACGCACGTAGCGGCCCAGGATGCGGGTGAACGATCCGTAGGCGCGTGGGTGTGTGCCGTCGTTGCCGAACGGGCCGTCGGGCGCGACGCCGCTCGCATCGGTGTTCACGGCCACCCACCAGTGCTCCATCGCGGCGCGGACGTCGGGCTCGCTCATGATGAAATAGATGGCGCCGCTGCGCGCGTGATCGGCGATGATCAAGTCGAACATTGTTTCGATGGGATCGCGATGGCGCTGCGCCGCGATCTCGGACAGGCGCTTCCCCTGGAGGTAATGCAGCGAGTCTTCGAAGGGGAATACGATGACGCCCTGCGGCCCTTCGGTGGCCCGGTAGAAGCGGTCCGTGATTTGGGGCGGCGCTAGCAGCTCGGCGCGGAGTCGCGCCCGGATGGTCGGATTGCGCAGGCGCGCGATCAACGAATCATTCCCGCCCGAGTGAGCCCACGCCGGGACTGACGCGTCGAGGGAGGTTGCCCCGGCGAGATACGGATACTGGTCGGCCGTGACATCGAGCCCCGCTGCGCGCGCCGAGTCGATGCGCGCCAGAACATGCGGCATCCGGCCCCAGTTGCGCCGGCCGGACACCTTGAGGTGCCAGATCTCGGCGGGGATGTCTGCTTCGTGAGCGATGCGGAACGTCTCGTCGAGGGACTGGTCGATCTGACCGCCCTCGTTGCGCATGTGCGTCGCATATACGCCGCCGTGACGCCGAGCGGCTTTCGCAAGCGCGATGACCTCCTCGGTCGGAGCGTAGAACGCGGGAGCGTATTCGAGCGCCGTGGAGAGACCCAGGGCACCCTGCTCCATGGCGGTGTCGACGAGCGCCACCATGTGCGCCAGTTCTTCCGGGGTCGCATGGCGATCTTCCTTGCCGACGACCGCCAGGCGCACCTGCGTGGCGCCGACAAACGTCGCGATGTTCACCGTGCTGCCGGTCCGCGCCAGATGCGCGAAGTATCCGTTCAGGTCGCGCCAATCCTCCTGCACCTTGTACCGCTTCATCCACGCCGAATCATCCATCACCAGCAGGTCTGTGAGCGGTGCGACCGAGCCGCCTTCACCGGTGACCTCGGTCGTGATCCCCTGTGTCACTTTGCTAAGCACGCGATTGTCGATCAGCACGAACCCCTCGGACTGTCCGAGCATGTCGATGAATCCGGGAGCCACTACCAGGCCCGCTACATCGACCGTGTCGCGTGCTCCCGCGCCGCCCAGGTATCCCACCGCCGCGATGCGGTCGCCGGTGACGGCCACATCACCGGCGTAGCGTGGATTGCCGCTGCCGTCCACGATCCAGCCGCCCTTGAGGATGAGGTCGTAGGGCCGCCCCACGGCCGGCGCAGGCCCCCGGTCGCAGGCGATGACAGATAAGAGGAAGAGCAAGCTGAGCCGCGATCTCATTTCCATGTGGCCCTCAGGGAATCCGGCCGGATCATCCGGCCGCGGATCATGACCATCGCGATGTTGCGCGTCGCCCTGATGTTGCCGGCGGGGTTGCCGTTGAGCACGACTAGGTCGGCGACTTTTCCAGGCGCGAGCATGCCGAGCGAATCGGCACGCAACAGCTGCGCGCCGCGGCGCGTGGCGGCCGTGATCGCTTCCATCGGCGTCAGCCCCGCGGCGACGAGCAGGGACATCTCCTCATGCAACGAATACCCCGGAATGAGCAGCTGATTCGCGGCGTCCGACCCGGCCGCAATCGCGCCGCCGGCGCGCTTGTACTCGCGCACGAACTGATCCTGCCGCCGGCGCGAGCGCCGGAATGCGTCGAAATCGCTCGAGCGCCATCCGGTGCGGCGCAACAGACTGGGCACGCTGCGGACGCTCTGCGCGCTCTCGGGCACGTCTTCCATGCCGGGTCGCGTGAGCAGAATCGGGTTGTCGAGCCGGGCAAGCATGTCGTGTACGACCAGGGTGGGCACGATGGCCACTTTGGTCTGCGCGAGCGCGCGGGCGGTGCGGGCGACAGTGCTCGAGTCGAGGCTCGCCCATCCCTTCTCTTCCGTCGTCCAGCCGGGCAGGAAGTTGTTGTGCGCGTTGGCGTAGATGGGATCTCCCGTGGCGGCCTGCACGACGCCAGCCATGTGTTCGATCGAGACGACGCCGGCGCGCGCGGCGGTCAACGCGTCGGTCTTGCCCAGATGCGCCGCCACCGGCAGGCGCAGCTTTTCCGCCTCGTCGAGCAGCGGCCGCAGCAGGCTCGGCGTGATCTTCGTGTAGATCTTGAGATAGTCCACGCCGGCGACGGCATGTTGATCGACCGCGCGCCGCGCCTGGTCGGGCGTGGCGACGCCGGTGGCGTTGGGATAGGTCGTCGGTATGCCGTCGATCATCGCGCCCGCACTGAACATGCGCGGGCCCAGGATCGATCCGAGATTCAGCTCGTTCTTGAGCGTGAGCACGGTGTCGGTGCCGCCGTGCAGATCGCGCACCGTCGTGACGCCCCAGGCGAGGTACCGTCCGGTCGCCCACCGTTCCACGTGCGCATGGGCATCGATCAGACCGGGGATGATGGTCTTGCCGGCCAGATTGATGCGCTCGGCGCTTTTGGGAATCGGGATTTCGTTGACGCGGGCGATCGTTTCGATGTGGCCGTTGCGGATGATGATGAGGGCGTCCGCCTTCGGCGTGCCGCCCGCGCCGTCGATGAGCGTCGCGCCCTCGAGCGCGATGACGCGATCACGTTGAACGCCGAGCCTGTCGGTCACCTTGCTGCACGCCGTGAACAGTAGCAGCAGCGCGAGCGCGACGGTCTGACGGCCGGCCGGCCGGACGGCCGTCACCTGGGATCTGCCGAGGTGTGATCGTGCAGGATCCGCCAGTGATCCCCCTGCTTCTGCAGCACTAACGTAAACGGCCCACTCGCGACCACCGAATCGCGCCGCGACAACTTGAATCGTGCGGTGGCGTATGCGAAGTCGGGCGTCAGGACGCGTACGTGCAGCTCGTCAAACGAGAGCGAGTCGCGCGACTTCCCCGGAGCGAAGTAGTTCGCTTGATAGCGATCGTACATCGCCTGCCATCCATACATGACGTGACCGCCCGCCATGTAGCTGGTAAGCGAGTCGCGCGCGTAGTCGCTCATGAAGCCCGGGAGATCGCCACGATTCCAGTCGGACGCCGAGCGCTGCAGCATCGCGGCAATTTCTTTCGGTGGATCGCCCAGCGGAATCTGAGGTGCTGAACAGGACGTCAGCAGCAATGCGCAGAAAAGAAAACGCATGAGTCTCCTTAACGTGGCCCGCGGGAGCGTCTCATCGAGACGCTCCCGCGGGTGTCATAGCGAACCTGGTTAGCGGCGGCGTTTCTTCTTGGTTGCCTTTTTCTTCTTCTTTGCCGTCTTCTTCCGTGCCTTGGGCCGCGCCTTCTTCTTGGCGGCTTTCTTTTTCGCTTTCTTCTTGGCCTTCGGCTTGGAAGATGGGCGCGACTCTTCCATCGGCATCGACGATGGCATCGGCGCTGGCGTGGGCGCCGACGGGAACATCGGCTCCATGAACCCCGGTCCAGGCCAACTGCTCTCCGTTACATCCATCTGCTCAAGCATCGGATCTTCTCCTATGCTGGTAGGTGCGGGGGCGTCGTGGGTGGCCTATAGCTTACCGCGGGATTCAGACCTCGCAAGTGACACGGACTACCGCGTTTTGGGTCTCTGCCGTTGCGATCCGTTGTGACAAGTTGGCTTGACAACGGCATTTAGCCTGACACACATTCGCGAGCCATGATTAGACGCGGATTCATCGTCGCGCTCGCGTGCTCTGTCCCGGGCGCCGCGGCTGCGCAGAACGTCGCCGAAGTCCAGGTAGCCCCTCCCACGGTGAGCATTCGCGTCGGGGAACGCAGTGGTTTGCTCGCCACGGCGTTCGACCGTATCGGCAACGTGATCCCCACCGTCCGCATCATCTGGTCGTCGAACAACTTGAACGTCGCGAAGGTGGACAACAACGGTACTGTCACGGGGGTCGGCAACGGTGTCGCCATCGTCGAGGCGCGTGTGGGCGCGCGCCGCGGCCAGGCGGCCGTTCAGGTGACTGGCGGTGCCGCTGCGCCACCGCCTCCAGCTGCCACCCCCCCCGCTGCTCCGCCATCCCCAACTGGGCCCGATCCGTTGGCCGGGCAACCGGCCGGCAGTGGGCCCGCCGCGGCGCTGCGGCTCGAGCCCGGAGTCGTGTATTTGCTCCCGTCCGAGAACTGGCGTGTTTCCCCGCGGGCGTTGCGGGAGGACGGCTCTCCCGCGGCGCCCGTCAACGTCGTCTGGACATCGCTGCGCGCGGACGTGGCGAGCGTCGATCAAAGCGGGAACGTCGTAGCGCTCTCGCCGGGTCAGGGCACGATCCAGGCGACCGTCTCGGGCGGTGGCGGGCTCACCGCGACCGCGCCGGTCGTCGTCCAGCAGGCGGAGTTCAGTGTTCGGGAAGGAACCTCATTGATGCTCTCGCCCGGAGAGCTCGACACGCTCCACGTCATCGTCGCGACCCAGAACAACCGCACCGTGAATCCGCTCGTGCTGCAGTGGGCGTCGAGTGATCAAAGCGTCGCGCGGGTCAGCCTGGCCGGCGTCGTCACCGCCGTCGGGCCTGGCAAGGCGATTCTGACCGTTTCGGGGTTGCTGCAGAGCAAGAGCATCGAGGTTTCGGTCCACCAGGTCGTTGCGAAGCTCTCGGTAGCCCCGCGCCTCGCGGACGAGGTGCAGGTGCCGCTCACCGGCACCGCAAAGTTCGAGGCGCAGGCTCTGACGGCCGAGAACGCTCCTGTTCCCGAAGCTCCGCTGCGTTGGAGCGTCGCCGATCCCGCGGTCGCAAGCTTCGACGTGCAGACGCGATTGCTCACCGGCCGCGCCGTCGGGAAAACGCAGCTGACCGTGCGCGGGCCCGGTGGGGGGCTGGTGGTGACCTGGAACGTCAGTGTGATCGCGGGATCGGTGAAGTTCACGCAGCCGCGCGTGGGCATCGGCCTCAATCAGCGGCACACCTTGCGCGCCAATTACGCCGACGATCAGGGGAAGGTACTCGGACCCGCGTCCAACCTCACGTGGACCAGCGACAATCCGCAGATCGCGAGCGTGGGCGAGGATGGCACCGTTGCCGGTGCCGGGTATGGGCACGCGAAGGTCACTGCTACCGCTCCGGGTGGAAAGACGGCGACAGCGGACGTGTACGTCGTCGGCGAGATCATCGTGGCCAGCTCGCGGGCGAACCCGCCCGGCAAGTTCCAGCTCTATGCCATCGAGCGGTCCAACCTTGCACAGCTCACCAAGCTGACGCCGGACACCACCTCGGCGAGCGATCCGGCCTTTTCGCCCGACGGCTCGCGCATCGCGTTCGTCTCCCAACGCGATGGCAACGCCGAGATCTACATCATGAACGCAGACGGGACCGGCTCGACGCGCGTCACGAACGACCCACAGGCCGACGGCCGGCCCTCGTTCACACCCGACGGGCAGGGATTGGTCTTCCATTCGGCGCGCACCGCCGGGAAACAGCAGATCTGGGCCGTCAATGTGGACGGCTCGGGCGTCACCCAGCTGACGCGGGATTCGGTAAATTCGTCGCCCACCCTCTCGCCCGACGGGCAGACGATCGCGTACGTCTCGACGCGCAACAGAGACACCGATATCTGGCTGATGGGGCGGGACGGCTCGAATCAGCGGCAATTCACACGCTCGCCGCAGCAGCGGGAGTCCGAGCCCCGCTTCCTCCACGACGGCACGCTGGCCTACCTGGCCGAGCGGCGGGAAAACAATCGCACCGTGCAGCAGGTCATGCGGGCGGATCTGGCCACCGGCGCGACGACCGCAATCACCGGCACCGATCTCGCGATCGCCTCGTTCGCCGTCTCGCCCGCGGGCGACGTGGTGGCGCTCGTCGTCAATGCCGAGCCGCAGAACCGCCGCAATCCCACCTATCGCGTGTACATCCAGCCGGTCAGCTCCGGGACCCCGATACCCCTGCCCGCCACGGGCACGGAGCAGATGATTACGCCGACGTTCCGGCCGTAGATTTAAGGCGCCCCCCCTGCGCGCCTGCGTTCTCACCGCCACCGGCGGCATCGACAAACTCGAGATCACCGACGTTCCTGACGCGCCCGCCCCGCAGGTGGGGCAGGTGCGCGTCGCGATCAAGGCTGCAGCGCTAAATCATCTCGATCTGTTCGTTGCGGAAGGGCTACCGGGAGGTCCCGACCGGTTTCCCCACATCGTGGGTGCGGATGGGGCCGGCGTTGTGGAGTCGGTTGGTGACGGTGTGGCGAGTGTCCGCCCCGGCGACCGCGTGATGCTCAACCCCGGCATCTCGGATTACACATGCGAATTCTGCCGCGCGGGCGAGCATTCGTTGTGTGTCAGCTACCATATGCTGGGCGAGCACGTGCCCGGCACGCTGGCCGAATTCGTGAGGGTACCTGCTCAGAACGTCGCGCGCATTCCATTGATCAGACCGGAACTCACCTGGCCGGAGGCGGCGGCCTTCTCGCTCGTCACGTTGACGGCGTGGCGTATGCTCGTAACCCGGGCACAGCTCAAGGCCGGCGAGACGGTCCTGATCTGGGGGATCGGCGGCGGGGTGTCCCTGACGGCGCTGCGGATCGCCAAGCTCCATGGCGCCCGCGCGATCGTCACCTCCTCCTCCGACGCGAAACTGGCGGCCGCCAAACAGCTCGGCGCTGATGTCACGCTGAATCACCGCACGCAGAAGGTCGCGCAGGAGGTGCGGGCGCTCACCAATAAGCGCGGCGTGGACGTCGTGGTCGAAAACGTCGGTGCCGCGACGTGGGACGACTCGCTGCGCTGTCTCAGACGCGGGGGACGACTGGTGACTTGTGGTGCCACGTCGGGACCGCAGGTCAATCTCGATCTGCGGCGCCTGTTCTGGCATCACTGGAGCTTGCTCGGATCGACCATGGGGAACGCGGCGGAGTACGCCGAGATCGTGCGGAGGTTGGGAAAAGGGGAGCTCACACCGGTTGTAGATCGGGTGTATCCGATGACGGAAGCGCAAAAGGCGTACGCGCGGTTGGCGAAGGGCGAACAACTCGGAAAGGTGGTGGTGGAAGTCTCGTCCTGATCCCCGTAAACCGTTGCCCGCGGTGCGTCTGAGCACCTAGTTTTTGCATGTCTCCGCTGTTGTCTTTCACAGCCTAAGTAATTAATTTTTATCATCTTACACCTCCCACACATACGATCTAAATGACCGGTCCGAACGTCCGCGAGCGCATTCTTCCGCGCCTCATCGAAGACGAATTAAAAGAGTCGTTCCTCGACTATTCCATGAGCGTCATCGTGCAGCGCGCGCTGCCCGATGTGCGCGACGGCCTGAAGCCGGTGCACCGGCGGATCCTCTACGCCATGAACGAGCTCGGCCTCGTTCCAGGCCGGCCCTACAAGAAGAGCGCGACGGTCGTCGGTGACGTGCTCGGCAAGTACCACCCCCATGGCGACGTCGCGCTGTACGACACGCTGGTGCGCATGGTGCAGGACTTCTCCCTGCGCTACCCGCTCGTGGACGGGCAGGGGAATTTCGGCTCGGTCGACGGCGACTCGGCAGCGGCCTACCGCTACACCGAAGCGCGTCTGACCCGCGTCGCGATGACGATGCTGGAGGACATCGACAAGAACACCGTCGCGTTCGTCCCTAACTTCGACGATCGGCTGCGGGAGCCGACGGTGTTGCCCGGGCGGCTGCCCAATCTGCTCGTCAATGGCTCGGCAGGAATCGCGGTAGGAATGACCACGAACATCCCACCGCACAATCTGAGCGAAGTCGTGCAGGCGGTGGTGCATCTGGTGGACCATCCCACCGCCACGATCAGGGACATCCGGAAGTTCATCAAAGGTCCCGACTTCCCGACGGGCGCCATCATCTACGGCCGCGAGGGGATCAAGGAGTGCTACGAGAAGGGCCGGGGGCGCATCGTGATTCGCGCGCGCGCCATTGCGGAAGAGAAGGAATCGACGGGCAAGCAGCAGATCGTCGTGACGGAGTTTCCCTATCAGGTCAGTCCCGAGCGCGTGCACGAGCAGATCCGCGATCTCGCGCTCGCGAAAAAGCTCGAGGGCATCTCCGACGTGCGGAACGAGTCTGACAAGGAAGGGATCCGGCTCGTCATCGAGCTGAAGCGCGACGTCATCCCCATGGTCGTGCTCAATCAGCTCTACAAGCACACGCAGATGCAGCAGACGTTCGGCGCCATCATGCTGGCGCTGGTGGATGGGACACCGCGCGAGCTGACGCTCCTCGAGCTGCTGCAGCATTTCATCGAGCACCGCCACACCGTCATCACCCTGCGCACCGAGTTCGAGCTGCAACGGGCGCAGGACCGCGAGCATATCCTCGAAGGCTTGAAGATCGCCGTCGACAACATCGACGAAGTGATCAAGATCATCAAGAAATCGAAGGACACGCCGAGCGCAGACGCCGCACTGCGGAAGCGCTTCAAGCTGTCAGAGAAGCAGTCGGCCGAAATCCTGAACATGCGCCTGGCGCGTCTGACCGCACTCGAGATCACGAAGCTCGAGGAAGAGCTGAAGGACGTCCGCAAGTTCATCAAGGAATGCAAAGAGATTCTCGCGTCCAAGCCGCGCCGGATGAAGATCCTGAAGGAAGAGCTGAACGAGCTCGCGGCGGGCTTCGGCGACGAGCGGCGCACCGAGATCGTGGCGGATCAGGGCGAGTTCTCGATCGAAGATCTGATCGCCGAAGAGGACATGGTGATCACCGTGTCCCACGCCGGCTATATCAAGCGGCTCCCGGTGTCCGCGTACCGGCGGCAGCGGCGCGGCGGCAAGGGCGTGATTGCCGCGCATCAAAAGGAAGACGACTGGGTCGAGCATCTCTTCATCGCGTCGACGCACGATTACGTCATGTTCTTCACCGAGCAGGGCCAGTGCTACTGGCTCAAGGTGCACGAGATCCCGCAGGCGGCGCGGTCTGCCCGCGGCAAGCCGATCCTCTCCTGTGTCGCGATGAAGCCGGACGAGAAGGTCGCGGCGCTCGTGCCGGTGCGCGAGTTCTCCGAGGATCAGTTTCTGCTCTTCGCCACCAAGGACGGCGTGGTCAAGAAGACGGTGCTGTCGGAGTTCGGCAATCCCCGCTCGGTCGGCATCCGCGCCATCAACATCGAGAAAGGCGACGAGCTGATCGACGTCCAGGTCACAGACGGCAAGAACGACATCGTCCTGGCGACCGGCCACGGCATGAGCATTCGCTTCCACGAGAAAGACGTGCGCGATATGGGACGCACGGCCACCGGCGTGAAGGGCATCGAGCTCGACAAGAAAGACCACGTCATCGACATGGTCGTGGTGCGCCGCAAGTCCACCCTGCTGACGGTCACCGAAAAGGGCATGGGCAAGCGGTCGGAGCTCGACGAATATCGCGTGCAGCATCGCGGCGGACGCGGCATCATCACGCTCAAACGGAACGAGAAGACCGGTGATATCGTCGCGCTGAAGGAAGTGCTGCCGGACGACGAGCTGATGATGATCACCAAGAAGGGGATCATGATCCGCGTCCCGGTCGAAGGCATTCGGATCTCCGGGCGCAACACGCAGGGCGTGAAAGTCATGAACCTGACGCCCGGCGACCTCGTCGTGGATGTGGCGCGCGTCGTGAAGGAAGACGAAGAGGCGAACGTCGAGGAGGACGACGACGAGACGCCTCCCCCGCCGAAGTCCAAGCCGAAGGCGAAGCCGAAAAAATAGCGTGGTCACTTCCCGTGACATCCAGGAAGCCGCAGACGGCCTGCGGGGGATCGCGCGCCGCACGCGACTCCTTTACGTCGAGGAATTGGGCGCGCATCTCAAGCTCGAGAACGAGCAGCCGATCGGCGCGTTCAAGATCCGCGGCGCCTACAACGCCATCCGGAAACTGCCTGACGCCGCGCGGCAGCGTGGGGTCATCACGTTTTCGTCGGGCAATCACGGCCAGGCGGTCGCCTACGCCGCGAAGCAATTCGGCGTGCGCGCGGTGATCGTGATGCCCGAAACGACGCCCGCCGTCAAGGTCGCCGGCGTCAAAAAGTGGGGCGGCGAGGTCGTCTTCGCGGGCCGCACGTCCGAAGATCGGCGCATCAAGGCGGAAGAGATCGCCCGCAACGAGCAGCTCGCGATCGTGCCGCCATTCGATCATCCCGACATCGTGGCGGGCCAGGCGACTGTCGCGCTCGAAATCGTCGAGCAGCTGCCGGATGTCGAGACGGTGGTCGTGCCGGTGGGCGGCGGTGGCCTGATTTCCGGCATCGTGACCGGACTCGCCGCGGCGGGGAGCCGAGCCGCCGTGTGGGGCGTGGAGCCCGCCGGCGCGCCCAAGCTGCACCACTCGCTCGCGGCCGGAAAAGTCGTGCGACTCGAGCGCACCGGAAGCATCGCGGATGGACTGATTACGCTCAACATCGGCGAGATTCCGTTCGCCGAGCTGACCCGTGAGCGCAGCCGGATTCGCGGGGTCGTGCTGGTCGAGGATGACAGTATTCGCGCCGCCGTGCAGTTTCTATGGCGTACCTGCCGGCTCGCCGTCGAGCCGTCGGGCGCAGCCACGACGGCGGCCCTCCTCGCCGGCGCGGTGCCACGTTCCCGAACCACGGTGCTCGTGGTCAGCGGTGGCAACGTGGATCGCTCGCTTCTCGAGGCAACGGATTGATGGCTGCTCCCGCAACGCGAGTCCTGGTCGCCGACGACGATGCCTCGTTGGTCCAGACGCTCACGTGGATCCTGAAGGAAAACGGATACGAGGTCGCGGTCTGTCCGGGAGGCGACGGCCTGTTCGCCAAACTCGAAGAGATCAAGCCCGCGATCCTGCTGCTCGACATCATGATGCCGAAGGTGGACGGGCTGCAGCTGCTCGAGCGCCTCAAACAGGATGAGCGCTACCGCGACCTCCCCGTCCTCATGGTGTCGTCCATGCCGCCCGAAGAAGCGACGGTGCGCGCGCTGGGCCTCGGCGCCGCCGACTTCATCTCCAAACCGTTCCGGGTGCGGGAGCTGCTCGCGCGAGTCGAAGCGCATATCCGCGTGGGCCGCGCGCTCGCGCAGGCGCGCGAGGAAGCGCGCAGCCGGGCCGCGATGGTGGACATCCTCCACGAGGTGACCGACTCCCTCAAGCCGGACGAGATGTACCACATCCTCGCCCGCCGCGTGGCCCGGGCGCTCAACATCTCCAAGTGCTCGATGGTGCTCGCGAAGCCCGGCGATCAGCAGGGCGTCGTCGTCGCGGCGTACGAAAACCCGATGCTGCGCAATCTCCAGATCGAGCTGGCCAAGTATCCTGAGATCCGGAAGGCCGTGTCGAGCGGCCGGCTCGTCCTGGTCGAAGACGTGGCGACCGATCCTCTATATGAAGAAGAGCGGCGCCGCTGGGAGCGCGAAGAGATCAAGGTGCCGACCCGCTCCGCCGTCGCCCTGCCGTTCTGGATGAAGGACCAGCAAATCGGCGTCTTCTTCCTGCGGACGACCGGGGACGATCCGCCGCTCACGCGCGCCGACGCGCAGTTCGCCGAGACCGTCATCAAGACGGCGGTATCGGCGATCGAAAAGGCATACGATTTCGAGAGCGCCGTCTCCGACAAGCAGCGGCTCGAGAAGCTCGCCGCCACCGACGCGCTCACGGGCCTCACCAACCGCCGCGGGCTGTCGGAGGCGCTCACCCAGGAGCTCGACCGCGCGCGGCGTTACAATCTCGCGCTGACGATCCTCCTCGCCGACATCGACCGCTTCAAGACCATCAACGACACGCGCGGCCACATCGCGGGCGATTCCGTGCTGCGCCAGGTCGGCGAGATGCTGCGGCGCGAGGCGCGATCGGTGGACATCGTGGCCCGCTACGGCGGCGAGGAGTTTGTCGTCGTGATGCCGGAAACGGCGACGCAAGGCGCCGCGATCTTTGCCGAACGCGTCCGCTCGCGCGTGCAGAATCGCGATTTCGCCGATCCCGGCGATGATCCCGTTCACGTCACGATCAGCATCGGACTCGCATCGTTCCCCGACGATCGCGTGCACAGTGCGGACAGCTTCGTGTCGCTCGCCGATCAAGCCCTCTATCGCGCCAAGAACGAAGGGCGCAACTTGGTCCGGCAATGAGCGAGCGCCGCTGTCCCAAATGCGGATCCGTTTATACCGACACGGGAGCCCGTTTCTGTCCGAAGGACGGCAGCATGCTCGTGGAGATCCAGGCGCGAAAGCCGGCGGCCCCGCCCGCAGCGCCGTCTTCGGGAAGTGGTACCGGCGTCCGGACGCCGCTCCCACCGGGGAAGGCGGGCCTGGACCGCGCCTCGAGTCTCTCCAATCAGATCCTGGACGCCCGCTATCAGGTGATGAAAAAGCTGGGCGAAGGCGGGATGTCGTACGTCTATCTCGCCAAGGAAATCTCCTCCGGTAAAACGGTCGCCATCAAAGTCCTGTCGCCGCGCCTCGCCTCGGACAAGAGCTCCGTCGAACGGTTGCGCCGCGAAGCGGGGCTCGCGATGCGCCTCGATCATCCGAACGTCTGCCGCATCCTGCGGCTCGGCGAATCAGAGGACGGGCTGATCTATCTGGTGATGCCGTTCCTGAAGGGCGAGCTGCTTTCCGATCGGGAAGTGCGCGGCGGACCGATGGACATGACGCTCGGCGTGACGCTGCTGAAGCAGATGTGCGCCGGCCTGCATCATGCCCACGAGCTGCAGATCATTCACCGCGACCTGAAGCCCGAGAACGTCATGCTCGTGCCGGACGACGACGGGGGGGGCGGCGTAGAACGCGCCGTCGTGATGGACTTCGGGCTGGCCAAGGAGCGGCGCGCCGACCCGGCGATCGCCAAGCTCACCGCAACCGGGATCATTCTCGGGACGCCCGAGTTCATGAGTCCCGAGCAGATCCGCGGCAAACCGCTCGACGCGCGCAGCGATATCTACGCCCTGGGCATCGTGGCGTTCGAGATGTTCACCGGCAAGCTCCCGTTCCAGGGCCGCAACGCGCAGGAAATGATGATCGCGCGGCTGCGCAGCCAGCCCATCGCGATCCGGACGCTGCGCCCCGACGTCCCCGACGCGGTCGAACGGGCGCTCACCAAAGCGCTGCAAACGAATCCTGACGATCGCTTCACCACGGCAATCGAATTCGCGGAAGCGCTCACGGGCTCCGCCCCCACGTCGGGCAGCGGCTTCCTCGGCAGGCTGAAGGAGAAGTTCTCGTGATCGCGCTCTTGGCAGTGCTGGCATTACAGCAAGCACCGGCAGTCACGGCCATTCGCGCGGGCGCCCTGATCGACGGCACCGGCTCGGCGCCGGTGAAAAACGCGGTGATTCTGGTACAGGGCGATCGTATTACGGCGGTGGGCACAAACGTTCAGGTGCCGGCCGGCGCGACGGTCATCGATCTGTCGGGCGAGACGGTGCTCCCCGGGTTCATCGACGCGCACGTGCATCTGGCCTCCCACACGATCGGGGACGGCGACTGGCAGCATGCCGGGCTCACAGAGCTGCCGAGCCAGATCGCGCTCCTGGGTGCCGCGCACGCGCAGCAGACGCTGGAGGCGGGCTTCACGACTGTCCGCGTGGTCGGCAGCGCCAACTTCGGCGACGTCGCGCTGCGCAACGCGATCAATGCGGGCTGGATTCAGGGACCGCGCATCGTCGCCGCCGGCATTTCTTTCGGGATCCGCGGCGGTCACTGCGACGGCACGAACGGCCTGCAACCGTACGCGCTAGGGCGGGAGGGCGGGGTCGAGGTCGGCGTGGCGGACGGCGTGGAGGAAGTCCGCAACGCGGTGCGCTACGCGGTCAAGTACGGCGCCGACGTCATCAAGATCTGTGCGACGGGTGGCGTGCTGTCGCTGACCGACTCGGCCGGCGTCCAGCAGTACACCGAGGAAGAGATGCGCGCGATAGTCGAGACCGCGACGCAGCTGGACCGCCGCGTCGCGGCTCACGCGCACGGCACCGCCGGGATCAAGGCTGCCGTGCGGGCGGGCGTGACATCGATCGAACACGGCTCGATTCTCGACGCCGAAGCCGTGGCGCTGATGAAGCAGAAGGGCACGTGGCTCGTACCGACATTGTTGGCGGGATTCACAGTTGAATCACTGGCAACGGCTGGGCGTCTACCACCCCCCATCGCGGCCAAGGCGCTCGCGATCGCGCCGCGCATGCACAACTCGTTCAAGATGGCGCTCGATGGCGGCGTGAAGATCGCGCTCGGCACCGACGCCGGGGTCATGCACCACGGCACCAACGCGCGTGAATTCGAGCTGATGGTTCGCTGGGGCATGCCGCCGATGCAGGCGATCGTCGCCGGAACCTCGAGCGGCGCGACGCTGCTCGGTTTGGAGCGCGACATCGGCACCATCGCCGTCGGCAAGCGCGCCGACATCGTCGGTGTCCACGGCGATCCGCTCCAGGACATCACGGTTCTCCAGCATGTCGATTTCGTCATGAAAGACGGCAAGACGTTCAAGCGCGACGGACAGGTCCTCGGCCGGAGCGTCGCCGGAGTGCCGTGAAGCGGTTCCCCGCGTTCGACCCACCGGAGTACGTCGATTGGAAGCCGGATCCCGCCCTCGTGCGGGCCTTCCGGTCCACCGTCGAAGCAAATCCCGAGCGTGCCCCAATCGTGAGCGGCCTGTCGCGCGACACAAAGCTCGAGCTGTATCGCGGCCTGCTGCGAGCCCGGCTCCATGACATCGAGCTGAAGCGCTGGGTCCGCACCGGCGTCATCTCCAAGGCGTGGCTCGGCACCGGCGAGGAAGCGACCACGGTGGGGCCGGTGCAGGCGCTCGAGCGCGGCAAGGACATCGTCGCGCCAATGATCCGCAACGCCGCGGCGTGCTGCGAGATGGGGATGCCGATCGCCGACATGCTGCGCGCCTACCTCGCCACCGCCGATTCGCCGAGCGCGGGGCGCGACCTCCACGTTGGATCCTTTGCACACGGCGTGTTGCAGCCGATTTCGCATGTCGGCGACATGGTGCCGGTGATCACGGGGATCGCGCTGACCTTCAAGATCAAACGAGAGCCGCGTGTGGCGCTCACCTGGGTCGGCGATGGATCGACCAAGACCGCCGCGGCGCATGAGGGCACTAATTTCGCGGCGGTCCAGCGCGTCCCCGCGATTTTCATCATCGAGAACAACCAGGTCGCGTTGGGCACCCGTCTCGAGCAGCACCATCTCCCCGCCGATTTCAAGGAGTGGCCCGCGAGCTACGGAATCTGGGGAGCGACGTTCGACGGCAACAACGTGCTCGACGCCTATGCTGTCACACGAATCGCCGCCGAGCGGTGTCGAACGGGCAATGGGCCGGCACTGCTGATTGCGGAAACGTTCCGGATGGGCGGCCACGCCACGCACGACGAGCGCGAGGCCCGCGACACGTTTCCAGCCGAGCTGTTTCGCTCATGGGGCAAGCGCGATCCGATCGGGCTGTATGAGGAGTATCTGAAAAAAGAAGGAGTCGAAGCGAAGCAGCTCGGGGAGATAGAGACTGAAGTGACGGCGCTGGTCGCAGAGGCCGCCGAGGAAGCGATCGCGAGTCGCGAGAAGATGCCAAAACCGGAGAGCGCGTTGGATGGAGTGTATGCGAACGGTCGGTAGTCTGTTGGCGGCGGTGCTGCTGGTGGGACCGGCGTCGGATCAGCAGCCGAAGGTGGATGCGCTAACGTACCTGTACACACTCAGCATCCCGGATACCGGCAGCATGATCACTGGCCTCGCCTGGGTGACGGTGAGGATGACGGGGGCGAGCGACAGCATTCGCTTGGACCTGGTTGGCATGCAGGTGGATTCCGTCTGGCGGACGGATGGGTACGATGCCAGGAGTTCCCTCGATTTCAGATACGACGGGCGCGCCTTGCGCACTGTTGTGTCGCGGAATGCGGTCGGCAACGCTGGGATACAGATCAAGTATCACGGTATTCCCCAGGACGGCCTGATTATCGGATCGACGGCGCGAGGGCGACGCGCGGCCTTTGCCGACAATTGGCCCGAGCGCGCCCGATACTGGCTTCCGACGTTTGATCATCCCCGCGACAAAGCTTCGGTCATGTTCATGGTAGAAGCACCAGACGGTTGGCGGGTTGTCTCGAACGGCAAGCCCCAGCCGTGCAGTCGACGGGAGCCCGAACGGCGTGTCCTGTGCCGGTGGGCAGAGAGCCGCGCGATTCCCACGTACACCATGGTCATCGGCGCGGGCGAGTTCACGGTCAGCAAGCACCGCCCCGTGATCAACGGCCGCGACACGATCCCCATCGAAGTCTGGACCTATCCCGAAGACTCGGCGTTCGCCGACTCGGTTCCGTTCCGTCGCGCCACAGAGATCGTGGAGACGATGCAGCGGCTGATCGGCCCCTTCCCCTACGAGAAGCTCGCGCACGTGCAGTCGTCCACGAAATTCGGCGGGATGGAGAACTCGAGCGCCATCTTCTACGCTGAGAAGCCGTACGTCGAGCGGCGGATGGGCGAAGGAGTTGTGCGGCACGAAACCGCGCACCAATGGTTCGGCGACGCGGTCACAGAGCGCGATTGGCCCGATGTCTGGCTCTCCGAGGGCTTCGCAACCTACTTCGACGGCGTGATTGGCGCGGCGCTGGATGGAGACAGCGTGCTCGTGAACCGGATGCGCTCGAACGCCGATGATTACTTCAAATCCGACGTCACCGACCGGCCGATCGTGGATTCCGCGTATGCCGCCGATCCCATCAAGCTGCTGAATGCGAACAGCTATCCCAAAGGCGCGTGGGTGCTGCACATGCTGCGGGGATTGATGGGCGATTCGGCGTTCTTTCGCGGGCTGCGCACTTACTACCGCACCTACCGCGACTCGAACGCAACGAGTGCGGACTTCCAGCGCGTAATGGAGAAAGCAGCCAGGAAGGACCTGGGCTGGTTCTTCCACCAATGGCTGCATCAGCCAGGGTACCCCCAGCTCGACGTCACCTGGCAATACGACACCGGAGCGCGGCGGGCGGTCGTGGGGATCACGCAGCGCCAGAAACCGGAATGGGGTCTGTTCCGACTCCCCGCGCTGACGCTCGAGTTCCGGGGCGCGGACGGCGCGACCATGCGGCGCGACGTCGCCCTCCGGGGCGACAGCCGCGAGACCACCACTCGCGTCAACCTGCCGTTTGCACCTACCGAGGTCCGCGTGGACCCGGACGGCAAACTGTTGCTGCGAGTCACCGCCGTCGGTCGGACATGAGCCACTCTCGAGGGGGGTTATGCGAGCCGCACTTAGCATCGTACTGATGGCGATTGCCTGCCGTGGGCCGGCGCCCGCGGCGGGCCAGGGACAGGCGCGCAGCGACGACTCGCTCCGCGTGCCACAGGGGTTCAGGATCGCGGTGTTCGCCGGCAATCTCCAAGGCGTTCGCTACATGACGCTCGGTCCTGGTAACGCGATCTATGCGTCGCAGCCCGGATCTGGACGGATCGTCAAGCTGACCGACGCGAACCACGTCGGCATCGCCGACAGCGTCGTGACGATCGCCAGTGGCTTGAAGGGACCTTTCGGCATCGCGTTCCGCGGCGACACGATGTACGTCGCCGAAGAGGGCGAGCTCGTCCGCTTCGATCCGGGCGCCCGCGAGCCGCGAAGCCTCCTCCGCCTGCCGAGTGGCGGTCATTCGACACGCACGATCCTGTTCGGGCCAGACGACAAGCTCTATCTGGCGGTGGGTTCCTCGTGCAATCTCTGCGACGAGCGCGACTCGATGCGGGCGGCCGTCACGCAGCTCAACGCGGGTGGCACGAGTGGCCACATCTTCGCGAAAGGCCTCCGCAATACCGTCGGTATGGCGTTCAATCCGAACACCGGCGAGCTGTGGGGCGGCAACAACGATCGCGACAACCTGGGCGACGACGTGCCGCCCGAGCACATCAACATCATCAAGGACGGCCGCAATTACGGCTGGCCGGAGTGCTACCTCCCCGGCAAGCCCAACCCCGAATACGGCTCGGCGAATTGCGCGAACGTCGAGCCGCCGGCGATCGTGGTGCAGGCGCACTCCGCGCCGCTCGGGCTTGCGTTCTACACGGGAACGCAGTTCCCCCGCGAATATCGCGGCGACGCGTTCGTCACACTGCACGGCTCGTGGAATCGCTCGGTGCCGACCGGGGCCAAGGTCGTGCGAGTCGAGGTCGACAGCTCCGGACGCCGCGCGGTGGGCGTGGAAGATTTCATCGTTGGTTGGCAGCGTCCCGACGGCTCGCGCTGGGGACGGCCGGTTGGACTGTTAGTACTTCCTGATGGATCCCTGCTCGTGAGTGACGACTACGGCGGCAAAATCTGGAGGGTGACTTATGGACGGTAGAAACGATGGGCGGATGGGCAGATGGGCCGTCGGGCTCTTTGGTGTGGCGCTCTTGGGAGCGGTGATTCTTCCGCCCATCAGCCCATCGGCCCATCGGCCCATCGATATTCATTCCGAATACGTCAAATTCCTTTCGGGCCGCGATACGGTGACAGCCTACATCGCGTACCCCGAGCGGCCGCAGCCCGCGCCCGCCGTGATCGTCATCCACGAGATCTTCGGCATGTCGGATTTCATCCGGCAGACGACGGAGCAGCTGGCGAAAGACGGTTTCGTCGCCATCGCGCCCGACCTATTATCGCGCCGGGGCGGCACGCCCGCGACGCCAGATTCGGCACGCAAGCTGATCGCGACACTGAACCCCGACACCGTGACCGCGGATCTCGACGCCACGCGGGCCTATCTCAACAAGCTGAAGCCGGTACGCTCTGGTGAAATCGGCATCATCGGCTTCTGCTGGGGCGGCGGCCAGAGCTTCCGGTATGCGACGAACTCGCCCCAGCTCAAGGCCTTCGTGGTGTGCTACGGTCCGAGCCCGAACGCGGCCGACATGGGCAAGATCCGCGCGAAGGGTCTCGGCGTGTACGGGGAGAACGACGCGCGCATCAACGCCGGCTTGCCCGACGCCGCGGCAGCCATGAAGTCGGCCGGCAAGGACTATCCGTACACGGTGTATCCGGGCGTTGGGCACGGTTTCCTGCGGACGCGGGAAAAACCGGAAGTGGCCGACAGCGCCTGGGGCGCCGTGATCCGATTCTTCCGGGCGCAGCTGAAGAGCTAACGGCGCGCGGCGTCGGCCAGGTACGCGCGCGCCCGATCGAGCACCGCGTCGCGTCCGGCCAGAATGTCTTCGACGCGCACCTCCACGGGGAACTGTGGCGCGATCCCCGTCGGTACGAATTCCTTGCCGTCGGGAGACGCATCGCGGGACACCGTCAGGCGGAGCTTCCACCCGCTCGGCAATGCCAGCGTCGCCGTCTTGCCCGTGCTCCCGGCGGACGTCTCGCCCATGCTCGGACCGCGGCCGCCGGCCTGGAATGCCACGACAAGATCTTCGGCGGCGCCACCCGTGCGTGGTGAGATGAGCACTACCACCGGACCCGTGTACGCGACCCGTTCGCGCCGAACCGGCGGCCAGATCGTATCAGACGGCAGGCTGAGCCAGGCGCTGAGGGAGTCAGGCCGATACAGCGGGATGCGCCGGCGTGATCCGAGGAGCGGCCGCTCGATGAGGCGAGAGAGCAGCGCGTACGCTTGCTCGCGGCCGGTCACCGTACTGATGGTCTCCCGCAGATCGAGAATCAGACCGCGATGGCGCAGCCCTTCGCGAGGGGCGTCTCCGAGCGCGCGATCGAACATGGTCAGGACGTCGGGATCGGCGAACGAATTCACCCGTACCCAGATCGCGCCGTCGGGCAGCGTATCGGCTTCGAGTGCGGGCCGTTCGAGGGGCGAGCGGCCCCCGCCCCCCCGCTCCCCCCCTATCAGGGACATGCTGCGCGTGACGCTTGCGCCACGCTCGGTGCCGCCCGGGAGCCGCAGCAGCAGATGCAACGCGGTGCCGCGTTCTCCTTCGAGCATCTGCGCGATGGCGCGATCCCAGCGACTCGTTTCGGTTGCCGCCGGGATCTCGGGCAGGACGGAATCCCGGATCCATTCCGCCGCGGGAATGCCCTGCACGGCGAGAATCTCCGCCAGGCGCTGGGGGCGCGCCACCCGCATCTCGTCGTTCGCGACATAGTCCATGATGAACGGACGGCGTTCGATGCTGCGCAGCGTCAGCGGCGCGTGGGCGAAGCGATTCGCGATCGCGGCCGGCGGCAGAATCTCAAGCTGGCCGTCGTGCAGCAGCGCGCCCCAGCGTCGCAGCCGGCGAAAGAATTGCAAGTCGGTCGGCGCCGGGCGCTCGCCGGTGTAGGTGACCGTCGCCGCGAAGGCCGAGTCCCAATTCGCGCGGACGGCGTCCCAGTAGGCATAGTTGTAGCGCGCGTCGGCCCACAGACCCGCCGCGACCAGCTGCCGGTCGATGGGATTCGCGCGCTGCGCCACGAGCGGTACGGCGAGCACCACCGGGAACCACGCTGATAACCACGGCGTACGGGATGGCATGCTCTAATTTATCTGTTGCTGTTCGCATCGCCTCAACTGCTGGTGTACCTCTACCTGCGCGAGCGCCTGCCGCTCTCCGCCCGCCGCTGGCTCACGCTCATTTTCGTCGTCTTCAACATCCCGTGGCTCATCGTCGGGGTGCGGATGTTCTCGGGCAGCCTGTGGGGCATCAGCCGGGTCCCCTACATCGCTCCCTGGATCGCGTGGCAGTTCTTGGGCTGGATCTTCTGTGCCCTGGTCGCCCTGTACATCCTCGCAAAAGCGGTGCGTGGTGCGTGGTACGTGGTGCGGGAACGACTCGGCCGTCCCCACGCCCCCAACGCACCACCCCCCACGGACGACGCACGTTTGTCCAGACGACAGTTCCTCGCCCGTGCGACGTACGCTTACGGCGCCATCGGCGTGGGATTTTCCGCATACGGTATCTGGAGCGCCGAGCGACTGCCCTCGATCACCCGTCGTACGCTCGTCTTTCCCGATCTTCCGTTGCCGCTGAACGGACTGCGCATTGCGCACCTCTCGGACGTGCACGCCGGGATCCACATGTCCGAAGAGAAAATGCGCGAAATCGTCAGGCAGACGAACGCGCTGGGCGCCGATCTGATCGTGCAGACGGGAGACATGATCGACATCTCCCAGTCGTTCATCCCCGACTACGTTCGCGCTTTTCGCGATCTCCAGGCGCCCCTGGGTGTCGTCACGGTGCTGGGCAATCACGATCGCTACACGGGTCAGGACGCCGTCATTCGCGGTGTGAAGGATGCGGGACAGGTGTTCGTGAAGAACGGCGTCCACGTGATCGAGCGTGGCGGGGCCGCGCTCGCGCTCGTCGGGATCGACGACCCGCGAAACTGGCGCGCCGACGATCCGCAGGACGAAGACCTCGACCAGGCGCTCCGGCTCACGCCCCCCGCGAAGGACGCTTTCCGGATTTTGCTGGCGCATCGGCCCGGTGCGTTCGATGGCGCGGCGCCACGCGCGATCCCGCTCACGTTGGCCGGCCATATCCACGGCGGCCAGTTCTATCTGCCCGTGATCGGCTGGTCCCCGGGGCGGCTGATCACCAAGTACGTCATGGGACACTTCACGCAGGGAAGCAGTCAGCTCTATGTGAGCCGCGGGATCGGCGTGGTGGGTGTACCGCTACGGGTGTTCGTTCCTCCGGAGATTGCCTTGTTTGAATTACGGCGGGCCTAATGCGCCAATCGCCCGCCATGCTGCATCGATCACCAACCGCACACCTGTATCTGCAGGCTTCCAATCCCCAGCAACGATCTTTTCTAACGCGTGACTGACCGTCGCCAGCCAGACGCCGGCCCAGATCTCGACCGCACCAGTGCGCACCGAGCCTTGAGCCTTACCCTCCGCAACAATCCGTTCGAGCGCTAGCCGAAACTCGCGCTCGGTCTTGCGGCTCTCGTCGTCGAGCACGGCGCCGGGCAGCTCGAGCAGTCCAAGCTTGACGACGGCGGTATCGTGAGCCGCTCCTTCGACGAGCCCGTGCGCCACCGCGGTTAATTGTGCGCGGGCGGGGCCGGCCCCGGGGTCTCGCGCCGTTTCCTGCACGATTTTCGTCGCCCACCGCTGCGCCGCGCGATACAGCTCATTGAAGAGCTGCTGCTTGCTCGCGAAGTGGCGGTAAATCGTCCCCTCGGCGATGCCCGCCTTCTTCGCGATCTGCGCCGTCGTCGTGTCGTGGTAGCCGCGCGTCGTGAACAGCTCCAGCGCGGTACGAATCAGACGCTGCCGCGTGAGATCGGCGGCGCCGGCGTGAGGTATCGAGGGATGCGACACGGTGGCGAATCTACTAGCTTTCCGGCCGTTTCATCTCCCATCAATCATTTGGAGGCGTTGCCGCGATGCGCATGCTAGTGCTGGGCGCTGGTCTGCAGGGTTCCGCCTGCGCATACGATCTCCTGCAGCGCCCTGATGTGAAGCGCGTCACGCTCGCCGACCTCCATCCGCGGCGCGCGGCGGCATTCCTCAAGAAAAAGCAAGACAAACGGCTCGTCACGGCGCGCCTCGATGCGAAGAGCGGTCCGCGGCTGCGCAAACTGATGCGCGGCCACGACGCCGTTATGAACGCGCTGCCCTACTACTTCAACTACTCGGTGGCGAAAGCCGCCGTTGCCATGGGCCTGCACTGCGCCGATCTGGGCGGCAACACCGAAATCGTCAAGCAGCAGAAGACGCTGCACGCCGCCGCGCAGAAGCGGGGGGTCTCGATCATACCCGACTGTGGTCTCGCGCCCGGGATGGTCAACATCATCGCGGCCGAGGGGATCAGGCGAGTCGGAGAAGCCGAGAGCGTCAAGATTTTCGTGGGTGGCCTGCCGCAAAAGCCCGAGCCGCCGCTCAACTACCAGATCGTGTATTCCCTGGAGGGCGCGCTCGATTACTACACGACCCCGTCCTGGGTGCTGCGCGAGGGCCGTCCCGAGCGCGTCGATGCGCTGTCGGAGCTCGAGGACGTAGAGTTCCCGAGCCCCGTCGGGACGCTCGAGGCATTTCACACCGGCGGCGGGATCTCGACCATGCCGTGGGCGTACCGGGGCAAGGTGCGCACGATGGAGTACAAGACGCTCCGCTATCCCGGCCATGTCGCGATCATGCGACCCATCCGCGAAATGGGACTCCTGTCACTGGAGCCGGTGAGAATGAAAGGCACGGAGATCGTGCCGCGCGACGCGTTCATCGCCGCCGTATCCCCCCAGCTCACCAAACCGAACGGCCGCGATCTCGTCGCACTCCGTGTGGAAGTGCAGGGACGGAACGGCAGCCGCGTCGCCTGGCAGCTGCTCGACTATTTCGACGAGGCGACGGGAATCAGTGCGATGATGCGGACGACCGGTTACTCGCTCGCGATCACCGGCGTGATGCAGGTGGACGGCAGGGTCCGCTCAGCCGGTGTGTACACGCCCGATGAGGCGGTGCCGTTTCAGGCGTACGTGGACGAGTTGCAGCGCCGAGGCGTGGAGATCCGGGAAGTCCGCTAGAAGCTCCACGTGGTCGCGAAGGTCACCTGCGTCCCTTCGGTTCCTTTCCCCGCTTCCAGCAGCACGAGAGTATTCCGCGCGAGCGCCAGCGCGACGCCGCCACCCATCGCCGAGTGCAGGCCGTGGAAAGTGAGACGGACCGTTTCGTTCTGACCGAAGACCCGTCCTGCATCGTAGAAGGCAAGCAGCTTCACTTCGAGTAGACGCGGTGCCCAGACCAGGCCGTACCGCGCCTCGACGCCGTACATGATCTTGCCCGGCCCCACGAAGCGCCCGTCGTAGTAGCCGCGCAACGAGCGCGCTCCGCCCAATGCAACCACAGGCCCCTCGCTGGTTTCGATCGTTTGCTGGACCGCGAGCGGCGCCGTGCCCGTGATAGTCTCGCGGCCGACGCGCGCCGCGAGGATGAGCCGCTCCAGCGGATGCGCGTAGACGTGTAGCGACGTGCTCACGCGATTGTATCCGCGGCCACTGGCTGCGAGGGCTTCGGCGAACACCCCGCGGTGAGGATCGACCTCCACGTCCCGCGTGTCGAGGACGAGGCCGGCGCGTGCGACGCGATCGGCAAACGGCCCGGTGCTGTCGCGCTCGTACAGGCTCACGCCCGGGAGCGCGCGAAAGGCGGTGCGCTCGAGCGATCCGCCGACCAGCACGCGGAGCGGGCCGGCGATCTTGCGTTGGATGGTGAGGCGTGCCGTGCGATTCGCGCGACTCACGCGATAGAAGTAAGAGCGACCCGGCCTGGCCGTGCTGTCGCGATCGTAAACCGTACCGTTGCCCTGGCCGAAATAGCCGAGGCGATTGGCACGCGTCAGGCTGAGCGTCAGACCGAGCCGCCAGCCGTCCCAGTAGGCGGGTGCCTGGGCATCGACGATGAGGGCATGGCTTCCCTGCGTGCTCGCCCCGACATCCAGAGCGATGCGCCCGAAATCCGGCTCGGGGCGCTCGGCAAAGCCCAGCGGGCTCGACCAGTCGTAGTGCCCGGCCAGCCAGAGCCGGTCAACGGAGTTGTAATAGACGAACGGGTAGAGGTGATCGACCCAGGTGTGCTTTGAACTCGGCTCGTTCTGCGCGGCGAGAGGGGAGGCGAGCGCGAGGAATAGAAGACCTACGCGCGCGTGAATAGGTAGGCCGTGTCGCGGATCTTGGCGTCCACGCCGTCGTGTGCCGCGAAATGGTTGGGATAGAGCGACGCGGCACCGAACTCCCCTCGCTTGGTCAGCGCGTAGAACACGAGGTCGAACTTGGGCTTGCCCTGCGCGTCCAGCAGCCGCGCTTCGGTCTCAGCGACGACGCGCTTCAGCGTCTCGAGGCACGCGTCGGTCGGCTTCATGCCGCGCCGCATGTGCTCGACCGTCAGGAACCCGCCGCACACCTTGATGTTGGCCTCGCCCAGTCCGGTCGAGCCGGCCGCCCCGACGTCGTTGTCGCAGTACTGCCCGGCGCCGATGATGGGCGAGTCGCCGACGCGACCAGGAATCTTCCACGAGAGCCCGCTCGTCGTCGTGACGGACGAGAGATCGCCCTGGGGAGTCACGGCGTCGCAGTTGATCGTTCCCGTCTTCGTCACGACCAGGTGATCCGAATCCGGCACGTCCAGATAGTTGTCGGTTGGGCTCAAATTGGCGCGCCACCGCAGCCACGCCTCGCGGGAATGGTCAGTGAGCAGGTCTTCTTCCTTGAAGCCGAAGGACAGCGCGAAGCGCTTGGCACCCTCACCGACGAGGAAGATGTGCGTCGTATACTTGAGAATCAGCTTCGCGACTTCCGAAGGCGTCTTGATGTTTTCGAGCGCGCCAACCGCGCCCGCGCGCTTGGTAGGCCCGTGCATGCAGGAAGCATCGAGCTGTACCACGCCCTCCGCGTTGGGCAGGCCGCCATAGCCGACGGAGTCGTCGTTCGGATCGAGCTCCTGGATCTTCACGCCTTCGACCACGGAGTCGAGCGTGTCGGCGCCCTGCATCAGCATGTCGAACGCTTTCTGCACGGCGCGCAGACCGTTCGCGCTCGCGATCGCGACGGGCTTCGCCGCCCAGCGCGACTGGGGAGGGAGGGGGCGCGGCGGCCTCATCGGATGCGGAACTCCCACCACCGCACTCGCCGCCACACCGCCCGCGGTGGACCGCAGGAACTCGCGACGCGACACAGATTCGGGCATGCACGGTTTTAGCCACTCGTCTTGCGGCTGTCAACTTGCTATCGTTCCCACCCCGTGGAGCTTTCGCTCGTGGTCCCCGCGTACAACGAGCGGGATAATCTCGCACCGCTGCTCGCCGAGATCGCGGCCGCCCTCAAAGGTCGCAGCTACGAGGTGATCGTCGTGGACGACGGCTCGACCGACGGCACCTTCGAGGCGCTCAAGGCGCTGCGGCAGCAGTATCCCCAGCTGCACGTCATCGCGTTCGAGCGCAACGCCGGTCAGACCGCGGCGTTCGCCGCCGGGTTTCGCGCGGCGCGCGCACCCCTCGTCGTCACGCTGGACGCCGACCTGCAAAACGATCCTGCCGATATTCCGGCGCTCGTCGACACGTTGCAACGCACCGGGGCGACGGCCGTGGCCGGCTATCGCGCCGCCCGGCGCGACACGCCGTGGAAGCGATTGCAAAGCCGCATCGCCAATGGCGTTCGCAATCGGCTCAACGGGGAAGTGATTCGGGACACGGGCTGCTCGCTCAAGGCCTTTCGCACCGAGGCCGTGCGCGGCGTGCCCCTGTTCACGGGGATGCATCGTTTTCTGCCGACGCTCATCAAGATGCAGGGCGGTACGGTGACCGAAGTGCCGGTGGACCACCGGCCGCGGAAACATGGCGTCACCAAATACGGTATGTGGAATCGCGCGTGGCGATCGCTGCAGGACGCGTTTGCGGTGCGCTGGATGCAGCGCCGCGCGTTGCGCTACCGCGTGCGCGAGGAGGTCTGATGGCTGATACCCACGAACAATGGCTGCAGCAGATCGACGCCGAGCTCGATGGCGAGCTGCCACTCGCCGAACGTGCCGCGCTCGCCAAGCATCTGGCGACCTGCTCGCATTGCGCGGGCGCCCGCGCGAGCCAGCTCGAGGTGCGCGTCGCGCTCGCGCGCTCGGCGGGTAATCCGCACGCGTTCGTCGTGCCGCGACCGTCGATCCGCGCCCGGACGCTGGCGCTCTGGGTCGCTGCTGCTCTCGCAGCCGGTGGTCTCGGGGGATGGTTTGCAAATCAGCGGTGGGGCGGGCCCGGTGGGGGCGCTGCACTCGAGGACACGCGTGGAACTATCGTCGTTCAGTAGCGTCGTCCTCGCGCTGGCAGCTCTGCAGGGACCCGGCACCCGGCTCACCTACCGCATTCGCGTCATCGAGCCTGACGCGGTCGCACCGCACGTCCTCGCGAGCGGCGCCGTCAGCGGCCCCATCGACAGCGACATGCGTCTGACGCTGCGGACCGACACCGCGGAAGTGGAGGCGTTATTTCAGGTGACGCCGGTCGGCGACACGGTAAGCCTCGGCGTGGAGTTCTTCACGCGGCGGCGCGTCGGCCGCTCGCGGCGCGGCTTGCCGATCTGGGAAGAGGACAACTACCGGCGCCTGATCCAGGTCACATGGAGCGATACGGCGCGGATCTACCCCTTCGGTTCACGCTCCAAAGGTGGCGCACTGTGGGTAGAGTTGGTTCTCGAACGGGAGTTTGCCGGCGGTGAAGCACGTCCGGCGGAGTCGTTCGACCTGGCTGATTCGTCGCTCGACTTCCGCCTCGAAGCGGTCGTGCGGCCGCGGCGCGCGCGCGTGATTCTCAACTTGGTACGCGGGGCTGACGTCAGCGCGCCGCGGCCCCTCGACCTGGTTCCGGAGGAGTCACCGCGCGTCGTACAGCTCGTGCTCAGCGGCCGGCCCACGACTCTGGTCGTCTCTTTGACGCGCCCCGACCCGGCGCTGTCGTCACGCGATCGCGCGCTCGCGCTCGACGCCGATGTCGTCTGCCTGCGGGTCGCGTCGCGGGACACGCCCGAGCCGATCGGCAAGATCTGCGGGCGGCTCAACAACATCGCGCGACAGCTGCCGCTGCCGACCGGCGATACGCTGTCCGCCACATTCGCGTGGCCCGGACCGCGCTGATGACGCCACGCAAGAACCGGCTCGACCCCGCGATCTTCCACCTTCCCGTCGACAAGATGCGGGAGGGCTATTACTCCGACAAATACTTCGTCCGCGCGCGCGAGCTGCTTCGGAAAGATCGCCACCGGCCCCGCGTTACGATGCAGGTGTTCGGGAAGTCGCACGCCTATCTCGGCGGCATCGACGAGGCGATCGCGATTCTGAAACTGTGCGCGGAACGCTGGGACGAGCTGGTGGTTCACGCGCTCTACGATGGAGACGAGATCGAGCCCTGGGAGACGGTGCTGCTCGTCGAGGGCCCGTACGACGCCTTTGCGGTGCTGGAGACGCTCTATCTCGGCGTGCTCGCGCGGCGCACCCGCGTTGGGACGAACACGCGGCAGGTCGTCGAGGCGGCGAAGCCGAAAGAGGTGATGTTTTTCCCGGCGCGACACGATCACTGGCTGGTGCAGACCGGCGACGGCTATGCCGCGCACATCGCCGGTGCGATCGGCGTGTCCACCGACGCCCAGGCGTCGTGGTGGGGCTCGGAAGGGATCGGCACCGTGCCTCACGCCCTCATTGCCGCTTATCAGGGGGACACCGTCCGCGCGTCGCGCAAGTTTGCCGAGCAGAGCGACCCCTCGATTCGCCTCATCACGCTCGTGGATTTCGACAACGACTGTGTGGCGACCTCACTCGCGGTGGCGCGCGAGCTCGGAGACCGGCTCTACGGCGTCCGGCTCGACACGTCGGAAACGCTCGTGGACAAATCGGTCATTCCGCAGATGGGGACGTTCAAGCCGACCGGCGTGAATTCCCAGCTCGTGAGGAACGTGCGCCGCGCGCTCGATGACGAGGGCTATCGCCACGTCAAAATCGTCGTCTCCGGCGGCTTCACGGTTGAGAAGATCCGCCAGTTTGAAGAGCAAAAGATCCCCGTCGACGCCTACGGCGTCGGCTCGAGCCTCTTTCAGGGCCGGTTCGATTTCACGGCTGATGTGGTGATGCTCGAGGGAAAGCCGTGCGCCAAGGTCGGCCGGTCGTACCGCCCTAATCCAAGGCTGGAACGCGTGCCGTAGGGGCGCAGCATGCTGCGCCCTACATCGTCCCCCGCGTCCGACCTTGCGTGGCATCCCCGGTCTGCATAATTTTCCGCCCAAATGAATAATCATGCATCCATCCCGGTCGGCGTCCTGGGGGCGTCCGGCTACGTCGGTCAGGAGCTGTTGCGCCTGTTGCACGGCCATCCCGGCGCCACGGTCGCGTTTGCGACCGCCGAGTCGGCGGCCGGGGAATGGGTCGACGGGCACGAGCTCATCAAGGCCGACGACGCCCCGTGGCAGCAGGCCGAGATCATCCTGTCGGCGCTCCCGCACGGCGTGTCTGCCCGCTACGTCCACGAGGCACGCGCCGGTGGCAAGCGGACGGTGGATCTCTCGGCCGACTTCCGGCTGTCGCCTGACGCGGTGTACGGCCTCACCGAGTTCACACGGCCGCGCCTCGCCGATGCCGAGCTCGTCGCGAATCCGGGGTGCTATCCGACCGCCGCGCTGCTCGCGTTGATTCCGCTCGCGCAGCTCGGGCTGATCGATCCGTCGCGTGAAGTCATCATCGACGCGGCCTCCGGCGTCACGGGTGCCGGACGCAATCCCAAACGCGAGCTCCTCTTTGGAGAAGTCGCCGAGGACTTTCGCGCGTACGCGATCGGCAACACGCATCGCCATCTCGCCGAGCTGAAGCAGTCGTTGTCGCGCGAGGGCGGGTTCACGGGCGACCTCGTCTTCACGCCGCACCTCTTGCCGGTGAAGCGCGGCATCCTCGAAACGATTCATGTGCCGCTGACACGGGTGCTCGACCAGTCGACCGCCGAGGGGCTGTACAGCGCCACCTACGACGCCGAGCCGTGCGTGCAGGTGATGCATGGCGCGCTGCCGTCCCTCAAGGACGTCGTATACCGCAATCGGGTGGCGATCGGTGTCGCCGAGGTCGTCGACGTCCGCCGGCCGCGCCTGACGGTCATCGCCGCGATCGACAATCTCGTGAAGGGTGCGGCGGGGCAGGCGATTCAGAACATGAACGTGATGCTCGGCCTGCCCGAGACGGCGGGGCTCGCGTGCTGAACGTGCGCGTTGTCAAAATCGGCGGCAACGAGCTCGATCGGCCGGAATGGGTCGCCGAGTGCGCTCGTGGCTTGAGCAAGTTTGGCCCGGCCGTGGTCGTGCACGGAGGCGGGCAGGCGGTCAGCGCCTGGTCGCGCCGGCTTGGCCTGCCCATCGAGCAGCGTGACGGTCTGCGCGTGACGACGCCTGAGATCGCCCAGCTGGTCGAGATGGTGCTGGGTGGGCCGATGAATCGGCTCCTCGTCACCGCGCTTCGCGACGCCGGTCTCGACGCGATTGGATTGTCGGGCGTCGACGGCGGGCTGCTGACCGCGCAGCCGCTCCAGAACGGAACGGCCCTCGGTGAGGTTGGGGAGATCGTCAATGTCCGGGCGTCGCTGCTGCAGAGCCTGCTGCTGGCGGGGCTCACCCCCGTGGTGGCGCCCGTCGCCCCCTCGCTCACA
This sequence comes from Gemmatimonadota bacterium, assembly GCA_041499375.1. Lineage (GTDB taxonomy): Bacteria > Gemmatimonadota > Gemmatimonadetes > Gemmatimonadales > GWC2-71-9 > 20CM-2-65-7. The sequence continues at coordinate 41,145 of JBGQKD010000017.1, forward strand.
GCGCCCGTGCGGCCCCTCAACGTGAACGCCGACCAGGCTGCCGCGGCCATTGCCGCCGCCCTGGGCGCGCACGAGCTGCTGTTCGTATCCGATGTTCCAGGCGTAACTATCGAAGGCGTCACTCAGCCTACCCTTGCGGCGGCCGAAATCGAGACAATGATTGAAGCGGGCGTAGCGACCGGCGGCATGGCCGCCAAGTTGCGCGCCGCCGCGCAAGCGTTGGGGGCGGGTGTACGGGCCGTACGGATTGGCGATCTCGACATGTTCGCGCACGCCACCGCCGGCACCCGCCTCCTTGCGGCTCCTCCCGCTACCGCAGCACAACCCGCGTGACACTCCCACTGACCACCGCCGACGCCACCGCACTGCTGGGCGTCTATGCGCGCGTCGGGCCGCTCTTCGTCGCCGGCGAAGGATCTGAGCTCATCGCTGAGGACGGCACTCGTTACCTCGACTTCGTGGCCGGCATCGCGGTCAACGCTCTGGGTTACAACAACCCCGTCATCCGCGAAGCCGCGCTGCGCGCACTGGACACGGGACTGATTCACGTCTCCAACCTGTATCGCACCGAACCGGGCGAACGGCTCGCGGCCGAGCTCGCGAAGTCGTTCGGCGGGGGGGGCCAGGTCTTCTTTTGTAATTCTGGCGCCGAAGCGAACGAGGGCGCGTTCAAGTTTGCGCGCAAATGGTCGAAGAAGACCGAGATCGTCGCGTTCAGCGGCTCGTTTCACGGCCGGCTCTTCGCGTCCCTCGCGGCAACCGATCGACCCGACTACCGCCGCCCGTTCGAGCCGCTGCTTGCCGGCGTGCAGATCATTCCGCTCGGCGACGTCGAGGCCGCGCGCCGCGCGATCACGAAGGAGCGGACGGCAGCAGTCATCATCGAGCCGGTGCAGGGAGAAGGTGGAGTCCGCCCCGTTGCTCCGGGGTTTCTCGCGTTCCTGCGCGAACAGTGCGATGCGACCGGCTGCGCGCTGATCTTCGACGAGGTGCAGTGCGGACTCGGTCGCACGGGGACACTGTTTGCGTCCGAAGCGTCGGGCGTCGTTCCCGACATGGTCACGCTGGCGAAGCCGCTCGGGGGTGGATTGCCGATGGGCGCCATCCTCGTGAACGACGCCATTGCGTCGGCATTAACGCCCGGTGATCACGCGACCACGTTTGGTGGCGGCCCGTTTGTGGCGACTGTTGCACTGGACGTGCTCCGCACGATTTCCGATCCCGACTTTCTCGCCGGTGTTCGCACCAAGGGCGAATGGCTCGGCGCGCGGCTGAATCGCCTCGCCGCGGGCACTTCTCGGGTGCGCGAGGCGCGCGGCCGCGGCCTGATGTGGGGTCTCGAGCTCAACGAGGTGGCCGCGCCCGTCGTCGCCGCGGCGCGCGAGCGTCACCTGCTGGTACTGACCGCCGGCCCGACGGTGATTCGTATCGTTCCGCCGCTCACGATCACGCGTGAGGAGCTCGAGCGCGGTGTCACAATCCTCGAGGAGGTGCTCGCGTGACCGGTCTGTCGATCAAGCCACGTCGCGCCCCGCAGCCTGAAGCCACGCTGCGCCCGGCTACCCTCGCCGATGTCGCCGCGATGGAAGTGCTAATGGCGCCGTTCGTGGCGACCGGCGATCTCCTGCCGCGCTCGAACTACGATCTCTGCCGCCACATCAAGGAGTATGTCGTGGCGCTGGGTCCCGATGGCAGCATCGTCGGGACCGGCAGTCTCAAGGTGTACAGCACGCAGCTCGCCGAGATCGCCGGCCTCGCTGTCCGCGACGACCAGCAGGGTCGCGGCGTGGGCAAGGCGCTGATCGAGGCGCTCCTCGTGGACGCGCGCGCGCTGGGATTGAACGAGGTCTTCGGTCTGACGCGCAAACCCCTGTTCTTCATGAGGCTTGGCTTTCGTGTGGCGGAAAAGGAACAGTTCCCACTCAAAGTGTGGGCCGACTGCGCCCGCTGCCCGAGGCAGCACGCCTGCGATGAGGTGGCGGTAGCGCTGAAGCTTTAGCCCCGTCTAGATTTCCCGTCCCATGCCCTCTTCTCGCGTCATTTTCTGGGACGTTGACACCCAGTACGACTTCATGAAAGCGGACGGCAAGCTGTACGTGCCCGACGCCGAGCAGCTCATCCCGAACCTCCGCAAGCTCACCGACTACGCGCACGGACACGGCATCCGCATCGTGGCGAGCGCCGACGATCACGTCCGTGAGCACCCCGAGATCTCGGCCACGCCCGATTGGAAGACCACGTTTCCCCCGCACTGCCTGCGGGGGACGCCCGGCCAGCGCAAAATCGCCGAGACCGCGCTGCGGGATCCGCTCGTGATCGAGCCCGAGCCGCAGGTCGGCACAGCGCTTGCGACACGGGTACGCAACCATCGTGGCGACATCCTCTTTCATAAGCACCGATTCGATGTCTTCTCTAATCCGAATGTCCTCCCCGTGCTCGACGCCCTGAATCCTCATGACATCGTCCTCTACGGCGTCGCGCTCGACGTCTGCGACAAGTACGCGATCGAAGGGCTGCTGCAGCACCGGCCCCAGGTCCGGCTGTTCGCGGTCGTTGACGCCATGAAGCCGATCGACCGCGACGTGGCCGAACACCTGCTCAAGGAGTGGGGCGACGAGGGTGTGCGGCTGGTCAAGACGAGTGAGGTCGCCATGGGTGGTCTCGTCGAAGAGCTGGAACGGGCCAGCGCATGACATCCGCGGCATCCGTTCCGACACACACCGTCGCTGTCCCCACATTCGGCAAGTTCTTCCTCCCCGGACCGACGGACGTTCATCCCGAGGTCCTGGAGGCCATGGTCCGGCCGATGATCGGGCATCGCTCTTCGACGATGGAAAAGCTGCTGCAGAACGTTGCCCCGAAGCTCGGCGCCGTCTGCCGCACGGCGCGGCCGGTATTCGTCGGCACGAACTCGGCGACCGGCTTCATGGAGATGGCGGTCCGCAACGGCATCCGTCGCCGGGCGCTGTCGCTCGTCAACGGCGCGTTCAGCGAGCGGTTCGCGGGCATCGTCGGCGCGTGCGGCAAGGAGTGCATCCGGCTCGACGTCCCGCTCGGCGCGGCCGTGGAACCCGACATGCTGCGCGATGCTTTGAAGCGGACCCCCGTGGACGCGGTGACGTGCGTCCACTCCGAGACATCGACCGGAGTACTGCAGGACGTCGCCGGCTACGCCGAAGTGGTCCAGGAATTCGATGACGTGCTGCTGCTCGTCGACTGCGTGACCTCGATGGTGGGCTCTCCGGTCGAGACGGATGCCTGGAAGCTCGACTTCGCGTTCACCGGTTCGCAGAAGGCGTTGGCGTTGCCGCCCGGGCTCGCGCTGGGCGTGGCGTCGGAGCGGATGGTCGAGCGCGCCAAGACCCTCGAGGAGCGCGGCGCCTACTTCGACGTGATCAGCTTCCTGACGGCAACGACCAAATTCCAGCCGACCAACACACCGGCGATCTCACTGCTCTATGCACTCGAGGTGCAGCTCGGGCGGATCGAGCGCGAGGGGGGCATCGAAGCGCGGTGGAAACGGCATGATGCGATGCGGCGGCGCGTCGAAACGTGGAGCGCCGAGCACGGCGTCAAGTTCCTGCCGCGCGAGGGCCGCCACAGCTGGACCGTCTCCTGCCTGCGCCTTCCCGAAGGGAAACACTCCAAGGACGTCGTCGGCGCGCTGAAGCAGCAGGGGTGGACGATCGGGGCGGGGTACGGTGCGCTGAAGGATTCCACGATCCGCATCGGACACATGGGCGACCACACCGTGGCGGCGCTCGATGAGCTGCTCCCGCTGATCGAGCGGGCGCTGGGATGACCCCTCCGTGGCGGGTCGTCGTGGCGGACCGCGTGGCAGGAAGCGGCCTCGACCTCCTCTCCAAGACCCCCGACATCGAAGTCATCGACGTCGCGGGCAAGCCGGCGGAGCTGGATAAGGCGATCGCCGGCGCTCACGCGCTGATCGTGCGCAGCGAAACGCGCGTCACGGCGAGTCTGATGGCCCGTGCGCCACACCTGCGCGTGGTCGCGCGCGCCGGCACCGGCGTGGATACGATCGACGTCCAAGCCGCGACGCGACGCGGCATCGCGGTGATGAATACGCCGGGCGCCAATACCGTCAGCGCAGGCGAGCACGCGATGGGCCTGCTGCTCGCGCTGGTGCGCCGCATATCGGACGCGGCGGCCGCGATGCGGCGCGGGGAATGGGATCGCAAGCGGTTCGAAGGCACCGAGCTCCGCGGCAAGACGATGGGCGTCGTGGGCCTGGGCCGCATCGGCGGTCACGTCGCGCAGCTGGCGCGCGCGTTCGGAATGCAGGTGGTCGGTCACGATCCGTACCTGTCGCCCGAGCGCGCCGGCGAGATGCACGTGCGGCTGCTGTCGCTCGAGGCGCTGCTGCGCGCGGCGGACGTCGTCACGCTCCATGTCGCACTGACCGACCAGACGCACCACCTCATCGACGCGACGCGCCTCAAGCTGATGAAGCCGACCGCCGTGTTGATCAACACGGCGCGTGGAGAGCTGGTGGACGAGGCGGCACTCGCCGACGCGATCAAGGAGAAGCGCATCGGCGGCGCGGCAATCGACGTCTTCGCCGTCGAGCCGCTCCCCGCGGACTCGCCGCTCCGGACGCTCGATCGCCTGATTCTGACGCCACATCTTGCCGCCTCGACCGCCGAAGCGCAGGAGCGCGTGGCGATGGAGATCTGCAGCGCGGTCCGTGAGGCGCTGGTCGCGGGCGACCTCTCGTTCGCGATCAACGTCCCGGGGATGGGCGGCGACCTGCTGCGGCGCCTCGCGCCGCTCCTCGATCTGGCGCGTCGCCTGGGCCGTCTGGCACTCGCGCTGGCCGATGGACCCGTGAAAGCCGTCGAAGTCGCCTACGGTGGCAAGGAAGAGGCGGCGCAGCGGCCGGTGCTGGTCTCGGCGCTCGAGGGGCTGCTCGCGGCCATGAACGCTGGCCCCGTGAGCCTGGTGAATGCACAAGTGCTGGCAGAAGAGAAGGGGATCCAGCTCGGTACGAAGACAGGCGTGCCGGAAAGCGGGTTCGAGACGTCGATCGGCGTGAAGGTCGACACCGCTCGGGGGCGCGTGCGCGTCACCGGAGCGCTCATCGGGGGCAGCCACGGCCGGGTGATCCGCATCGACGATTACCACGTGGACGTCGTGCCCGATGGCTGGATGCTCGTGATCAAGAACCGCGACGTGCCGGGTGTGATCGGGCGCGTCGGTTCGGCCCTCGGGAGCGCAGGCATCAACATCGCGAGCTACCACCAGGCGCGGCGCTCGACTCAGGGCGCAGACGGCGGACCCGCGGACGCGCTGGCCGCGATCAACGTCGATCAGGCGCTCACCAATGGCGTGCTCGACAAGCTGCAGGGATTGCCGGACGTGCTAGATGTTCGGCTGGCGAATTTCGGAGACTAGCCGGCCTGCTCCCGCCACCGTTGCTCGTCGACGCCGCGCACCAGCAGCCACCCGCTCGTCAACAAGACGTTGAGCATCGCAAGCACGATCAGATAGTAGAAGAGCACTGACCCGAGTGCGGGATACAAGTAAGCCAGCCAACTGAGACCACTGACCATCGCCACCACGCCGAGAAATCGCGGCAGAAACGTCGACCTTCCGATCAGGTAGCCCTGGAAGAACGTACTGAGTCCCAGGAAGACCAGCGACATGTTTGCCGTCTGATTGTTGATTTTGACGAGCAGCAGCGACAGTGCCTGCAGCTGGCTCGTGTCGAACACCGTCAAGTAGCCGGCGCCACCCAGCACCAGGAGCGGTGAGTAGTAGAATGCGCGCGCCACGGTCTTGATCGTGGCACCCACTAAGCCAAAGGCGAGCGAAAGGAGCGCGGCGGTCCGATCGACCGGTCTCAACAGCACGTAGAACAGTGTCGTCATCGCAATCTGCGCCGCCATTTCGATGAGAAACACCGTGTATCCGAACGCATAGAGTCTCGGGTGCGCGAGGATATTGGTGGCCGTGGCGACCGCGTCGCGGGGCACGATCAGCCCGTTGGCGATGACACCTTGCGCCACGATGCCGCCCAGCAGCACGAGCAGGGAGCAGGCGCCGGTCGTCCTCGCTAGAGTTTTTGGTGACATACGACGAGCCTCGGGTCTTGGATGGGTCATGGAGCCACAATTTAGGCCAAAGCAGGTCCTTCGCTACGCGCGCGTCCGCGCGCTCCGCTCAAGATGACAAGCGCGCTTTTCGAGGGGTGAGAAGAGAACTAGGAGGACCTGTTTCTATTTCTCTTTTTCTACAAGCGAAGGCGCTCTTGTCATCCTGAGCGCCGCAGGCGCGAAGGACTTGCTTTCACCATACATTCCCGCTTGTGCGCGACAGATCCGAAAAAACAAGGAGCGAAGCATGAGAGTCGTGTTCGGTCTGCTGGCCCTGGTCACATCGGTGCTCCCTCCCGCCGCCGCGCAGCTCCCCGATCACGTCAACGACATGTTGCGCCGCATTTTCGCATCGGCGGACTTCGCGCCGCAGCGCTTCGGGCCGGCGCGATGGATCGAAAACGGCACTGCCTATAGCACGGTAGAGAAATCGGCGGCGATGCCTGATGCGTTCGACATCGTGCGCTACGAGACCGCCACCGGCAATCGCAGCGTCTATGTCTCCGCGCGCCAGCTGGTGCCTACCGGTACGAGCGGCGCGCTCGACATCGACGACTACGGATGGTCGGCCGACGGCAACCTGTTGCTGCTCTTCACCAACACCCAACGCGTGTGGCGCCAGAACACCCGTGGCGACTACTGGGTGCTCGACCGGAAAACCGGCGCGCTGAAAAAGCTCGGCGGACCGAACGCCCCGCCGTCCACGCTCATGTATGCCAAGTTTTCGCCCGCCGGCGATCGCGTGGCCTACGTGCGGCAGGGAAACATCTACGTGGAGCGACTCTCGGACGGCGCGATCACGGCCCTCACGAGCGATGCGGACTCGCTGCACGTGAACGGCATGACCGACTGGGTTTACGAGGAGGAGTTCGACCTCCGCGACGCCTTCCGCTGGTCACCCGACGGTTCGAAGATCGCGTATTGGCGGTTCGACATGACCGGCGTCGGCACCTATCACCTCATCAACGACACCGACTCGCTCTATCCCCGCATCATTCCCATTCAGTATCCCAAGGCGGGAACCACGAACTCGGCCGTGCGCGCCGGCGTCGTGAATGCCGATGGCGGCCCCGCGACGTGGCTACAGATCCCCGACGACCCCAGAGAGAACTATCTCCCGCGCATGGAATGGGCGGGACCGAACGAGCTGATCCTGCAGCGCATGAACCGGCTCCAGAACACCGACCGCGTCATGCTGGCGAATGCGGCGACGGGAGCGACGCGGACCGTGCTGACCGAGCGCGACACTGCCTGGGTCGATGTGGTGGACGAGATTACGTGGCTCGCGAACGGAACCGAGTTCCTGTGGACGAGTGAACGCGACGGCTGGCGGCACGTGTATCGGGTCAGCCGCGACGGGAAGCGAGTCACGAACATCACGCCCGGCGCGTTCGACGTCGTCGACATCGCGGCGGTGGACGAGCCCGGTCAGTGGCTCTACTACATCGCCGCTCCCGATAACGCGACCCAGCGCTATCTGTATCGCACCCGGCTGGATGGCAAACAATCTGCCGTACGAGTGTCGCCCGCTCCCGCGGCGGGTACGCACTCCTATCGGATTTCCCCCGACGCCCACTGGGCTTTTCACACCTACTCGCACTTCGACACCCCGTCAGTGATCGAGCTGGTGCAGCTGCCGGCTCACCGGGTCGTCCGGGGCCTAGTCGACAATGCCAAACAGCGGGCGGCGGTGGCGCCACTCATCACGCGTCCCGGTGAATTCTTCAAGGTCGCCGTCTCCGACGGAGTCACTCTCGATGGCTGGATGATCCAGCCCGCGAATTTCGATTCCACGAGGGTCTATCCGCTGCTAATGTACGTCTACGGCGAGCCGGCGGGGCAGACTGCCGTCGACGCCTGGAGCGGCGGTCATTTGTGGGAGCACATGATCGCGGATCAGGGCTATGTGGTCGCCACCGTGGACAATCGCGGCACGCCGTCGCCGCGCGGGCGCGCGTGGCGAAAGGTGGTCTACGGGGCAATTGGTGTGTTGTCGAGCCGAGAGCAAGCGGACGCGGTGCGGGCCCTCACGAGATCACGCGGCTATCTCGATCCGACGCGTGTCGCGATCTGGGGATGGAGCGGCGGCGGCTCCAGCACGCTGCAGGCCATGTTTCGTTACCCCGACGTCTACCAGATCGGTATGTCCGTGGCGCCGGTGCCGGACGAGCGTCTCTACGACACGATTTATCAGGAGCGCTACATGGGTCTCCTGCAGAGCCCGGCGGACAGCGCGCGCTACCAGCGCGCCTCTCCGATCAATCAGGCCGAGGGACTCAAGGGACGCCTGTTGGTCGTGCATGGGTCCGGCGACGACAACGTGCATTACCAGGGCACGGAACGTCTGGTGAACCGCCTGGTCGCGCTGGACAAGCCCTTCGACTTCATGGCGTACCCGAATCGCTCGCATTGCATCTGCGAGGGCCGTGGCACGACGCTCCACATCTACTCGCTGCTCACCCGGTACCTGTTGGAGCATCTCCCCGCCGGGCCGCGGAGCCGTTGACCGGCTTAATCGGCGGCCTGCTGCACCTCGTCCGCCAACAATCGGAATGATTTCACAGCGCCGGTGAGCCGGTCGGCTGCTTCGGCGAGCTGATTCGCCGAAGAGGCGATCTCTTCCGTCGACGCGCTTTGCTCTTCGCCTGACGCGGCCAGTTCTTCGGCGGAGGCGAGGAGCGTATCGGTCTGGCCGGCGATGGTGCCGAGCCGGTTGGCGATCTCTTCGACCAGCGAACGGAGCTCCCCCGCCGACTGCGCGATCTCGCGGCTCCAGGCATCGTTGGCATCGGCCTCACTGGCTACGGTCGACAACCCCTGAGCCGCCGTCTGCGACGCTTCTCGCACCGCCGCGCCTCCCTCCGCCAGCCGCACGAGCCGGTCGCGCATGGCCTGCACGCGCGTCAGCACGCCGCGTACCGTGTCGGCCGTCTCGCCGGCCGCTGCCGCGGCGACCGACGCCAGTTTCCGCACCTCGTCCGCGACGACGGCGAATCCGCGACCCTGCGGGCCGGCACGCGCCGCTTCGATCGCGGCATTGAGCGCGAGCATGTTCGTCTGCGTGGCCACCGCCTTGGTCTGCGCCACGAACGTCTGAATCCTTGCCGTCGCCTGCGCCAGGGCCTCGGCTTCCTCGGCGCCTTTCGCGACCTCGTCGGCGAGTTTGGCGAGGCGTACGGTGCTCTGGTCGAGCCCGTCCTTGTGGCGTCGCGCCAGCGCCGAGAGATCGGCATTGCGGCGGGCCGCTTCCTCGGCGCCCCCCGCGAGCTTCGCGGCGATCTGAAGAATCCGCGCCGCATCGTCGGCGGCGGCGCGCACTAGCTGCGCCTGTTCGCCGGCCCGTCGGGAGAGGTCCTGCGACGTGGACGCCATCTCCTCGGTCGAGGCGCTCATCTCCTCCGTCGACGCCGAGATCTCGGTCGCCATGGCGGCCGCTTCGTCTGCCGCGGCGCGGATGGCGCCGACGAGCCGCCGCAACGCCACCACCATTGAGTGCACGGACGACAGCAGCTCGGCGACCTCGGTGGCGTCCGAGCGATGCGTCGACACGGTGACGGACAGATCGCCACCGGCGACGCGGCTCGCGATAGCACCCGCGGCGCGCACCGGATCAGTGACGAGGCGCCCAAGCCGGTGCGACAGCCAGAACAAGGCGCCCACGACCACCGCACCCACGAGCAAAGCGCCCACCCAGATCGTGACCTGCGTCGTCCGGGCGGCAGCGAACGCCGTGCTTGTCGGTTCACGATAGAGGACCCACCACTTCCCCTCGTTCGCCGGGACCGAGACGACGAGCTCCCGGTCGCTACGCGTCGTGGTGATGTGGACGGTGACCGCTTGACCTTGGAACGGGATCTTGTCTTTGTCGGGGAGGACTTGCAGCAGAAGGGTCGGGTCGCGTGAGACGAGCACCGTGCCGTCGCCCGTCAACACCTCGAGATACGCGCCGCGACCGGCGAGCTCTTCGGTGCCGAGCAGCCTGGTCAATCGTTCGAGGCTGAACAGGGCCTGGAGCACGCCGAGCGGTCGAGTGTCCCGCGGGCCGCGGATGGCGACGTCAAACTCGAGCGCCGTTTCTGTGCCGGTCGTATCCGACTGGGGCTCGCCCTCGTACGATCCGTCCTTCATCGCGCGTTGCCACCAGATCTCGTCCCGCTGAACGAAATCCGGCGCCTGGCCCGATAGAAGCACGTTGAGCCCGTGACTCTCGGTGACGCTCATTTCTGAAAAGTCCGAGTTCATCGTGTAGGACCGCAGATAGTCGCGCAGCTCGGGGTCACCGCCCAGCGCCCGCGAGGCGTCGAACCTCGATTCGAGCGTCGAAATCGGCAGCTTGTCGAGACCGCGGGTGATGACATCCTGCCCGGCCGCCCGAACCTTGGCGACGAGCTGTGGCATGCTCGCCAGCGACGCAACTTCGTGGTGTCGTTCCTTGAGATACTGCGAGACGATTGCCGCGACCCGTGTGGCGACATCGCGGCCGCGCACGTCGGCCTGCTGCTCCAGGACGCCCCCGACGCGATTGCTGGTGAGCCAAGCGACAAAGACGACGAGCAGGACGGCGGCGCCTGCGCCTGAAATCAAAAAGCTCTGCCGCAGTTGCTGTGACTTGATGGCCATTCGGGTTTAGTTTTACCACCGTATGCGAGACATCCCAAGCTACGATCCGGCTTCGCTCGAGGCAAAGTGGCAGGCCCGCTGGGCCGAGCGCCACACCAATGAGCCCGACCTCGACCGTGCCGCGCGGCCGTTCTACAACCTCATGATGTTCCCCTATCCGTCCGCCGAGGGGTTACATGTCGGCAACATGTTCGCGTTCACCGGCGCGGACATCTACGGCCGGTTCAAGCGGCTCCAGGGCTACGACGTGTTCGAGCCGATGGGATTCGACGCGTTCGGCATTCACTCCGAGAACTACGCACTCACCATCGGCACGAATCCCGCCAAGCTGATCCCCCAGAACATCGCCACCTTCCGCCGCCAGCTCCGCAGGTTTGGCGGCATGTACGATTGGCGTCACGAGCTATCGACCACCGATCCCGCGTACTATAAGTGGACCCAGTGGCTCTTTCTCCAGCTCTTCAAGGCGGGCCTCGCGTACAAGAAGCGCGCGGCGGTGAACTGGTGTCCCAAGGACAAGACGGTGCTCGCCAACGAGCAGGTGATCGACGGCCGCTGTGAGCGGTGCGACACACCGGTCGAGCAGCGCTTCCTCGACCAATGGTTCTTCCGCATCACGAACTACGCGGAGCGCCTCCTCGAGAACCTCCAGAGCCTCGACTGGTCTTCCTCCACCGTCCTCCTTCAGAAGAACTGGATCGGCCGGAGCGAAGGGGCGGAGTTGATCTTCGAGACGCCGAGCGGCAAGAAGATCACGGTCTTCACGACCCGGCCCGACACCGTGTTCGGCGCGACCTATCTGGTCCTCGCACCCGAGCATCCTCTCGTGGATGAGCTCACCGCCGTCGAGCAGCGCTCGGCGGTCAAGGCATATCAGCGGGAGGTTCAGTCCAAGGACGTCGTGTCGCGGCGCGTGGGTGACAAGACCAAGACGGGCGTCTTCATCGGTTCCTACGCCCGCAACCCGGCCACAGGCGAAGCGATACCCATCTGGATCGCCGACTACGTCTTGATGGAGTACGGCACCGGCGCCATCATGGCCGTTCCGGCACACGACAAGCGGGACTTCGAGTTCGCGACGCAGTTCGAGCTCCCGATCCGGCAGGTCGTCGCGGTCGAGGGAGAGACGTTGCCGACCGTGTCCGAGCACGGTGTGCTCATGAACTCGGGACCGTTCGATGGCATGCCGTGCGCAGAAGGGGCTCGGAAGATCGTCGCCTGGCTCGCCGAGCGCGGCCTCGCGACGCCGCGCGTCCAGTACCGGCTCCATGACTGGTGCATCTCGCGGCAGCGCTACTGGGGTCCCCCGATTCCCGTCATCTACTGCGAGAAATGCGGCGTCGTCCCGGTGCCCGAGAAGGACCTGCCGGTCGAGCTCCCCCTCATCGAGGACTTCCGCCCCGACGATACGGGCGTGAGTCCGCTGGCCCGGCACGAAGAGTGGTACTTCGTGAAGTGCCCGCAGTGCGGCGGCCAGGCACGTCGCGAGACGGACGTCTCCGACACGTTCCTCGATTCGGCGTGGTACCATCTCCGCTATCCGTCGACCGAATTCCACGACCGGCCGTTCGATCCGGCCCGTACAAAGAAGTGGCTCCCGGTCAGCAGCTACATCGGCGGGAACGAACACGCCGTGCTGCATCTCCTGTACTCGCGCTTTGTCTGCATGGTGCTGGCCGACCTCGGACATCTGCTCTTCGACACCCCGTACCCGAAGTTCCGCGCCCATGGCTTGATCGTGAAGGACGGCGCCAAGATGTCGAAGTCGCGCGGCAACGTCGTCGTCCCCGACACCTACATCCAGCAATGGGGCGCCGACACGTTCCGCATGTACCTGATGTTCCTCGGCCCGTTCCAGGAGGGGGGAGACTTCCGGGATTCGGGGATCGTGGGCCAGCGGCGATTTTTGGAGAAGGTGTGGGCCTTTGTGCATGAAGCGGTGGCGGGAGGTGGCGAAGGGGGGGGGGCGGCGCCTGACTCCGTTGCGCAAAAGCTTCATCGTACGATCCGTAAAGTGAGTGCCGATACCGAAGAGTTGCAGTACAACACCGCGATCGCGGCGCTGATGGAATACGTGAACGAGCTCAAGCACGGAACGGCCACCAAAGAGCTGATCGAGCCGCTCGTGATCATGCTCGCGCCGTACGCGCCGCACATCGCCGAGGAGTTGTGGTCGGTGTTGGGGAACGAGACGTCGGTTTTCGAGGCCCGTTGGCCTGCGTTCGACGAACGGCTCGCGTCAGCGGGCGACGTCGAGATCGCAGTGCAGGTGAACGGCAAGCTCCGGTCGCGTCTCACGGTGCCGCGCGGCATGGCGGAGAAGGACGTGCTCGACCGCGTCCTTGCCGATGAAGCGGTGAAGAAGTTTGTGGATGGAAAGAAGGTGAAAAAGGTGATCTACGTGCAGGACCGGCTCGTCAATCTGGTCGTCTAAAGCACCTTCGCGACCAGCCCGCCGACGAGGTACCCCACCGCCGCGACTCCCATCCCGATCACGAACATGTCGATGCCGCTGCGGATCACGCCACGGCCGGTAAAGAAGCTGCGCGCGGCGCCCACGGCGAAGTGCGACAGCATCGCGATCGTGAATGCCAACCAGATGGCGGCGCGTCCCTGCAGCACGAGGAACGGAAACACGGGAATGAAGGCGCCGACCGCGGTGGCTGCGCCGGTAATCCACCCCTCGCGGAACGGCGTCGCGTGCGCCTCGCCGATCTTCAGCTCCTCCCGAACCTGCTCGTCGAGCGCCCGCTTTGGGTCGCGCATCACTTCCTCCGCCATGCGGCGGGCGGTGCGGGGGTCGACGCCTTTCGCCTCGTACTGCAGCTCGAGTTCCTCCATCTCGATCTCTGGCATCAAGCGAATCTCTTCCTTCTCCATCGCGATCTCGTGTTCCCACACCTCTTGCTCGCTCTTCGCCGCCAGATATCCGGACGATCCCATCGACAGCGCGTCGGCGATCATGCCGGCCACGCCGGAGATCATGATCACGTGCGGCTGCACAGCCGCCCCGATCACGCCGGCGACCAGTCCAAAATTGGCGGTGAGCCCGTCGTTGAAGCCGTACACGACGTTGCGCAGGAAACCGCCGGAGCCCGTCTTGTGCCACGGCTCGGCGCCCTTGCCGGCCAAGTCGGCGAGCGTCCCGGCGTGCGCGGCGGATTCCTTGGCGAGCTGCAGCGAGACTGCCTGCGCGTCGGGAAGTCTCGATTCGTTGTGGAGGTTGAGGTATCCCTTGACCTCCTCGCCCTCCTCGCGGAGCAGCATCGGCAGGAGGTAGCGTGTCCCGAAGCGCCGTCCGAACCACGCTCGGAGCTTCGCGTTCAACGACGGCCGGGCGTGATCCACGGTGTAGCCGTGCTCGCCGAGCAGCTTGGTCCACATCTGCACGTGGCGCTCCTCGACGCCCGCGAGCTTGATGTAGACGTCCTTCCTGTGCGGATCGGATTCCTGTCCGGCGAGGGCGAGGTAGAGGTAGGCCGCGTCCGCTTCATCCTGCCAGTGATGCAGCCATTCTTTCACGTCAGACGTGGGCATGCGCCAAGCTACTACTTTGCAACGCCTTAAGGAACCGTGATTTCCCCTAGGATCGTTCTCGCGACCTTCTACGTAGTTGTGGCATCATAGTTTTCGGACAATGACCGTGTCCCTCGCCGTTCCGGATGTCCTCGTCGCCCGCGCGCAAGCCGGAGATGAAGCAGCTCTCGAAGCCCTGTTCCGGGCCTTCGAGACGCCTGTCTACAATCTCGTCCGGCGCATGCTGCGGCGGCCGGAGGATGCCGAGGACGTGCTGCAGGAGACGTTCCTCGAGGTGGTGCGCAACATCAAGCAGTACCGTGGTGAAGGCCATCTCTGGGGTTGGATCCGCCGCATCGCGTCGACCAAGGCTTTGATGCGGATCCGTCGCGATCAGGTGCGGGAGACGGAGTCGCTGGACGACGAGCCGGGGAAGCCGGGGATGCATGTCGGCGCCAACATCGATCTGGAGCGCGCGTTCGAGTACCTGTCCGAGACGTCCCGCGCGGTGGTGTGGTTGCACGACGTCGAAGGCTACACGCACGAGGAAATCGCGGAGCAGATGGGCAAGTCAGTGAGCTTTTCCAAGTCGCAGCTGGCGCGAGCGCACGCGCGCCTGCGGCGTATGCTGGACCAAGGAGCGAATGCATGATGCACTGTACGATGGAAGATTTGGGGGCCCTGCAGGCGGGTGAGGCGTCGGTCTGGGCGCGCCGGCACATCACCACCTGCGCCGCGTGTCAGGCGGAGCTGGAGGGGTTGTATCAGCGAATCGCGCAGCTCAAGGCCCTGCCGGCGCTGCGCCCGCCGCGTGACCGCTGGCCCGCCGTGAAATCGGCGCTGCGCGCGCAGCGCTCGCGCCGCCGCCGCACGTGGGGAACGTGGACCGGCAGTCTCGCTCTCGCCGCCACGATCGCCGCAATCCTGCTGATCCAACCGGGCCCGGGCCTTCATGCCGAGCTGAGTCAGGTGAAGCAGCAGTCGGCAACACTCGAAGACTCCCTGCAGCAATACGACATCGACGGCCGCGTGTTGAGCGGTCACGCCGCGGCCGTGGTGGCAGACCTGGAAGACCGCATTTCCGTTCTCGACGGCACCCTTTCCCAGCGCGAACAGAGCGCACAGGATGCCGAACTGGTAAAACTTTGGCAGGAGCGCGTTGGACTGATGCGGGAGCTGATGAACGCCCGCGCGACGCGCGCTCGCTACGTTGGGCTCTAAGGGCCCGGAGGAGAGCTAGATGATTCGCAATTTGACTGTGGCAGTTCTCGCCGTCAGTCTGATCCTACCGGCCGCGTCGGCCGCCGGGCAGGCAACCCCCCGCCGGCCGAGTACTCGCCCACGCGTGCGGGTGGAGACCCGGGACGGGCCGTTCACCGCGTTCGCGTACGACAATCGCGGGCGGATCGGCGTGATCGTAGACACGAAGGCTAACGACGCGGGCGACAAAGTCGGTGCGCGCATCGAAGGGATCACTCCCGGCGGACCCGCCGAGAAGGCGGGCCTCAAGGCCGGTGACGTCATCACGCGCTTCAACGGCACCGCGCTCGGTGGGGCAGCGTCGGAGGAGGATGAGAGGTCAGGGCCGGGCCTGAAGCTGATCGATTTGGCGCGCAAGCTCGATCCGGGCGACACGGTGCAGGTCGAGTACCGCCGCGGCAACGATGCCCGCAAGGCGACGCTCGTCGCCGAGGATCTCGGCATGGGGGACCACTTCGAGATGCATGGGGAGATCGGGGACATGTCTGGACAGCTCGACCGGATCCGCGAGTTGATGCCGAAGCAACCCGAAGGGGCCTTTGAATGGTCGTTCGGATCAGGGTGGGGTGGCATCGAGATGGTGAAGCTGAATCCCGACCTGGGCGACTACTTCGGGACGCGTGAAGGGGTGCTGGTGGTGAGCGCTCCCGAAGATTCGACGCTGGCCCTCAAGGGCGGCGATGTGATCGTGTCGATCGGCGGCCGCAAGCCCACGTCACCGATGCAGGCCATGCGGATTCTACGCTCCTACGATCCGGGCGAATCGGTGACACTCGATGTGCTGCGCAAGCAGCGGCACGTCAACGTGGCGTGGAAGGTACCGGAGAACGACGAACGCCACTTCCGGATGATGCCGCGGATGCGCGAGGAGCCGAGTTGGTTCCGTGTCGCTCCGAAGATCCGGACGCGGATTCAGGTGCCGGTGTGGAAGATTCGGGATGTGATTCGGACGAGCCGGGCGATCTAAAGGCTGTTGTAGGGGCGCAGCATGCTGCGCCCCTACTTTCATCAATGCACCTACCTGTTTGGCCCCATCAAAATCGCATTCGTCAGCATCTTGGCCGGCCCTCTCCAAAACGCCCGAAACAGCGGGTCGCTCAGAAACAGCACCACCCGCCCATTGCCCTGATTCTCGACCACTGCCCACGTGGTGCCCTTGAGGAGCCGGGCGGTATTGTCGGGCCAGGTGAAGCCTGAAAGCACGAGCGAGTCCACCGGATCGGTGAAGGTGACCACGTTCGCGCCGCCCTTCGAGGGCCGCCAGAACGTGTCGCCGTCGATGAATACCGGAATCCGGTTGCGGTCGTATCCGAACGTCAGCCAGTGCGTCGTATCCAGCGTCGCGCGGAAGATCGCGCCGGGTATCCATTCCGGCCGATCGCGTGCCGGGGCGGTGCTCGAGACCAAGGGGGGCTCGTTTCCCGCCGCGGTCGTGTCGGCCTTGGCACCGCTATCGGGCGCGACGCTCGCGATGCTCGAGAGACCCATGTCCTTGTTTGCCGCGAGATCGCCCGCGCCGCCATACCCGATGAGCACGCCTCCCGAGCGCACCCATGCCTTCAGCTTTTCGACACCGTCATCCCCCAGCTCGCGACGCATCCGGCCGCCGCTGCCGTCGGGGATGATGAGCACGTTGAAGGTTTGAAGGTCGTTCATCCGCCCGATCGCGCGAAGCGGTACCGGGGTGAACGCCACGTTGAGCTCGCGTGCGAGGTAGAACCAGAGCCAGCCGTAGCTCGTCTCCGAGACGCCATCTCCGGCGGCCACCAGGATCTTGGGAGCGTGCAGTCCCGCGACGTCTTCAGACCCGATTCCAGCGTCGCCGGTGTCGGGAAACGCGGTTGGTAACGGGAAGACCGGGACACCCATGGCGGGTCCCAACGCCGCGATGCGCTCGTGCAGGCTCGCGAGGTTGCGCTGGGAGCGCGCGACGAACGAGCCACGGGGATAGGTGCGACCCCCGATGAGGAACGGTTGGTGGGTGACGGCCAGCCTGAAGTCTTCGGCTTCGAGCGCAAACGCGAGCCGTGCCGCTCCCGGCCGGTCGTTCATGAAGACGTACGCACTGGCACCGCGCGTCGGCGCGGCGGGAGGCGGGACGATCGAGTCGGTGACCGCGTCTCCGCCCGGGGCGGGGGGGGGGCCGCCATCTTCCGTCCAGTACGCGTCGAGATTGAAGGACATCGGCAGCGACCATGCCGTGATGTCGTAGAAGCCGTAGTCCTCCTTGTCCGCACCCTCGCCGCGCCGCCGGTTGCGCTGAAACTTCCCGATCTCACGCTGGACGAATGACCGCTCCATGCTGGGCTGCGGCTCGAGCATGCCCTTGGCCAGACGCCGCTGGGGCTGATTCAGGTCGATCACGTAGCTGCCGGCGGGAAAAGTCCGCGCTGTCGCGGCTTTGCCCGGGCTGATGTAGGGGTGCGCGACACGCGAGGAGAGTGGCTGACGCAGGCGCGTAACCTCTATCCCGTTTCGGAGCAGCAACCCAATCACATGCGCCGCCGACTGCGGGTCGTTGCCTGGCACGATCACGACGCGTTTCATCGGATCGGTCGCCGCCTCGGCCATGGCCGAGCGGCGGAAGTCATAGTAGTCCTGCAACCGGCTCTGCCGGTTCTTCGCCGTGGTCTCCAGCGTCGCCAGGGAAGCCACGAAGTGGTGTGAGATGCCATCGCGGAAGGTCGTGATGCTACCGTCGTCGCGGCGCTTGCGGAATTCGGGCCCCCCGTCGGTCTCGTACGTCATGCCGGTGGCGCCCTGAAACGTGGTCCATTCGTCCCAATAGCCGACGTAGAAAAAGTCGAATACGCCACCCACGTAGTACTGCCAGCCATACCGGTCGAAGGCGGCGGCGTTACCGCGGCCATACGTGGCGAACCACTTCGTCGTCTGCGGGGGCAGGTTCATGTTCACCGCTTGCGCGACCGGCGGGAAGAAGAACGACGATGTCGTCGAGTGATGGTCGACGAACACCTGCGGGCGCCACCGCAGGATGCCATCCATGATCGCCCGTACCTCGGGCTGGCTTTGCGCAAGCAGGTCGCGGTTCATGTCAAAGCGGAAGTGGCTGTAGCGGCCCGTGATGCTCCAGGGCTCGTTCTGTTCGAACGCCCACGGGTGGTCCGCGCCGATGCCGACGGAGTTGTACCAGGCGGCGAAGCGCTCATGACCATCGGGATTAGCGGATGGGTTCAGGACCACGACCACCGACTTCAGGATCTCCAGGGTCTGCGGCTCGTCGGATGCGGCGAGCTGATAGGCCACCTGCATCGCTGCCTCGAAGCCCGCCGGCTCGTCGCCGTGGACCGAATACTGGAAGACCGCAACGGCGGGGCTCTGCGCCGCGATCGCCGTCGCCCGCGCCGCCGACGTCTTGCGCGGATCGGTCAGCTCCGCCAGGCCGGCGCGGATCTGGTCGAGCTTGGCGAGGTTCGCGGGGTCGGAAATGATGAGCGCCCGAATGGGCCGGTACTCCGTCGTGCGGCCCCACGTCTCGATGCGAACGCGGTCGCTCGCCGTGGCGACCAAGGTGTCGAGATAGTGCTGCATCACTGCGTACATGGTGTGCTGGTCGCCGGCAGCGTAGCCGGTGATCGCTTCGGGGCGCGGGACGGCCGGGCGATAGGGGCCGCGGGAGTAGAAGTCGAAGGGCTCCTGGGCGGCTGGGGCGGCGAGCGGAGACACGAGGAAGCACAGCGCGGCGAGAATCGGGCGCATTGATCCTACCGGGAGCGGAGTGAAACGGCGTTAGGCGCGGCGACGTGCCGCGGGCAATGCCTGATCGAAAGAAGCGAACTCGAATGGCTTGGGGACGCAAGGCCGCCCGGTGCCGTCGAGGAAGCGGCGCATTTGCTCGTTCACCAGGTCACCCGTCGTGAAGATCACGCGCTCGGCGTGGGCAGGGTCGTTGCTGCGCAGCCGCTCGAAGAGCTGCTCGCCGGAAAGGTCCGGCATGCGCATGTCGACAATCACGGCATCGTATTTCGATGCCTTGAGGCGAACGAGGGCGTCCTCGCCGCTCGCGGTCGTCTCGACCTCGTGGCCCTTGCCGGCGAGATACCGCTGCAGCGACACGCGGACCGAGGCCTCGTCATCCACCACGAGGACCCGGAGCCGGTCGCTGCCGACAGTTTGCACCTGTGTGGGGGTGGCGTGCTCACCGGAGGGGCGCGGCTCGGTGATCGGGATCTCGACCACGAAGCGGGCGCCCGTTTGTGGCGGATTCTCCGCCCAGATCCGGCCCTCGTGCTCGCGCACGATTCCCAGCGAAATCGAGAGCCCCAGCCCCGTCCCCGAACCGGTGGGCTTGGTGGTGAAGAAGGGATTGAAGATCCGCTCGATCAGATTCGCCGGAATGCCGGCGCCGGTGTCTTCGACTTCGATGCGGATCGAGTCGGTGTTGCGCCGGGTGCGCACGGTCAGCCGGTGATGGTGGCCGTCCCGCTGCTCCATCGCCTGTTCGGCATTCGTGATGAGGTTCAGGAACACTTGCTGCAGCTGGTGTGCGTCGGCCATGGTATCCGGCAGCGATTCGTCGTATTCACGCCGTACGTCGATGCCGCGGACGCGCAGCTCGTAGCCGCGCAGCTCCAGGGTATCGTCGAGGACCTGGTTAATCGCGGTCGGGACCTTCTCGGCTTTGTGCTGGCGTGCGAAGGTCAGCAGGTTCTGTACGATGCGGCTGGCGCGGCGCGCCTCGCTGTAGATCGTTTCAGCGGCCGTGCGCTGATCGGGCGGGAACCGCTTTTCGGCGAGCAGCAGCTGGGCGAACGCCGAGATGCCGGCGAGCGGGTTATTGAGTTCGTGCGCGACGCCCGAGACCAGCTGTCCGATCGCCGACATCTTTTCCGACTGGATGAGCTGCTCCTGCAGCATCTTCTGGTCGGTGACGTCGCGGATCAAGCAAAGCACTTCCTCGTCTTTCTGCGGCGTCGAGTAGGTGATCGAGATCGTGCGGACCTCGCCGTCCTTGCGGTAGAACTGCGAGTCGAACAGGCCCGTTTCGCCGGCGAGCGCCTGCTGGAAGTGCGCCAGCGCTTTGGGGAGGTCGTCGTCCGGGAGCATGGGCGCGAACCATTGGCCGACCAGCTCCTCGCGCTTGTAGCCGGAGATGTTCTCGGCGGCGTGGTTCACCGTGGTGAAGCGGCCGTTCGCATCGAGAGTGACGATCGCGTCGGACGCCGATTCCACCAGGTGGCGGTAGCGGGCTTCGGAACGCGCCAGCGTCTCCTGGGCGCGTTTGGGCTCAGTGATATCGCGAAGGGTGGCGACGGTACCGATGATCTCGTCGTGCATGCGGAAGGGCCCGCTCGAGACCGCCACGTCACGCTCTTCACTCGTGCGGTGATTGACGATCCGGGTCTCGTAGCGGCGCGTCTCTCCGCTCAGGACGTGGTCTTCCATCGACGCGACGTGGGTTCGCTCGCCCGGTGAGACGCTGTCGGCGATCGCCTGGCCGACGATGTCCCCCACCTGCCACCCCAGCATCTCGGCGCCCGCCTGGTTCGCCGCGAGCACACGCCGATCAGCGCCCGTGACCACGACGGCGTCCGGCAGGGCAGCCACGATGTCGGTTGCCGCCTGCAGCAAGTCGACCAGCGGACTCTTGGCTGCCGCGGTGCTTGCCCCGGTTCCTCGGGTCGGCGAGACGCGACGAGCTTTACTCACGCGTGATAAGACGCCTCCATCGAGACTTTCATCAAACTGAGACTTTCCAGAGCCGAGTGTGTGACCTTTTCGGGGGTGTCACCGTTGCCCCGCTTGACGCAATCCTTGATGATCTCGAGCGCGTGGATGGGATGCTCATCGTCGTACTTGGCATGCTCCTCGAGCCACCAGCGTCCGCGCGGACCGATCTTCTCGTTCTTCGCGAGCCCCCGCAATGCTTTTTCCGAGATTTTCTGCGCAACCCCTTCAACCGCATAGTTCGTCGCCGAGACCGCCTGGCCGAACTCCGCATTGCGGCACATCTCGGTCAGGTAGGCGTGGAATTTCTTGACCTCGGGGAGCATCGCCTCCGGTTCCTGGAACCGCTTCTTGTGAACATTGAAGCCGTCGCCCATGGCGCGCCACATCGCGTCGTGCCGGCGCTCCACCCGAATATTGTCCGTGAAGAACTCACGCCCCATCGGGGGCGAGCGATCCAACAGCATCTGGAGCCACTGGGGGAAGTCTCGAATGATGGGATAGAACCCGACCAGGAAGTTCTGGATCTGACCGTCCACCAGCTGATTCTCGGACGCGTCGATGATGACCGGCGTATCGAGGATCGCCTGGCGGCTGGGCTCGAGCGTCGAATCCAGGTCCGCGACCCAAGACGGGTGCGGGGTGACTTGCACAGACATTGCGGCTCCTCTCCCGGGCGCGGGCGTGGATACCTAGGGGTCCAGTGTGGGCTGCAATGTACGAGTGGCCTTCGAACATGCAAGCGTAAGTCGGATAGTGACTTGGCGCACACGCACGGAAATTGGGCTCTTGACAAGATATATCGTCCAAGAATATCGTGACGTAACATCTCACAAGAGGCCAAGATGGGCGGGAAGTCCGGATGGGAGGGGTTCGGTTTTGCGTTCGGTCCCCGGGCATGGGGTTTTCGCGGACGCGGACCCCGGAGTTGGCGCCGGCAGTGGTTCGGTGCCGGCGACATGAAGTACGTCATTCTGAAGCTGCTGCGCGATAAGCCACGTCATGGATACGAAGTCATGAAGGATCTGGAAGAGCGGATGCACGGCTGCTATTCACCGTCGCCGGGCACCGTCTATCCGACGTTGCAGTGGCTCGAGGACGAAGGACTCGTCGTCGCGCGCGAAGTGGAAGGCAAGAAGGTCTACGAAATCACCGACACAGGACGGGCGTTTTTGGACGAGCACAAGGACATCGTCGAAGACATCTTCGATCGCGTGACCGAGACCGTCGAGCGCACGGTGGGTGGCTCGATGGCCGAGGTCAACCGGGCGCTAGGGCATCTCGTGAAGGCGGTCTACCGGACCGGCTGGAAAGCCGAGAGCGATGCCGCGCGCAAGAGCGTGGCGGAGATCCTGGCGAAGGCTGCAGCGGAGATTGAGGCGTTAGCAACGGCGCCGGCGAGTAAAGCCTAGCCCTTTGCCTCAATGACGGGCCCTCAACTCATCGAGGGCCCGTTTCACGTAGACCCGGGTCATCTGCTTGCGCCAGGAGAGGTCGAAGTCCGTGTTGTCCATCGGCTTGGACGGGCGGTAGGCCGCCTCGGCCGCGGCAGCGATGGACTCATCGGAGAGCGGCGATCCCTGTAGAGCCGCGCCAGCTTCCGGGACCTCCTGCGGATAGCTCGCTACACCACCGAGGACGACCCGAGCATTCTTCACGACCCGCTCCCTGCTCCCCGCTCCCTGCGCCCAGCTTATCCAGGCAGCGACGCCAAGCACCGGAAAGTCGAACGAGCCGCGCCGCCGCAGCTTGTGGTAGACGGCGTCCCAGCCATTCGACGCCGGCAGTCGCAAGTCCACCAGAATCTCATCGGGCTGTTTCGTGAGATAATTGATCCCGTCGTTGTGATAGAACCGGCCCGCCGGAACCACGCGCTCTCCCTGTGGTCCCACCAGCCGGTATTCCGCGCCAATCGCCACCATGACTGGTGCGACGTCCGACGAGCTGACCGCCCAGCAACGCGGCGAGGATGGCGCTACCCAGCAGATGTGGCCGTCCTTTTTCATGCAGAAATCGATCGATTTCCGCCACTCGTAGCTCTGATTGTAGTAGTTACAGCGCGTGTCGAGGCACAGATTGCCGCCGAGGGTGCCCATGTTGCGGAGTAGCGGGGTGGAAACGAGGCGGGCGGCGGTGGTGACGGCGGATCGCTGGATGGTCGGATGGTCGGATAGCTTCGTCAACGTCATACCCGCGCCCAGCGTCACACCATCCGCCGATCCGCCCATCCGCCCAACCGCCGATAGTTCCGGAATCCCCATCAGCGAGATGACCGTCCTCGGCTCCTGATGGCGCCGCTTCATGTTGGGATACAGGTCCGTGCCGCCGGCAACGAACATTCCGTCCGGACCGGCGTCCCGTTTCATGGCGAGCGCGTCGGTCAGCGTCTTTGGTTGCAGATAGGTGAAGCTCGGCAGCCGCAGCATGACGGACCTTACTCATCCCCGCTCGAGCCGTCCAGTCAGGGCGGCTGACTGCCCGGCACGCCATGCAGGAAATTGACGCGCAACAGGCGCTGCTCTTGATGTTCTGTCACCGCATGGCGTGACCGAGTTCTTGCCTCGGATCTCGCGACAACGTGCACGGGTACCGTCACCGAGGGGAACAACTCTCCGAACGTGACTGTCACCTCCAGAGTCTTAAGCGATTGCACCGCACGTTCGGGGCGGGTCAGGCGGAAGGTCAGCTGCCGCAGCACATACGTGGCGGAGTCGAGCCATGCACTCCCCGCGACGTCCGGCACGCGCAATCGCTCCGCGGCGAGAAAGTCCACGCGCCATTGGGCCTCGCCACCGAGATTGTCGACGCCGGCAAAGGTGAAGCAATGCGCCGCGTGGAAGACCGAATCGGCCAGGTCGATCACGGTCGGAAGACGGAGCACCCGCTCGGATTTCCCGCGAGGCCCGGGCTGAGTGACGATGAGGCCACCAGGTTTGTATAGCAGTCGCGCGTCGCTGCGTAGCTCCATTGTGTCCACCACGAGCGAGTCGCCGCGCGCGCTCGGCTCATCCCACACCTGCCGCTGGGTCCAGTACTGGAAGGGGTACGCGTCTGACAACAACCGATAGCGGGCCGCGTTCTCGCGGAGCTGGTCGAAGATCGCCACCAGGTCGGGCTCGGAATCGCGAGCTGGGGGACCTGGATGGAGGCACGCGCGCGTGGCGACCACCGTCACCGGGGGCAGCTCGATGGCCAGCGGCCGCAGCGCCACGTGGAGCACGATCGGCTCGTCCGCCACCGTGATCACCGAGTCGAATGGGAGGTAGCCGATGGCACGAACGACCACCCGGTAATCCCCGCGCGCGAGATCGAGGAATGCAAAAACTCCGGAGTCATTCGTGAACCGGCCGGTGACGCCCGGCTGGAGGACCACGGTGCTGAAGGGAAGGGGGAGGCTCGTCTCGAGAGCGCGGACATCGCCCCGCACGCTCTGGCCGGCGGCGCAGCCCGGGTAGGTGAGCGCCAGAGCAGGTGCCCAAACCGCGATTGCGTATGCGAGGAGCCGCGGCATAAGAGTGACCTTACGCCGCGGCTCCGTATCCGTCCAGCCTTAGTGCTGCCCGTCGCGCCGGGCCAGACCGATGCCACGCACCGCTTCCGCGAGTTTCACGAACTCGGCACGATAGCCGTCCGCGTCCGTCCCGCGCGCCTCGCGGGCGGCCGCAATCACGTGGCTGAGATCGGCCTTGCCCCGGAAGTCCGAATTCCGCAGCAGCAGGCCAAACTCGGCCACCGCCGCCTGAAACTGAAAGTCCACAGAAGGCGCCTGACCTGCCTGAGCCAGCACTGGTTGCGAGATCAGGCGGCTCTGATCGCCGTCGGGCTGTTTGTACCGGACTTTGACGAACAAGAGCTCAGGACCGGCAGCACTCGTGGACTGAGTGTTGCGATGCTGGTAGCGGAGCGAATCCGGCATGCGGATCGTCACGTCGGTGTTGACGCCGACCGGCACCACTTCGTAAAGGGCGGTGACGGAGTGGCCGGAACCTACTTCGCCGGCGTCCTTCCTGTCGTCGGCGAAATCCTCGTTGCGCAGCATCCGGTTCTCGTAGCCGATCAGCCGGTAGGCGCGCACGCGCGCCGGATTCCATTCTACCTGGATCTTCACGTCTTTCGCGACGGTGTAGAGCGTGCCGCCGAGCTCGTGTACCAGGACCTTCTGCGCCTCGGCAATATTGTCCAGATAGGCGTAGTTGCCGTTACCCTTGTCGGCGAGCTTCTCCATCTTGGCCGCCTGCAGGTTGCCTTCGCCGACACCGAGCACGGTCAGGAACACCCCGGTGCGGCGTTTCTCTTCGATCAGCTGCACCATCTCCGCATCGCTCGAAGGGCCGACGTTGAAGTCGCCGTCGGTGGCGAGAATCACGCGGTTGTTGCCGCCGCGGATGAAGTTGGCGACTGCCTCGTCGTAGGCGCGGCGGATCCCTTCGCCGCCGGCGGTGCTTCCTCCCCCCTCCAACCGCTCGATGGCGTCGAGAATCTTGTCCTTCTGGTCGCCCGGGGTGGACGGCAGCACCAGGCCGGCAGAACCGGCGTACACGACCATCGCGACGCGGTCTTTGACGCGGAGCTGATTCACCAGCAACCGCATCGCCGATTTCACGAGGGGCAGTTTGTTCGCCGGCATCATCGAGCCGGAGACGTCGAGCAGGAACACGAAATTCGACGCTGGCAGGTTCTGTACCTTGACACGTCGTGCCTGGAGGCCAATGCGCACCAGCTGGTGTTGCGGCTTCCAGGGCGCGGGTGCGACCTCGGTGTGGATCGCGAGCGGGTCGTCGCCCTCGGGCTCGGCGTAGTCGTAGGGGAAGTAGTTCACGAGCTCTTCGATGCGGACTGCGTCGCGCGGCGGCAGCTGGCCGTCCTGCATGATGAAGCGCCGCATGTTGCTGTAGGACGCGCGGTCGACGTCGATCGAGAAGGTCGACAGGGGATCGGCCGCGACGGCGATGAAGGAATTCTCGACGATCTCGTCGTACTGCTCGCGATTGCCGGGCTGGCGCTGGTAGCGCCACGCTTCGGTGCTGTCGAACCGGGCGCCGGGAACCGCCGGGTACTCCTCCCGAGCCGTCGCACCCCGCACAGTCACGTATGCGGTAGCGGCTCCAAGCTTGCCTCGCTGTGATTCCTGCGCGGCTATCCCGTCCACCACGATCGCCTGGAGTTGAACGGGATTGCTTTTGAGGCGGAAATCGACTGTCACGGTGGTTTTCACGGTGACGCGGACCGTTTTCTGCCCAGCGTTGTACCCGATGAGGCGAGCCGACACGGTATGTGTGCCGACAGGGACGTTGGCGAGCAGGTAAGAGCCGTCGCGGTTGGTGATGGCGCCGAGAGCAGTTCCAGCGACCGAGACCTGAACTCCTTGAAGCTGCTTGCCGGTGGTGCTGTCCGTGACATGGCCGGAAATGATTCCGGTATCGACGTTCGCGATGGGTTTCGACGCGGCGAGTAAACCAACCAGCAACGCGAGAAAACGAACGGGATGATGCGGCATGGTCCCTCCGGGAGTGTGTCCCGGAGAGACGCTCAGACCTTGGCGAGCGACACAGCCTTTCCGTCCCCGCCTTCTTGAGGGGTGGGGACGCGCGTCGGTTCGGGCCACGCGATGTCGGGGAAACGCTCGGGACCGTACCGCGCGGGTTCGCCTTTCTGCTTTCTCCGCAACGCTTTGAGCACCTTTTCCGGTGTAATCGGCACCTCGTCGACGCGAACCCCGACGGCGTCGTACACGGCGTTCGCCACGGCCGGCATCACCGGGAGCAGCGGGCCCTGGCCGACTTCCTTCGCCCCGAAGGGGCCGTTCGGATCAGGGTCCTCGATCAGGTACGTGACGACGTCACACATCTCGAGCGTCGTAGGACTCTTGTATTCGAGCAGGGACGGGATCTTGTGGACCACTTTGAGATCGCCGCGGTAAGTCATCTCCTCCATCAGCGCTTCGCCCAGGCCCATATAGATCGAGCCCTCGACCTGGCCGATCACTGACGCGGCGTTGATCGATCGGCCCACGTCGTGCGCGATCCAGATGGTGGGCACGCGCACGATGCCCGTTTCGGGATCGACCTCCACTTCGGCCACGCAGGCGCTGTACGAATACGCCGGCGATGGCCCGACGCCGGCGCCGCGGTATTTCCCGGCGCTCATCGGCGGCGTGTAGGAACCGACCGTGCCGATCGTTCCCTCGGCGGCCTCGGCCAGCTGGACCGCCTCCGCGAACGACATGCCGCGCTTGCGATCCTTGGCATCGCAGACGCGGCCGTCCGCAAACGTCAGCCGCTCGACGGGCACCTCGAGCTTCTTCCCCGCATGCCGCGCGAGGACCTGCCGCGCGCGCTCGGCGGCTTGCAGCGCGGCGTTCCCGGTCATGAGCGTGACCCGGCTCGAGTAGCTGCCGAGGTCGACCGGGGTGAGGTCGGTGTCGGCCGTGACGACCGCGATGTCGAACGGATCGATGCCCAGCACTTCGGCGACGATGTAGGCGAGGATCGAATCGGATCCCTGTCCGATTTCCGTCGAGCCGCAGAACACCGTGACACCGCCGCCGCGGTCGCATTTCAGCTGCACGCCCGAATGCGGCATGTTGTTCCAGTAGATCGGCAGGCCGGCGCCCGAGATGTAGCTCGAGCACGCGAGCCCGACGCCGCGGCCCTCGGGCAGCTTGCGGAATCTCTTCTTCCAGTCCGATCCTTCGACCACTTTCGCGATGCACTTGCCGAGCCCCATCGAGCCCACCCGCAGATAGTTTGCGGTGAGCGAGTTGGGAGGCACGAGTGTCTTGAGGCGCAGCTCCGCGGGATCGATTTCCAGCTGCTCGGCGATCTTGTCGAGATGCACCTCGAGCGCGAAGCGGGGCTGCGGCGTGCCGTGACCGCGCTTGGGGCCGCACGGCGCCTTGTTCGTGAAGGCGCGCGCGCCCTGGAAGTGATAGCGCGGGACATTGTAGGTCACCGTTTGCAGTGCACCCGTGTAGTACGTGCTTGCAACGCCGTAGGAGCCGTAGGCGCCGCCATCGAGCAGCGACCGAAAGTGCATGCCCGTGATTGCGCCGTCGCGCTTCACACCGGTGCGCACCCACATCAGCGTCGGGTGGCGGCCGCGATGACAGTAGAAAACTTCTTCGCGCGTCAGCGTGATCTTCACCGGCCTGCCGGTGATCATGGCGAGCTTGGCGACCGCAAGCTCGTGATTGAACGGATCGCTCTTGCCGCCAAAGCCGCCGCCGTTCGGCGTCGCGATGACGCGAATGCGCGCGGCGGGGAGCTCCAGCACCTTGGCGAGCGCGCGATGGACGTAATGGGGAGTCTGCGTCGACGTCCACAGCGTCAGCTTGCCGTCCGGAGACCACATCGCCACGGCAGCGTGCTGCTCCATCGGCAGATGCGTGCTGCCTTCGAAGAAGAACAGATCTTCCCGTACGAGATCGGCTTCGCCGATTCCGGCTTCGACGTCCCCGAACTCGAGATTGATGAGCTTGTGGAGATTGCCACTATCGGCGTAGTCGTGAATTTGCGGCTCGGGATGCGCGACGGCGGTTTCGGCCGAGTCGAAAGATTTGAGCGGCTCGTAGACGACCTTGATGAGATCGAGCGCGGCGGTCGCCGTCTCCTCGGTCGTCGCGGCCACCGCGGCGACGGGATCGCCGATGAAACGAACTTTGTCCACGCAGAGCGTGTGCTCGTCCTGCGAGACGGGCAGAATCCCGAAGGGAATCGGCAGGTCGGGACCTGTGAGCACGGCCTGCACGCCGTCGAGCTGCTTCGCGGCGGCGACATCGATCGAAACGATGCGGGCGTGCGGCTGGGTGCTGCGCAGCAGCCTGCAGTACAGCATGCGCGGGAACGCGAGATCGTCGGCGAATCGCGTCGCACCCGTCACCTTCGCCACCGCGTCGACCTTCCGCAGCGCCTTCCCGATAACGCGATGGGCTGATGGGCCGACGGGCGGATGGGCCGATTTAGCGGCCATAGAGCGACTCGGTCTTGGGCTCAGCCTTTTCACCGCGCATCCGTGCCGCAGCTAGCTCCACCGCTTCGTAGATCTTTATGTAGCCCGTGCAGCGGCAGAGGTTGCCGGCCAGCGCGTCTTTGATTTCGGCGCGAGTCGGCTTGGGGTTGTCGGCGAGTAAGGCTTCAGCGGCGAGGAGAAAGGCGGGCGTGCAGTAACCGCATTGCGCGGCGCCTAGGTCGGCGAACGTCTCCTGCAGGGGATGCAGCTTGCCGCCCTGTGCCATCGCTTCGACGGTGCGCACAGCGTGGCCGGCGCACGCGAGACCCAACACCAGGCACGACAGTACCGGCGTTCCATCCAGCAGCACGGTGCACGTGCCGCACTCACCCAGCTCGCAGCCGTGTTTTGTTCCGGTGAG